>JBJKSB010000070.1:0-27260 GCA_046704385.1 Bacteroidales bacterium | reverse complement strand
AAGTTACGTCAATTAAAAAAGCCACCCGAAGGTGGCTCATATATATTTTATTGATGTTAATACGAAATTGCGAAAAGTACTCTTTCCTTTGAAGGTTTACCTGAAAATATGCATTTCCCTTCTTCAGGCGGGTTATTCAGAGGAATACATCGAATAGTGGCTTTTGTTTTTTCTTTAATAGCCTGTTCTGTCTCAGGAGTGCCGTCCCAATGAGCATAAACAAAGCCTCCTTTGTTTTCGAGTATCTGAACAAACTCATCCCAGTTATCGGCCTTAAAAGTATGATCTTCTCTGTAGTTCAGAGCTTTATTATAAATATTTTCCTGTATTTTATCAAGTAATTCAGCAACATAGGTTGCAATACTTTCCTGTGGATGCGTTTCTTTGGTAAGCGTATCACGACGGGCAACTTCAACCGTTCCGTTTTCGAGATCGCGGGCTCCAAGGGCCAACCTTACCGGTACACCTTTTAGTTCATATTCGGCAAATTTCCAACCGGGCTTATGCGTATCGCGGTCATCAAATTTAACAGAAATGCCAACTGCTTTAAGTTCATCCACCATACGGTTTCCAACTTCAATTATGGCTTTATACTGTTCTTCGTTTTTGTAAATTGGAACAATTACCACCTGGAATGGAGCCAATTTTGGAGGTAAAACCAGTCCGTTGTCATCAGAATGCGACATGATAAGCGCTCCCATAAGCCGGGTACTAACACCCCATGATGTAGCCCATACATGATCAAGTTTTCCTTCTTTATTCGTGAATTGTACATCAAAAGCTTTGGCAAAGTTCTGACCTAAAAAATGCGAGGTACCAGACTGTAACGCTTTGCCATCCTGCATTAAAGCTTCAATACAATAAGTTTCTAGGGCACCGGCAAAACGTTCATTTGCTGATTTTAAACCTTTGATTACCGGAACTGCCATGAATTTTTCGGCAAATTCGGCATATACATCAAGCATGCGTTCAGTTTCTTCAATAGCTTCTTCTTTAGTGGCATGGGCTGTGTGGCCTTCCTGCCATAAAAATTCAGCGGTACGCAGGAATAAACGGGTACGCATCTCCCAACGAACTACATTAGCCCATTGATTAACCAGGATCGGAAGATCGCGATACGATTGAATCCAGTTTTTATAAGTATTCCAAATAATTGTTTCCGAAGTGGGACGAACAATAAGCTCCTCTTCCAGTTTGGCTTCAGGATCAACTTCGATGCCATTGCCATCTTCCTTATTTCGCAGCCTGTAATGGGTAACTACGGCGCATTCTTTGGCAAAACCTTCAACATGGTCGGCTTCCTTACTAAAAAACGATTTGGGTATGAATAATGGGAAATATGCGTTAACATGACCGGTATCCTTAAACATCTTATCCAGTGCATCTCTCATCTTTTCCCAAATAGCAAAGCCATAAGGTTTAATAACCATGCACCCGCGAACAGCTGAGTTCTCGGCTAAATCGGCTTTAATCACCAATTCATTATACCATTGAGAGTAGTTTTCTTCGCGGGTAGTCAAAAATTTTCCCATAATTGATTTTGGTATAAAATTTGTTTTCTATATTGTTAAAATTGAGATGCAAAATAAACGATAATATTTTTAATATAAAACTCAAATAAGATGCCGCTTATGAAAAAAAATCTACACATATTATCAATTATGTTAGCAGGCATTTCGTTATTGACATCCTGCGGTACAACAAAAACTGCCTACGTTGATGATATATATTATAATCCTGCAACTGATCAACGCAAAAGCGATGAGCAGCCTGCGGCATTAGAATATTCACAACAGGCTGCAGTTAAGGATTCAGCAATGCAAGATTCCCTGGCGGATGAGTTCTTTATGAGTGATTATAATGATTATGAATATGCCAACCGGCTTAACAAATTTCATAATGACAATTACAATGGAGGTTATTTTGACGATGATCCCGATTGGAATTTTAGCTTAAACTTAGGATACAGCCCATGGGGAACTGGTTGGGGGCTTGGCTTTGGATATGGATATCCGTATTATTCACCCTGGTCATATAGTACCATGTGGCCCTATTATTCACCGTATTCATATTATTCGCCATGGCATTATTACGATCCCTGGTTTTCATACTACGATCCGCGATTTTCCTATTATGACCCGTGGTATGGTTCATGGGGATATCCCTATAATCATTCCTACTGGGGATGGGGAGGTGGTTACCATTCACGGTATTATGGTTATAATGATAATTACAATAATGACAATGGTCGTGACAGAGGATATTATTACGGACCAAGGTATTCAACTGCTTCAGGCAGTCCCGAGCCTGATCCACCATCTGGCAATGGAACCCGGAAAAAAGCAGATATTGAAAAATCTGTTACCAAAACAAATATTTCATCCGGTCAGGATATTGCCACTGGTGCCAGAACAAGGACAGCAGGCGGAAGAGTTGCCGAGCCTGGTGATCCCGGAGCTGATCCCGGAAACCTTCGAAGCGCTAAAACCAGAGTAGGCAACGTAAAAACCTTTGATCAACTTGATAATTCTGGTTCCGGGTCATCGGAAACCAGCAGAGTACGAACATCCAATGTAACGAATGCCCGGGTATCATCTGAAACAGGCCATAATGGTGGATTGAAAGAAAATGTGAGGGTACCTGTGTATACACGTACCCGGACTGAAGCTTTAAAAAACAGTCCTTCTCCCGGCTCACGAAGCGGTTATACTCCAAGTTATACCAGAACACGATCCGCATCAACACGCACTACTTATAATTCTGGTACCGGATATACCAGTCCTTCTTCTTCCGGAAGTTCGTCAGGAGTGATGTCAACTCCAAGTCGTTCAAATTATAGCCGACCTTCAGGTAATTCTGGTAATACACCGGCAAGGTCAACCTATAGGCCACCTACCAGATCTAATTCATCTTCAGGTTCAAACTATTCGACACCGCAAAGAAGTAGTAATTCCTCTTCGGGTTCCGGTTATAGTGCACCCCGAAGAAGTAGTTCCTCATCAGGGTCAAGTTATAGTGCTCCGCGAAGAAGTAGTTCTTCTTCTTCAAGTTCAAGCTACTCAGCTCCAAGAAGTTCCAGTTCGGGTAGATCGAGCTATTCTGCACCCCGAAGTTCAGGTTCCGGTAATTCAAGTTATTCGGCACCGCGAAGTTCGGGTTCATCCGGATCAAGTAGTTCTTCTGGTACAAGGGGAAGGAGATAGAAACTTAATAACCATTTAAAGCTATAATTATGAAATCATATATTGCCACCATATTATTATTTGTATTTGGAATTACATTGGTTCAGGGACAAAATGAGTATGATGCCTTGATATTTTCCCAGTTTCTTCCATCGGGAACAGCCAGATATACAGCCATGGGAGGGGCCTTTAGTGCATTGGGAGCCGATTTATCCACCATGGCTACAAATCCGGCTGGAACAGGATTATACCGGAACAGTGAAATTGGGATGTCTACCGCGTGGACAAATCATACTGCGATAGCAGATTATTATTCGAACAAACGGACCGCTGAAAATATGAGTTTTCAGTTAACCAATATGGGTTTTGTTTCGGCATCGGAGAATAAAAGCGAAAGTGACTGGAAATACGTGAATTTCGGCTTTGCTTATAATCACCTTAATGATTACAATAAAAGTTACAGTATTGAAGGGCATAATGATAAAGGTTCGCTGCTTGACAAACAGGTTCAAATGCTTGACGATTCGCCCGGTGACAGTTTAAATAATGCCTATTACCTTGCAAACGTAGTATTTACCGATGGCAGTAATTTTTATAATGACTATAATTATAACGGTAATTTTTATGGTTCTGACCAGACACACCAGGTTAATTCATCAGGATATGCCGGAGAGTATGACGTGAATTTAAGCGGGAATTATAAGGACAAATTTTACCTGGGTGGTACACTGGGATTTCAACGGATTAATTATTCAAATTATGTTACTCATACCGAAAAAGCATCCAGATCGGATACCATTGCATTAGTGGATTTTACATCAAACGATTACTTGAAAGCTAATGGAAATGGTTTTAACTTTAAGTTTGGCATGATATACAAAATAAACCAGATGTTCAGGATTGGTGTTGCCTTACACACACCTACTTTATATAATATGAAATACGATTATTGGACTGATGTTAATGCCAATCTGAATTTTGGAAACGGGGTTCAGGCATATTCAGGAAAATCGCCCAGGGGTAATTATAGTTGGGATTTTGTATCACCCGCACATTTTATTTTAAGTGGTGCTGCTGTAATTGGTAAAATTGGGTTGGTCTCAGCCGAAGTTGACTATATGGATTATTCAAATATGAATATTAGCGCATCTGATTATTACTTTGATGCAGCAAATGCAAAAATAAATGAAATATACCGGGGAACCTTCAATACAAAATTAGGAGGTGAAGTAAGATTAGGTATATGTAGTTTAAGAGCCGGTTTGGCCTATTTTGACAGTCCATACAAGTCGTCACAAATGAATTCTGATGCCTATAAGCTTGTATATTCAGGTGGTGTAGGTGTAAATCTGGGAAGTTTTTATTTTGATGCTGCTTATCAATATGTTACCAGTGAGGAAATGTATTACATGTATACTTACATAAATAGTGGTGTAGCTTTAAAAAATACAAGCAGCAAGTTTATGACTACTATTGGATTTAGATTTTAATTTATAAAGTTCTGGTTATTTAATGGTAAACCCTGGGTGTGTTATCCAGGGTTTTTTCTGATGGGGTGGAGGTTTAATTTATAGTAAAGACCGGTGCCTGAATAAACGATTTACTGCTTATTTCATTAAGATTTTGAATTATTACCGGATATGAGATAAATACACCTTTATAACAAGTCCTGTAAACCAAAATCAGGTTAAATTCCTCACCTGGATTTAGTTCCACCTGTTTGGTAAGAGCACGTTCGGTTTCCACATTCTGATTGGCTGAAGCATTATTAACCGATATCAGACTGACACCCGAAGGAACGGGTATAGTAATTAGTAATTTTCGTAAGGCCAATCTATCTGAGTTTTTAATTGTCAGCTTCTGTTTATAATAATCATCTGACTGGATTTTGTCCGTGTTTAATGGAGAATTATTCAGGTCGGTATAATGATTGGAGACTTTAATTGAACGAATAGTATTTTCTTTGTTATCAATATGTTGAGGATAACCTTTGTAGGAAAGATTCAGACATAATGTATCGATACCGGTATTGATGATATCAATATTTTTTGGAAGTGTAAATTCAATTGGAATATTTAAATACCATAACGGTTTTGAAAAGCTGTAATCATACTCTTTACCATTATTTACCTTGTAAATTAAATGCCCGGTTGATGGTTTGCTGAACCTGATAACCGATTTGAGCATGCTGTTTAAAGCCAGGGTTATTTCGCCTGGAGAAAGGGTGGAAATTCTTAAGCGGTTATTTATTTGGGTTACCAAAGGACGTACTTTTTCAGGTTCACCTGATATTGTTATTAAGTTTAAAAGCGCTGAACATTCAGTTAATGTCATTTTATTCAGATTTTGCATTAAACTGTCAATATTTACAAGAGTTTTAGCCTGCCGGGTTTTTCCCAATATGGAATAGGTACAGGCCAGTAACAATTCCGATTCGGTGTCATGAGGGGTGTAATTCGTTAACTGTTTGGCTTGTAGGGTTTTTGCCAACCCCAACGTATATACCAGAATTGCATAATTCTTATCCTCAGTTGTTTCCTCGTATTTTTGCCGTTGAAATTCAATTTGTTGATAGCGTTGCCATTTATTAAATACCCCTTCATTTAAAACCATTTCATTTTCTTTGGCACAAAGCATAAATTCACCGGCATAACTGGTAATGCGATTGTCAGGTTCTTCGTCTGAAATGTTTTTCTTAAAACCACCATTTCGTGTCTGAAATCCGGGCAGCTTGTCCAGAGCGGTTTTAATTCTGCTGGTATATATTTTCTTTAAATCATTCTGGTCAGTAATTTCAGCCAGGTATATTAAAGGAAATGTTTTATTTAAAAGATTTTCCAGGTTCTTATCATTTCTCTCGTTCAGATATTGTAATTTTTCCCAGATCGTTGGTATTTTTTGGTTTGAGGTTTCCAGTACAGCCTCGTTGGTTCCTTTAATTCCCATTGGTGTAATGGTTTGTTGCCATTTTTCCTGAGGATTAAGAAGGGTCGATGAACTGTGAATAAGATATCCCGGGTCATGATTTATTGGAATACTAATTTTTTGATTTAAATTACCTGAACGCCAGTGGACCGAAATTTCAAATTTAGCTAAATCATTTGATTCCTTGGTCTTTACGGCTAACCAAACCGGAAGGCGACTATGACTTTTTATTATGGTTTCGTCAGGAAAATCAGAGAGAAAGTCGATACTGGTCCGGTTTTTTATTTGCAACTTTAAAGTATCGGTTCGGTTGGTATTATTTGTCAGATAAACTGGAAATTTAATGATATCTCCTGCATTTAAATATTTTGGAAGTTCAAGATCAACCGTAATAAGTGTACTTACTGATGCCTCTTTTTGTATCTCAAATACTTCACCATTAGAAGGATCAAGGCAGGTAATTTTGATGATAAAATCGCCGCAAACAAAAGGCAATGTGAATTGACTGATAGTTTTCTGATTCACAGCAAGTAAGAATGGCCCGTAAATTATATTGGTTTTATTTCCGGATATATTCGCAACATTTGGTGTGGTATGTAATAAGTTGTTTTTGTTTTGATTTGTATTAATATAGTTTGATATCCAGTTTTGGGTTTGATACCGGGGCTTTAATTTGAAATATTCGTTCGCTGAAAGTCCTTTGTTTGGTAAACTGTCGTAGTTGCCCATAGTAATATAGTATTTTATAGCATTATCCGATTTATTTGAAATAACAATGCTGTTTTCCTGCATTGGAACCCAATCGTGAGGTATATCCACTTCAATATTATGTGATCCGGTATATGCCTTACTATTGACCTTAATATAACGCGATGACAGTTTATTTTCCTGATCAGTAACATCAATGAATGAGATATAAAAGCCCGGAATCATATCGTCGGTAATTGCAATTTTGCTGCCTTTAGGGTTGGTATTACATGAAATCCATTTTGAGTTTAAAATTCTTGTGTCGGTTTCAATGGAGCGTAGGGCGCATATAGGTTTATCTGAATTTATTTCCATATAACACGAATCACCGACAGTATAAGAATTTCGATCGGTAACGATGTGAATGATATTTGACGGAGAATTTATTTTAAGTGCCTTTTCCTGAACAGTACTAACCTCCTTATTGCTAATTAATTCAATAGCCTTTATCCATAATGCATTTTCCTTAAAAAGTTTGTGGTGCAGATTCAGGTTCATTCTTCCGGTTACGGTTATAATGGTATCCAACAGGATATTCTGAAACAGGCTATCCGCATCTGAAAAAGGGCTTATTTTAATCTGAACCGGGACTTTATCCGATACCGGATCGAAATAACCATTAATTGCTAAAAGGTTAATTGACAGGGTTGTATCATCAATAAAATTTGATTTTATCCCAAGGTAGTTGTTTATAGATGGAATAATAAAAACGCTGTCACATTCAAGTTTTATCCCGTCAGGAAAATCAGCATATGATGTTACCCTGCAAATCATTCCGGGTTTAATATCCTTAGGTAATTTTACCAGGGCTTTCCCTTTTTTATCGAATGACGATTTTTCAGTGTATGTTAAAGGTTTTTCCATTGTGTTTGGAAAAGTAAATTTGAAGCCCGGATAATTTTTTTCAGGGGAGCTTAATTCAGCAATAATATTACTAAAGACTGAATGTTTGTTTAGAAAGGTCGATTTTGGTCCGGTTTCCAATTTCAAAATCAGCTTGCTCTGATCAAAATAATAATGTATGGGTAATAATAGTTCATTTTTACTTTTTACCCGAAAATTTGCCTCAAATTCGGCATCTTTATTCGCGATGATTATTTTCCAGTCGCCTTGCATGCAATTTTCAGGAAGGGTTGTCCGGTATAATGTCAGAGAGGAACTACCAACGGGAATGATCTGGTTATTAAAAAAAAAATGACCGGGCGACTCCAGTTTTATTTCCAATGGCTCTTTTATCTTGCTTTGCCTGCCTGTTTTAGAAATAATAACTGCAAGATTTATGCTATCGGTTGGAGTATATTCAGGTTTCAACCCCTCCACATGACACCGGTAACCTTTTAGGGAATATACTCCCGGTCGCGGATTTTTACCTGAAATAAGCTTGTCGCCTTCATTTAATTTAAGATAGGTAATATCGTTGTTTCGCTGAATTTTAATAAATAGGTTTTTCCGGGTTATTTTAATCTTTCCCATTCCATTTTCATCGGTGAGCAAGGTACCCAATTTGTTTTGTTGAAAATTATATATATCAACTCGTGCTGCTTTAACAGGTTTGCCGGTCGACAGATCTGAAACAAAAATGTAAAGTGAATCGAGGGTAGTTAGTCTGGCTACTCCTAACAAGTTTGAAAAAATAATATTATGCCTGAATGGGTGCGTCTGTACCTGGCCGACTACAGAATCGGATATGTTTTGGTTATGATAAACCACATTTTCAGGATAATAGGTAAACGAAAAATTATACAATCCGTTTCTGGATAAATCGGCCCCTAACAGGTTCAGGTTGTAGGAACTTAGTTGATTAGGACTATAATTTATATCATTCTGCAAGTTAAATGTATGGTGATAAATCAAGGTGCCAACCCGGTCAATCTCATTATGACCTTCTATATCATTTACCTGTAAAAATTGAATCATATTTTTATCAGGGACAAAAGTAATATCAATATCAATTGATTTTAAGTTTAATACATTGACATCGAGCATGTTCGATCGTAGTGATGAAGGAATATAGTTTGAACTGTCGGTAAGCGCAATTAAGGGTTTGGAGGAGGCCAGGGTAAATGGAAAATCAAAGGGTTGATTTAGCGATTTACCTGTTATGCTCTGCAATCCTCTCACCAATCTTAATGTGTGAGTGGCATTAGTGACAGAATTAAAAATGACTTTTATTTCATTATGATTGATGTTGATGTTGTAATCGTTATAATCATCAATAAACAGACTGGAGTCATTAAATGATTTTTTATCGATTGAATCAGTAAATTTTATCGTAAGAAGTGGTTTTGGAAAATATACAAACCGGGCACCTGAAATCTCAAAAGAATCAATAGCTGGAATAATAATTTGGGTACTATCCATTATATTGGAAAAAATGGGTTTACCTGACCATGAAATTTTAACAACTTCATTGTCCGTAGTCCTTTTAATTCCTTTAATAATAAATTCTGATGCAAGATTATTTTTTCCGGGCATTACCTCAATACTTAGTTTTTGATTGTCCTGAGTTGCTCTGATCAATTGCTGTTTCTTTTCAAAATCAATATAGTCGTTAAAAGTTATATGGCCCTTGATATATGGGATTTTAATACCGGTTGAATCATAATAAACCGTTTCACCAATTTTAACTTTAAAAGTCAGTGAAGGAGTTGAGAACCTGAAATGAAAAGGTTTGTAGGGTTGGTCGGGGAAGAGTTTTTTTAAATATAGTTTGGCCGAATAAAGGGTACCCGGTTGCAGGGGCTCATTAGGATGAAATTCAATGGTTTGTTTATCTGTAAAATAGGTATAGCCTTCTATTTCAGGTTGAAATTTTAAAATATCGGTAGTAAGCGGAGTATTTTGTGGATATTGTTGTGCGTCAACATCCTGGGCAAGTTTTATGATTATGGGCGATAATCTTGAAATTTCACCCTTGGGTACACTTTCAAGCACCAGGGCATAATCGGAGATATCTGATTCAATGGAGTCAACATAATTTTTAATAATTACCGCAAAAGCAATCAGCAGGATCAGAAAAAAAACCAACTGGAAGATTTTTTTATTCATGTAAACGGTATTTATTAATTGGGTTAATACCCGCTTCCTACAAACCTACTAGATTTTTATAATTCAAACAAGACAGCCCGGCAAATTATTAAGTGAATTTTTTAACTGTTAATCTAAGTTTGAAATAAAATACCCAACACAGGTTGTTACTTAATGTTTTGCAAAACCTAATTCAAGTAGTTGAAAATTAAAAAAAGATTTGGTTAATTTACCGCCAGTAATTACTATCAGATGAAAATTTATAAGTATAAGCCGGGAATAATCATACTTTTAGTTTTGTCTCCATGGTTAACGGTTTTTTCGCAGCAGGCCAATGCGCCTAATGTAGTTCCACGGATTGAGTATCAGGGGTATTTAGGAAGAGTGTTAAAACATCGTGCCTCTATGAAAGATATGGGTAATGCGCCCTATACTGCTAATGAACTAAGATTAGGATTTGCCACTACCGGTACTAAATTCTGGCATCAGCAACACAGGTATCCTGTATTAGGATTAGGTATTTATACCGGTAATTTTAATAATCCGATTATAGGTAAACCCAGGGCATTTTTCGGATTTATGGAAATTCCGATAAAACGTAACCCCGAACACTATTTTGTGACAAATTGGAGCCTTGGAGCTGTGTTTAATTTAAATGAATACGATTCTATCACTAATCCAAAAAATGTGGCCATTGGCAGCGATATGAATGCTTATATAGAGTTTAGTTCTATCTATAAATTTAAAATTACCGACAGGGTGGAAATGGGTACCGGAATAAAATTTCAGCATTTTAGTAATGGTGCCTACAAATTGCCCAACCTGGGAGTTAACATGGCAGCGGCAAGTTTAACATTTTCATATTTACCGGCTAAAACCATAACTGATTACAAAAAAATTGAAGAGCCGGAATCTTACAAAAAATATGAAGTTGTTGCTATGTATGCCGGGTCGTATCGGGCAAAGAATATTGAAGAGAGTAAAAAGTATTATAATTCAACGATTTCGGTTGGAGTGAACCGACGTATAAATCAACGTAGAACCCTGGGTGTGGGTTTCGATTATTTTTATCAGCCTTATCTGATAGATTATTACCAGGATAAAAGCCTGGTTACGGATAAAGAACTGATGAGTTATGCCGGTTTTTTATCATCGGACCTGATCGTAAACCGAATCAGGATTTCAGTTCAGTTTGGTCTTTATTTGCATCGACCCGTTGATTTTGGAAAACCATACTATGAAAGAGTTGGGTTCCGGTTTTATGCCACAAAAAATATATTTGCCAATTTTTCAATCAAAGCTCATTATTTCAAGGCTGAATTCATGGAATGGGGTCTTGGTTTCAATTTTTAGTGTATGGATAAAAAAGTTATTTCCTGGTTGTTTTTAACAGTAACCATGATGTTTTGGGGTATGTCGTTTGTTTGGACACGACAGTTGTTGAATTTCTTTTCGCCGGTAACTGTTGTTACGCTGCGTCTAGCTCTTGCTACTTTATTTTTGATTCCTTTTAGTTTTGCAATTAGAAAACTACAAAAAATTAAATGGTCCGATTTAAAGTATTTTATTTTACTGAGTTTTTTCGAACCTTTTATTTACTTCATATTCGAAGGTTATGGTATAAAAAGTACATCGGCCTCTTTTGCCGCTATAGTTATTGCAACAGTACCTTTGTTTACACCCCTGGGCGAAAGAATTTTTTTTAAACAACGGATGTCACTTCTGAACTTTATCGGGGTAACCATTTCTTTTGGCGGAGTAGCTTTAATTATTTTGACAAATTCCAATCATACGGTTTTTAATTTTTGGGGCTTGTTAATATTGTTGGGTGCTGTTTTTAGTGCAGTGGGTTACTTTTTATCATTAAAAAACCTGACACAAAAATACAATGCATTTTCCATAACTGCCTGGCAGAATTTTTTTGGTGTTGTGTTTTTTCTGCCCATTTTTTTGTCGTTTAGTTTAGGTGAATTTAAAGGGTTGGACATTAGTTACGGGATAGTATCTCCTTTGGTATTCCTGGCAGTTTTAGCCTCATCGCTGGCATTTATTTTTAATACATATGGAGTAAGAGAATTAGGCGCTGGAAAAGCTGCTGCTTTTACTAACAGCGTTCCGGTTTTTACCACTATTTTTTCTTTTTTTGTATTAAATGAGGCCATTGGAGTTAGTAAGATTATCGGAATTTCAATCGTAATAACAGGCGTTGCATTGGCACAATCAGCTAAAGCCAAAGCAAAAACCCAGGTGGGGATCCTGGGTTAATAACAACTTTAATCGATGGGATTTCAATTTTGAAATCAAGGTTTTGGAAGGTGATTGTAATAGGGGTTTACTTAAAAATTATTATAAATGGTTTTAAGAGTTAATACATGTATATGACACCTTACTTTGATTTTACCCTATCTAAAAAGTCATTTTTTTTAATTTTTTTTACTGGATGATAAAAATGAACCCGCAACAGGAAGAAATTATTCAAAAAACTGTTGAATTCGTAAAAGAGCAATTGTCAGGGGCTGAAGCCGGACACGATTGGTGGCATATTTACAGGGTTTGGCAACTATCTAAAACCATCGCTAACTATGAAGAATGTGATAATTTTGTAGTGGAGCTGGCTGTATTGCTTCATGATATTGCCGATTCAAAATTTTATAACGGTGATGAGGAGATAGGTCCAAGGCTGGCCGGAGAATTTCTTATCCACCAAAAGGTAAATGAACAAGTTATTGATCAGGTAATATTAATTATCAGGTATATTTCTTTTGCCGGTGGAAATGAAATTAAAACCTACACCTCAAATGAATTATTTGTGGTTCAGGATGCAGACAGGCTTGATGCCATGGGTGCCATTTGAATTGCAAGAGCATTTAATTATGGTGGTTATAAAAACCGGCCTTTGTTCGATCCGGAAATTAAACCCAAAACAGGAATGACCAAAGAGGAATACCGTAGTTCTGAAGCTCCTACCATCAACCATTTTTATGAAAAACTATTATTGTTAAAAGACCGGATGAATACACTGACCGGTAAGTCCATGGCTATGAAACGTCACGAGTTTATGGAAATATATTTACAGCAATTTTATTCAGAATGGAATGGAGAATTGTAAAAATTGGATTATTTTATAATTGATATTACTATTATTGAAAACGACATAAATGTCCTATAAAGCAATTATTTTTGATTTAAACGGAACCCTTTTACTGGATTCCCCTTTACATGAAGCTGCATGGATTGAAGCAGCCCGGGAACTTAGAAAAGAGCCTTTAACCGTTCATGAATTTCAGTTGCATGGCCACGGGCTGACCAATAAAGCGATTATTACTTATTTGTTGGGCCGGGAACCCGATAAAGAGTTATTAAACCGTGTATTGGAAGAGAAGGAGAGTCGCTACCGGGACTTGTGCCTTGAAAATAGTGATGTTTTTAAGTTGGCACCGGGTGTCAGTGAATTTCTGGATCAGTGTAAAACTTATGGTATTCCTGTCACTATTGCCACAGGATCGTATTTGAAGAATGTTGAATTTTACTTTAAATATTTGCAGCTGGGGAACTGGTTCAGCCTTCAAAATGTAGTTTACGATAATGGATTTGATCCGGGTAAACCTCATCCTTTTATTTTTGAAAAAGCAGCTAAAATCCTGGGAGTACGTCCGGGTGAATGTGTAGTTTTTGAAGATAGTTATTCAGGTATCAAAGCGGCTTGTGCTGCTGGTATTGGTCGTATAATAACAGTAGAAGAAAGTCTTGATCCTGTTAAAGTGAATGCTATTCATCCGATTTATAAAATGGTGGCAGGATTTCATGAAATTGATTTTGATGTAATAGAAACATATTAAATTTAAGTTTTACATAAAATAATTCGTGTATATTAGTTTGCTGAAACCAATCATTAATTTATGAAACTTCCTATTTTTCAGGTCGATACCTTTGCCGATGGCCTTTTTGCGGGGAATCCGGCAGCTGTTGTGATACTTGACAGTTGGCCGGATGATGATTTGATGCAACACATTGCTGCTGAAAATAATCTTGCCGAAACTGCATTCCTGGTCAATGATGGAAATGAGTATGAAATTCGTTGGTTCACTCCTTCGGTTGAAGTTGATTTATGCGGACATGCCACATTGGCTTCGGGTTTTATTTTATTTAATTTTTATGATATTCAGGAAAATAAGATTGTGTTTAAATCAAAGAATTCCGGTGAATTATCGGTAATCAGGCAGAATAATAAATATGAACTCGATTTTCCTTTGGATGAAGTGAATCAGATTGGCGGACCCATACTGGCTGATTTGCTGCTGGGAATGGGTACCGAACCCAAGGAATTGTATAAAGGAAAAACAGATTATTTAATGGTATTTGAATCACAGGAAGAGGTTGAAAGTCTTAACCCTGATTTTAATTATTTGCGAAAAGCCGGGGGCAGAGGAGTTATAGTAACAGCACCCGGGGATAAGGTTGATTTTGTTTCGCGGTTTTTTGCCCCGCAGGTGGGCATAGATGAAGACCCGGTTACGGGATCGGCGCATACTACATTAATTTCTTACTGGAGTAACCGGTTGAATAAAAATGAATTTGTAGCCAGGCAGTTGAGCAAACGTGGAGGTACTTTATATTGCAAGCTTGAAAATGGCAGGGCAAAAATTGCCGGAAATGCTTTTCTGTATATGAAGGGTGAAATAGTGGTATAAAAAAGGAGCTGTCTCAAAAGTATTAAAATGAATATAAAGCCATAAAACCACAAAGACACCAAGAAACACAAGGCGTTAAAATTAACACCTTACAAATTCGTGGATTATAGTGCCTTTGCGTCTTAGTGCTAAAAAAACTACTTTTAAGACAGCCCCTACTAATATCGTAAATATTTTATTAAAACATTATTCCTAAACTTCCGATTACCTGGCTTTGGCGTTGATCGGTTTTAAATTCGTGACCTTTAATGGTAACGGCATCGCCCAGTCTACTCAAACCAAATTCATAACGAACATCAAGAGTAACTTTTTTGGCTATCGTCAGGCCAGTACCTACCTGGGCACCAAAAGTGGCATTTTTGGTTACTGTAAATACATCCATATCGGTTTCGCTTTGCATATCAGTTAACAGCTGTTTGGTGGCGGCATCAAGCTTTGAGCTTAATTTAAATGAAGCCACAGGACCTGCGCAAATATGAGCGGGGCCAAATTTAAATCCAAGCATTACAGGAACATCAAAATTGTTATATGTAACTTGTGAATTTCTTATTTGATTAGCTACCGTTGCAGGATCAAAATTGCTTGGTGTCATATCAATATTAGCATTTGTTTGCGAGAATATTAACTCAGGCTGCAAAAATATGGCAGCAATTTTTACGCGGGCAAATGCACCAAAATGAAATCCCATTGCGTAAGACGACGGGGTAAAAGATACTTTTGGGGCATTAACTGTAATATAATCCGGGTTAATAACAGTAGTTCCATTTACATCAATAAGAAAATCGGGTTGTGTCAGGTTAGCAGGATCTACTGAAACTGTTGGTGGCTGGTCGATACTAAAATCGCTGAAACTGATTTTTGATGAGTTTACACCCCCTTTAAATCCCCAGCTAAAAATCTGGCTAAATGATGCCTGAAATAAAAACAAAACACCAATTAATAAAGTTAATTTTTTCATAATTCTTTGTTTTAAATTCAACATGTAAAGTAATTAAATAATGCTAATAAATTTTAAAATTCAATAACTCTTATTTTATCTCAATAGTATCGCCCAGATACCGTGGTTGTTTGTTCACTAAAATATCAAGTATTAATTTTACCCGGGCAAAAACTTCCCGTACGCGGGTTTTAAATCCGTAATTTTTTGAAACATCCTTTGCGTTAAAACCAATAAGGTCCATTTTATTTCGTAATCCTATAAAAATACCTCGTTGATTCTGAAATTCCTGAGATATTATGGTAAAATGCGTTTCGCCAAAAACTTTTTTTGCCCTGATTATTGAATCCCAGGTTCTGAATCCGGCGTAATCCAAAAAAATCTTCGTATCCGGAATCCCTCTTTTAATTAAATCGTCGCGAATCGTTTTAGGTTCATTATATTCAATCTGTCCGTTATCGCCACTAATTAAAATAAAATCGATTTTGCCAGCATTGAATAGTTCTACCGCAGCATCAATACGGTATTGATAATACAGGTTAATAACCCCTTTCGAGAGGTATTTGCTGGTACCCAGCAGTAATCCGACTTTATTGTGGGGTATTTCATTAACTGACCCATATATCCGGTTACGCGATGTAAGATTAATAATTATTCCTGGTCCGGCAAGCACGACCAGTAAAATTATAATTATCAATATTTTAAATGAAATTTTTTTCCCTATCACTAATTTTATCTTAAGTCAGATAATCATATGCATTCAAACCCAATACTGATTTTAGGTTCATAATGTTTCAATTTCACTCCTGTTATTCTTAAAAATCGAGCAAAATTAAACTTTTAGATGAAACTATTCATCACCCAGTTGCGTTATTTAAAGTTGATTTGTTTAGAGGTTGTTTGGATAAATAATTTTCTATCTTTAGCCGTGTAATTGACTATTGTGTCTTATATCAGTAACTTATGATAAGTAAATTATCAATATCAATTTTTTTTACTATGCTTATTAGCCTGACTGTGGGGCAATTGATGGGGCAAAATAGTATTCATGTAAATAAAAATTCAGACAAGACTTTTGAAATTAATAACCGAAAGCAAGGATCATTAACTATTCAACTGACCGCAGGTGATATTTTGTTCTCAGATATTCAGGCTCAAAATACTTCGTTTACAAGCATAAATATTAACAACTTTGGGAAAACCTACTCAACAGGTAATCCTGATTTGCCAGAATTTGTGAAATTGTTGGCAGTGCCCGCTGGTATATCGTTACATTTGTCGATACAAAATTCTGTTGATACAGTTTACAAGCTATCCGATTTTGGCATTACTCACAAAATTGTGCCCTCTGTGCACAGTATTTCAAAGGCCAATAATCCTGACAAAGTAAAATATCAGATGGGTACAGCCTACCAGATTAATACTTATACCGGAAACGATGTTGTTGAGTTAAAAAAGGCAGGTACCATGCGAAATCTCAAACTATATCAGTTGGTTTACTCACCCGTAAAATACAATGCTGTGCAAAACACCATTAAAGTTAGCAGTACGGTCACGGTTGAGTTATCATGGAATGCCGGTTCAAAAATCATGGATAGCTGGGATTTTGAAAAGGCTCTGAGTAAGCCACTGACTCAAAAGTCAGCAATTATATCACCGCAAGTTAACCCGGCTTATGTTATTGTATCGCCTGCAAAATACAGGCAAACCCTGCAGCCATTCGTTAAATGGCAAAGGCAGCGTGGTTTCAGGGTTATTGAAGCTTATATTGGTGACCAAATAGAATCAAACGATAATAATACAATTAAAGCTTACTTAAAAGATTTATATGAAAATCCTGCTGCAGGTACAAATCCGCCATCGTATTTACTCCTGGTTGGCGATATAAGTGATATTCCTGCCTGGAATGGTACTACCGACACTCATGTTACCGATTTATATTATGCGGAATATACCGGCGATTTTTTGCCTGAACTTTATTACGGACGATTTTCTGTTGTGGATACCAATCAGTTAAAATCAGTAATCGAGAAGACCTTGTTTGTTGAAAAAGGTACGGGCAACGATTATTCATACCAGAATAACCATCTTTTGATAAGCGGAGTTGATAGTGATTATGCCCCGACTTATGGAAATGGGACCCTAAATTATTTTCTAAAAAATTATTCACGCGAGGATTTTGGGATTACTCCTCATTATTATTTATACCAAACAGGTTCACCCATAACATCGAATAACTCGCAGGCCAGGCAGGCTATATTAGATGATTATAATGCAGGAGCGGGTGTTGCATTTTATACAGCCCATTGCAGTACCGATGGCTGGACCAACCCACAATTTCAAACTACTGATATCGGGGGATTAAGCAACCGGGACAAATATCCTTTAATGATTGGAAATTGCTGCGAATCTTTACGATTTAACCTTACTTCATTTGGTGAAGAAGTTGTCAGGGCAAAGGATAAAGGAGCAGTGGCGTACATAGGAGCTACCGACTTTACCTATTGGGATGAAGATTATTATTGGAGTGTCGGTTTCACCTCAAGTATCGTAAGCGACCCTGTTTATTCTGAAACCGGGCTGGGTTCTTTTGATGCCTGGTTTCATACACATAATGAACCGGTGAATCAAAGAGCTTATACTGTCGGTCAGATATTGAATGCAGGAAACATGGCGGTACAGGGTTCTACTTCCGATTTAAAAGACTACTATTGGGAGGTTTACAGCATTATGGGTGATCCTTCACTGATTCCGGCAAAATTTCAGAATGAAAGAATCAAGGCTACCTACAATCCCATTGTGGATATTGGACAGAACCAATTAGAGTTAACCACGGAACCCAATGCCACGGTTACTTTATTTTACCGAGACACACTATTGGGCATGGCTCAGGCTGATTATCAGGGAACTTGTAATTTAAATTTTGCTCCGGTTTTCAAAGCTGGTACCAAAATGATTGAATTGGTGGTATCGTTGCCCGATTTTATGCCGTTAATTGACAGTCTTAATGTTATTCCTCCAAGCGGCCCGTACCTGGCTGTAGAAGGAACGCTGGTTGCCGATTCGCTTGGAAATAATAACCATCTGGTGGATTATGGAGAAACTGCTGATGTTAAGCTACAGGTTAAAAATTATGGAACAGACAAAGCTTTAGCTGCAAAAGCTTCGGTAAATATAATTTCAGACTGGATAAAAAATCAAAGTAATCCATTTAGCATCAACATTGGTGATATAGAATCGGGTGGGCAAAAAATTGCCAATGAGCCAATCGAAATTGTTGTTTCAGCAAATGCACCGAATGATGTCCCCATCAAATTTTCAGGGCAATTGCAGTACGGTGACAGCCTGACGACAAATTTTGAATTTCAACTGAAAATAAAAGCGCCTGAATTGGCTGTGAATAATTTTACCGTTGATAAAAACGGGGTGGGTAATCTCGATGGCGTTATACAATCTGATGAAACTGTGACTCTTGGCGTTCAGCTTGCAAATAATGGGTTTTCACAGGTTTCCAATACCCTCTTAACAATATATTCAACACGTCCTGATATGCTTATTGCTGTGAGCGATTCAACGGCAACCGGAGGTTTTGATCCGGCTGAATCAAAGACTTTTGATGTCATGGTAAAAGCAGGATCAAATATTTTTGACGGTTCACAGGTTGACCTGAATTACAAAATTACAGCTGGTGATCAAAAGCAATACAGCTTCATGGGAACTATTCCCTTAGTAATTGGCAACGAACCCGGGTATAAAATGGCTTATGATACAGTTGAAATAGCTTCCGGGTATTTTTATGATTCAGGCGGCCCTAATAACAACTATACCAATGGCGAAAATTCGGTGATTACTTTTAGGCCTCATGATCCAGGTATGGGATTGAGTCTTGAGTTCCTGGCATTTGATGTGGAACCTTCCTCCGTTGGATGTTACGATAAGTTATATGTTTATGATGGCCTGAATACCAGCGCAAATCAACTGGGAGTTTTTTGCAACAATGGTTTTAAATATATTATTCAAAGCCAGAATCCAGAAGGCGCTCTTACTTTTAAATTTACTTCCGATGCCGGGGTAACCCGTTCTGGATGGATTGGGTATATTACCTCATCAAAAAAATTCAAAGTAACTGTAAATGTTTCTGACGGTGTTAATGTTATTGATAGTGCCCTGGTGACTGTTGGGAATGTCACTGATACCACACTTACGGGTATGGCATTATTTGAAAATGTTTTGGCTTTAACAAAAAAGGATTTTACTATAACAAAAACCGGCTACTTTAATTATACCGGAAAATTGGATGAAATAACCGGCGACACCACCATTACTGTTTTATTACAGCGTCTGCCGGATGTTTGCCTCACCTTCGTTGATGGCAACACTCCGTTAAAAGGGGTTTGGGTGAAATTTGACGACCGCACAGATACTACAGATGTTAACGGAAAGGTTAATTTTAGTGATGTTCAGCCCGGTTCCAAAATATTTATAGCATCGCTTTATGGCTACAATGATACCAGCGGTATAATTGATGTGAATACTAGTGATATTTGTTACAACATTAAGATGAGCAAGGCCAAACCTTATAAAGTACATTTTTATATTTATGATTTAAATGGGCCTTTACAGGATGTTGAAGTCAGTTTGGGTGATTCGGTTAAAACGACGGATAAAGATGGTTTGACAGATTTTGCCGGATTATATTCGGCTGATTATGTTTATACGCTGATGAAAGATGGTTATAAGGGAATTAGCAATACCTTATCAGTGGCCGACTCAAACCTTTCATTGAACATTGAATTATTACATTACAGGTATTCGGCCTCATTTTATGTTTTTGATAATGGCTCTTCGGTATCTGGCGCAGCAGTTAAAATTCATAATGATACACTGGAGACATCATTGTTGGGCAAAGCAATTTTTTATAATTTATTACCCGAACAAGCCATTGAATATGAGGTAAATAAAGATGGTTTTAATACAGTGACAGGAAACTTTGACGTGATAGATAAAGATGTGGCCATTAATATTAACCTGACTCATTTAGGATTATCTGATAAAGGTGATTTTTACCTGAGAATTTATCCAAATCCATTACGGCATACCACAGAATTGAACATTAATTCAAACCTACCGGTTGAGGAACTGAAATTATTCAATTATACTGGTAGTTTGTTGATCAACAAAAAAGGGTTATCCAGGGAAAATACTATAAATTTATCGGGTTTATCTAAGGGAATTTATATCTTACAAATTAAATCAGGCAACAGGTTGTACTTTGAAAAACTGATGGTGGAATAGGTGCAGGCAGGATTGTAAATACCTGTGAAAACCTTATTTGTCAATCTGTCGTAAAACCGGGAAAATTGTATGAAAAATGTCAGGCTGATAGTTTTTTTTACATGTCTGTCGCTTATAGCACAGGGGCAGAATTTTATGATTCCCCTTGACCATTCAGGTAATAAACCGGCAAAAGTTGTTCACTCAGGTAAAAAAGTCACCTTCAATTTTTCAATTCCCGGTATCGATATGGTGGAAGTAAATACGCCTGAGGGTGTTTATAATCAAATGGTGGTGCCGGGTAGTTATAGAAGCGGGAAGGTGGGTGAACCCCAGAAGGTTACAATTCAGAAATTATTATCGGTTCCTGTTAATGAAAATGTAAGTGTAAAGTCGGTAAGTTACACTACTCAGGATATTAAAGTTGGCGACTATTATGTTGATAATAAGTTGATTCCTTATCAGCCCTCAGAATCCAAAAACAAAAATATTCAGGATGTAAAATGGCAGAAGAACAAACAGGCTTATGCAAAAAATTCATTTGATCAATCGGAATTAGCATCGGTTAAAGTTTTGGGAACCATGCGTGATAAGCGCCTGGTAAAGCTGATTATTAACCCGGTACGCTATAACCCTGTATCAAATACAATCAGGTTTTATAACGATATCCAGGTCGATTTGACCATAACATCTGCGAAAGGTGCCAACAACAGTAATACAAAGGCTTCATCGCCATTTTTTAATTCACTGCCTTCCATTCAGCCATTGGCCACCAGTACCAGCAAGTCGTACGCAGGTTATCCTGATTTGGCCGGATTTCCCGTAAAATACCTTTTAGTAGCACCCCACAACTATTTAAATACCTTAAACGATTTTATTCATTGGAAAACCCAAAAAGGATTTCAGGTGGTTGTGGGCGATTTATCAGTGATTGGCAATACTCCCGTTCAGATTAAAACCTGGGTACGAAATCAGTATAATAATCCTGATCCGGGCACACCGGCCCCTTCTTTTTTATTGTTGGTAGGCGATATCCAGCAGGTTCCGGCTTCGCAAAATGGAATACAAACCGGCAGGATCACCGATTTATATTATGCCAGTGTTGATGGCGATATGTTTCCTGAGATGTACTACGGTCGCTTACCTGCCCAGGATACCATACAGCTAAAAGGTATGCTTTCGAAAATTCTGACCTATGAAAAATACCAGTTTCCTGATGATTCGTACCTTAATGATGTTACCTTGATTGCCGGAGCCGATGCTACCTGGAATCCCAGGGTAGGTCAGCCTACTGTTAATTATGGTACGCAATATTATTTTAATGCAACCAATGGATTCAATAACGTTAATGCCTATTTGAGTTCTTATTCAGGTTGTTATACCGTTGACAAAGCCAGTGTTAGTCTGATTAATTATACTGCCCACTGTTCTCAAACCTCATGGGCAAACCCTTACCTTGGAGCCAGTACTGTAGATGCCTTGCAAAATACAGGTAAATACCCGGTAGCGGTTGGTAATTGCTGTACCTCAGGCGATTTTAGTATTGATGAATGCATTGGTGAAGCCTGGATCAGAAATCCCAATGGAGGTGCCATTGCTTATCTGGGAAGTGTTCCGGATACCTATTGGTGGGAGGATTACTACTGGGCCGTAGGAGCGCACGACCCGGTTTACAATCAATACCCCAGTGTCGATTCAAGCAGTATGGGTATTTATGATGTAACCTTCGATTCCACCTACCAAACAGTTGATGCAATGGTTTTTGTCGGGAACCTGGCTGTTACTGAGGCTCATAATGAGGGTTACGATGGTGATATAAGTTCGCAATATTACTGGGAAGCATATCATTGTTTGGGCGATCCTTCGCTTATGCCTTATTTTACGGTAGGTAAAGATAATCATGTAGTTCATGACACGGCTTTTCATTTTGGCGTAAACAATTTTACCGTAAAAGCAGCACCGGGTTCTATGGTGGCTTTATCGAACCGCAACGGACTTATTGGTGTAAACCTGGCGGATGCAGATAGTGTTGCTATTATTGCTACCGATACTTTAACCCTGGTTGATTCTGTTACTTTGGTGGTTACAAAAGCCCGGTATAAGCCTTATATAACAACCCTTCCTGTGGGTGATGTTGAAGGAACTTTCCTTACAGTTGATAATGTTTCGGTAAACGATGCTGCAGGAAATAATAATGGACAGCTTGATTTTAGCGAAAATGCCGGGTTGAACCTAACCTTGAAAAATATTGGGAACCAAACTGCCCAGAATATTTATGTATCAGTAACATCAACAGATGATTATCTGGGTTCTTTTTCACAGAATATTAAAATTCCTGCATCGAATCTGGGGGCAGATGCCACCCAAAATATAACGGATAACTTCTTATTTGGTATTACTGATTCTGTTCCCGATGGGCATACCGTGACATTTAATGTGGCTTTGTCAGATAGTGCCCCATCGTTACCCCGGGAATTTTATAGCAACATTTACCAGAATATTATAAATGCTCCGGTGTTGAATGTGGTTAATTGGTATGCTATTGACGACTTCTCGGGTAATGGTAATGGTACGCTGGATTATGGAGAAACGGCCTTGCTGAAAGTTGCCTTTATTAATACGGGGCATGCACAGGTTAGCGCAACAGTGAATTTGGCAAACATATCAGTTCAAAATACCATTCAAATAAATACTCCTGATACATCAGTAGGCATAGTTACTGTTGGCGATACCCTTTACGCTGATTTTGAAGTGACTATTCCTTACAACGCATCTGTTAAGCAAAAAGATACTTTATTAGTAACACTTAACGGAGGTTTTTACAGTGCACAAAAACAAATAGTTGTCACCATTGGGCAAAGCTTATTCGAACAATTGGGTACCGGAAATTTAATAGTAGCTGATTATCCTTTTAATAATTATTATCTGAATAATTCATGTCAACTAATGTACCTGGCCAATGAATTCGGAAGTGGGAGCAAGGCAGTTAAATCAATAGGTTTTAATATTAACCAGTTTACGGCTGATTCTGCTTATCGCGATTTGTCTAATTTCAAGATAAAAGCATTGTTCACAACCAAAAATGTATTAAATGAAGCTATAGATATGAGTACAGCGCAGGAATTATATTCTGTTGGTACCTATTATTTGCCTGATTCTACAGGATGGTCGAAAATTGTTTTGCAAAATCCTTTGATTTTTTCCAACGATTCCAACCTGGTTATCCAGATAACTTGGGGAACCATGAATAATTATGCCCCAAGTACCGACAGAACGTTGGTTTATGGCACTGCTACTGGTTTTAACTCAGTGATTTGGGGGGCTCAGGATGATGTTTATCCTGCACCCCTGGCTAGTGTGAGTAAAAATAGACCAGATACACAGTTTGGGTTCGATTCGGTGGGTATTATTAATATTTCGGTTTTGGGTGATTTACCTGTTGCCGGTACTGATTTGTCGGCCGGTTGTTCTGTCACCATAGGAAATACAACAAAAACAACCGATAACCAGGGACGGGTTCAGTTTTATTTTCTGGAGTTTACCGGGGATTATGCTATTAATTTTCATGCTTTTGGTTATTGCGATACAACCTTAACTTTTCATAAAACCCAAACCACTGAACATGTTGAGATGGTTATGAAAAGACATCCGGAATTGAAACTCATAGTACGAAACAGCAGAAATAATCCGGTCGAAAATGCCAAAGTTATCATTGGTGGATATGACTATTATACCGATTTTAATGGTGAAATTATTGACTACTCTTCAATAAAAGATACTTATACAGGATATACTATAACCTCACCGGGTTATGCAACCATTGTTGATAGTGTATTAATGAATAATTCAGATATAAGCCGGGTTGTTAACCTGGTAGATCATTTTGACGATATCGTAGTTAAGGTTTTAAATTCACGGGATGAACCGGTACAGGGTATTGAGGTTACCTTGGGAATAAACACAGGAGTGACCAACGATACCGGAGCAGTAGTCCTTCCGGGAATAACCCCGGGGTCATACCTCATCCAGGTTTTTAATCCAGGTTATATTAGTATTGTTGATTCTGTAGTGATCAATTATTCCAACAATCCCTTTGTTTACCACCTGACAACAATCGGGTTGGTGAGCCTGACCATGAAAAATGGAGTGGAACCGGTTGTTGGGGTTGATGCCAGTGTTGGTGGAAATATTTATACTTCGGATACTACAGGTGAAATTATCACAGCGCCAATGGTAGAAGGAGTTTATCCGGTAACAGTATCTGATGTTAACTGGTATCCCTATGCCGATTCGGTTCATGTATTCGGTGCTAATACGCTAAAAAATATTCCTATGGTTAAAAAGGCTGATATTCAGTTGTATGTTTACAATGGAGTTACCGGATTAAGCGGTGTTCAGGTTTTATTTGGTTCAAATCCGTATGTTACCGATTCTGCCGGTTTTGTTACTATCGATAACATCTTGCAGGGAAGTTATTCTTGTTCAGTAGATACTACAGGCTTTTTGAGCTATTATAATGCATTTTTAATTGGCCATTCCGATACATTGCTCAATATTAGGTTAAATCCTGCTTCAGACCTTGAGTTTCATATTAGGGTTTCGGGGGAGGAATCACAACCTGTAACAGTTTGTTTGGGGGCTGATACTATAATGAGTGATTCTTCTGGATATGTACGATTTAATGATTTAAATCATGGGTTTTATCATTATAGTGTCAATTTGCCAGGATATTATCAAATTAGCGATACCGTTACTATCGCAAATAATAATGTTTCACTGGATTTAACTTTATTGCCAATCCCCGATGTAAAATTTTTAATCCGTTGTGCTGATCAACCGGTTGATAGTGCCCTGATAACTTTTAATAACCGCTTATGGATGACAAATAATTTTGGTGAAGTAATTATTACTGATATTTCTAAAGGTAATTACAGTTACATGGTTGAAAAGCCGGGATACCTTCCTTCTTCAGGAACTTTAGCCATCCATGAAAATGATACAATGGTCTATATTGAGTTGCTTCATTTGCCTTCAGTTAATTTTATAGTAAAATGTAACGCTATGGGTATTTCAGAAGCCAAAGTAAGTATTGGTGATACTGTTGGTTACACTAATGATTCGGGTTTATTCCGGTTGATTGATTTGTTGTCGGGTCATTATCAGTATAGCGTAGAAAAACAGGGTTACTATACCTTGTCTGATTCTCTGGATGTAGATTCTCTTGATTTGGTGGATTATATTCAATTACAGCCTGTTACCTATAAGGTACAATTTCATGTTACACATCTGGGGCTTAATGAGGATAGTGTATTAGTAAGTTTTAATACTGATAATCAGTACACTGACTCTTCAGGTGTGACAATATTTAAAAAGGTTTTTCCGGGCAGTTATTCTTTCACGCTTTCCAAACAAGGATTAAAAGATTACTTAGCTGATATTGCAGTCGTAAACAGCGATTTGCTTATTAACATTGACATGGAGACCAGTACTTTCAATGTTGAATTTTTGGTTTCAGATGATTCCGGAGCACTCGAGGGGGCCAATGTTACCTTCGACAGCAAGGTGAAATCGACCGACAGTGGAGGTAAGGCAGTATTCAGCAATGTGGCTGCAGGGCCACAATTGCCTTACACCGTGCGAAAAGTTGACACTCATTACAGCCAGACCGGTTCTGTTGATCTTAGCAGCGATACTACAATCAATGTGGTTTTAATTGTACTTAGTGTGAGCGATCAGGGAGTGAAGCTTATATTGTATCCCAACCCGGCAGAAAACAAAATTTACGTGGAAACAGAGCAACTTTTAATCGGGTCTGAATATTCTATTCTGGATAACAAAGGGACTACCCTTGGAAAAGGAAAAATCAACAAGCTGCCTCAGGAGATTGAATTGCATAACCTTGCACAAGGTGTTTATTATATCAGGATCAATTCGCATAATTCTACGTTTACGCGAAGTTTTGTTGTGAAGCAGTAATTCCGATAATTACTTAAGTATCATGGAACTCATCAGATGACTAAGCTGCTGGTTTATAAGTAGTCATCCGCTGATCGATTGAACAGAACTTTATAAATACGCTACTAATCTGAGTTAGAAATATAAATCAGGAGATTCTGGAAATTTGGAAATATGGATGGATGGAAGAACATATACGTATAACAAGCGATTTATACACAAAACTGTTTATCGGGTATTTAAGTCTTCGGATCTTTGTTGTTTATATCTTCTGTTTATAATGTCGACCTGACCTCCTTCGTCGGACGAAGTCATGATATTTGGAAGGTTTAACTTTCAGATTAACTCGAAGTAGTCTCAATCCTCCGGATTATACGAGCTCATTAGAATGCCCTTACAGGGCGACTTTGGGTCAGGGGACAGATTACCCGAGGCGTTCCGCGTGTCGCCGTAGCTTTCCGCGAGCGCCGAAGCTACTCAGCGGAGGCTCTAGCGGAGGAGCAGCCATCGGGTTGAAATTAT
>JBJKSB010000069.1:0-21325 GCA_046704385.1 Bacteroidales bacterium | reverse complement strand
TTTTATCTATCCGATGACTAAAGCTAATGCAGCAGATGGAGCTTTTTCCATAAAGGTATTTCTTATCTCAATGTTTTCATACTTGTTGTTTATTTACTTTTGCAAACTAACGATCCGATGAGTTTTAAAAAGAACTTTATGAACGCACTACCAGCATATCAAAATGCCTGTTTACCGAGGGGTTTTCCTCATTCACCGATTTTATTAGGTTTTAATATTTTCATATAATATATATTCGCCCCGATTTCAATAAAAGTATTATTAATTATAATGAATGATTCTAAACGAATGACCATGAGTGGATTGAAACCAATAATCACAATTTTGGTATTTGGGCTGTTTGTGGGGCAGGCATTTGCCCAGAATGATACAGTTTTCAAATTTACTTTAGTGCAGGCTCAGGATTTTGCTGTTGACCATTATTATGCCGGCGAGAATGCAAAGATTGATGTGGATATGGCCAAAAAGAAAATCTGGGAAACTACTGCAATTGGATTGCCGCAGGTATCGGGTAAAATACAGGGCGGGTACACCCCAACATTGCCAGGAAGTATCGAACAGTTTTCAAGTCTGAGTTCACTGGGTATCTGGATGTACGGTGCCGATCAGGCTTTGTATAATATAACGCATGACCCCAACTTTGGAAATATACCGGAACCCGGAGCTCCTGAGGAAATCAATATCAATGATATGAAATGGAATTTAAACGCCACGTTAACCGTAACGCAATTACTGTTCAGTGGTTCATATCTTGTGGGCCTGCAATCGGCAAAAGTTTATCAGAATATTTCGGAACTAAACAAAATCAAAACCGATCAGGATATCAGGGAACTTGTGGCCAACAGTTATTATAACGTATTAATTGCCGGCGAAAACAAGGTGATACTCGATTCGACCTACAACAATATGGTGAAAGTGCTTGAGCAGATGAAAGCTATGGCCAACCAGGGATATGTTGAGGAAACGGATATTGACCAAATGGAACTTACTACTTCGAATATTAAAAACTCGCTTGATATGGTTATCCGTTTAACTGATATTGCCGAAAAACTTTTAAAAACTCAATTAGGCCTGGCTTTGGATGCCCATGTTGAGCTTTCACAAAACCTTGATGATTTGGTTTCAAACCTGAGCTATGATAAAATGTTGTTACAGAACCTGAATCTGGAAAACAATATTAACTATGCTCTGCTCGACAACCAGGTTAAGGCTTCGGAGTTGTTATTAAAGTTAGATAAATCGGCCTTTTTACCTGATTTAGCTGCATTTTATCAATACCAAAAAGAATTTAATGATAAGGCATTTACATTCACGCCTCCACATACCTTGGGAGTTAGCATGAGCATTCCTATTTTAAGCAGTGGTGCTCGTATGGCAAAGGTATCACAATCGAAACTGGCTTTAATTAAAGCAGAAAATATGCGGGATCAAATGGGGAATTCATTAAATCTCGACTTTCAAAACAGTAAGTCGGCTTTAATTACAGCCGATGAAAAATATCAAACCGAAAAGAAAAACCTTGAGTTATCGAAGAAAATATTTGACAGGGCGCTTGTGAAATTTTCAAACGGGATGATAACAAGCATTGATCTGACCCAGGTACAAAATCAATATTTCAGTACCCAGGCGAATTATTATACTGCCCTGCAGGAGCTGATTGCAGCGAAAAACAAACTTGAAAAAATATTAAAACCGACAGAATAATTTAAAGATATAAAACATGAAAACCTGGATTAAAATTTTGCCCTTAATTGTTTTATTTGCGTCATGCGGTAAACCCAAAGGTAATAAAGAGCAACTTGAAGCTAAAAGAGATTCGTTGCAAGACGTTTTACATAAAACCACACTTGAAATTAACCAGTTGAATCTGCAAATAGGGATGCTTGACACATCACTTCATAAAGATGATAAGGCAATTTTAAAGAAAATAATTACTCAAAAAACCCGGATTGCCAATATCGAGAAAAAAATCAGGACACTTCAGAATGATATGTCCACAAAAAAGGAGGGTGTTAATAATATTCCGGTAGCTGTTAAAGAAATGGAACCGGAAGCCTTCAACCATTATTTTACTGTATTTGGCAGTGTTGAGGCTGATAAATATGGAAAAATAAGTCCTGAAATGGGAGGAAAAGTGGAAGCTATACATGTGGAAGAAGGGCAATCGGTTAAAAAAGGCGATTTACTGGTAACCCTGAATTCCGATGCCATTCAGCAACAAATAAGCGGAATAAAATCGAACCTGGAATTTGCTACCCAAAATTACGACAAACAAAAGGCATTATGGGATCAGAAAATAGGATCGGAAATTCAGTTCCTTCAGGCTAAAACAGCAAAAGAAGGCCTTGAAGCACAGCTTGATGCTTTAAAAGCTCAGTTACAAATGACAGAGCTCAGAGCACCATATGATGGAATAGTGAACAAAATTTATCCTAAAAAAGGAGAAATGGCCGGTCCGCAAATGCCCGTTATTGAATTTGTTAATTTGAGTAAAATTACTGTAAGGGCTCAGATTTCCGAAAATTATGTAAGCAGCGTTAAAAAAGGTCAGCATGTGGAAGTAACTTTTGCCGCCCTGCCCAATGTAAAGTTGGATTTACCAATTAACAGGGTTTCGGATGTTATTAACCCTAAAAGCCGGACTTTTGAAATTGAGCTGAATTTTGACAATAAAAACAATGAAGTTAAACCGAATATGGTTTCAACCATCAGGGTTAATGATTTCTCAGCCGACAGTGCCTTTGTAATACCATCACTGGTTATAAAGAGGGATATTACAGGCGATTATGTGTACCTGGCCAGCCAAAAAGATGGCAAAACCGTGGTTGCAAAACGGGCAGTTAAAATCGGATTGTCATATCGCGACGAATCTATGATAAACAGTGGATTAAAAACCGGCGATAAAGTAATTGTAAAAGGTTATAACCTGGTAAGCACCGGAATACCGGTATCCATTAAATAGTTAAAGTCAAAACTTATTAAATAGCTTATTATGAGTAATGAAGTAAAACCAGGCAAATTCCGTGAGTTTAAACTCACCACGCTTGCCTTAAAGAATAAAAACACGGTTTTCCTGTTGACTTTTATATTGGTGATATTTGGTATCAGCTCTTATATAAATCTTCCAAAAGAACTGTTCCCGGAGATTGTATGGCCCCAGATTGTGGTGAATACTGTTTATCCCGGTAACTCGCCTGAGGATATTGAAAACCTTATAACACGTCCGCTGGAGAAAGAATTGCAGAATGTCAGGGGTATGAAAGATATCACATCAATTTCGGCCCAGGATGCCTCCATGATATTTGTTGAATTCAACACAAATGTTGACCTTGAGGATGCTTTGCGGAGGGTTAAGGATGCTGTTGACGCGGCTAAAAGCGATTTACCTACCGACAATCAGCTTATAGGGCCAAACTCATTCGATATCGATTTTTCGGAATTTCCTATTCTGAATGTAAACCTCTCTGGGAATTACAGTATTCAGGAATTAAAAAAATATGCTGAATATCTCCAGGATGAGATGGAGGATATTAACGAGGTTTCGAAAGTAACGATTGAGGGTGTAAACGAACGCGAAATTAAAATCAGTGTCGACCTTGTAAAACTCGAAGCATACGACCTTACTTTTAATAGCATTATTGGGGCAATTCAGGGTGAAAACCTGTCGATGTCGGGTGGTGACATTCTGTTGGGGCAAACCCGCAGAAATCTTCGGGTACTTGGCGAATTCAAAAATATTGATGATATCAGGAATATAATTGTCAGTAATAAAGATGGTAATATAGTGTATTTGCGTGATATTGCCGATGTTACCGACGGTTATGAGGAACCTAAAAGTTATGCCCGGCTGAATCAACAATCGGTGGTTTCGGTCCAGGTGGTTAAAAAAGGTGGCGAAAACCTGCTTTCAACCACAAAAGAGGTAATTGAAACTTTAAATAAAGCCAAGGCAGACAAAATGCTGCCGGAAGATCTTAAAATTTCAATCACCAACGATCAGAGCCAGATGGTAAAAATGCAGCTAAGTAACCTCGAAAACAGTATGATTATGGGGGTTATATTTGTGGTTGCAGTTCTGTTCTTTTTCCTGGGTACCCGCAATGCTTTGTTTGTCGGGTTGGCCATCCCGTTATCAATGATGATTTCTTTTGTGGTTATCGGAGCCATTGACTTCAGGATAAACATGATTGTATTATTCTCATTAATTCTTGCCCTGGGGATGTTGGTTGACAATGCCATTGTGGTGGTCGAAAATATTTACCGCTTTGTCGATAATGGTTATGGTCCGTGGGAGGCCGCAAAGCGTGCTGTAGGTGAAATTGCCATACCCATTATTGCATCCACGGCAACAACATTGGCAGCCTTTTTACCGCTAACCATGTGGGAAGGCATTATGGGCGAGTTTATGAAGTACCTGCCGATTACCCTGATTATCGTTTTAAGTTCCTCATTATTTGTGGCACTGGTGATTACACCCGTGTTCTCAGCTACATTTATTAAGGTGAAAAACGGGGATGAGGAAGACACCAAACGCAAAAAGCGGATGGGACTGATTGCCGGAATTGTCATGATTGTAATAGGAGCATTATTCCTGTTATTACACAAAGTAGTATTTGGTAATTTAATGATATTATTTGGGCTGATAGGCGTAATGAACATGCTTTTCCTGAGCCGCATGGAGTCGTGGTTTCAACAGATTTTCCTTGTAAAACTTGAGAGTGCCTATGAGAAAACTTTACGTTTTGCCCTCCGGGGGAAAAATCTGCTGCTGTTTTTCGGAGGCACCTTTTTATTGATGATAATCACTATAGGTTTGTTTTTCTCCAGTGCTCCTGATGTGCTGCTGTTCCCAAATTCTGATCCTAACTATATCAATATAATTTCGGAATTGCCTGCCGGAACGGACATTACCGGAACCAATGATTTTGTAAAGAAACTGGAAGATGACATAACCAATTTTCTGATTGCCAATGGATCCTTAGTTCCGGGTGATACCAATAGTGTGGTGGAATCGATACTTTCGACTGTAGGAAAAGGTGACCCTAACGATTTTTCTGCCAGAGCCACACCGAATAAAGCTTTAATTACCATTAGCTTTATCGATTACCAGTACCGTAACGGTAAGAGCACATCGAAAATTATGCATGATCTGAGCAATCACCTGTTGGGAAAATATCCGGGAGTTGAATTGCAGGTGACAAAAGATGAGATGGGTCCTCCTACAGGTAAGCCAATAAACCTCGAAATTATTGGTCCCGAGTTTGATAAATTGGTTTATTTGGCCGACACTATTAAAACTTATATCGAAATGGCAGGGATTGATGGGATTGAAGGCTTACGAATGAATATCAGTACCCAACAGCCCGAGTTATTAATTCATATCGACCGCGATAAAGCGCAACGCTTTGGATTAAGTACCGGACAAATTGCTATGACCTTACGAAATGCATTATTTGGTGCCGAAGCATCCGATTTCAAAGTAGGTGAGGATGAATATCCAATACAGGTTCGGTTAAAAGATGAGTACAGGTACGATCTGGCATCGCTTGAGAATATGAAAATTACGGTATTTGGTGATGGTCCTCCGGCACACATTCCTTTATCGTCAGTGGCTACTTTTGAATACTCTACTACATTTAGCTCGGTTCGCCGTAAAAATCTTAACCGGGTAATCACATTGGCTTCAAATGTAATTGAGGGCTATAATGCCAACACTATTAATATGCAATTGGCATCTGCTATGGAGGATTTTAAAATGCCGGCCGGATATTCTTATGACTTTACCGGTCAACAACAGGAGCAGCAGGAATCGAGCGATTTCCTTGGCAGGGCCATGTTAATTGCCCTGGCACTTATCATGCTTATTTTAGTGACGCAGTTTAATTCGTTAATCCGTACACTGATTATAATGGCAAGTATCCTGTTTAGTACCATCGGGGTATTTGGCGGGTTGTGGGCGTTCCACATGGACTTTATCATTATTATGACCGGAATTGGAATTATTTCGCTGGCCGGAATTGTGGTGAATAATGCCATTGTGCTGATTGATTATATTGAATTGCTGAAAGCCCGTAAACGCGAGGAATTGGGATTGCCTGAAGATGCTTACTTACCGGTAAGTGTGGCTACTGAATGTATTATCCAGGGAGGAAAAACCCGTTTGCGTCCGGTATTGCTGACAGCCATTACAACCATACTTGGCCTGGTACCCATGGCTATTGGTATGAACTTTGATTTTGAAGGACTGCTTTCGCATTATAATCCAAACATATATTTTGGTGGTGATATGGCTGCCATGTGGAGCCCGATGAGCTGGACCGTAATTTTTGGTTTGACTTTTTCAACCTTCCTGACGTTGATTATTGTACCGGTAATGTACAGAATGACAACTATTGCACAGAAAAAATGGACTGTGTTGGTAGATAAGCTGAAAGACAGAAGAAACGAAAGATTAGCCGTTGAACAGGACGGATAAAATATAATCTGCTTAATGCAGGTAAGCCTTTAAAAAAGCCCGGTTTAAGCCGGGCTTTTTTATGGAGTAGGCAGTAAATCTAATCCACCGGAAATATCAAAAGACCCTATTTTTTCCTTATGGGATTCGTAGAAATCCATATTTTTCTGATAATTGAACTTGCCAAAGCCGACATAAAAAATGCCAGTAAGCCGATAAGCAGGCTTAGGTGCAATGCTAATTTGATGGATAATAATTCATATAAAACAATATAAAATGACAGGATGCTCAAATTTAATAACCAGTTTCGCCCGGTATTTTGCAGCCCTTTTAATATCCTGAGGCCCCATCTGTAATTTTCCAGCGATATCAGTATAAAAAGATACATGAAAACCATAATGAGGTTTATTGAAAGCGCATCAAGGGTATAAAACATTTCTCCCACCGGCCATTTGGTAATGTATAAGTATACTTCAAAGAAATTTAGAAGAAGCCACAATAAGAATAATACTAAACTGTATTTAAACAGCTTTTTTAATTCATTGTAATGAAACGGATATTCCATCATCCATTTTGTTTTACCAGCCAAAAAACCTATAATTATTACCACCAAACCATACAGGGTAAATATAAAATTGTCCGGAGCCAACAAATTCACCATCAGGCCTGAGTTGTTTGAAAAAGACAACCTGCTTTTGAATAATTCAATAAATGAAGGTGTGGTGAATAATAGCCCAGAGCTAAAAAATGATAAAGCGATGGTTAACAGTATTGATAATATAAGCAGATGCAAAACGGAAAACTTATGCTGTTTTATAAAAACTATAAGAAATAACCTGAAAAGGATCAATGGAATTAAAATCAGTGATAACGCGGTGAAGTAACTTACAAGAATACTGATGATAAAAACAACAAATGAGCCGATGATCTGAAACTTAAACCTGAAGTTTTTTTCGCAGACATTATATAATTGGAAACCCAGGATAAAACACAAAAGGGTATAAAGTTTACCATTAAGGAAATAATTGTAAACCGTTATCAGGATTTTAGTAATACCGGAAGCATACTCACCGGGGAATACGGTTCCTGACCAAAGGATATAGGCTGAAAGCAACCATCCTAAAAGGAACATAAATCCGATAATGGAATAGAATATGGGTTGTTTGTGCTGAAAACGAAAAATCAAGGGTTTGTAATTTCTTATTTCTGCTTAATATAAATAGTACCAATAGCACCATTTACTTTAATCATGAGGGTGTGCCTGGTTTTACCGACAAGGTTGTTGGTATATTCGTCGCCGTTTTTTGTAAAACTCGCCGCATGAACATTGCCTAAAAATCCATTTATAAGGAATCTTACTCCAGTATTTTCCGGCACAATAATTTTCAACTCACCAATTCCTGCATCAATTTGAGCTTTTAAATCATTCTTATACTCGCCCGACAGGTCTACTGTGGCTTCACCTATACCGGCTTCAATCTTTAAATAAGGTATTGACGTATTGGCCAGGTTTATATTAAATGATCCGACACCCAATTTAAATAAAGCCTTTTCAATGTGAAAGTTTTCAAGGTTTAAATCGGCCAGCCCGGCACCTAAAACTAATCCTAAGGAATAATTATACTTGTCGTTTAAGGTAATGTTGCATTTATTATCGTCATCAATCTGTTTCTCTTTGCCTTCAGTTGAGGCTTTAATAATCAGTTTTCCCAGATCGTCTGTTTCGGCATATGAAACGGTGGGGTTCCAAATGTTTTTATCATATGAAAAATCGACATGGGCAAGATCCTCGTTGCCGTTTAGCAAATTTAACTGACCACCGGTTATATGTATCAGCGTTTTAATATTTTTTGATTTGCCGGCTTTTATTACCTGATTTATTACCGATGGAGAATCCTGGGCATTCAGCTGAGCAATCAGGGTAAACGTAATTACCAGTATGGTTATAGCTCTCATAATCGATTTATTTACGAGATTATTTTTTTCAAATTATCTTCGAATATAGATAATTTAAGTGATGGATTAAAATCGGGGTTTGGATAAAAAACAGCTGTGGCGGCATCAATATACCCTTTAATAAAGTGAGGGGCAAGGCAATAAATATAATCTTCCTCTGGTCCCAGGTATGGGGGTTTTATGCTAAGTATTTCAGAAAAGTGATGCGCCAGGTTATCGAGGTGCTGTGAATAATCTTCAATAATATGTTTTGAAATCTGAATAATCATGGTAAAGCTTCCGTATGCCTGCCTGACAATGGTGAAATATTTTATGGTAACCGGGTCTTTAGGCGAAACCACATCAGTAGTGTAATCGAGGTGGCTTTGAAATTCGAAGCCGTCTTTAATGATTTTTTCGGCGGTTTCTTTATTCTTGGTGTTATGCAAAAAGGTTATTACATCAGTATTGGTTTCAATTACACTGATCAGTTTATTTAAAAATTCGGAATCCTTGTTTTCCGCGGTTTCTAATGTTTCTTTACCGGGTTTAATTTTTTTTAGCGACCTCATTAAAAATTACTTTTTTCATCCCGTCGAACTCCTTCCTGTCATACAGCCGGGTAAGGTATATAATTTTACCTTCGCGGTTTATAATAACATTTCGGGTTACACCTGCTTCTTTTTGTGCATATTTTGCAAAAATGTCTGCTCCGGGATCCAACCCCAAAGGATAAGTGATCCCAGTTTGCGAAATAAATTCTTTAACCTTATCCATCGGTTCATCACGATCCACACCAATCAGAACAAAGTCTTTATCCTTAAGTTCTTTATATATTTCACTTTCGATAAAAGGCATCTCCTTACGGCAAACACCACACCAGCTTGCAGTAAACTGAACCATTACAACTTTCCCCCTTAGGTCCGATAATTTAAACGTTTTACCATTGCTCAAGGTGGTTTCGAAATCGGGTGCCATATCACCAACTTTCACAATATAACCACGGTCTTTACCTTCATCCTGTGCCATGGTTTTTGATAAGGGTGCACTCATTAACAGAGAAAGTGCAATAACAACATTAAAATAGGTTTTCATACACATTTGTGAGTTAAATTTTGCCTAATGCAAGGTAGCAATAATTCCTTTGGGTGCAAAGAAGAAAATCAGGATAGATCAGCGATTCGGTCAGTAAAACATCCACTTGGTTTTTAGTTGATTTTTCCGACACATTTTATGTTTCTTATTTAGCCGTCGTGTAAAAAGATTTCTCTTCACCATAGGTTGTTCCATAATTTGTTGTGGCATATGCTCTGTAGAAATATCTTGTATTTGCTTCCAAATTTGTAATTACTTTACTATAGGGTTTTGAAAAATACGCATAATCTCCCGGAATCGATACGGTATCGCTTACGATAGATGTTAAACTGTCTTTACTATAGCAAAATCCATAGGAAATGGATTCCCCGCCTGTATCATTATCAATATGACCGTTACATACGGCAGAATTACTTTTTATATCAGAAACATCCCAGGTCTCCACCACAGACAGTCCATTTAAGGTAGTAAAGGACTTCACTTCGCCAAATCCGGTGCCTGATTGATTTGATGCAAAGCATCTGTAGTAGTATTTGGTATCCCTTTCGAGATTATTAATTAGTACAGGTGTATCATTATGAGAACCAGCTAAAATTATGGAATCTTCCAAACTTGGTTGATTGTTTTTGCTATAGCAGAAACCCATTTTATTAATAGGCAAACCTCCATCATTTATAAGCACGGCCATAAAATATGCATAAGTTAAACCATTGGCATATACTTCTTCGGTTTCAACCATAGGAATTCCGGGACTTGTTTTTAATGAAGTGGTTTCACCATATGCTGTACCCATATTATTAGTAGCAAAAGCGCGTAAATAGTATTGTGTATTATAGTTTAAATTTTCAATCAGTATCGAAGATTCTGGCTTAATGGTTACGGCTAATATCATTGTATCTGTTATCGTGGGGGAGTCATGTTGGCTCAAACAAATACCCATTGAACTAACCGGGAACCCACAGTCATCAATTAACTTCACTAATCCGGTTACAGAGGTTTGTGTAATATCAGAAATGTTGAGACTATCTAATCGGGGTAACCCATCAAGCGTAAAAAAGTTAATTTCATTACCGTAAAAAGTTGCATAATTTGTTGTAACATATGCTTTTACATAATACTTTTTATCAGGGCTGAGATCTTCTATAGTACACTGAAGAATCTCTTTGTTATCATCAGTTACTATTATACTCTTTTTAATTCCGGGATTTGGTAAGGTATCCCAACAAAAACCTTTTGTAACAATTTTATCATTATTGATTGAATTAACCATTCCGGTAACAGATGCACTATTCCCCTTTATATCAAGCACAGAGTCAGTTTGCACTTCAACCTTCCAGTTATTGCTTGCAGGTATTTGTAGCAAATCTTCACGACAGGAATTTATTAAAACAACCGTTATAATAAGAGTAAAAATCATCATCCATTTATTTTTCAGCCTCATGATTTTGATAATTTAAAAAAGACCATCCATTCGTAAATTGTAGTAATCATCACATCATATAACTACGGGGTTTTATTAAGTGCTTTACGATAACCATTTACGATTCCTCATTACCATTAATTAATATACCTCATTTATTTATTTAAATCCTTCACGACCCTAAATCCTAAATCAGAACTTGCACTCCACGAAAAACTGTACCTTTTGGTAATCCTTAAAGATAAGGGGTCATTCGAATCCCAGCCACCACCTCTTATGTTTTCGTAAGACCAATTTTCGCCCATATCACATACCGGATCAATTTCAGGACTGTTCGTATAATAAGCATCGAAATAATCATCGGAACAAAATTCCAGGACATTTCCGGTCATATCATACAGCCCCAGTTCATTTGGTAATTTTGTTCCTACCGGATGCAGACTACTATTGGCGTTGTCGACATACCACCCAACATCGTCAAGAGTATTACTTCCACTGTAAGTATAATTTTGACTGAAATTGCCTCCCCGGGCAGCAAATTCCCACTCTGCTTCGGTTGGCAATCTTCCTCCTGCCCATTCACAATAAGCTATTGCTCCTTTTTTTGTTATAAACATTACAGGGCAATTTGGGGAAGGCGATAAATCACTACAACTAAAATATAACGAATCATAATAACTATACGATTTAATTGGGCAAATTTCCCCCCAAAAAACAAAATCCAGGGCAACCAGATCCTTACCTTCAGACTGGAGGGTTTCTAAAAATTTAAGATACTGGTTAATGGTCACTTCAGTGGTACTCATTTGGAAACTACTAACCTGAACCTGGTGTACCGGTCTTTCATCAATATCACCGCTTTCTGAACCCATCATGAAAGGGCCACCATCTACGGTTACAAAAGCCAATTCCGGGGCGTTTTTGTCATTTGTATAAAAACTGGAAATAGCCGAAACATTTTGTCCATAACTTGTAGTGGCAAAAGCCCTGTAAAAATATCGTGTATTGGGTTCCAGGCCATCCAGGTTGACTGGCTGAGTGCCCAAACTACTCGCATTTGGAATAACATAAACACTATCGTATTCGTCAGGGTTGGATGTTTTACTCCAATAAATTCCAAGTTCGCATGAAGGAATGTCTATAGCACCCTGAAAATCTATTATAAGGGTGGCAGCATTCTCGCTTATTTGGGACAGGCTCATGATGTATGGAATTATCAATCCATTTCTGGTAGTAAATGATTTAATATCGCCATAACCTGTGCCTATTTTATTGTTTGCATAGGCCCTGTAGTAATATTTTGAATCGGGTTCGAGGTCAGATATTGAAATAGAGAATGATGTAATAGTTGCAGGATCTGTGTAGTCATAGGTATAATCATCCAGGGTTGGATTTTCATTTTTACTGTAACAAATTCCGGCCTGAGTAACCGGATATCCTCCATCGTCAGTGACTTCGACAGACCCCCTGGCTGAAATGGAATTAATTTCTTCAAACGGATTAGTTTTAACTACTGGCACACCTGGTGAGGTTAGTACGGTATCCTGAATGCTGTAAGTAATACCTTGATTATTAGCAGCAAAAGCCCTGAAATAATAAATAGTGTTATAGGTCAGATTTGAAATTTGTTTCGAAAATTCCCCGGAAAGCGAATCCGCTAAAATTTTATTCATATCCTGTGTAGGAGAAGGATCTTTACTATAGCAAATTCCCAACGCGGTTATGGAAAAGCCACCATCATCGGTTAATTCTGAGGAGGCAATAACTGATGTTTGCGTTATATCTGTAATTTTTATTGAATTTAGCGAAGGTAAGCCATCTTTTGTAGTAAAACTTCTTTCTTCACCATAAAAGTCCATATACCCGGTTGAGGCATAGGCTCGGGCATAATATTTTTTTTGAGGCATTAATCCGCTTAATGTACAGGTAAATTTCCCCTGGCCCGATCCGTTTTCTATTTTGCTTTTATTTGTGGTAGGATTGGGAATAGTGTCGAAACATATTCCCCGGCTAACGATCTGATAGGAATTAACCGAATCAATTATACCCTTTGCTGTAGCACTGCTACCACTAATATTTTCTATTGAATCGGATTTAATACTTATTTTCCAGTTATTTGAATCAACAACCTGCTCTGTAAATTCTTCAGTGCAGGAATTAACTATAACAATAATAAGGATTGCATTAAATATTTTTACCAAAGATTTTGACAGCTTCATAGTTGTGAATTTTAAAACGACCACCCCAAGCCTGCATTTAAGCTTATATGCTCAAAATTAAACACATTACATCCAAGGCTGAAATTCAAATTGTTTATTTTAATTATTGATCCCAATTCTATTTCAAAACCTTGTTGCTGGTATGCATCAATGCCAACCCATTTTTTCCCTTGCGGGGAGGCATCGGTTTGACTGAACTCGTCAATTTGCTGGTAATAATTTTTAATTCCATAGCCCAGGCCGCCATAAACAAAGGTTTTCCAACCAATTTGATAAGTAGCACCTGCAACGGCTGAAATCCTCGGATACTTAATTTTATCGTCAAATTGATACAGGATGTCTTGATCCATTTTTTCACCATCAAATGTATAATCAGCCATAGTCAATGAATTAAGTCTTACTGCCCCAAACCAACCCAGTTTTCCCAGTGAGCCCACCATAAATCCAAAGGGGGTGTTATAATCCATACTTGAAAGCATGATTCCACCACTGTACTGGGCAAAAAGGACTTTATCAACAGGCAGTTTTTGGACATCGGCTCGTACATCAAAAATAATATCACCATCTAAAGCTGTTACATCCTTAAATGCATCCCATACAATGGTCTTGGTACCTTTGGCATTTTCTACCGATAAATCGCCTGAAACGGACTTCACGGGACCTTTAAAAGTATTTCCACCATCAAAACTCACAAATAAGGTGATATCGAATTTGTCGTCGAATTTTGCCCCGGCGATTTTATAGTTTATTTCAATAGTATTTCCGTTTTGTTTGGGTTGTATTTGGGTTATGTGCTGCGACATAAGCGGATTCAATCCGGCTGCTATTAGCAGAATTGTTAATTTCATCCGGATGTTTGTATAAAAAAACTTCATAAATCAATTAAATTGAAAAGGTTAGAATTCAACCAGAGTATAATCTTTATTGCCGTGAAACTGAGGAGTTTGAACACCAAAAATCTTTTTTGAAGTCTCCGTCACCTTTTGAAACACATAATTATACAATTCCATATTGGTAATTTTATTATCCTTATTTTCGTCAGCTTCACCTTTTAATCCGGCACATAAATAATAAGTGAACAAACCTGTTTTTGAGGGATCAAATCCAAGAGATGTTTCGTTAGGACCCGATGAATTAAAAACTGAAAAGTTAGGATTGGTTTGCCAGGGCTCAACAAGCTTCGGGTTAATTTTAACACCCTTTTGTGCTACTAAATTTTCAATTTTAACTTTTTCGGATGTTCTTGATGATCCACTGAAGCAGGCATCAATAAATACCACCGTATTTTTTGCTCCCAGTTGATTCAGGTTATTATACAGGTCATTAATATTATATCCTTGTCGATCCAACCGTTCAACCCTTCCGTCAGACGGGAATAAATAGATCTCATCCCCCGCTTTTGAAGGAATACCATGTCCTGAATAAAACACAAAAAGTTCAGTTTCGCCTTTTACAATGGCTTTTTGTAATTCACCGTTATCGGTATTGAACACATCATCAAAAATAAATCCTGAAACATCGGCATTTTTATAGGTAACCACCTGTTCGATACCTAACACGTCTTTAAGGTATTTGGTAATATAGTCGGCATCGTTTGCTGCATAAGGTGCTGGTGGCAAATTAGTATACTCTTCGACACCAAAAACAATGGCAACAGCATTTTTCCGAACTGATTTTGAGGGTTTAATATCGGCAATATCCACTATTTTACCCACATTGGTTGTAAATTTATTCGATGAATATTCAAAACGTGCAATTTGCTGAGTCAGTTTGTCAAGGTCGGCCTTAACCTCAATCAAATTAGCCGTTGGAGGTTTTTGATTCAGTACGATGGGAAGTTTAAAATCCTTAAGGTCACCATTCCCTAATTTCTCCGTTATGTTTAATATGGTTGACAGATCGTCTGATGATTCCACCTTTTTATTGGGACTATAGTTAACAGTAAAATCAGCTATATCTCCTGGTCCAATAGTTCCAATATGTCCGCTATCGTTGTCTATATAAATGTTCGGATTATTTTCGGTTACCTTGTAATCAACATTTAAAGCCTTTCCTGTGCCTATATTCTGCACAATTATTTTAAGTTTTACCATTTCACCGGCCTGTAATTGCCCGTCTTTCATTACTGCAGAGGTGCCTTCCCCATAATCAATTACCTCATAACCGGCAAATACAATTTGGGGTTTTTGATATTCCAGTGAATTTAACACCAGATAAGCCGGATCCATATCGTAACCAAAATGCTCACTCAAATTTATGGAGAGCTTATGTTCGTGCGTCTGTATATTGAACTTGGCAGTAATTGGTATTTCAAAATAGGCCGATTCATCAGGATTCAGATAGAAAATTTCGGGGGTTGAGCCTATAATAAAATTACTGTCTGAAATATTGTCTTCAATGCTGAGTTTTAATCCCTGGGCTACACCTGCGCCTTTATTAGAAATTTGCATTTTAAGAAGCCCGGATTCGCTGCTTTCAAGAACTCCGTTATTATTCTCATCTTCGAAACTCATATCCATAAAAAGGTTAGGTGGCATGCCCCTGGAATAAACCGGATCAAGATTCAAATAAACAGGCTTTGGGTTAAAACCAAAATTTTCAGTGATATCAATTTCGGCTTTATTCGTACCGAGGATTAGATTTGAATCAGCCGTTACCGGAATATCTACAATCACCGATTTATTGGGTTGAATAAAATATATTTCTGAAGGCTTTTGAACAGATACATGTTGTTGATTAAAATCGGTCTTAAGCCATACATTTACTCCCTGGGCGGTTCCTTTTCCCTGGTTCGAGAGGGTTACTTCAAAATAGGCGTTTTCACCCGGATCTAAAATGCCGTTTTTATTTTCATCAATAAACTTTGCGTCAGCTTTTAAATCGGGAGCTTCACCCTTTTCATAAACAGGCTTGCTGTTAAAATTAAAAACGTCACTTTTTCCACTAATTTTTTTTTGCGAAAAAGTAAAGATACTTATTACACACAGGAATAAAACAAGAAAAACACGTCTCATAACAGGATGTTTAGGCTAAAGTAAAAACCAGATCATTAATGATATACTACAATTCTTTAAAGAAAGTAATTATAACCGAATTATAAAACAGTATGATAAATTTTTTTGGAACAGGTTCTATGTAGGTATGTGCCGAAACTAGATATTATGCCCAAACGACAAGAGTTAAATGAGAATTAACGTCTTAGCTTTAAGTTAAAAACCACAATTTCAGACCGGCTGCCAATTCTTACGGGAGGCCCCCAGGTACCGAAACCCGAAGACACATAAAAGTATGTATTTCCTTTTTTCAAGAGACCAAAATCCAGCTCATAAATCTTTTTAGTGAGCCAACCAAAAGGCCAGAATTGCCCTTTATGGGTGTGACCGGAAACCATTAAATCAACTCCTGCCTGCTTTACAGAATCTAATTCCACCGGCTGATGGTCCATCAGAATTATGGGGCGGCTTTTGTCTTCACCATTTAATAAATCACTTAAGTTGGCTCGTTTCTCTCCAGTGAACCGAAATTTACCTTTGTCTTCGCGGCCAATTAACCAAAGTTTATCGGCAACATTTACTATCGAATCTCTGATGTATTGAATGCCAAATTGCGAAAGATAATCAATGCTGATATCCGGTTTACCAATGTACTCATGGTTTCCGGTTATGGCATATTTTCCCAGGGGAGGGTTGAGCTGCATAAAGTTTTCACCCATATTCTTTTTAATAACCGGCAGGGGATTATGATCCACCAGGTCGCCCCCAAAAAGAACCAAATCGGGTTTTTCGTCATTTAGCTTATTAACAAGTTGTTTTACCCGGTTGTTTCCTATAATATTCCCCATATGGATATCAGTAACAAGGGCTACTTTTAAATCTTTATCGTCATTCGATTTTTTATCGATATCAATATCCTCATAAATTATTTTTGGATTTATAGCATGTAAATGCCCTATTAACACAAGTATCAGCGTGGCAGCTGAAACCCCGATAAAGAGATAACGACCAGTGAAAATATTTTCTATCCAGCTTTGGGGAATAAATTGAAACCAATGGTTTCCAACCCTTACCAAATCGATAGCCACTACAAATAAAAAAAGATACCATAAAATGGCAAGCCAGAAAGAACCTATATAAGAAATTACATGACCTATTTGTGTGGGGTTGCCCCGTTCTAAAAACTGCCCGATTCCAAAGGTCAGGGTCAGGCCCCAGAATATCCATTTAAACAGGTTAACAAAGCTGGTGCCTGCCAGGGCTTGCGAACCACGGGTATAAACATACCATGAGCCTAAAAAGAAAATACCAAAAAATACCGTAAAGAATATTAAAAATGCCAGGTGCTTCATTATTTAAAAATTTTAACAAAAGAATAAAACACTTTTTAACCCTGCCATGTTTATTCGGTAAAAATGGTTTTTTGGCCGGCAAAATTGAATAATACTGGTTAAAAAAGTTGACGGGGACTATCATAATGCTTTTATTCTGTTTTTATCCGCACTAACCCATTTAAGAAGGGAACGGTGCTACCTGACAAAACAGCAGTGACCATTCTTTAAGGTTAAAAGTAAATCAATTGCAGAGGCCTGATCCTCCCTTGAAAAGGGAGGTTGGGAGGGATAATAACCACTCCAAAACGCTCTATCTTTTTAACAAAAAAACCACCCCAAAAGAGGTGGTTTCATAAAATATTATAATCAATTTTCTAACTATACTAAATAATTGATTCCATGGCAGTCATCTTAGCGCGTAATTTTGCTCCCACTATTTCAACCGGATGATTACGAAGTGCGGAATTTACAGCAATAATTTGTTTATTGTCAACATGATTGTCTTTACCTGCCATGTAGTTTTTACCAATTACATCGGTGTCAATTTTGGCCATAAAATCGGCCAGTAAAGGTTTACAGGCATGATCGAAAAGGTAGCAACCGTACTCAGCAGTATCGGAAATTACACGGTTCATTTCAAAAAGCTTTTTACGGGCAATGGTATTGGCAATTAAAGGTGTTTCGTGCAACGATTCATAATACGCTGATTCAGCTTTAATACCTGTTTCTGTCATTACTTCGAAAGCCAGTTCAACACCTGACTTTATAAAAGCCACCATAAGGACGCCGTTATCGAAAAATTCCTGTTCAGATATTTTCATGCTTCCGGCCGGAGTTTTCTCAAAGTCAGTTTCTGCAGTTGCAGCACGCCAGTTAAGTAAATCTTTATCGCCATCGGCCCAGTCTTTCATCATTGTCGATGAAAATACACCGCTCATAATATTATCCATATGCTTTTCGAACAATGGGCGCATAATCTGTTTCATTTCCTCAGCCAATTCGTATGCTTTTACTTTGGCAGGATTTGAAAGGCGGTCCATCATGTTAGTGATACCGCCGTGTTTCAGAGCTTCAGTAACGGTTTCCCATCCATATTGTATTAACTTTGAAGCATAGCTTTTTTCAATACCTTTTTCAACCATTTTATCGAAGCACAAGATAGAACCGGTTTGTAACAATCCGCACAAAATAGTTTGTTCACCCATCAGGTCCGATTTTACTTCAGCCACAAACGATGATTTCAACACCCCGGCGTTATGACCGCCAGTTGCAGCAGCGTAAGCTTTGGCCTGTTCAAAACCTATTCCCTGTGGATCGTTTTCAGGATGTACTGCGATCAAAGTAGGAACACCGAATCCGCGTTTGTATTCTTCGCGAACTTCCGATCCCGGCGATTTGGGGGCCACCATAATTACAGTAATGTCCTTACGGATTTGCATACCTTCTTCAACAATATTAAAACCATGAGAATACGACAAGGTAGCCCCTTTTTTCATTAAGGGCATTACAGCTTCTATTACACCACTGTGTTGCTTGTCAGGAGTCAGATTTACTACCAGGTCGGCATCGGGAAGCATTTCTTCGTAAATACCTACTTTAAAATTATTTTCAACGGCATTTTTATACGACTGGCGCTGTTCTTTAATTGCCGATTCACGCAGAGTATAGGAAACATCCAAACCGGAATCGCGCATATTCAGTCCCTGGTTTAAGCCCTGGGCACCACAACCTACAATTACAACTTTTTTGCCTAATAAAGCTTTTACACCATCTGCAAATTCCGAGCTGTCCATAAACTCGCAAACTCCCAGTTGACCCAATTGGTCACGCAACGAAAGTGAATTAAAATAATTTGCCATTTTTCAATATGTTTTTAATGTTTTAACCGAATTTAACGTAATTACCTGAATTTTATTAATGCATAACTACATGATACAAAGTAACAACAAATACTTTTAATCACGGGGATAAAAAAAAGGTAATTTAGGTACTTTTCGTGGATTGTTGTTTTTGTTTTAACGATTTTAGTTGCTTCCGGACTCGTGGCACTTATCCTGATTCTTTATCCTGATAGATGTCTGAATTCAAGTAAAGTTTCTCAATTATAATATTTTGAATATATTTACACTATTAACCAAACATTAACTAAAATGAAAACTAAAGAATTTATATTATTAGCTCTTGTAGTAATTATTGGATGTACCGATAAACAGGAAGTTTATATCTGGAAGGATAATGCTTTTGCAAAAACCATTGAAGAAGGTAAACACAGTTTGATAAAAAGTTCAACACGGACTAATATTTATTGTAATAGTCAGATTATTCTTAATTTAAATCAGAATATGGTATCGTTAAGTAAAGCGTATCCTATCGATTATATTTTACACTATGATAGCGTAACCGTATATGATAAAGGAATTTCTGTACCTATAACCTATCAATTTATAAGTGACACCACGATGGTTTTTTATCCAAAAACAAATTACCGAAAAGGATCAATTCTGAAAGCAACTCTTTGGGCTACGTGGTATTTTAAAGATAAAACCGGCACCAATTATACAAATGGTGAAGAAGCATTTTTTGGAATTGAAAAGGAGGAATTTACGTTATCGATTTTACCAGGTTTGGCATTTAAAGCACTTAATGAATTTACCACCACGATATTTGATAGCACCATTTATTTAATGCCTTCGGTTGCATTAAATTATAGTCCGGGAGAAATCCTGGAAAAAGATAATTTCAACGGAGATGAGTATAAGTATGTACTTGAATATAAATTATATAATAGTGACGGAGATAGCATACTGTTGAAAAAGGTAATAGATAGGAATATAGTATATCTGATTAATAAAAAAACGTTAAACCGGGATGAAGTTTACGAATGTTTGGTAACGGCAAATTGGTTTGTCAAACACGAAGTTAATGATTGGATACCCTGTGGGGAAAATAGAGATGTGCTTAAAAAGAAATTCATAACCTCTTCAAAAAATAATTTGAACATAACAGATGACAATTTCGAAGTTACCTATCCTCTATACAGGCAATGTAACTTCCTGATAGGAGAATACCCAAAAGGATATTTCAGGTTTAAAGGTTTTACATATCAAAAATATTTTGGTGAGCAGAATTTAATAGTAAGATTCTTCGACAATGAGACACTTGATTCTGTAGAAATGGAAGTAAGGTATAATAGTGATCTGGATATTTATGAATATAGAATACCGAATGATTATTTGCTGACACAACGAATTTATAAGGTTTCATTTTATGTAGAGGGAAATGTTGAACCGATATATTCTTATCATTTTAGGACCAGTTTTTATCATACATTTATTGAAAAATGGAACGACGAAGGAATGTTGAGTAGTAAGGATTCATGGTCAGATGAGCCAAATATTTTAAAAATTAATGTTTATCCGGTAAATGAGCACTTAGATTCATATGAATCATTCCGGATGCTCAGTTTAAAAAACTATATGCCCTTAATCCAGTTTAAATCAGCACTTCCTGAAAATTGGATGAATACAAAACAACTACAGCTGTATGAACTGGAAAATTTTCCAGTTTCACATTATCCGGTTTTTGCTTGTCCTCCCATGGATGCCATTTATTTTAATACAGGCGATTTTTGCTTAACTAATTTAGATATACAAACTAATGAATTCAAATTGAATAAACAGGTCAGTACCTGGGTTTGGGAAGTAGCTTACAGAATTTTTAATGATTATGAAAACAATAAAATGCAGGTTGGAGATCGGTTGGATCAATATCCGGACCTTAATTTAACCTTGGGGATTGGGGGCAATGAATTTACCATTCCTCCTATGGAAATCTCTTATGTTTTACCTGGAATTGATATTATCACAACTATAACT
>JBJKSB010000068.1:0-41668 GCA_046704385.1 Bacteroidales bacterium | reverse complement strand
TGCCACTCCGTGGCGAAAGAAGAATAACATGCCAATTCGAATTCTGTGAGCGCATTCCCCGTCAGCTTGCTGCGGGGTAAGCGAACGCAAAAAAAGTAATTATAAAAGAATCGAAGATTCCTCGTCAGCTTGCTGCGAGGAGCTTCAATTGTAATCTTTAGCCCATGGGCTGAAAGCCCTGATAATTTCAACCCGATGGCTGCTCCTCCGCTAAAGCTACGGCGACACACGGAACGCCTCGGGTAACCTGTCCCCAGACTCAAAGTTGCCCTGAAAGGGCGTATCATTTCAGCCCAAGACGGGTAACTGAGCTGTTTTTGTTGCGCTTAGTCGAAGTTAGCTCTGGGTAATAGGATACGCAATTAAAATCGTCGCAAGCAGGTATGCTACCATAAAATACTATCGTTTAATGCGACGAAATGTAGAAAAGTTTCAGGAATGATTAATTAGTCTCATTTTCAATTTTATATGGTCTTAGCTTGACAGCCTGCCCCGAACTTGATTTCGGGGGCTATGCCTTCAAAGGGGGACTTCGTAAACTTATATTCACTACTGCATATTATGTAATTACTTTCAAATGAGCGATTGAGCTATGTCGAAGAAAGTTACCACTTTAAGAATGAATACCTTTAAAGTTTAATCGAAGGTAATTTGTTTAAATTTATGGACAGTAAAATCGGAGTAAATCCCCCTTTGAAGGGGGTCAGGGGGATGAGTCCCTAAGGGAGGTGTACACCAGCTGGCTGACAAAGGGTGAATTGTAACGAATTTATATTAAAGGGATATCGTTCAAGACAAATATATTATTTCAACCTGCCAATATTTTTTCTAATTTTGCGCCCTCATTTAGTGATAATTATAGGTCTCAATAATTAATAGTTATGGAATACAACTTTGGTGATATTGAAAAAAAGTGGCAGGAATACTGGCGTAAAAACCAAATTTACAAGGTTGATGTTGATGAGTCGAAACCAAAGTACTATGTGCTCGATATGTTTCCTTATCCGTCAGGAGCCGGGTTGCACGTGGGACATCCGCTGGGTTATATAGCCTCAGATATTTACAGCCGGTTTAAGCGCTTAAACGGATTCAATGTATTGCACCCCATGGGTTACGATGCCTATGGTTTACCAGCCGAGCAATATGCCATTCAAACCGGTCAACACCCGGCAATTACTACCGAAAATAATATAAAACGATATCGCGAACAGCTCGATAAAATTGGTTTTTCATACGATTGGGACCGCGAAGTCCGCACCTGTGACCCGGATTATTACCACTGGACACAATGGGCTTTTATCCAAATGTTTAAACATTATTTTAATAACGACAGCCAAAAAGCGGAACCGGTTGGGGATTTGGTTAAAATATTTGAAAAAGAAGGAAATTACAACATAAATGCTGCCTGTTCAGAATCTGAGAAATTCACTGCCGAGCAGTGGAATGGTTTTAATGAAAAACAGCAACAGGAAATCCTGTTGAATTATCGTATTGCCTTTTTGGCTGAAACCCAGGTGAACTGGTGTGCTGAATTGGGCACGGTGTTGGCAAACGATGAGGTTAAAGATGGCGTTTCGGTACGTGGTGGTTACCCGGTAGTTCAGAAAAAGATGAAACAATGGAGCCTCAGGGTTTCGGCCTACGCACAACGCCTGCTCAACGGCCTTGATACCATTGACTGGACCGAATCATTAACTGAAGTTCAGCGTAACTGGATTGGCAGGAGCGAAGGTGCTTCGGTAAACTTTAAATTAAAAGGTCACGATGAGTTGATTGAAGTTTTTACAACTCGTCCCGATACACTTTATGGTGCAACTTTTATGGTGCTGGCTCCCGAGCACGAATTGGTATCTAAAATAACTATACCAGATAATCAAACAGAAGTAGATAACTACATTGAGTGGGTGAAAAGCCGCACGGAACGTGAACGTATTGCCGATGTAAACAAAATAACCGGTAAATTCACCGGAGCTTATGGTATAAACCCCATAACCGGAAATGAAATTCCTATCTGGATTGCTGATTATGTACTCTCAGGCTACGGTACCGGAGCTATTATGGCCGTTCCGGGACACGACAGCCGCGACTTTGCATTTGCCCGCGAATTCAATTTACCAATACTTCAGGTTGTGGTAAAAGAGGGAGATGAACCTACCGATCCTCAAACCTGGGAAGAATCATATGATTCAAAAGAAGGTAAAATGATAAATTCCACCTTGTTAAACGGTATGGAAGTTAAGGAAGCTATTTCAAATATTATCAAATATATTGAGGAACAAAAACTGGGCTATGGTAAAGTAAATTTCCGTTTACGCGATGCTATCTTTAGCCGTCAGCGTTATTGGGGCGAACCATTCCCGGTTTATTACAAGGATGGTATACCTTATGTATTAGATGAAGATAAATTACCACTCGAACTGCCCGAAGTAGATAAATATTTACCTACTGAAGATGGTCAGCCTCCTTTGGGACGCGCAAATAATTGGGCAACGGCAGAGGGAGATCCTTATGAATTAAGCACAATGCCGGGCTTTGCCGGTTCATCGGCTTACTACCTGAGGTATATGGATCCGGGAAACAGTAAAACTTTGGTTAGTAAAAAGGTCAACGAATACTGGGAGGATGTTGATTTATATATCGGCGGTACCGAACATGCCACAGGCCACTTGGTTTACAGCCGTTTTTGGAATAAGTTTTTATTCGACCTTGGACTGGTTTGTAAAGATGAACCTTTTAAAAAGCTCATAAACCAGGGCATGATACAGGGGCGTTCAAATTTTGTATATCGGATAAAGGATACCAACACATTTGTTTCATACGGGCTGCGTAATGATTATGAAGTTACGGAAATTCATGTGGATGTTAATATTGTGCATAACGACACATTGGATTTGGATAAGTTCAAAGCATGGAGACCAGAGTTCAATACTGCTGAATTTATTCTTGAGGAAGGCAAATATGTTTGTGGTTACGCTGTTGAAAAAATGTCGAAATCGATGTTTAATGTGGTCAACCCTGACGATATTATTGAACAGTACGGGGCAGATACTCTGCGCTTGTACGAAATGTTTCTGGGACCACTTGAAATTTCGAAACCCTGGGATACATCAGGTATTGAAGGGGTTCACCGCTTTTTGAAAAAACTATGGAGATTGTATTTTGATTCAAATGGCGAATTCATTGTAACAAAGGAACTACCTACACCTGATGAGCAAAAAGTAATTCACAAAACCATCAAAAAAATAAAAGAGGATATTGAAAAATTCTCTTTCAACACTTCAGTGAGTGCCTTTATGATCTGTGTAAATGAGCTCACTGATTTGAAGTGTCACAAGCAGGAGGTGTTGGAAAAACTGGTGATCATTTTATCACCTTTTGCACCGCATATTGCTGAAGAACTTTGGTCATTATTGGGTCACAAAAACAGTATAACCGGAGCAGCATTTCCTGAATTTGACGAATCGTTTTTAGTTGAAAACAACAAGGATTACCCGGTTTCGTTTAACGGAAAAGTAAGGTTTACTGTAAATCTGCCTTTATCGGCAACAAAAGAGGAAGTGGAAAAAGCCGTTTTAGACCTCGAAAACACACAGAAATGGCTTGAAGGAAAATCACCTAAAAAGGTCATCGTGGTTCCGGGAAAAATAGTAAATATTGTAATTTAACCTAAGTGGTTGACAAAAAGACGGTTTTGTTAATAATTTGATGAAATACGCTTAAATATTGATTTTCAGCCTGTCACTCAAACGTTTGACAGGCTTTTTACTGTGAACCTTATTTTTATTTATCTGTTTTAATATCTATACTTGCACCCAAATTTGTGAAAAAGAAGAGTAACATATGGAGCCAATTCAGGGTTTATTTTGTAATAACTCTGGGTTTATTTATCCACGCCTTAGGTTGGACCGCTTTTTTAATCCCTGCAAAGATCATGGGAGGAGGCATAAGTGGAGTTGCTGCCGGTATATTTTATGCTACAGGTATTCCGGCCGGTTATCCATACCTGATCATTAATGCTGTGTTGATAACCATTGCCATAAAAGTATTAGGTGCAAATTTTGGTATTAAAACCATTTATAGCGTGGTGATGATCTCTTTCTTCCTGACAATTCAGCAAAAATTTATAACAGAACCAATAATCTCCGAAGGGTTTATGGCAACGGTTCTTGGTGGTTTGCTTGCCGGGACGGGAGTTGGTATTGTTTTTTCGCAGGGAGGCAGCACAGGAGGTACTGATATTATAGCCATGCTTATTACAAAATACAGGAATGTAAGCCCTGGTAAAATAATTCTGTATTGCGATATCATTATTATAGGCTCATCCTATTTTTTGTTTCACAGTATGGAAAAGCTGGTGTATGGATTTGTTACCATGGGGATTGCCGCTTATACCATTGATTTGGTATTAAATGGCAGCAAACAATCCATTCAAATGATGATTTTTAGCAAGAGTCATGACGATATTGCTGACAACATTAGTAGTCAGATTAAAAGAGGAGTTACTATACTCAATGGTGAAGGGTGGTATACAAAAACGCCCACAAAAGTAATTGTAACTATTGTGCGCAGAAATGAAGCTCCTATAGTACATAGAATTGTAAATGAAATTGATCCAAAAGCATTCATATCGCAAGGTCAGGTAATGGGTGTTTACGGTGAAGGATTTGAAAAAATTAAAGGATAAAATTAACCCGATATTACCCTTAAAACCTATTGTTGAACTAAACAAAACTGTATGAGAAAAGATTTACTAATTAGTTTATTACTTACTGTCATTACGCTGTTATCTTTAATTACCTGTACCGATCATGAAAGTCAAATTGTTGACGACGAAGGACCGGTTCATGAAATTGTTGATGATAGCCTCCCGGTTTTAGAATACGGCTTACCCGTTGATTCGTTCCGGATAGAATCAGGAGTAATTAAACGAAACGAGAACTTATCGCATATTCTTATTCCCAACGGGATTTCACCGAAAACCATTGAGCAGATTGCACAGATTAAAAAACCTTTTAATGTAAAACAAATGCGATCAGGGAATTCTTATAAGTTGTTTTTTGCTAACGATTCTACAAACCAGCTTAAATATTTTGTTTATGAACATACACAAACCGAATATGTAGTTATAAAACTATTCGATTCTGTGGAGGTTGCTATGAATGAAAAGCCAACCTATATTGAGAAAAAGTTGGCTACAGGAACCATTAAAACAAATTTGTGGGATGCAATGATCGAAAATAACATCAATCCAATGATGTCGATTGAACTTTCGGAGATTTATGCCTGGAGTATCGACTTTTTTGGATTGCAAAAAGGCGATCAGTTTTATGTGATTTATGACGAACGCTATTTAGATACCGTTTCAGTTGGGATTGAAAAAATTTATGCAGCACTTTTTAATCATCAGAATAGTGATTTTTATGCCATTTATTTTGTTCAGGATGATATTGGCAATTTCTTTGATGAAGAAGGTCAGAGCCTACGTCGTGCATTTTTAAAAGCCCCGTTAAAGTATAACCACATAAGTTCACGATTTTCAAACAGCCGGTTACACCCGATTCTGAAAATCCGGCGGCCGCACCACGGAGTGGATTATGCTGCACCCGAAGGTACACCAGTACATAGTGTAGGTGACGGTTTTGTGGTTAAAAAAGGCTACCAGCGACATGGTGCAGGAAATTATATAAAAATTAAGCATAATAGTGTTTATACTACGCAATATGCTCACCTGAAGGCTTTTGCCAGAGGATTAAAAGTGGGTGATCATGTTACACAGGGCCAGTTAATAGGTTATGTTGGAATGACAGGTTATGCCACAGGGCCACACCTCGATTTCAGGTTTTTTAAAAATGGGCAGGCAGTAGACCCGCTTAAGGTGGATGCACCACCGGTTGAACCTATTAAAAAGGTAAATAAAGACGAATTCGAGAAAATTAAAAATGAATTTATTCATCAGCTGACCAATCAACGGATGGATTACCTTACTGAAAAATAGAGTAAATTTTATTTCAGAATATTGACGTTAGGCAGCTGAACCGAAAATGTGCTGCCTTCGTTCAGTTTTGATTTCACTGAAATGACACCTCCTAACAGGCGGGCCATTTCAGTACAAATAGCCAGGCCTAACCCGGTACCCCCGAATTCCCGGGTCATATAGTCTTCTGCCTGAACAAAACGACCAAAGATTTTTGAAATATTTTCTTCTGCAATGCCAACCCCGGTATCACTGACATAAAGTTCCAGAATTTGATCAATGAATTTATATCCTATCCGGATTTCACCTGTACAGGTGAATTTTATGGCATTATCGATTAACTGTTCCATTATCTGTTTTAAACGGTAAGGATCAGAGTTAATGCAAGTACCTTTGGGTATTTTGGCGTTGTCAACATGAATAGTCAAGGTTTTATTGTTATAAATAAGGTTTTCACTATGCAATTTGCTTTGGGCAAGAGCATATAATTCAGTGAATAATTCATGCAGACAAACCGGTTTAAAAAATATTTTCAACATCCCCGATTCAATTTGGCTCAAATCAATGATATCATTTATAATTTGCAATAGTTTATTGCTGTTGGTGTTTATCAGCCCAACATATTTAATAACATCGTTAGGCGTTGGGTTTGCATCCCTGAGCAACTGCGAAAATCCTACAACCGCATTCAACGGGGTTCTGATTTCATGGCTCATATTGGCCAAAAATGCCGACTTTAACTTATCAGCAGCTTCGGCCATCGATTTTGCTTCTTTAAATTGCTTTTCGCGTTCAACCACCGAGTCTTTAACATGATTAATATTCTCGGCTATTGCCGATAACTCATCATTACCTTTGAACGACCTTAAACTATCGTAATCAGCTAAACGCAAGGCACTTAAATTATAATTGATGATATCAATTTTATGAAGGAAAATTTTATGAATCAACCACGGTGAGGCCAAACCTACCAGGATTATTAGTATTATTAAAATAATTATATTAAAAGTGACCACATGTTTTATGTACTCAATTTGTTTGGAATAGTCGAAATCAACCTGAAGAATTAATTTTGGGGGAAATCCTGTATAGCTTTCTTTTACATCAATAATGGAATAATATATTTCACCGTTCTTTTTGTTTCTGCTATAGTTTCCGTTTTGTTCAAGCAACCCCATTTCGCCGGCATCAAGGTCAATAGTTTTATTCACATTGACCAGCGATGTTTTTGAGGCATCATTTAAATTATAAAGATCAATGTTTTTTATCAGATCATCATGGGAGGAAATAATGGATTTTAATTGGTTTTCAATACTAATAGAATGCTGGGTATTTTGAATTTTTTTCAGATAATTACTCAGGTCAACTTCGGTTTCGAATGCATAATTGCAGTTTTGGGGAACATAATAGCTGTAAATATTCCATGCATTATCAATAGAGCTGATTCCCCAACTTTCTAACTTAAATGTATGGGTATTAAAAAGGTTCTTAAAATCGCTAAAAAAATCGTCTCCTTCTTTTTTAAGATCATAACCTAATTCGGCTGCTAATGTGGCGTTTTTTACAATTCCTGAATTGTTTATCAAAAATATCTCATCAACCCCGGTTTCAAAAAGGGTCAGTTGCAAGGTATCCAGGGGCACTTCTTCCGGTGTTTCCCATTTAGATGAAATTCTTTGTGCGGCAATTTCAATTTTAGGTTTACTCTCACTTAAAAATTGATTCTCGATTAATCCCAAAAAGGTTTGAAACAAAGAAAGTTCGTTACTGATTTGATGCGTTACTTGTTGTTTTTCATTTGTTGCGATTTCTTTGAAAATCAGGTTTCCATGAACTAGCATAATGATGGAAATAGCCAGGCTGGATACAAATACAGCAATTAAAATATATAAATTTAAGGTGCGTTTCATAATGGTAATATGCTTGCTTGAATCCAGATATCAATATAACAATAATCATTTAAAGAAAGTTCTTATAACCAATAAAAAAATTATTGATAACTATTGTTCATGCAAGCCAGCTGAAATTAATAATTAGCCTCTGGAGTTGACCTCAAAGTGAAATAACATAATAAATGCCGCTAACCTGGAGCCTGAATTGACAGAGCTGGTTAGCGGCATTGATTTTGAAACCTCCGGTGTTCCTCAACGTTTTCTGTCTTCAGAAGGGGTCAAGCGTTGAACCAGGAGAATTTATTATTGAGATTGCCTCATCCAATAATAATGCCCACTACGGTTGCAGAAAGTAGTGAGGCCAAAGTTCCGGCAAGTAATGCCTTCATACCATATTTTGATAAAAACTGTCTTTTATTGGGTGCCAGCCCTCCGATACCACCAATTTGGATCCCAATAGAAGCAAAATTGGCAAACCCACATAGCATATAAGTTGCCATGATAATGGATTTTGAATAATGTAAGGCACCGGTTTGTTTAAAAGTGGCCAGGCTTTCATAACCCACAAATTCGCTGGCAATTATTTTTTCTCCCAACAACTGGCCAACATGAGCAATATCTGAGGCGGGTACACCAATCAGCCACATTAGCGGGGCAAGTCCATACCCAAGTATAAATTCTAAATTTAGTTGGTGATACTGGCCATTGGTCATATGCTCAATCAACTGATTCAGTGCAGTCCAGTCACCAACTTTTGTAAACACAAAGTTGATCATAGCTATAAAAGCAAAGAACACCAGCAACATGGCACCAACATTGGCAGCAAGTTTCAACCCTTCGGCTGTTCCGTTACTCATAGCATCAAGAATGTTCGAGCCAATTTTGTCCATGGATATTTCGATTTCCTGATTTATTTTCTCCGTTTGTGGAACCAGAATTTTAGCAATAACAATTGCGCCCGGTGCCGCCATAACTGAGGCAGTTAGCAAGTGCTTGGCAAATAATATTCTCAGAGTCGGGTCGTCGCCACCTAAAAAGCCAATATAAGCTGCCAGTACACCACCGGCAACAGTAGCCATTCCTCCAACCATCACCAGGAACATCTCCGAGTTGTTCATTTTAGGCAGATAGGCCTTTATCATTAAAGGTGCCTCTGTTTGTCCCAGAAATATATTTCCGGCAACCGATAAACTTTCAGTACCCGAAAGCCTCATAGCTTTTGACATAAGCCAGGCCAGTGCCCACACTACTTTCTGTATAATTCCCAGGTAGAAAAGCACACTGGTTAAGGCAGAAAAGAATATGATAGTCGGAAGAATCTGGAAAGCAAAAATGTATCCATATTTTGAGGTATCAAGAAAACCGCCGAACAGAAAATCGGTACCTATCTTGGTAAAATCAAGTACTTTTACAAATATCTTCCCTACAAACTCAAACATAGCCTGAATTAACGGTACTTCCAATACACCAATAGCAAGTACCAGCTGTATTAAAAGTCCTATGGCAATTACTTTCCAGGATATCGCCTTGCGGTTTTCGCTAAATAAAAAAGCAATTAAAATCAGTACCAGAATACCAATAACGCCACGTGTGAACGAACCCATAGAAAACCCTTGGGTATTTGATAAATCAACTACATTGTTAACCGCCTGCTCCTGATGAACAGGCACAATAGAATCAGCAGAAGTTACTAAGGCAGAATCGTTTTGAACTTGAATAGTATCTGTAGCAGCCGACAGGCTAAATGAAATAAAAGTAAGGAAACACAGAGTTCCCAGGCGTAATAAATGTTTCATAAAAGTTTGTATAAAATTAACCCTATTAACCTTCGCGACGTTTTATTTCATCACGAATGTGTGAGGCTTCCTCGTAATTTTCCTCATTGATGGCTTTATCAAGAAGTTCCTGAAGCTCATTTAATGATTTGGCGGTATACTTTCCCGACTTATACGCTGATTTTTCTTGTTTTTCTGCCTTTTCGTTTTTATCAGTTCTGATTCTGTCTTCAACAGGCAAAATAATACCCGCTTTATCCAGAATCTCTTTGGTTGTGTAAATGGGGCAGTCGAACCTTATGGCCAGAGCCACTGCATCCGAAGTTCGGGCATCTATTTTAATCCGTGTGCTTCCATTGTCGCATAATAATTCTGAATAAAATATGCCTTCTTCAAGTTTATGAATATTTACTTCAACTAAATCAATTTTAAACGACATGGCAAAGTTTACAAAAAGGTCATGCGTAAGAGGCCGCGGGGGTTTTAAAGCCTCAAGTTCAATGGCAATAGCCTGTGCTTCAAATCCACCTATTATTATAGGTATACGCCTTTCTCCGTTTTCTTCTGCCAATACCAAAGCATAAGCACCCGACTGGGTTTGACTGTATGATAATCCTAACACCTTAAGCTTTATTTTACCCATATTTGGTTTTAAAAAATTAAAGGTTAACAAACCTACGTGAAATTTACATAAGTCACAAAAAAATAAAAAAAAATTGTAATTCGTGCATTCGCGATTAAAAGTATGTACTTTATTGTATCTTGTACAAATTATAATTTTATTGATGACCATAAATTAATCACTAATGAATAAAAATATTTTGAATTAAATATTTGTAGATCAATTAAACTTTTCTACTTTTGCAGTCCGAAAGTTTTTTAATATATAATATTTGGACTGATGTACGCAATAGTTGAAATAGGAGGACAGCAACATAAAGTTGAAGCCAACGCAAAAGTTTTTGTAAGTAAAATGGATGCAGAAGAAGGCGTAACTGTTGATTTTGATAAGGTGTTGCTGGTTGATAACGATGGTAAAGTTAAGGTTGGAAAACCTGTTGTTAAGGGTGCTGTGGTGTCAGCAAAAGTTCTGACGCATGTTAAAGGTGACAAAGTTAAAGTATTCCATAAAAAAAGAAGAAAAGGATACAAAAAGTTAAACGGTCATCGTCAGGAATTCACCCAAATTGAAATAGAAAAGATTACTGCTTAATCCATAAAAATTTTAAGAAATGGCACATAAGAAAGGAATGGGTAGCTCCCGAAACGGTCGTGAATCAGAAAGTAAACGTTTAGGGGTTAAAATTTACGGAGGACAAAAAGCTATTGCTGGTAACATTTTAGTTCGTCAGCGTGGAACACAACACCATCCGGGTGTAAATGTTGGAATAGGTCGCGATCACACTTTGTTTGCTCTGATCGATGGTACAGTAACATTTGCTAAGAAAAAAGACAACAAGTCGTATGTTTCTGTTTTACCAGAAGCATAATTAAACGAACTTTAAATAATTCTTTAAGATCTCCTGGTAAGCAATTTATCAGGAGATTTTTTTATTTTTACCCAAAACAAAATTACATATGCTTACACTTAAATTTATCCAGGAAAATAAACAGGAAGTTATTGACAAACTGAAAGTTAAAAACTTTGATGCCGTACAAATTGTTGAATCTATCCAGTTAAAAGACGACGAGCGAAAGAAGACGCAAAAGGAACAGGACGATATTCTGGCTCAAATCAACAATATTTCGAAGGAAATTGGTGTACTGTTTAAAGCCGGAAAAGCGGATGAAGCTAATCAGGCTAAAGAAAAAAGTACAGCGCTTAAAGATCAGGTTAAAGTGCTTACTGACCGTTTGGGTGAAATTGAAACAGAACTGCAGGACATTCTTGTATTACTGCCAAACCTGCCCCACAGTTCGGTTCCTCCGGGTAAAGGGGCTGAAGACAATCCGGTTGTGAAAGAAGGTGGTTCAAAACCAGCCTTGGATAAATCGGCAAAACCCCACTGGGATTTGGCTAAAGATTATGATATTATCGATTTTGAGCTAGGAGTTAAAATTACAGGTGCCGGATTCCCGGTTTATAAAGGTAAAGGAGCCAGGCTGCAAAGGGCTTTAATTAATTTCTTCCTCAATGAAAATGAAAAAGCCGGTTTTTCTGAAATTATGCCTCCTTTGGTTGTAAATGAAGCATCGGGTTTTGGTACCGGTCAGTTGCCTGATAAAGAAGGCCAGATGTATCATGTGGGCATTGATAATTTTTACCTGATACCTACAGCCGAGGTACCGGTTACAAATTTGTACCGCGATGTAATTGTGAACAGCAAAGACTTTCCAATAAAAAACACTGCTTATAGTGCCTGTTTCCGTCGTGAAGCGGGTTCGTATGGAAAGGATGTACGAGGGTTAAACCGCCTGCATCAGTTCGACAAAGTTGAAATAGTGGCGCTGGAGCATCCCGATAAGTCATATGCCATGCTTGAGTACATGGTAAACCATGTGGAATCATTGGTTCAAAAATTAGGTCTGCCTTACCGTATTGTTAAACTTTGCGGAGGCGACATGAGTTTTACATCGGCTTTAACTTATGATTTTGAAGTTTATGCAGCGGCACAGGATAAATGGCTTGAGGTTAGTTCAGTGAGCAACTTTGAATCGTTCCAGGCAAACCGATTGAAATTGCGATATAAGGAAGACGGACAAAAGAAACCTCAATTGGCTCACACGTTGAACGGAAGTGCATTGGCTCTTCCAAGAATTGTGGCCGCCATACTTGAAAATAATCAAACACCTGAAGGAATTAAAGTTCCTGAAGTTTTGGTTGATTTTTGCGGATTTGATTTAATAAACTAATTATAATGGCTGGTGATGTCTCAAAAATCTGACTTCTTAAATTCTAAGTCACGGTGTAAATTCTAATTTAATTCGTATGCCGAAATTTACATTTTGGTAATTTTAATAATAGATTCACACCGTGACTTTTGAGGCAGCCTCTTCAAATAAAAAATGGCTGAACGAGTAATCCTGGGAATCGATCCCGGAACCATTATTATGGGATATGGAGTTATTGAAGAAGTTCAACGAACTCCAAGGTTGGTTACCCTCGGTATCATTGATCTGAAAAAAATTACAGACCCCTACTTAAAACTGGCTCATATATTTGAGCGAACCATTGGTTTAATCGATTCTTTTAAACCCGATGAGCTGGCTATTGAAGCTCCATTTTTCGGAAAAAATGTTCAGTCGATGCTGAAACTTGGCCGGGCTCAGGGTGTCGCTATTGCTGCCGCCCTTTCGCGTGAAATACCCATTTATGAATATGCTCCTCTAAAGATAAAAATGTCAATAACCGGGAATGGCCGTGCCTCGAAAGAGCAGGTTGCCGGTATTTTACAGAAAACACTAAAGTTCGATGAAATTCCGGCCCAACTGGATGCAACCGATGGTTTAGCTGCCGCATTATGCCATTACTATCAGAAAAAACCTTCCGGTGAAAAAAAACAATATAATAGTTGGAAAGATTTTATCAATAAAAACCCCAATCGTATAAAGTAAGACACAATTTCTTGTCTATCAAACAGATAACAATTATTTGCTGGTAAAAACAAATTATCCAATTATTTTCGGTTTCTATAAAAAAATCATGTAAATTTATTAGCTGAAGGCATACAAATATAATTGTTCAGTTTTCAAACCAAATGTTTTTATTCTGATATTTAACAACTTAGCCTATGACTTTACGCAATAAGCTTCTGACTTTGGTTGTTTTACCCTTGTTGATTTGTACAACAGTTGCAGTTATACTTTCATCGGTAAAAATCCATAAACAAGGCATTCAGGGTTTAACCGATAAAAGCAATGCTATACTTACCCAAAACATTCTGGACTTTGTCTATAATCATGAGGAAGGAAACTCGGTGGTTGAAAAGGATAAGGTAGAGGCGTTGAAAGGTGTAACTTCAAAAATTGATGAGGCTTCAACCAATTATAAATTCAGAATTTCATCCCCGAACCCGATTGACGAAAAACATAAAGCATCTGATATTGATTTGCAATTTATCAATAAGTTTGAAAAGGAGAAATTTGAGAATCTGACTTATATCGATAAAAATAACAGTAAGCTGTGGGTTATGCGCCCGGTGTACATGGACAAATCAAAAGGGTGTATGGAGTGTCACGAAGCAGAAGCGGGTATCGGTACTGTTGGAACATTAAGATGAATTTTTATTGTGGAATCGGATATGACAGATATTCAGAAACAGGTCAGGGGTGCCATTGTGCAGAACTCGGCAATTGGATTTTTGGTGATGATACTCGCAGTAATAATCGGTGTTTTTATTGTAAGACGAATATCATCAGCCGTGGATCAAATAACCACATTGAGCCAGAAGGTTTCTGAGGGTGACCTTAAAGTGCATGCTGACATAAAAACAAATGATGAACTTGAAAAACTTGGTAATTATATAAATAACATGGTTACCTCACTTAATAAAGTACTTTCGGGTGTTATAAGTACATCAAATGAGTTGAACTCTGCAACCCGCGAAATGGCTAATGCTTCATCAACAATTTCAGAAGGGGCTCATAATCAAAGTACACAGTTTGTCGAATTATCAGAATCAGTACAAAATACCACCGATAATATTACGGTGGCTTCTGATTATATTAAAAAATCCGAAATTCAGGCAAATGCTGCCGAAACAGGCATGAATAATACCATTGATTCCATTTCAAAAATTGAAGAAAGTTCCAAAAAAATTTATGAAGAAGTTCAGACTATTAATTCAATAGCATTTCAAACAAAAATCCTGGCATTAAATGCGGCTATAGAAGCTGCGCGTGCTGGTGAGTATGGAAAAGGCTTTGCTGTGGTAGCAGCCGAAGTTCAAAAACTTTCTGACATAACAGCAAACTCATCAAAGGAAATTAATGATGTGGCCATGAAAAGTCTTAATCAGGTTGAAGAAGGGGTAAAAATTGCAAGAGATGCCGGTTTAAAAATTAAAGAAATTATTGAAATGGTTAAAGAAATATCAGACCGGTTGTCACATATTGCCGAGAGCGCCATGGAACAAAATCAAATTGTTAAGCAAAATACCGAAATTACGAATTCAAATGCTTCAGCTGCTGCGGAGCTTGATGCAGCTTCACGTACTCTTAAAGACCATGCCGACAGTTTGTTGGAAATGGTTCGGTATTTTACTCTTCATGATGATTAGTAAACTGATATTAGTAACAATACAGAGGATACCTAAACCATTATTTTCTTTTTAATCAGATTGCCGTTTTAAGAGAAAAAGCAATGCAGAAATTGCTGAATAATTGTCTATTTCCTGTAAACCATAGAAAATTGACTCTTTTGAAGGACTATAGGCAATTCGCAAAAAAATCTATAGGAGTTTAAAACTACTCTATTGTATTAATATAAAGAAAATCGGAATGGTTCCTAAAAAAACCTCATACAAGTATATTATGAAAAATATTGCATTTGCTAAATTCTGTTTATTTATACTGGCCAACATTCTGGTATGGGGATTAAAGGCTCAGGATTTTGTGTTTACTTTTGAACCTGAAGATGTTTTTAGTGGAACTTTAGGTTCAATAAATTATAATGCTTACGAGTATTTGGAGTTTGACAAATCCGGGCTATGGCAAATTGGCCATCCTGCTAAGGATAACTGGGATAGCGCCTATAGAGGAAATTATGCTTTAATGACCGATACTACAAAAATGATTAATTACCCCACCCAGGCAAGTTTTATTTTTAAGTTTGAATGCGACTTGCAAAGCCAAGGTTTGTGGGGATGGAGTGTTAGCATGGCCCAACTGTTTGACTTACCTGTTGATAAAGCGGGTATTTACCTTGATGTGAGTTATAACGAAGGCCAGGATTGGATTGCCCTGGAAAATGATACCTTACCTTGCATTGAGGATCATGGGGAACAGGTTTGCCCCCCGGCATATTATCTGGATTATTGGATGGAGCATATCTTGGATGGGTATAAAGTAGCCTCGGGTGTAGCGGAAAAATGGGGGGTATCTTATGATGACGTTTATACCTGTGCAAGTAAAGATATTGCAGTACCGGAATATTCCATGAATACACGAGGGGTTTGGATACGGTTTAATTATAAAAATACCGATACTGTTGCCCACAAAGGATGGATAATTGATGATTTGCAGATACAAATAACACCACGTTGGGAAGGATTAAATTCTGAAACTGGAAATAAGAACCACGTAAACCTATTCCCTAACCCGATACAATCCGAATCGGCTTTAACTTTCAACAATGAAAGCCAAGATGAATTCAAATTGGAAATATTCAATATGCTGGGCAAATTAATTTATAGTGAACAAACCTGTCGAGAATCCATAAAAATTGTCAAAGGTTATTTAGGTTCAGGAACTTTTATTTATACGCTCACAAACAATAATAAAATTGTAAATCGGGGAAAGATTTTGGTTGAATAACAATTACAATAGATTATTATTGTTTCATTATGTATTTCTTATCTTAATCGTTTGCATTATTTCTTAAGTTTCTAGAGCCTACTTAGCGAAATAAAACCTGAATTTATTGCTAAAGTTTGTTAATTTTGCGGCAGAATTAGAATAAGTGCTAACGTTATTTCTTGTCATGCTTACATTCTTCAAAACCCCTGAAGGCAAGGTGATTGCCGTAAAAACAAAACAATCATTAAACAAAACCGACGTATCAAAACTGGTTTGGCTTTTTGGCGAAGCTGCAATGCTGAACGAAAATTCACTTGCCGGTACTTTTATAGGACCTCGTAAGGAGATGATTACACCATGGAGTACCAATGCTGTCGAAATTACACAAAACATGGGCATTTCGGGTATAGTACGGATTGAAGAATTTGAAAAATCAGATACGGACAACCCGAAGTACGATCCGATGTTAAAGGCATTGTACCATAATATTGATCAGGAAATTTTTACCATAAATATTGAACCCGAACCTGTAGTTTATATCGAAGATATTTCGACTTATAATAAGGAACATGGTCTGGCATTAAACGATGATGAAATTAATTATCTGGATGGATTGGCCCACAAACTGGGAAGAAAGCTGACCGATAGTGAAGTTTTTGGCTTTTCGCAGGTAAATTCGGAACACTGCCGGCATAAGATATTTAATGGTTCATTTGTTATTGACGGGGTTGAAAAGCCTGAAACACTTTTTCAGTTAATTAAGAAAACCACAAATGTTAATCCAAATAATGTAATATCAGCATACAAAGACAACTGTGCTTTTATGCAGGGACCAACTATTGAACAGTTTGCTCCCAAAACGCAGGATAAAGCCGATTTTTTTGAAGTTAAGGATTATGAATCGGTTTATTCCTTAAAAGCAGAAACACACAATTTCCCAACTACTGTTGAACCTTTTAACGGTGCAGCAACCGGTACCGGAGGTGAAATCCGCGACCGGATTGGCGGAGGTAAAGGCAGTATGCCAATTGCTGGTACGGCTGTTTACATGACCAGCTACTCAAGGCTGGACGACAATCGCGATTGGGAAAAAGCTACACCCGAGCGTCCCTGGTTGTATCAAACGCCTTCTCAAATTTTAATTAAAGCTTCAAATGGAGCCAGCGATTTTGGAAATAAATTTGGTCAACCCCTTATTTGTGGTAGCGTTTTGACATTTGAGCACAACGAACCCTATAAAAAATTTGGATACGATAAAGTGATCATGATGGCCGGCGGTGTAGGATACGGTAAAAAAATTGACAGCCACAAGGATAAGCCTGAAGTTGGTGATAAAATCGTGGTTATGGGCGGTGATAATTACCGTATTGGTATGGGCGGTGGAGCAGTTTCGTCGGTGGATACAGGTGAATTTGCCAATGCCATTGAACTCAATGCGGTACAGCGTTCAAACCCCGAAATGCAAAAAAGGGTAGCCAATGCCATACGCGCGTTGAGCGAACAGGATGTTAATCCCATTGTTTCTATCCACGACCACGGGGCTGGAGGGCACTTGAACTGCCTTTCAGAATTAGTTGAGGAAACCGGTGGTACTATCGAAGTGAGGAAGCTTCCTATTGGTGATCCAACCCTTTCAGCCAAGGAAATTGCCGGTAATGAGTCGCAGGAGCGTATGGGTTTGATTCTAAAAGAAAAAGATATTGAACATCTTAAAAATATTGCTGATCGTGAAAGGGCACCTATGTATTTGGTGGGACAAACTTCAGGCGACATGCAATTCAGTTTTGTGGATGAAAAGGATGGTTCAAAACCCATTGATTTGCAGCTTTTCGATATGTTTGGTAATCCGCCTAAAACCATAATGGAGGATAAAAAGGTTTCAGAAAAGTTTACCAGCTTAAAATATAAAAAAGAAGACATCCAAAAACTTTTGGAAGATATGCTGCAGTTGGAATCGGTTGGGTGTAAAGACTGGCTGACCAATAAAGTGGACCGTTCGGTTACTGGAAAAATCGCTATGCAACAAAATGCCGGACCTTTGCATTTGCCATTAAATAACTGTGGAATTGTTGCCCTCGATTACCAGGGAAAAGCCGGGGTTTCAACCTCAATTGGGCATGCTCCTGCAAGTGCACTTATTGATGCGGCAAAAGGTTCACGCCTGGCAGTTGCCGAAGCTTTAACTAACATTATTTGGGCACCTGTTAAAAATGAAATTAAAGGAATTAGCCTGAGTGCCAATTGGATGTGGCCTTGTAAGAATGAAGGTGAAGATGCCCGTTTGTATGAAGCTGTTGAAGCGCTGAGTAAGTTTTGCATCGATTTGGGCATCAATGTACCCACCGGAAAAGATTCACTTTCGATGACCCAGAAATATAAAAACGGCGAGAAAGTAATGGCTCCCGGAACTGTGATTGTTTCAGCGGCCGGGGAGGTTACCGATATCCGCAAAGCAGTTACTCCGGTATTGCAGAATATTGAAAATACATCTTTAATTTATATTGATCTTTCGAAAGATGACCGAAAATTAGGCGGATCAGCTTTTGCCCAGGTAGTAAACGGTTTAGGTGAGGATTGTCCCGATGTTAAAGATTCATCATACTTTACAAATGGTTTTAATACCATTCAGAAACTGATAAATGAAGGATTGATTTTGGCCGGGCACGATATTTCTTCCGGCGGAATTATTACCACCTTGCTTGAAATGACCTTTGCAGACAATAATCTGGGTATGGATGTAGACTTTTCGGAGCTCAACGAAGTTGATCCTGCTAAAGTTTTGTTTGCTGAAAATCCGGGATTAATTCTCCAGGTAAAAGATTTAGCTAAGGTTTCAGTTGTACTACAAGCCAAAGGAATTGGTTTTGTTGAAATTGGAGAATTGGGACAAGCCGGGGAGCTGAATATTAATACTGGAAATTGTTTGTACTCGTTTGATGTAGCAAGGCTGCGCGATATCTGGTTTAAAACATCGTACCTGTTTGATAAAAAGCAATCGGGTGAGATATTGGCGAAAGAACGGTATGAATCGTATAAGAATAGTGCCTTACAATGGGATTTTAAACAATTTACCGGAAAGGCTTCCGATTTAGGAATTGATTTAAAACGGCGCAAACCTAATGGAACAAAAGCAGCTATAATTCGTGAAAAAGGTGTAAATGGTGACCGCGAAATGGCCTATACTTTGTACGCTGCCGGTTTTGATGTTAAGGATGTTCATATGACCGACCTGGTAAGTGGACGTGAAGACCTTAGCGATGTGAACATGATAGTTTTTGTAGGAGGATTCTCAAACTCCGATGTGTTGGGTTCAGCCAAAGGTTGGGCCGGAGCATTTCTGTTTAATGAAAAAGCAAAGCATGCACTCGATAATTTTTATGCCCGCCCTGACACGCTGAGCCTTGGAATTTGTAATGGTTGCCAGGTTATGGTTGAGTTAGGCTTAATTAACGCTAACCATGAGCAAAAGCCCAAAATGCTTCATAATGCTTCTCATAAATTTGAATCAGGTTTTATTAATGTTACTATACAACCCAACCAGAGTGTGATGTTGCAAGATATGGAAGGCATGACACTTGGAGTTTGGGTAGCACATGGTGAAGGTAAATTTGAATTTCCTTATGCTGAGAATAAATATCAGATTCCAGTGAAATATTCATACGATGTTTACCCGGCAAATCCAAATGGTTCACCATTTGCCACAGCAGGAATTTGTTCAGTTGATGGCCGCCATCTGGCTATGATGCCGCACCCTGAACGGGCTGTTTTTCCATGGCAATGTGCCTATTATCCTGAGGACAAAAAACAGCATGAATCAACGCCATGGTTAAAAGCTTTTGTTAATGCCAGGGTTTGGATTGAAAAAAAAAGGGCAAACTAAAAATTGTTATTCATCAAGAGGAATTTCCTGCAAAGTAACATTTAGATTATCTTTTGTTGCTTCAATATGAGTTAACACAAACCGCATGTTATTTTGGGAAATACCTCGCGATAACTTCTCATATGAAGAACCGTCGGAGTTTTCATTATTAAAACCCTCGCCCAGGAGTTGTATCTTTTCAGGTTTCTCCCTGGCTTTGCTAATAATGTAAACCATAATTGATTTTAAATATTCTTTCCATAAGCCATGTGAGAAATAACACAGCCCTATCGAGTCTGCAGGATTTGTTAAACCAAGATACGGCAAATTATAAATAGGTATATTAATGCTGTCACCATTTACTGAGGTGAGCACATCATAACGTTTAACCAGTTCAGTTAACTGGTATATTGCAGGGTCAGGATCATTTTTGGAATTGGCTTTAATAAGCATTTCATAAACGGATTCAAAATTGTCGTAAGCCGTGCTTGAAACTTCATTTTTATATATTTCAAGGTTTATTTTGTTTGATTTTGAAGCTTTTATTTTTTTTTGGGCGTGGTATTTAATTAATACCAAGGTCTCGTCAAATTTATCGCGGTATTTTTCAATAATCTCAAAATCAGCTTTGTGAGGAAGTTTTGCGTTAATACGTGAAAAATGTTCGTAAACAACATCGCTGGTATTTTGGGCCTCATCAACATAAAAATCACACAACAACTGTGTGGTGCTAAAGTAAAGCACGTTGGCAATAATCTGAGCTCTGTAAATTGCCGTTTCAAGTGCTTGTGTTGTATCCATTCCGGGATCGGATATGCCAATAGCATAAACCGCATCGGTAGTTGAAACCGGTGGATTAATAAACCACGAGGGTACCGTTTGTGAGGGTGTATGCAGATAAGCTGATGAATGATTTTCCCGTGTGTTATACTTTGGATCAGATGTTTCCTGTTCAAATATTTTTTCGAATTTTTTCTTATCTGTCTGTGCTTCTAAACTGTGCAACCAGAAATATGAAACCAGAAAAAGGATTATATACTTCATTAGCCTAATTAATTATTGTGAAGATAATTAATTTTTGAATTCATGATAAACGAATGATGCCCTATAATGAAAAATGGTTGGGTTATCATTTTATGGATATTAAAATTTCGTATATTTAAGTGGATTATGAATCCTGTTTACAGAAAAAATGTTTTTCGGAATATCTAATTATTAATTGTTAATGTTTTTATCATGAGAAAGATACTTACGCTGCTGGTGACTTTTGTAATTGTATTTTTTGCGCAGGCCCAGACAGATAAGAAATTATATTCGTCAAAATCAGGTAAATTATCTTACAAATACGAAATTGAAGGCAAACAGACAGTATATAAACTTGTTTTTGATGATTATGGGAGGAAACAGGCTTTTGAGTTAACTTCTGATTCGGAGGGATATCCCCGATCGAAGTCAATAATTACGCCCGAAAATATGTTTGTGATTAATTATGAGGATAAGCAGGTGATTAAATTTCCGGTTGGGAGCGATGAGGAAGCTAAAGAGTTGTATGGAGGAGATGAAGGTGAGTTCGATTTAAGTGAAATGGTATCGGAAATTACAGGCAATCCCAGTGGGAAAAAGGGTACAGCAACTGTTTTGGGTAAGCCGTGCGATATTTATGAATATACCGATGAAGATGGAACCAAGGGAAAGTACTGGATATATAAAAATTATTTATTGAAAGGTGAGTTTCTTGATGCTAATGGCGAGCATATTTTCATGGAGGCTACCGATTTTTCAATTGATACCGATGTTGATAGCAAAGAATTTGAAATTCCTTCGGGTTTTGAAGTTACTGATATGTCTGAAATGATGGAAAAAATGAAGAAAATGCAACAACAGTACGGTGTTCCTGATGAATAATAAAATAAAAAATAAATGTCTCAAAAGTAGTTATTATATTATTCCATCATTCCGGTTTTCCAATACCATTTTTAAAATATAATATTATGAATCAGCGCTTTAAAGCGTTTCTTAGATAGCACACCTGTTAATTCTCTTTCAAGTAGTATGTACTAATAGTTCTGTTTATATACTCATCAGATGACTAAGTTGCATGTTTATAAATAATTCATCCGATGAGTTTTATGTTATTTATCGAACTTTCTACTAGTATTCATCCCAGCTTTTTATCTGTAAATCATCAGGAGAAAGTTTACAGAATGAATAAATAAATGCACTTGCCAGACGGGCATTTGTAATAATGGGTATATTAAAGTCAACGGCACTCCGCCTTATGGTGTAGTCATTATTTAATTCTTCCTTACTTAAATCCTTTGGGATATTAATTACCAGGTCAATCATTTTATTTTGAAGATATTCCAGAACATTTGGCTGGGCATCTTCATCGGGCCAGTGCAAAGCTGTTGCCTGCAACCCATTCATTTCAAGAAATTTGGCAGTTCCCTTGGTGGCGAATAAATTGTATCCTTTTTCAACCAGCATTCTACAGGAATTTACCAGTTCAACTTTCGAGCGCATTGGACCGGTACTTAGCAGAACATTCTTTTTGGGAATTTTGTAACCAACTGAAAGCATAGCTTTAAGTATGGCTTCGTAGTAGCTATCGCCAATACAACCCACTTCTCCGGTTGATGACATATCAACTCCCAGAACCGGGTCGGCTTTTGCCAGACGTGAGAAACTAAATTGCGGAGCTTTAACTCCGATATAATCCAGTTCAAAAATAGATTTATCAAGTTTTTCAACATCAATGCCCAGCATCACTTTTGTGGCAATCTCAATAAAATTGACCTTTAAAACTTTCGACACAAATGGGAAACTCCTTGATGCCCTTAAATTACATTCAATAACTTTAAAATCATAATCCTTGGCTAAAAACTGGATGTTAAAGGGTCCTGAGATATTCAGTTCTTTTGCAATAGAACGGCTTATTTTCTTTATCCTTCGTATAGTTTCAAAGTATAATTTTTGAGGAGGGAAAACCATGGTGGCATCACCTGAGTGAACACCGGCAAATTCCACATGTTCCGACATGGCATAGCTTATAATTTCGCCCTTCTTAGCCACCGCATCAATTTCAATTTCTTTTGCCTGCTCAATAAACTCCGATACAACTACAGGGTGTTGTTTCGAAACTTTTGCTGCCAGGGTAAGGAAATGTTCCAGTTCCTCTTTATTTGAAACCACATTCATGGCAGCTCCTGAAAGTACATAGCTTGGGCGAATTAATACCGGAAATCCTACTGTATCTACAAATTTATTGATATCGTCGATGCTGGTCAGCTCACTCCAACGGGGCTGGTCAATTTCAAGCTTGTCGCACATGCTAGAAAATTTATTCCGGTCTTCAGCCTGATCAATCGAAATAGGCGAGGTTCCCAGAATATTTACATTCTGCTTGTCAAGCCTCATGGCCAGTGTGTTTGGAATTTGTCCGCCCGTTGAGATAATTGTTCCCATGGGTTGTTCCAGATCATTAATATCGAGCACCCGTTCCAGCGATAACTCATCAAAGTAAAGGCGGTCGCAGGTATCATAGTCGGTACTTACCGTTTCGGGATTATAGTTTATCATGATGCTCCTATAGCCTTGTTGCTTTATAGTTTGCAATGCATTTACCCCGCACCAGTCAAATTCCACACTCGATCCAATTCGGTAGGCACCTGATCCTAATACAGTCACCGATTTTCCATCATTCAAAAATTCAATATCATGTTGATTGCCTGAGTAAGTCATGTACAAATAGTTGGTTTGCGCAGGATATTCAGCAGCCAGCGTATCTATTTGTTTTACATAAGGAACAATGCCAAGGTTTTTTCTGTATTCCCGAATTTTAATCATGTCGGGCTCAATGGTCTCCGAAGGACTTTCAAGAACCAGGCGCGCCAACTGAAAGTCGGAAAACCCTCTTATTTTGGCTTCGCGTAATATTTCTGTTGGCAGATCCTCAATGGTTTGGAACATGCCCAATTGATCTTTCAGGGCATTAATATTTTGCAAACGAACCAAAAACCATTTATCAATTTTAGTCAGTTCGTAAATTTTATCGATATTGTATCCAGCCTCCAATGCCGCATTGATAGCGAAAATACGCATGTCGGTTGGTTTTTGTAATTCCTCGTCAATGCTTTCAAATTCCAGATCGCGGTTACCCACAAAACCATGCATACCCTGGCCAATCATACGCAGCCCTTTTTGAATGGCCTCTTCAAAGTTACGACCGATGCTCATCACCTCGCCCACACTCTTCATACTGCTGCCAATATGTTTGCTTACCCCTTCGAATTTACCCAAATCCCAACGTGGAATTTTACACACTATATAATCGAGAGCAGGTTCAAAAAAGGCACTGGTGCTCTTGGTCACTGAATTTTTTAATTCATGTAAACCAAAGCCCAAACCCAATTTGGCTGCCACAAATGCCAGTGGATAACCGGTAGCTTTTGAAGCGAGAGCACTTGAACGCGACAATCGGGCATTAACCTCAATTACCCGGTAATCTTCCGATTGGGGATCAAGGGCATATTGTACGTTACATTCGCCTACTATGCCAATATGCCTGATAATACGGATAGCTAATTCGCGAAGTTTATGATATTCTGAATTACTCAATGTTTGTGAAGGAGCTACAACGATACTCTCACCGGTATGGATTCCCAATGGGTCGAAGTTCTCCATATTACAAACGGTAATACAGTTGTCGTATTTATCGCGAACTACCTCGTACTCAACTTCCTTCCAGCCTTTTAGCGATTCTTCTACAAGTACCTGGGGAGAGAAAGAAAACGCTGTATTACAAATATTTTCAAGTTCTTTATCGTTTGAGCAAAATCCCGATCCCAAACCTCCAAGCGCATAGGCTGCCCTTACAATAATTGGATAGCCCAGCTTTGCAACGGCTTCGCGTGCTTCATTCAAATTGCCTACAGCATAACTACGGGCGGTTTTAACATTTATCTGGTTAAGTTTCTGAACAAATAAATCGCGATCTTCTGTATCTTTAATTGCCTGCACCTGGGTTCCCAATACCCTGACATCATATTTTCGCAGAATTCCTTTTTCTTCAAGGTCAATTCCGCAATTTAATGCTGTTTGTCCTCCAAAAGCAAGTAAAATACCCTGGGGTTCTTCTTTTTGAATTACCCGTTCAACAAATTCGGCCGTAACGGGCAGGTAATATATTTTATCAGCAATATTCTCAGAAGTTTGTACTGTTGCAATATTCGGATTTATCAAAACAGTTTCAATACCTTCTTCACGCAAGGCTTTAAGCGCTTGTGAACCGGAATAGTCAAATTCACCTGCTTCTCCGATTTTCAGTGCTCCCGACCCTAATACTACAACTTTTTTAATATCTTTTTCCATTTCCTGACAATTACTTTTGATTTTGCTATTTACTTTTCTTAATCAGATCAATAAAATTCTCGAATAAAAATGCGGTATCGGTTGGACCGCCGGAAGCTTCCGGGTGGAATTGTGTGGCAAATACAGGTTTGCTTTTATGCTTAATTCCCTCGCAGGTATCATCATTTAGATTTAAGAAATAAGGTGCCCAATCGTCTTTTAGTTTGGTATGATCGACAGCAAAACCATGGTTTTGTGAAGTTATAAAACACCGGTTAGTGCCTACTTCAATAACCGGTTGGTTATGGCTGCGGTGTCCATACTTAAGTTTATAGGTGCTTGCACCACTTGCTATGCCCAGTAACTGGCTTCCCAGGCAAATCCCAAAAGTTGGTTTCTGGTTATCCATAGCGAGTTTTATCTGTTCAATGGCTGGAATACATATGGCTGGATCACCCGGGCCGTTGCTTATAAATAAACCGTCGTAATCATCATTTGAGTAGTCGTAATCCCAAGGTACGCGGATTACTGTAGTATCATAATTTAACAGGCTTCGGATAATATTATATTTTACCCCACAGTCAACCAGCATAATTTTATATTTCCCATTTCCATAAACTACTTTTTCCTTGATGCTTACCTGATCCACCAGGTTTACTTTATTGGGATCATACCATTCAATATCTGTATCGTCTACTACAATTTTACCCAACATGCAACCGTATTCACGCAATATTTTCGTCAACTCACGAGTGTCAACACCAAAAATAGCCGGAATTTTATTTTGGGTCAACCATCGGCCAAGACTTTGTTCAGCATTCCAGTGACTATACTCAAACGAATAATCGGAAATAACCAAACCGGAGATATGAATCTGATCTGATTCAAAATATTTAAGTATGCCATTTTCCATATCCGATTTTGGAACACCATAATTTCCGATAAGCGGATAGGTAGACACCAGGATTTGTCCTTTATAGGATGGGTCGGTCAGACTTTCGGGATATCCAGTCATGGCGGTGTTAAATACAACCTCGCCGGCAACTGACTGATGGAAACCGAAAGACCGTCCTGAAAATTCCTTGCCATTTTCTAAAATCAGTCTTGCGTTTCTTGCTTTTGCCATCAATTAAGAATTATAGAAGTTTATCAATTAAATCCGGAAATTCCTTTAATAAGGCATCTTTGACATCATTTGCGGCATAGCCCTCCCTGACCGCAAAAAGTATTGTGTCGTTGCCTGCTAAGGTACCAATTATTTGTGGGAAATTACATGCATCAATAGTTGAAGCTATGGTATGCGAAAATGCAGGAACTGTTTTAATTACACCTAAGTTTCCTGAAAATTCGATGGACAAGAATCCCTCAAGGGAGTGCTTGTCAGTATTGCCTGTGTGAACTGAAGTTATGGCATTAGGTAACACATAGCAATATAAACCATTACTGCCCGGCATTTTCGCAACCTTTAACAGCTTCAAATCTCTTGATAATGTGGCTTGAGTTATTTTGTAACCTATTGAAATCAGGATGTTTAGCAATTCTTCCTGTGAGGTAATTTGCTCTGTCTGAATGATTTTTTTTATATCTGCCAACCGGTGGCTTTTACTATCCATTAAACAGGTATTGTATATTTATGCATTCAGGGTGCAAAAATATGCAATCTTTGTAAATATCCAAGAATATTTAAGTAACAGTTTTGAAATTTTAAAATTCAAATAAAGCACGCACACCCACGCCATGAAATTCATTGCCTTTAAAGCCTGCAAATACCCCAATTTCACCGGCAAAAAATAATTGTCCCATTGAATATCCGGCTTCATAATAGGGGTAATGACCATCAACATACAGTAAATTGGCATAAAGATTTTCTGTCCAGAATTTGTTGCTTATCCATGGTAAGCGTTTTAAAAGTAAAAACTGAGTTGAATATCTGAAATGACCCTCAAAAAACTTTTTTGATGTACTGTATTCATAGGTATTTAAAAGTAAATAGGCGTTTTTAAAATCGTGGGCAGTAAATGGTTCTTCAATAGTTTTAAAATGGGTAAAATTCGAAAAATGGATTCGTTCGGCATCAAGATATATCCCTGAATTAATGCGATATTCAATTGATGAAACGTTATAAATATTTATTTTCTGATTTACGGTAAAATTTATAAAGTGATATTTTGAATAGTCTTTATTTAACGGTATGGCATAATGATAAAACAAGCCAAATGTGGGCCATTTGGAATGGAGATAATGTTTTTGTCTGCCGTCTATTCGATAGTAATATCTTGGGGTATATGTAATACCGGTGCTTAACGTGAATGTTGTTGATGGATTCAGGTTATTGGCTGTATTGGCTGTAATTTCGCGGTTTACAGGAATATTGGGAGCGTAAAGTGAATCGGGATAAATGATAGAAAAATTTGTATTATTATTGAGGGTATCTGTTTGTTGCCATCGGGCCCTAAAATGCCATTCCATTCCATTTGCCACATCCAGGCGATTATAAAAATCAAAATAGGTATTCTGATAAAATTTTATGTAGGTTTGCTTTAAAAACAAGTTGTACAGTGCATTTAAATTTTCGTTAATTCCTTCATTTTCATTATAATTGCTTGCAAGATTGCCCGCTTTAACAACAATGCCACCCCGTCTTTCGGGCCAGTAGGTAATCCAAAGTCGGGTTTTGCCAAATAACTGTTTTCTTTCCCAGGAGTATCCTGCCGTGCTGTTTAATTCAGCAAAACTGATGGAATCGTATTTCCATCGTAATTTGAGGCCTTGCTTAAGTTGAACCCCGTCAACCGGATTAAATCCGATATTTCGTTTGGCAAGCAAACCGGGGTAAAAAGCATAGAATTTTTTTGAGCGTTCCCATTCAGAGTTACCGAAAGCGGCGGTTTTTAAAACCTTTACAAAAGCAGACGTTGAATCATTTTTATTTTCCTTTTCAGTCACTTTATTATAGCTTATTTTTTCATCGGTTGAGGCTGGTACCGGCCGCACAGAATCCCAGTAAAGCGAATCGTGGACCAGCGCGTTTTTGTTTACTATTTGTTTATAGGTAGAGGTAATTTCAAGGGGATCTTCTTTTTTTGATTCTTCAATAATGGAAGCCTTTTTTGCCATAAGTTTTTGCATCTGAACCATTTCACGATTGTTAAGTTCATCAACTTTATACAGTTCATCGAGTTTTGCATTAATCTCCTCTACTTTTGGATCAGGTTTTGGTTTTTTTTCCTCTTCCTTTTTTTGATTTTCAACCAGTTTTAAATAATCAATGGCCGGGTTAATATTTTTTTGAGAGAATTCCGGGTTTAGGATCACGGAATCATATTTTATGGTTGTTGTATAAGTTCCTTCAGCTTTAATTCCCATTATACTGATTTTAGCTTCAGCAAAAAGGTTGACAGGGAAATAGTTATTCCCGCTTACCGGGGCATAATGCTGTTTCATTTTAAGTTCAACGTAAGGCGGTTTCAGTACAATGTCGTAGCTGTACAGGCACCATAAATCTTCAACAATATATAAATATCCTGACATGAGTAATTTGCTTTCACGTTTTGGCGTAACTTTTATTTTATCGATAAACCAGGCCCCATCCTGTAAAAGGCCCTCGTAGCTAAAATTATAGTGTGAAAATGAATTGGGCGCAAAGGGTGAAATGTAAAAATCATCCTGCGATTCGTAAATGCTGCCTGATATCATTTCAATAACGGGAACATCACTTTCACCCAAAGGAAATGAATTGTTGACCGAGATAACTTCCTGCACATAATTATCGGGGGCTTCAAAGCGAATCCGGTTGATGGATTCATTCACGTAAGTTTGGCCAACTTTAGGAGTTTCGCCATTAACAGTCATCTTTTTTTGAAGTATTTTTGGAATTTTAGTGGCCTTAACCATTCCTTTAATATATACATTTGATGTATACGATTTTGCCTGGTTTATAAAGCCGGGTGTTCTTGCAATCGCTTTTCGCATTATAGCATAGGCGGGATCCTCGGCATCGGCACGCACAGTCACTCCTGCCAAAATATACGACTGTACATCAAGTGAAATATTCAATATTTTATTATCATTTTCAACTTTAACTGTTTCTGTTTTCGGTGAAAAGCCCATCGACCTAAAGGACAAGGTATATGTACCCGGTTTGACGTGGATTTCATAAATTCCTTGTTGATTAGCACTTGTACCAGTTTGTAACTCCTCAATATAAATGGTGGCAAACGGAATGGGTTGATTATCAGAATTAGTTATTTTTCCCTGAATATTTTGTGAAAATGACATGAATGACAATAACAGGGCTGATAGTAAGAATAGTAATTTGGCCATAATTGTGGGTCGAAAAATTAATAAGACGTTGGGATGACGGACAATAATCATGCAAAGTTACTATTTTAGCAATTTAAAATTTGAGTCGACAGGCATATATTTATTAAAAATTTCTCGTCAATTTTTTCTAATGCCTCAGTAGGCCTTAGGTGAAAAAGGAATTACCTGATTTTTCAGTGATTAGGAAAAATAATTAAAAAAATATTTTGATTTTTGTGTAACTAATTGCTTTTTATTGAGTCTATAAAGCAAATTAAAAGTTAAAAACCATGCTTGTATTATTTGTTGTAGCCATTGTAACTTTATTATCCTCCTTGTTAATGAGTTGAAGGGCATAAGTTTTTTTAGCAATCGAGTAGTTTTAAAAATAATTGCCAATTTTAGGGGGTTGTTTTCAAAAAACAACCCCAAATTTTTATTCTTCAGTAATAACGATTTTTTCGATTTTATCACCTGCCTTAATCTGATCAATAACCTCAAGGCCTTCATATACTTTACCAAAACACGTGTGTTGTCTGTCTAAATGGGCAGTATTTTGCCTGTTATGACAGATAAAGAACTGTGATCCGCCAGTATTTCGTCCGGCATGAGCCATACTTAGTACCCCACGGTCGTGATACTGATTGTCCCCATCTAATTCGCAATCGATAGAATAACCCGGACCTCCGGCTCCTGTTCCGTCAGGACATCCACCCTGAATTACAAAATTTGGAATTACCCTATGAAAAGTTAACCCGTTATAAAACCCTTTTTTTGCCAGGGTAATAAAATTATCTACTGTGTTTGGGGCATCATTTTCATAAAAATCAACCTTCATTACTCCTTTAACTGTATGAATTTCTGCTCGCTTCATATTTATATTATTAAGTTATGTTTTTGCAAAATTACTTAAAAAGAATAATATATATTTTGTATTTTTAGCATTTTACTGTAGTCCACAAAATGTATGGCAGATACAATTGAAATTGAGCAACAAGTATTAAAGGAGCTTGAGATGCTGGCTTCGGTAGTTAAATTTGCTAACAATTCTATTGTAATTCTCGATAAAGAAGGATCAATTGAATGGGTAAACAATGCTTTTAAAACGATGCATGGGTATAGTTCTGTGGAAAACGGAAGCTTTTATGCAACGGAAAGCATTGAGTTTGTGAAAATATTAAATGAAACCGACCGTAGTTTTTTTCAAAAAAATAATTCAATTGTATTTACCCGGGATGTTATGTTACCAACCCATAAGCGCAGGTATTTTCAATCATCGCTTACGGCCATTAAAAATGCAAAAAACCAGGTTGATCGGTTTATTGTAATAGAAACGGACATTACGCAACAAAAAGAACTGGAGGAAGAACTGGTTCAGCGTTATGAAAATACCCAGACTTTAACGGAACATCTTGAATCGGTGAAAGATTACGTTGAAGAACAGATTCAGGAACTTTCCGAACAGAAAAAAGCCCTGGAAATTGCCAAGGAAAAAAGTGAAGAAGTATTAAATAAAGTGCTCCCATATGAAGTTGCCATTCAACTCAAAAAAAAGGGATATGCGTCGCCCAGGCATTATAAGAAAGTAAGTGTAATACAGTTAAACATTCGTAATTTTTTTAAATTAACTGATACTATTGCCATTGAAGAACTCGTTGAACAATTACATCAAAGCATGGTAAGTTTCGATAATGTACTTGAGAACCATTATGTTGAAAAAATTAAGACTACGGGTGGTATTTATCTGGGTGCCGGGGGTGTACCATTGCGCAACCGGAGTAATCCTATTGATGTGGTTCTTTCGTCGCTTGAAATTATGGAACTGATAAAGCAAATTAATAATGGTCGTCGTGAGAAAAACATGCCTGAATTTATAACAGGAATTGGTATCCACACCGGGAAAGTAATTGCCGGTGTTGTGGGTAAAAATAAATTAACTTATGATATTTGGGGTGACACGGTAAATGTTGCCAGCACCGTTGAGCAGCATACCCCTGAAGGAAAAATTTATTTATCAGAAAGTACATATCATGAGATAACTGAATATTTTGATTTAGTAGCCCGTGAAAAATTGATTTTGGAATCAGCTGAGGAAATTAATTTATTTGAGGTAATCAAAATTAAAGATAAATTTGCGCTTAATGCAAAAGGAATTGAACCCAACGAAGAGTTTATGCATATTTTGTCGAAGCTTTAGATTTTTCAGGAAAATGTGCACAAGAACAACTTTTTTTATTCTTATTTTTTTTATGACTATTTTAAGTTCTGTTGATGGCTTTAGCCAAAAGTGCAGTTACGAGAAAAATGAAATAGATGCATTGACGGAATTACAGGTAAAAAGGACTACTCCGTCATTATTATTAAGAATTAACGGGCAACCGCTTTACGTTAAAGCTCAGTGTATTGGAGATAATAAATATCTTAAACTGTTATTTTATCATTATAATGATTTTTCTTTTCAAGAAGACAGAGAAATTTCATTTATTTTATCTAATAATGAAGAGATAATACTTTATCCGAGGGTTATGCCTGTCGATTCTTCGAAAATTGATGATATTACAAATGTAAATTCCCTTCTGATATACAAACTTACAAGCGATCAATTCCAAAAATTGTTAAATACTCCGGTAACCCAGTTTAAATATTTTATTGCATCTGGCTTTTTAACTGAGCCTGTTAAAGGTTCAAAACAAAACAAAGTTATGGAAGTTTTAAGGTGTGTAGAGTAAACTTTTTACAACGCCTTTTAAATGAATACAATCGCTACGATGTTATTACAGAACTATGTAAAACAGTTCCACGAAAGTTAACAAAACAGGCTTTTTTACGTACTCATAGAAATTAAAAAAAGCTACAAGGTATTTATGACCATTCGATTTTTTACATTACTATTTACTATTATCCTTGCTACAACCAGTTTTGCACAGGTTCGTTCAAGGCCTTTTGCTTTGTATACAACTTTTGGTGTTAAAGCGGCAATGGGTTTTTCAAATATTGTTAACGAAAATATGATGGGTGATGATAATTTAAAATACAATTCAGGTTTAACTTATGCTTATGGATTAAAAACCAGTGTCAATTATATAGCGAAAGAAGTTATAAATACAATTCTGGGGATTCATGTTGAATATTATTGGGATGATTATTTTCTTGATTTTGTCAAAGTACAGACTATGGCCGGGACTTACCAAAAAAAAATAACTTATCATACAGGAAATTTATCAATCACCGGCAGATACATAAATGTCCCGGGAATGTGGTTAGCCGAAGCCGGGGCCCAAATCACAAAATTTAACAACATTAAGGTTGAAAACAACGGAATAAGCCCAAATAATTTACCATATATTGAGAATTATAAGTATGAAAACAACTATAATAGGTATACAAGTTTGGTTTTTGGAGCTGGTTTTTTTGTACATAATTTTGTTGTTACTGTAACCCAAACCATTCCTTTAAAAAGTATCACCGTTGCTGGTGCAAATCCAATTAAAGATGGCTATTATAGTAAACCAACCATAAACAGTATTTATAAAAATAAATATGAAAAAGATGTAAATACTATGGTTTTTACGTCGCAAATTTCAGTTGAATATTATTTGCCTGTTGTTAGGTATAAAAGATACTGGAGAGGCAAAACAGAATTTTCATTCTTTAAAAAGATAGATCCGACTTATTACTGGGGAAAGGATTTGGATTAAAAATATTTTACTCCTTAAAATCAGGAGAGAAAATGCGGAACCTCGAAGTAAGCCTTCGATGAATTTTTTTAATAAAAAAGCTGTCCCATTATATTGCGACAGCTTTTTGCATATATACTGTTTAAAGGTTAGGCCTTTCCGGCCGATCCTAAAACATTGTTGTTTTTGTGCATATAAAGATCTTTTAAAAGATCGCGTGCCGGGCCTAAGTATTTTCTTGGGTCAAACTCAGCAGGATTTTCTGCCATTACTTTACGAATTGCAGCAGTCATTGCTAAACGACCATCAGAGTCGATATTGATTTTGCATACAGCAGATTTTGCAGCCCTGCGTAATTGCTCTTCCGGAATACCAATTGCAGCCTGTAATGCTCCACCATAATTATTTATTGTTGCAACGTGTTCCTGTGGCACTGATGATGAACCATGCAGAACGATTGGGAAACCCGGAATTCGTTTTTCGATTTCTTCTAAAATTTCGAATTTCAACGGAGGAGGAACCAAAATTCCGTCAGCATTTTTAGTACATTGAGCAGGAGTAAATTTATGAGCCCCGTGCGAAGTTCCAATTGAAATTGCCAAAGAATCTACGCCGGTTCTTTTTACGAAATCTTCTACCTCTTCAGGCCTTGTATAAGAAGAATGTTCTGCAACCACATCATCTTCAACTCCGGCTAAAACACCAAGCTCACCTTCAACAGTTACTCCATGAGCATGCGCATATTCAACTACTTTTTTGGTTAAAGCAATGTTTTCTTCATATGAATGGTGCGAACCATCTATCATAACAGAAGAGAATCCGTTGTCAATGCAATCTTTACATAATTCAAGAGTATCGCCATGGTCTAAGTGAAGAACAACAGGAATTTCATAACCAAGTTCTTTTACATACTCCACCGCACCTTTTGCCATGTTTCTTAATAATGTTGCATTTGCATACTTTCTTGCTCCCGATGATACCTGAAGAATAACCGGAGATTTAGTTTCAACACAAGCCTGAAGAATTGCCTGCATTTGTTCCAGATTGTTGAAGTTGTAAGCGGGAATAGCATATCCTCCTTCAACTGCCTTTTTAAACAGCTCTTTAGTGTTCGATAGACCAAGGTCTTTGTAGTTAATTGACATGTTTATTTTTTATTAGTTTAATTTATTATATCTGTTTTGAATATATGCTTAATTGTAACGCATTGATTATATAAATTGACACAATATAGTTTGAGTTTTAAATTGAAGCGCAAAAGTAAGAATTACTTAAAAAATTTGCAATTATTATACAGAGTACTTTTAATCTGAAATTTTATAAACAATGAAAGGCCGATATGCCTTAACATATAAACTTTTAAGCCGTTGTTTTGTTATGTTTTAATTAAAAGAATTCCTCGAAGGCTTGCCTTGAGGTTCCGCTTTTTCTCCCCTGATTTGAGGGGAGATCCCGACAGATGTCGGGAGAGAGGGGTAAAGAAACAAAATTTGAAACTTAATAATAAAGAAAATGACTAAAGTTTTAGACTCTATAAAACCAGGAGTAGTAACTGGCAACGATGTTGGTGAAATATTCCGTATTGCTAAGGCTAATTTATTTGCCATTCCAGCTGTAAATGTAGTTGGAAGCGATTCAATAAATTCCGTGATGGAAGCTGCAAAAACTGTTAATTCTCCGGTAATTATTCAGTTTTCGAATGGTGGAGCTGTTTTTAATGCAGGTAAAGGATTAAAACTTGAAGGCCATCAGGCCGGTGTTTTAGGAGCTGTTGCCGGGGCAAAGCACGTGCATTTATTAGCTGAAGCCTATGGTATACCTGTAATTTTGCATACCGATCATGCTGCAAAAAAATTACTGCCTTGGATCGATGGCCTGTTGGATGCCAGTGAAAAGAACTTTAAAGAAACTGGTAAGCCACTGTTTAGTTCTCATATGCTTGATCTTTCAGAGGAACCTCTAAAGGAAAATATTGAGATTTGTAAAAAATATCTGGAAAGAATGAGTAAGATGGGCATGACTCTGGAAATTGAATTGGGTATTACCGGTGGTGAAGAAGATGGCGTGGATAATACTGATGTTGATAATTCAAGATTATATACCCAACCTGAAGATGTGGAGTTTGCCTATTCAGAACTTAGTAAAATTAGTTCGAATTTTACCATAGCCGCTTCATTTGGTAATGTTCACGGAGTATACAAACCAGGTAATGTGGTACTAACTCCAAAAATCCTTGACAACTCTCAAAAATATATCCAGGAAAAATTGAATACAGGTGCCAAGCCGGTGAATTTTGTATTTCATGGTGGATCGGGTTCAACTCAGAATGAAATCCGCGAAGCAATTTCGTATGGGGTTATCAAAATGAATATTGATACTGACACGCAGTGGGCCACTTGGATTGGTGTTATGGATTTTTATAAGAAAAATGAAGCTTACCTACAAGGACAAATTGGTAATCCGGAAGGAGAAGACAAACCCAATAAAAAATACTATGATCCTCGAATATGGTTACGTGCTGGTGAAGTTACTATGGTTGATCGTCTGAAAAAAGCTTTTGAAGACCTGAATTGTATTGACAGGAATTAGAAATCACCAAAAACTATTAATATAAAGGTAAGCCGCGGCAGTTTTGTGGCGGCTTATTTTTCCCGGTTATCGATTTTAACTTTTACTTCTTTGTCGTTTTTATAAGTAGCTTCATATATTACCTCTCCCCGGATTTTATAATATTTGACCACACCATTTTTTCTGCCGTTTTTATATTTTATTTCACTTTCAAGAGGGCCTTCCTTATACCACGTTTTCCAGTCACCATCTTCAATTCCGTTTTTATAATTTTCGAGCCTAAGCATTTTATTATATTCATTATAATAATGCCATTCGCCGTTTTTTACATCATTAACATAAGCACCTTCCATTATTTTTGTTCCGTTGGGTCGCCAGGTAGCATAAGAGCCATCATGCATACCGTTTTTATAGTTTTCGTCCAGTCGGGGTTGACCGTTTTCATACAGGTAGTGGGCGTTACCATTTTTAAGGTTGCTTTTATATGATAAAGTATAATCTACATGGCCATCTTCGAACCAGGCGTTCCAAACACTATCCATCAGGCCATCTTTAAAGTATCCGGTAAGTTCAAGTTGGCCGTTTTCATACCATTGTTGCCAAAATCCTGTTTCTTTTCCCATAATGAAGTCGCCTTCGTGAAATTTTTGTTTATTTTCATAATAAATGATCCAGTGACCATCACGAACTCCATTTACGTAATCGCCCTTTTTCCATACTTCACCATTTCCGTACCAGTAAGTCCATAGGCCATTCATCTTGCCGTTTTTGTAATAACCTTCGTTACCTTTAATACCATCTGTTCTCCAATACGTCCATAAACTGTCTTGTATATCATTTATAAAAAATCCTTCAATATCAATTTTTCCGTCATTTCGCCACCATTTTGCAGGCCCCCATTTTTTACCCTCTTTAAAAGTTATCTCGCTTGCTTTTAAACCACCCGGGAACCAGTCTGTTTGCAATCCGTCTTTAAGTCCCTGATTATAATTAACCTTTAATTTAAGTTTTCCATCGTGATACCAAAATGTCCATATACTATCTTTCTTTTCGTTGGTTATGAAGCCTTCCATTTCTTTTTGACCATTCTGGTAATACTGGATATTCCATCCGTTTTCGTAATTGATTTCGCTCAACATATTGCCTTCACGATAAAAAGACAACCATTTTCCACATTCGACACCGTCTTTATAATTGCCCGTTGACATCATTTGTCCGTTAATGTAATATCGTTTCCACATACCATTGCGCAAACCATTTTTATAGATTCCGGTTTCTTCAACATCGCCGTTTTGATAATAACTGGTATAGGTTCCATTACCATCAATGATTTTTTGAGTACCGTCTTTATCCCAAAAATCTTCCAGAAAAACAGAGTCGTTTTTATAAAGTTCTTTCTTTAGGGGATTTCCCTGACCATTATAATTTGTCCAGATGCTGTCTTTTTTTCCTTCCGTATAATAGCCGGTTATTCTGGGTTTGCCATTACTGAAATTTTCAAAATAATATCCATTTAGGATTCCATTTTTGAATTCGCCCTGGTTTTCCACTTTCCCGTCTCTGAAAAAATAGGTAAGTTTCCCATTTATCATTCCGTGTTTGAATTCCGTTTCCTGTGTTTTTATTCCTGTGCTGTCATAATACACCCACAAGCCTTCTTCTTTTCCATAATTCATTATTCCTTTACTGGCAAGCTGCCCGTTGGCATAATGAGTTTCGATAGATTCTTGTGCAACACTTTGAAAAATTATTAGAGTAAAAAGGGAAAGTAGAGCGTATTTCAGGCACATAAAGTTCAATTTTAGATGGATAATTTTAATATCAACCGAGTTTTTTACCAATTTTAGTGTTCGTGAGCCAAATTTACAAGCCTTTATATAAACATCAAAACTTTTCATTTGCCTTTGCCAAAACAAAATTGTAAACCCATTAAAGTAATTGGATTTAGAACGGAAAAAACAGCTAAAAAATATAAAAATTACTTAAAGAGAATATTTTATTTTCAATTTGCACTTTTAAAGAATTAATGATTATATTTGCGCTCGCAAAATGGTGGATGTAGCTCAGTTGGTTAGAGCGCTGGATTGTGGTTCCAGAGGTCGCCGGTTCGACCCCGGTCTTCCACCCAAAAACCTCCTTTAATAGGAGGTTTTTTTATTTTATACCTATGATAAATTTTATAAACATTCTATTGTGAATATTTTAATGCAATATTGTTAAGTAAAAAACGATCAATTGTATAAATTTACATCGTTAAAATTCGAACCAAATGATTAATGAGTTATTCCATGAGATTTTGAAAAAAGTCAAAAGGCTTCAAAATGGAGATGTATCGCGTTCGATGCAAAAAATGGGGATAATCTATAATATCAATTACGGAGTTTCGATTCCTCAATTGAGGCAGCTTGCAATAAACTATGAAGCTGATAATGAACTGGCCGGTCATTTATTGAATTTGAATATCAGGGAAGCTAAAATTTTAGCTTCGATGTTATATAATGTTGACCAGCTTTCGGTTATTGATCTTATGGTTATTGGCGAAAACATTGATAATATTGAACTGGTTGAGCAATTTTCCAGAAATGTATTTGCAAGGCATCCTAAGCTTTATGCCATTTTGCCAGAATTAAGTCAGGGCAATAATTGGGGAAAAACGTTGGCAATTTATGCTGTGGGCTGGCAAATAAAAATTAATGGTTTACCTGTTAATAAATTGGTTGAGTGGGCAATCAGGCAAGTACAAGCATTAAAATCTTCGGATGATGCAATTTTGCAACGGGCTTTAATATTTTTACTCCAAAGCGTTGCTTCAATTGATGAAGGCCATAGAATAAAAATGGTAAAATTTGCAGAGTCATTAGTTAAAAACGGGGAAACTTCAGCGCAACTCTTTGCCCAGGAATTCCTCTGGTTAAATATGGCATAAGCCTGAAAATTAACACCTTGCCGTTATTATCCAAAATATCATGAAAAATTAGCCGGTTTCGGCTTGATTTTTGAATGTTTTGTACCGGAATTTTTAAAACATTAAAATTATGAAATCATCGAATCCGACTTTAAATGAAAAGATAATTCGCAATTTTGCTTATACCGACACTGAATCAGGTGTTATGACGGTTCAGGGCACCGTAAATAAAGTAGCTTTATTATTATTACTGACCATAGCCAGTGCCGCTTTTACATGGAACAAGTTTTTGACCATAGGCCCTCAGGCTGTACAACCTTGGATTATGGTAGGTGGTATCGGAGGATTTATTACTGCCTTAATTACTATTTTCAATAAGAAGAATTCGGGTATTTTTGCCCCGGTTTATGCTGTTTTTGAAGGTTTATTCCTGGGGGCAATATCTGCTTTTTTTGCATCGGCTTATAGTGGTATAGTAATGCGTGCCGTTATGCTTACGCTGGCAGTGCTTTTTACTATGTTGTTCCTTTACAAATCGGGCACCATAAAAGTTACCCAACAATTCAGGGCAGGTGTTATTGCAGCTACTATTGGTATTGCAGTCGCCTATTTTTTTAGTTTTATTCTGGGACTTTTTGGAATGAACATGTCATTTATGTATGGCGGTGGCTTAATGGGAATTATTATCAGCCTGGTTATTGTGGGAGTGGCCGCTTTAAATTTGGTTCTTGACTTCGATTTTATTGAAAGAGGTGCCAATGCCAGCCTGCCAAAATATTTTGAATGGTACGGGGCTTTTGGCTTAATGGTAACGTTAATATGGTTATATATGGAGATATTAAGATTGCTGGCCATACTTTCGCGCCGATAATTATCAAACAATATAATGTCTCATGGATCACTTCATAAAACAGGTGGATCAAATATTCACCTGAGCCTTGATTATACAATCCAGAATTTTGTCTTGCTTCCAATGTTGATATTATCCCAAAACTTATTGATTAACAATTATCTGATTATTTAACTCATTAGCTAAAATTCAATTATATACGTTCTTTTCCTATGATGATGAACCAAAAATCAACCGAAATATCCGAATTTTGATAATGTCTTAGTCACATGTATGTTTTGATAGCATCTCAAGGATGCTGGGTCTTCTTGCCTTTTTATATAATTTTCGCCAGGTACCATTATCAAAATCCCGCTCCTATTTCGGAAGCCCCCGCACCCATAACATTGACTGTACAGCAAAACACTTTTGAGCTCAATAATTTAAAAATTATGTAACCCGCATACTATAATTTGAGCGGTGGCCTGACAAAATTTGCGGGTCGGCGTAGGCGTGAATGTCAAATAAATTAGCCTTTTGTGCAAAGGCGCTTGCGTTTTGAAACGAAACTAAGCTCTATTAAGAAGGTTAATAAGACTTTAAATTTAGTTTCGTTTCAGTGTACTTTGCCAAAAGGCTTTTTATTTGACAGAGCGGGGGGAAGCATCATTTTGTCTTGATCTTTTGTTACTTTTCCATCAAGGGAAAAGTAAAGAGAATATTTCTTTGTAAAAAAGGATGAACTAATTGAATCCACCATAAATTTCAAGTGATCCTGTCTCATTTGTGTTTATTCGTGTAGATTAGTGGCAAAAAAAACACCAGCTATCATTTCAGCCAAACCCTTTTTGTTTTGTATCTTGGCACAAAATTCAACAAGATGAAAACAAAAAAATCCACAACAGAAAACCTAAACCTGTCTGATTTAGTATTAGGTTTATGGCGGTTACCCGATGTTGATGAAAATGAAGTTCTAAATATTGTACGTACAGCTCTTGATGAGGGAATCACTTCCATTGACCAGGCTGATATCTATGGTAATTATCAAAGCCAGTTATATTTTGGGCGAGCGTTAAAAAGGGAAAAATCGCTGCGAAAGAAAATACAGATAATTAGTAAAACCGGCATTATTATCCCGGGACCAGATTTCTCCAAAACCGGAATCGGATTTTACACTACCAGCAAAAAACATATAATGGCTTCGGTGGAAAAATCGCTTGAGGATATGGGCACCGATTATTTAGATGTGTTGTTAATTCACCGGCCCGATGTTTTATTACAACCCGAAGAGCTGGAAGCTGTTTTTGAGAAATTGAAAAAACAGGGCAAAGTGCTTCATTTCGGGGTATCGAATTTTATACCATCGCAATTCGAAATGCTGCAAAAAAGAATAGACACGCCGTTGGTTACAAACCAGTTTGAGTTTTCGCTTTTGCATCTTGATCCGTTATTCGATGGTACTTTTGATAATTGCATTCAGCATGGAATAAGCCCTATGATATGGTCGCCGATGGCTGGGGGAAACCTGTTTACAAGTAAAGCAAATAAAACCAATGCCATCAGGGCTGTGCTTACTGATATTGCAAATGAATTAGGAGGTGCAACCATCGACCAGGTAGCCCTGGCATGGATTATGAAACACCCTTCGAACCCCAAAACGATTATTGGAACCTTAAAACCCGGGCGCATTAAACTTTCGGCCGAAGCGTTGAAACTGGAATTAAGCAGGGAACAATGGTACCGCATTTTAATTGTTGCCCAGGAGCATCCAATGGCGTAGGAGGAAAAGTACTGCTAAAAACATATTTATTATTGCAGAGGGAGCTGTCTCAAAAGTATTAAAATGAATATAAAGCCATAAAACCACAAAGACAAGAAACACAAGGCGTTAAAAATTAATACCTTATAAATTCGTGAATTTTAGTGCCTTTGCGTCTTAGTGGTAAAAAAATTACTTTTGAGACAGCCCCTTTTTTGTAGGAGTCGAAAATGCGCTCCGAAGTCGCACTTACCTCAGTTGTGCGGCTGGTAACAATCAAATTTTTAGTCATAAACAAACATTTTATGTCAGCACCGTGTACG
>JBJKSB010000067.1:0-37322 GCA_046704385.1 Bacteroidales bacterium | reverse complement strand
CCTGCCTCAATTCGCAGATAAAAAAGCAAGTGTCTCTATTGAACACGGGATGAGTGAGAACGACTGGGGTGGATGGATAGTATTGAACGATAAAATTGGCCATAAAATCCAGTTGGTCGGTGACGATTTGTTTGTTACAAATGTTGAATATCTTGCCCGTGGAATAAAAGAAGGTTCGGCAAATTCAATTTTAATTAAGGTGAACCAAATCGGAACATTAACGGAGACCTTAAATGCGATTGAAATGGCTCATCGTGCTGGCTATACCTCAGTTACAAGTCACCGTTCCGGTGAAACAGAAGATGCTACTATTGCGGATATTGCCGTGGCAACAAATTCAGGTCAGATTAAAACCGGTTCAATGAGTCGTTCGGACCGTATGGCAAAATACAATCAACTGCTGCGAATTGAAGAAGAATTGGGCGATTCAGCTGTTTATGGTTCCAAAAAATAAGAATAAGTGAATTCAAATAATGAAAAGCGATAAAATTTTGGATTTATCGCTTTTCTTTTATGGTTCAATGTTTAATGAAAAGTCTTTTAATTATTGAATTTTTTAAGGTAGAACAGATCATCGTTATTTGAAACCAACAAAGTATTATTCGAAATATTTTCGATTTCGTCAGCCAAGGTTTCATTGTCAGTAATAACCACTAAGTTAATATTCATTGTTACAATTTGCTTAACCTGGTCAATATGGCTATTAATGCCTGAATAATTTTTACCATTAGCTAATACAACGTTTAAATCAGTTAAATTGGCAATTACAATATCATTAGTACCGACTTTTATTTCCTTTAAAAAACCGGTAGGGCTTTGATTAAAAAGTTGTGACCGGTTTAGTTTTGACAAAAACTCAGGATTAAAAACCTGTTTAATATTTTCCTGAAAATCAATACTATTAAAAGCTGCACCTCCATAATGATTCTTTAAATTCCCATTTAAATCATAATGAAGATGCTGACCTTTTGCTAATTCCTTAATAAAGAACCAGCATGCCAGATGCTTGGTCAGAGTAATACAATCGATAATATCGGTTTTTTGCATATTGACCAGGTTTTTAAAGTGATCGTAAAAACCTGATTTAAAACCTGTTTCAAGATTCTGATCAAAATATATTTTTTCTGAATTTAATTTATCACCCTTAAGTTTTAACAGGGTGTTAACTACCGATTTAATAAGTGAATTGGCAAACATATCAATACTTACAACGAACTTTTGCTCAACCAACGGTATAAACTCATCATGGTTCATATTCATCATAATAATAGCCCTGATCATGAACCCCACATCATCCGACGAAATTATTTCATTATCGTAATCCTGAAAGGCCATATAAATTTCTTCACTCGAAAATTCACAAAAGCGTCCAATTAATTTCCATTGCTTCGAAAAAGAATCCAATTCTTCATATAAGGAAGGTTCTTGAATATTTCGGTAAAAGTTAATAAGGTCGGTGTTCGGGTCATTTAATAAACAGGTAATTTCCGGATTAAAATCCATCAAGGACATTCCTTTACCCAGAATAACTTCAATGTAGCGGTCATATTTGTCGAACCTGATCTTCTCCAATTCTACTGCTGCCGATGTATTCATTTGAGCTGTTTCAATTAAATTACATTAAAAGTAATGATTTGATTATAAACTATCTAAATTATACAGGATTTTTAACAAATTCAAATATATCGTCAATTTACGATAATAAATGACTTAATTTAGATGAAATAGTTATTCAATAACAATTAAAAGATATTTAGAAATACTCCAAAACTCGTTTTCATTATTAATTACCAAACTATCCACAGGTTTTTCACCATAAATGGTATAACTATCAGTTGGATGCGGAGTTATAATTTTTATTTTTTTTGCGTTATCAAATTTGAAGGTTTTCTCAGCCCTGATATCTATTGCAGTAAAATAGTCTTTATTGAAATTTTGGTTTAGTTTATTACCGGCACCAATTCCTATAAATCCGCCTTTTTTATTTAGCACCTTCATTTCCTTCAGCTCTTTTTCCGATCCAAATAAATAAAATGCGGTATTCAAACTTTCATCCTGAGCTTGTATAATGGCTGATTTTACTTTGTTATCGAATGTGAGTGTATCTAAAGTATAAGTAAGTTCATCAACTTTCAGGTTCATATCCATTAAATTCTGACGAAGTTGAAGTATTTCAGCGTTTTTTTCTTCCAGCTTAGCCTGGAGGTTTTCAATGGTTGCCTGAAGATCGTTATTTTTAATTTTAGCACGCCTCAACCTTTCCTGTAACTGTGCAACCATTTCTTTATTTTTCTGCATGAGGTTGTATATCATATTGATATCATCATTAATCTTATCCTCCCGGCTACGCTGATTTTCAACATCCTGAGCAGTTGCAGTTATTATTTTTTCCTTGGCTTTTATGGTTTCCAGGTTATTTTCAATATCATTAAATGTTCCTAAAACGGAATAAAGTGCTGAATCTTTAACAACCAGTAGTCGTTGTAAACTGTCGCTTCTGATTTGAGCCTTTTGAACTGCTTCCTGATTTTGGTTACATTGACTAAATATGAAGGCAATAATGACCACATAAAAAATATTTTTCATAATAGTTCTGCTTTGAATGATTAATAATCTAAAAAAGAATTAATAATAGCCTTTATCAAATATAACTCAATTCTTTTGAAAATCTTATTTAAGCCTGAAATTTTAAGTACTGGACAGTTCTTTAAAGTATTCAATTTTTCAATTATTAAATCCTTGTTTTTTAATCAAATTTTACAGGATTTAACTTAAATTATTTTAATTTTGCTCTGCTCAAAAACATAGTTATAAGACTCAAAAATCGATACTGAAAAAAATTAAAATTCAAACATAAATTCAAATTATTATGACACAAATAAAGCGTGTATACACCTTCGGTGCCGGTAAAGCAGAAGGTAAAGCTGATATGAAGAATTTGCTTGGTGGCAAAGGGGCAAACCTTGCCGAAATGAATCTTATTGGGGTGCCGGTACCTCCGGGGTTTACAATTACTACAGAAGTTTGTACAGAATATAACGAGCTGGGTCGAGATAAGGTAGTGGAATTTCTAAAAGATGATGTAGCCGCTGCAATGAAAAATGTTGAAGCTTTGACAGGAACAAAGTTTGGTGATAAAGAAAATCCTTGTTTAGTATCTGTTCGTTCAGGGGCTCGCGCTTCGATGCCTGGTATGATGGATACAGTGCTTAACCTTGGATTAAATGACGAAGTAGTAGTTGGTATTGCAAAAAAATCAGGTAATGAGCGTTTTGCATGGGACTCATACCGTCGTTTTGTTCAAATGTATGGTGACGTGGTATTGGGTATGAAACCTGAATCAAAAGAAGATGAAGATCCTTTTGAAGTTATCATGGATGAAGTTAAAGAGGCTAAAGGTGTTCAATTGGATACTGAATTAGCTGTTGAAGATTTAAAAGAATTGGTTACCAAATTTAAAGGAGCTGTAAAAAAACAAACCGGACACGATTTCCCGAATGATGCATGGGAACAACTTTGGGGTGCGGTTATGGCCGTATTTGATAGCTGGAATAATGACCGTGCTATTTACTATCGTCGTCTGAATCAGATTCCTGATGAATGGGGAACAGCTGTAAACGTTCAGGCTATGGTTTATGGTAATATGGGACAAAATTCTGCTACAGGTGTTGCTTTTACCCGTGACGCTGCTACTGGTGAAGATGTCTTTAATGGTGAATATTTAATTAATGCTCAGGGTGAGGACGTAGTGGCCGGTATCAGGACACCACAGCAAATTACTTTAGAAGGATCGAAAAAATGGGCCATTTTAGCAGGCGTTTCTGAAGAAGATCGCAAAGCTAATTATCCTTCATTGGAGGAGTCAATGCCAGCTTTATTTAAAGACCTGAATGAGACTCAGCAAAAACTTGAAAACCATTATCGCGATATGCAGGATCTTGAATTCACCATTCAGGACAGCAAATTATGGTTGCTTCAAACACGAAATGGTAAGCGTACCGGTGCGGCTATGGTTAAAATCGCCATGGATATGCTTCGCGATGGTTCTATTACTGAAAAAGAAGCTTTATTAGGCTTAGAGCCAAATAAATTAGATGAATTGTTGCACCCTGTTTTTGGTAAAAGTGCATTGGCTGCTGCTACAGTTCTGGCAAAAGGTTTACCAGCTTCACCAGGTGCTGCAACAGGTCAAATGGTATTTTTTGCTGACGAAGCAAATAAATATCCTAATTCAATTCTAGTTCGTATTGAAACTTCTCCTGAAGACCTTGAAGGTATGAACATTGCAAACGGTATTTTAACAGCCCGTGGTGGTATGACATCGCACGCTGCTGTAGTTGCCCGCGGTATGGGTAAATGCTGTGTATCTGGCGCAGGCGAATTGAAAATAAATTATAAAGAACGTACTTTATCAGTGGGTGGAAGAAACTTTAAAGAAGGCGACTGGATTTCATTAAACGGTTCAACCGGTGAAGTTCTTGAAGGTAAAGTGGATACCATTGATCCTGAATTAAGCGGTGACTTTGGTAAAATTATGGATCTTGCTGAAAAATTCACCCGTATGGATGTTCGTACCAATGCTGATACTCCTGCTGATGCTCAAAAAGCACGCGATTTTGGTGCAAAGGGTATCGGATTATGCCGTACCGAGCATATGTTCTTTGAAGGTGAACGTATCAAAGCCATGCGTGAGATGATCCTGGCTAACGATGAGACAGGTCGTCGTAAGGCACTGGAGAAAATTTTACCTTATCAACGCGAAGACTTTGAAGGAATATTAAAAGCTATGGAAGGTTACGGTGTTACTATTCGTTTATTAGACCCACCATTGCATGAGTTCACTCCAAACGAAGAAGCTAACCAGGCTGAGATGGCAAAAGATTTAGGCGTTTCACCTGCTGAAGTTAAAGCTAAAGTGGACAGTTTGCACGAATTTAACCCTATGTTGGGTCACCGTGGTTGTCGTTTAGGGAATACTTATCCTGAAATTACTGAAATGCAGGCTCGTGCTATCATTGAAGCTGCTTGTAACTTAAAAGCTAAAGGTGTGGATGTTCATCCTGAAATTATGGTTCCTTTAATTGGTACAGTTAAGGAATTGAAAATGCAGGAAGAAATCATCCGTAAAATTGCCAAGAAAGTATTCGATGAAAAAGGTACAACTGTTGATTATATGGTTGGTACGATGATTGAAATTCCTCGTGCGGCTTTAACAGCAAACGAAATTGCTGAAGTAGCTGAATTCTTCTCATTTGGAACTAATGACTTAACCCAGATGACTTTTGGTTATTCACGCGACGATGCCGGTAAATTCTTACCAGTTTACCTGAATAAAGGTATTTTGAAAGAAGATCCATTCCAGGTTCTTGATCAAACAGGCGTAGGCCAGTTGGTTGAAATGGGAACCCAAAAAGGACGCTCAGTACGTGATAAACTGAAAGTAGGTATTTGCGGTGAGCATGGTGGTGAACCTAATTCTGTTGAATTCTGTCACCGTGTTGGAATGAACTATGTTTCATGTTCTCCATTCCGTGTGCCTATTGCACGTTTAGCTGCTGCACAGGCTAATGTTCGTTAAAAAATAAGATAATTTTGATATAATGAAAGCCCTGGGAATTTCCGGGGCTTTTTTTATAATTTATAACATCTGGTTTTTTAACAAATAGTTTTTATATTGGAATTGTAATCTATTAAAAAATATTACTGATGCAAAAACTTAACGAATTTCTTTTATACATTGATGGTTTTATTGGTGGGTCGCAATGGTTTGTATATATATTGATAGGAACCGGATTGTTCTTTACCTTTTACCTAAAGTTCCCTCAAATACGATATTTCCGGCATGCAATCAGGATTGTAACAGGGAAATACGATAAAAAAGGGGACGTTGGGGATGCATCACATTTTCAGGCATTAGCCACTGCGTTAAGTGGTACGGTTGGTACCGGAAATATTGCAGGGGTTGCCTTGGCCATTCACCTTGGAGGACCGGCTGCATTATTCTGGATGCTGGTTACAGCTATGTTGGGTATGACTACGAAATTTGTTGAGGTTACCTTATCACACAAATACAGGGAAATTACTGAAGACGGTTCTGTGGCTGGGGGACCCATGTATTATATGAAAAATAAACTTAACATGAAATGGCTGGCGGCTATTTTTGCCATTGCTACTGTGGTTTGTTCGTTTGGTACAGGTAATCTTCCCCAGATTAACAGTATTTCAAATGCCATTTATGCTACTTTTCATGTTCCAAATATGTTAACCGGGGGTATTCTGGCTGTATTGCTGGCATTTGTTATCATTGGGGGAATAAAGCGAATTGCTAAAGTTACGGAAAAGCTTGTACCTACTATGGCTTTTATTTACTTGTTTGGTGCATTTGCAGTTATAATTACTAACTATCAGAATATTATTCCCAGCATAGTTTCCATTTTTGCCGATGTGTTTACCGGAACTGCGGCTACCGGTGGTTTTTTGGGTGCCAGTATAGCTTTCGCTTTTAACAGGGGAGTAAACCGGGGCCTTTATTCAAATGAGGCCGGCCAGGGATCAGCGCCTATTGCACACGCTGCAGCAAAAGCTCACGAACCGGTTTCGGAAGGTATGGTTGCTATTTTGGAGCCTTTTATTGATACTATTATTATCTGTTTTATTACCGGCCTGGTATTATTATCGTCAGGAGTATGGAAAGAGAAACATGAAAATACATTTCAGAGTGCCGACATAATGGTGTTAAACAGTCATTTTGATGAAACCAACAAAGATGAGATTAAGCAGTTAAATAAATATTTTGCCCATAAAGGAGAGATGCAATTTTATAATGGGGATCTTGATGTTGAAAATGGGGAAATTATCTCTGATAACACTATTATTGCTGCTCGTTCGTTTGCTGAGGATATTAAGGTTAATGCAGATGGTAAACCTTTTACGGGTAAAATTAAGGTGACAGAAGGAGTACCTGATCTGTCGGATGCCAGTGGTGCAAAAATTGAAATGACCGGAAAATCGTTGCTGCATAGTGCGCCATTGACTACCGTGGCTTTTACACGTAGTATTTTTGGTGACTGGGGAAAATATATTGTATCCATTGGTTTATTATTATTTGCATTTTCAACGGTTATATCATGGTCATATTATGGCGACAGGGCTATTACCTATCTGGTTGGATCTAAAATGGTGCTTTATTACAGGATTTTTTATGTGGCTGCATTCTTCGTTGCCTCATTCGTTGATACTACCCTGATTTGGACTATTGCGGGAATAACTATTGTTTTTATGGCATTGCCCAACCTTTTTGGTATACTAATGCTGCATAAAGACATGAAGCAAACCGTAAAAGAATACTGGGTATCGTTTAAGGAGGAGCATCCTGAAGATCATATCAGGTTATCGTAACTCGATATTAGAAACCGGTTAAAGTATTGATGTCATATTAATTGAAGAATAAGATTGGAAAATTGGAATGATGGAATGCATCTATCAGACCAGTTGGGATTAGACTAAATATAAAAGTACACATCTATAAAATGACTAATAGCTCCTGCCAGCACAAAAAAATGAAAAATGGCATGGTTAAAAGGTAGTTTTTTAATGGAATAAAAAACTGCTCCGGTTGTATAAAAAAATCCTCCTAGCCCCAGCCAAAAAAGGCCTGTACTACTATGGCTCTGTATTAATGGTTTTATGGCTATAATTACTGTCCATCCCATTAAAATATAACTAATAGTTGAAGCCAGAGAAAAACGACCTGTATAGAAAAGTTTCAGGATCATTCCGGCAATTCCAATTCCCCAAACGATGCCAAAAATGGACCATCCCCATGTACCTTTTAATACTAAAAGGCAGTAAGGTGTATAAGTTCCGGCAATCAAAAAATAAATGGCTACGTGATCAAAAATTTTTAGCTTTCTTCTTAATTCAGGTTTTTGTGATGCATGATACAAAGTTGAGGCTGTGAATAATATAACCATGCTGGCACCATAAATTGAATAGCTGACTGTATGTAATGCTCCATTCGTAATACCTTTCATAATGAGCATAAACAGTCCCGTTAAACCCAAAACCACACCGAAAAGGTGACTCCAAACGTTTAGTTTTTCTTCCAGTGGATTATAAGTGTTAATAAAATTATTCATAAGCTTTGATGGGTGGAATTTGTAAAAAGTAATTATTTGATAATTTTCAATGGGTTAACTAGCTAATGGGAATACTAAAAAAGAACGAGCTACCCTTGCCGGGTTCACTTTCAACCCAAATGGTACCTCCGTGTTTTTCGACAAAATCTTTACATAGAATCAGTCCAAGGCCTGTTCCTTTTTCGTTATTTGTTCCATAAGTTGATACTTGTTTTGCAATCTGGAAAAGGTCGGCAATTTTTTCCTTGGTCAGGCCTACTCCATTATCTGTAATTTCAAAAAGAACCCCATTGCTGTATTTTGTAGTTTTCAATTGTATCTTTCCATCAACCGGAGTAAATTTGATAGCATTTGATAACAGGTTACGAAAAATAAAATGCAACATATCTTCGTCAGCTTTTATTACTAAAGAATCATCAATTTTATCGACATTTAGGGTAATATTTTTTGGGCGACTGGTATAACCGGCTATTTTATGGTTTGAATTAATCAGATTAGCGACATTTATATCCACTTTTTTGAATTCCATTTTTCCGGTTACTGACTGCGCCCAGTAAAGTAAATTCTCAACCAGTTTATAAACGATATGGCTGGAGCCTGAAGCTTCTTTAATCATCTCCATTATTTGTTCTTTTTCAAATACACTAAAGCCTTCGGAAAGAATTTCAAGCGAGCCCATAATACTACCCAGCGGATTTTTTAAATCATGTGCGATTATAGAGAAAAACTTATCTTTTGTCGCATTCAAATCGGTTAATTGATCATTATTTTTTTGAAGTTTATTCCGTTGCTTAATAATTTCTTCATGCTGTTCATTAATGAAATTCTGTTTTTCAATAAGATCAACATTCATTTTATTGAGCTTCATAGTCTGATTTTGCAGGTCTTTATTGCTTTTAAGTAATTCTTCAGTACGTTGGTTTACAAGATTTTCAAGTTTGAGATTCAGCTTGTTTAACCGGTATTGCCTTAGGGTAAAAACGATAACAATAATTATGATCAACAATAAAACAGAAAGCGCAATGAACCATGTAGTTGCATAAAATGGGGTTACTACTTCTATCTTTAATGTCCGGGTATGTTCTTTCCAGTTTGTGAAAGGATCGTAAATCGCCATGTGCATTACATAATAACCTCCTTTTAAGTTGTTAAATACAGCCAGCCTGTGAGGGTATTCAAGGTAATTCCATGTGGTATCAAAGCCATCCAGTTTATATACAAATACAGCTTCATCCGGGTCAACAAAATCGATGGAGGAGAGCTCAATTGCAAATGATTTAATTCCAGAGGGTATGGTAATTTGATTAATTCTGTCAATTGTTTTGGGAAGCAGAACTCTTTCTCCAATTGTGTCTTCAACACCAATCTCTTTATTGTAGATAAGAACCCTTGATGGTCTTACCGTAGGGGATATAGTTGGCTCAGAATCAATGAGTTGTATGGTATAACAACCTTCTTTTCCGCCAACAAAGAATTTATTTTTTGCTAATAACAGGGCATTTGTATTGTTATTTAATTTTTTTAAACCCACATCATATTTGTAATGCGATACCTCATCAAAATTATTGTTTATTTTGATGAACTCTTTTTTACGTAAAATCCAAATCCGATCATTGTCGCAAAAGGCATTTATTCCATAAGTTTTTCCCGGATCGTCATAACCCAGTATTTTAACCTTTTTTTGCTGTGGGTTATAAACCGATACACCCTGGCTATTACTGGCAATCCATAAATTCCCATTATCATCGTCAACCATATTTGCACCATCGAACCATTCAAGCAGATTAAATTGTTTGGTTTTTTTATCAAAAGTCTGGATAAAATACGATCCACTTACATAAACTGATCCATCGTGAGCCTGGTAAACCCTGATTATATTGTTATTGGTAATTGAATTTGGATTAGATGGATCATTATAATAAAATTCAGGTTTAAAATTTACAGGAGAGGTTGATAATTGTTGTTTATAAGGAATATGTACAAGTCCTGCCTGCCAGGCAGCCAACCAGATATCTCCGTCATTATCACAATACAATAGTAGTGGAGGGGTGACCATCTGTCCTAAGAATGAATTTTTGGTGGTTAAATGTGACAACAACTTCTGCGTAATTGCATCAATAATATAAACTCCATTATTGGTTGATATCCACACCCGGTTCATATGGTCAAGTGTGATGCAGATTACGCCGGTATTGGGATATGAAGGATCAAATATAATCTTTTCTCCATTTTTGGTAGTGGTATTATATTTTATTAAACCTTGTTTATGGGTAACAATCCAAATATTGTTCTGAATATCGAGGAGCGAACCTGTAATATCCTCTATTGCTTGTTTTTTACCATATAGGCGGTATTGCAATAAATCATGCCTGGCATCATTAATAAAGACTTTTCTAAGTCCGGTTTCCATGGATCCGATCCAAAGAATATCCTGATTATCAGCGAAAATACACCACGACAGGAAACGGTTGGATGAGGATCCTGTATTTGATTTACTTTTTAATACTCTAACCTGATTTGTTTTTGGACTAAAAAAATTAACCCCGTCACCATATACAGCCAGCCAAAGATTTTTATCCCTGTCAACGGCAATTTGCCTGATATTAAGTCCTGTAAAATCTTTTGAGCAGGGTTGATTTTTATGAAGCCATGTTATTTTGTTTTCGCCGGGTTTATAATTTACCAGGCCATTATTCCATGTCCCAATCCATAGTTCATGATCAATTATTTTTATGTCATTAATCGTAAGGGGATTATTATCAGCATTATCGACAATATTGGTTATGCTGTCAGTTTTAAGATTTAGCTTGTACAAACCTTTAAATTCGGCTCCGATCCATAAAATACTATCATCAACTTCCAGGGTATTAATCCTTTGTTCATCGTAATCGGGTAACCAAAATGTTGTTCTTAAACGTGTAACAGGATTATATTTTATCAACCCGAAATGATTGTATGTGGCAAGCCATAAATTGCCCGAATTGTCCTCCCCGATATCCCGAATTTCGATATATTCCCAATTATTTGATGGGTCAGACGGAATATAGTGAACAAAATAATCCTTGTTATAATCGTATCGATCCAGGCCTCTTTGATTACCAATCCATAAGTTACTGTCACGATCTTCATAGATGGAATATACGCTTGGCGAACTTAACGAATGAATATTGTTTGGATTGCTTGTGTAAAACCGGACATCAGTTCCATCGGAACGGTACAACCCTGAATAGGTTCCTACCCATAAAAATCCCTTGCTGTCACGGTATACTGATAATACTGATTCTTCGTTGAGTTTTGAAATATGGTTTTCGAAAGCAACATTTATATCGGTATCAGCAGCCTTAATTGATAAAACTAAAAGTGTAAATCCCAGGCTTAGTATGGTTCTTGAAATGCCCAACGTATTTTTACGATTATTTATGTTTTTACTATTTTTTTTTGAAATGGTTACTAAAATTAGGCAAATAAAGGGAACAAACTCATTTTATAAAACCAATTTTAAGATAATCCTTTTATCTATAGTAAATTTGCATTATGAATTATGTATCTAAAATATTTTCCTGGTTATTAATTGTTCCGGTTAAAATTTACCAGTGGATAATCTCGCCCTGGTTGCCCAATGCCTGCCGTTATACCCCGACATGTTCACATTATGCTGTGGATGCATTGAAGCTTCATGGCCCGATTAAAGGATTGTACCTGGCGTTGCGCCGGATTTTTTCATGCCATCAGTGGGGTGGTTTTGGCTGGGATCCGGTTCCTGGCAGGGAGCATTTTACCTGGAAAAAACCTGAAGCTCAAAAACACAGACCATTAGATTAAGTACAACGTTATCGAGTATCTATACCAGGATTAAGATATATTTACAAAGTACAGAGATATGTCTTTAAGTATCATAAAATAAGATAGTTAAACAAATAAATGGTGTAACATTGCAATTTATTTTTTTTTTTCTACATTTGAATAGTTCAAACGCCGAATTATTCTTAACAACCAAAATTATTCTAAGAATTTAATGGATTGCCTATGAAATTAATTTGATTATAGATTTGGGGTTTAATTTTAATTGAGAAATTTGTAGCTCATCCAAATAAGCTTATTAAATCCTTTACCATGGGATCATTATTATCTCAAAATAAAAGCTCATCTTGCAGGAGAAGGTTGGACTGGGCCAGATTGTGAACCTGTAGGATATTGGAAGTTTGTAGGGACCAGAGGTCAAAAAAGAAGAATGGAGGCATTTGTATTATCGCATGATGAAATTGATCCAATGATAATACCTGATATAAGGTACCAGGCTAAGACATATGAAAGCGGATGGTTATGGGAACAAACCTGGAATGGTGTTGCGGGAACTACGGGGTTGAGTAATACTATTGTTGCATTAAAAATTAGATCAGCAACCCCTGGTTACACTACAAAGTATATGGTACATCAAGAAGGTTATGGTGATTCTCAAAATTATTATAATGGAGCTGAAGCCGCACCTTTATATAATAAGCGAATTGAGGGTATGATGCTAGACATATATATGTGGTAGGATTTTAATTGCTGTTCTGGTTGCAGCAAGGTGCAACCTGAACAGTATTTTAACAGCATTTAGATGAAAAATAATTTATTATTTGTTTGTTGGCTGTTTTTATTTGCATGCCAATCAAAACTACCAGCCTTAAATAGCGAATCCTCAAAAATTGTAATAAATGCTTTAATTACAACTGATAGTTTATTTGGAGTTACAATTACCAGAAGTTCTCCAATAAGTGCTAATGAATATAACGAATGGATACAAGATGCAATAGTAACGATTCGTCATGGTGAAATAGCGGATTGTTTGCTGGCCAGGCAACCCAGGCTTTATTTAGATGATCTGTTATTTTGGCCGACAAATTATTACTCCAAAGACATGTTGCCTGAAGCAGGGTTTGAGTATGAAATTGAAGTGCAATGTCCTGAAATGCAAACTGTGGTTGCTAATACAACCATTCCAGGGATGGTAAAGATTGCAAAGTTGGATACCACCCGTATTGTATATCCCGAGGTCGAAAATCCGGAAATCAGCAATCTAGGGTTTTTATGCCAGCTTTCATTTATAGATCCTCAGGCTGAAGAAAATTTTTATATGCTCCAGGTAATCCTGCATTCAACCGAATGGGGATATTTTAAGAACCTTGCATTTATTTGTGGTCACAGTGTTGTAGAAGAAGAGATTAAAGATGGATTAGGAACAAAGGCTGTAGTATTTTCTGATAAAAGTATCAATGGAAAAGAATTTACTTTGCCTTTGGAAATAAAATGTCAGGATATTGGCTATCCTTTTAGAGGCGAGGCAGACCCTTATAATCCCCATGGAAAGGCTACAATATATTTCCGTTTGTACTCTATGAATAAAGAATATTTCACATACATTCAAACATTGAATCTTTTTTATAAAAACTATCGGAATCCTTTAGCAGAGCCAGCTCAGGTTTATTCAAATGTTGAAGGAGGCTATGGAATATTTGCAGGTGCGGCAGTAACAACTGATTCCTTAGTTTTTAAATACTAATTTTCACAAATTGACATGAAATTCAAATTAACCCTTATAATTTTTTTTATTGTACAAATTGTTTGTTCACAGCAAGTTAGTATTTCCGGTTATGTAATTGATGCAAATTCAGGTGAACGGATAATCGGAGCCTATGTTTTAGATAAGGTAAGTGGTATAGTAACATCAACAAATAATTATGGTTTTTTTTGTTTGAAGTTGCCAAATAACACTGTTTCAATTCAGGCAACCTATGTAGGTTCTTTATCACAAGCTTATAATTTGGAATTTAAACAGGATACGTTGTTTGAAATTACCATAAATACCGTAAATGAGATTTCAGAAGTTGTGATTGAGTCACAATCTGTCTATCAAAATAAATGTACTCCTTTGGGTCTTTCAGTAATCCCGGTAAAAAGCTTAACCTTGTCACCAGTAATTGGAGAACCGGATTTAATAAAGGCAATACAGATTCAACCCGGAATTAAGGGAGGAATAGAGGGATCAACCGGAATTTTTGTTCGGGGAGGAGGAAGTGGAGAAAATCTTTTTATGTTAGATGATGTGCCAATTTATAATGTTAGTCATTTATATGGTTTCTTTAGTGCATTTAACAATCAGGCAGTTAAAGATATAAAATTAATAAAGGGATGTTTTTCAGCAAAATACGGAGGACGAACTTCTTCCATAGTTGACGTGCGTAGTTTAGATGGAAATAACCAGAAAATTATGGGAACCATTTCAATTGGTCTCATTTCTTCTCAATTTACCTTACAAGGTCCTCTTTTGTCGAAAAAAACAACTTTTTTACTTTCTGCCCGAAGGTCTTATTTTGATTTAGTGGCAAAGCCTTTAAAAAGTATGGGTTCATTAAATAGTGCATTCCCTGATTACAATTTTTATGATTTGAATCTAAAACTTTCACATACTTTTTCTGAAAAAGATAAATTATTTATTAACATTTATAATGGTAAGGATAATATCCAAAACACTGATGTTTTTGAAGAAAATCTCGGAACTGTTGAATCGTTCTCTGAAATGAAAAAGGAAACTTCCGGGTGGGGAAATGCCATTGCTTCTCTTCGCTATAACCATGTTTTTCACAGTAATTTGTTTATAAATACAACCCTTGCCTATAGTATTTATAATTATTTCTCGAATAATAAATATCATAGTGTTAACGAGGTTTTAACCAATGGAATCAAAACAGAAAGAACCTATTTGGCAACTTATTTATCTGAAATTTCAGACATAATAGCAAAAACAGATTTTGATTATTTGTTTTCAGATAAACAAACTTTCAGGTTTGGATTTGGAGATACTTATCATATTTTTAATCCAGGCGAAAAAAATTATCATTTTGTTGATGAAGAATTAAACACAATTGTAGATACAAGTTTTGTAAATAATTTGGTGTTTGCCCATGAATCTTTCATTTATATCGAAGATAATATGGATGTTACACCAAAAATTAAGGCTATTATCGGTACAAGAATGACTGGAATGTCCTGGGAAAATAACTTTGATTGGAATATAGAACCCAGAATCAGTGCGAATTATTTATTAACCAAAAATTCTGTTATTAAAGCCGGGTATTCTCGAATGAATCAATACATGCATTTGTTAAGTAGTTCAGGAATTACTTTGCCAACAGATATTTGGGTTCCGGCATTAAAAGGAGTAAAGCCGCTCCAATCAGATCAATTAAATGTTGGTTTTACTTATCAAAACGAAGATAAATGGATATTTAATTTTGAGGTATATCAGAAATGGATGAAAAATACTGTTGAATTAAGAAATGGAGCTTCGGTTGCTACCGATTTTATTCCTTGGTATGATAAAATTACACAAGGTTCGGGCAAAGCCAAAGGAATTGAACTTTTAGCTCAAAAACAGCAGGGTAAATTAAAGGGATTGATTTCGTATACCTTATCGTCGGCAGACAGGCAATTTAAAGACTTAAATAATGGGAAAAATTTCCCATTTAAATATGATAGGTTACATGATCTGTCAGTTTCTCTTTCATGGCAAATAAATTTAAAATGGGATTTTTCAGCTCTTTGGGTGTTGGGTTCCGGATATCCGGTGACCTTATTTACAGATAAATATTTAGCCGGAATAAACATGTATAATACCATTTCAGAAATTGGAGATGTTGTTTATAATTATCCTTCTAAAAATAACTATCGATTACCAGCATATCATCGGTTAGATGTGGGAATTCATTACAAAAGCAACAATCGATTGGGAGAAAATTTTTGGAGTTTTGATGTTTATAATCTTTATAATAGAAAGAATCCGGTTTACATTTATTATAGTTCAAATTATCCTCCATCGTTCAAGTATGGGAGTTTCTTACCTATAATTCCTTCAATTTCTTACACATTAAAGTTTTAATGATAAAAATCATCAGCTTTTCTGTCAAAGAGTAACATAAATTGCACAGTGCTATCAGTCTCAATATGTATATTTGTGGAGTAAAATCTGAGACTGAGGATTATTCTTAAGTTGAGGAAAACATTCTGAATATCGGATCCGGAGGAATATCTGACGGAAAAGAAAATATAATGTTCGAATATCGAACATCGAATGATGAAGGTCGAAATTAGTTAGCAAAGTACTTTCAATTTTCCTTTCCTTAATTTGTCTTTAGGATCAGAGTAAAAAATGATTAAGATGAAAAGTCTGTAATCTAATGTCTGAAATCTAAAAGTTTAACTTATGATCTATCATCCTGATAAATACAGTATTGCCGATGAACGTATGAAGCCGTTTATTGACGAAGATGAAATTCACAGTTTTATTAAAAACACAAATCCCACCAGGGAAAGGGTGAAGGAAGTAATTGCAAAATCGTTAGCTAAAAACCGGCTAAGCCTTGAAGAAACAGCAGTATTGATAAATGCTACCGATCCTGAATTGATAGAGGAGATTAAACTTGGTGCCAAAGAATTAAAGGAAAAGGTTTACGGGAAGCGTATTGTTCTGTTTGCGCCCCTGTACGTTGGTAATTATTGCACCAATAATTGTAAATACTGCGGGTTCAGAACTACCAACAGGAAACAGGTACGGACCACACTTACCGAAGAACAACTTATTAATGAAGTGGAGGCACTTGAAGAAAACGGACAAAAGCGTTTGATACTGGTTTATGGGGAGCACCCTAAATATAATGCTGAGTTTATTGCAGATTCAGTTCGGACGGTTTATAAAGTAAAAAAGGGTAACGGTGAGATTCGTAGAGTAAACATAAATGCCGCTCCCTTGGAAATTGAAGATTTTAGAACCGTGCATGAAGCTGGCATTGGGACCTACCAGATTTTCCAGGAAACCTATCACCGTGGCACCTATAACAGTGTCCACCTGGCAGGCAAAAAGGCCGATTACAATTATCGGTTGACCGGTCTTGACCGTGCCCAGGAAGCCGGTATTGATGATGTTGGAATCGGTGCATTATTTGGATTGTACGACTGGCGTTTTGAATTACTGTCGTTAATCAGGCACGTGAACCACTTCGAGGCTTGCTACAATGTAGGGCCGCATACAATTTCGTTCCCGAGGATTAAAGATGCCAGCGATTACGAAATTGTTGACAAATGGCGCGTTTCAGATGAAGATTTTACCCGCCTGGTGGCCATTTTACGATTGGCAGTGCCTTATACCGGCTTGATTTTAACGGCTCGTGAGCCGGTTCACATCCGTCAGGAAATAATGAGTTTTGGTGTTTCGCAAATTGATGGGGGAACAAAAATTGAAATGGGTGCCTATTCCAAAAAAGAAGATTTGCAGGATTTAGATAAAGAGCAATTTAAAATTAATGATAACCGATTGTTGAGCGAAGTAATTGACGAATTACTGGACAAGGATTATATCCCGTCGTTTTGTACCGCATGTTACCGGGTGGGACGTACCGGCGAACACTTTATGGAATTTTCGGTTCCGGGATTTATTAAAAAGTACTGCACCCCCAATGCCATGTTAACACTGGCTGAATATATGGAAGATTATGCATCCCCAACTGTGAAGGCAAAAGGGGAACAGGTGATCAGCCGGAACCTGGCAGATATGGAAGAGGGCAAAATAAAAACCTCCCTGATGGAAAAACTTGAAAAAGTTAAAGCCGGGGAGAGGGATTTGTATTTTTAAAAAGAGGAACAATAAAAAGTAAACTTGCTTCGGGAGCCAAAAGGGTGATAAAATGGACATTATATTTTAAATGAGAAAAATTCAAGATATTCTTTCACAAATTAAATTCACGAAAGATGACATTATTACCATGCTTTCAGCCTATGTCGATGATGAAAAACTCCTGTTCGCAAAAGCCAAGGAAATAAAAGAATCGGAGGTTGGTAAAAAGGTTTATTATCGGGGCTTGGTAGAGTTTTCAAATATTTGTGAAAAGGATTGTTATTATTGTGGAATCAGGAAAAGTAATTCCAAGGTAGAACGATTTAATTTAAGCGACGATCAGATCATTCAGGCTGCTTTATTTGCTCATAAAAACAATTATGGATCGTTTGTAATGCAAAGTGGTGAAATAAGTTCACCGGCATTTACAAACAGGATAGAAAAAATATTACTTGAAATTAAAAAATTAACAAACGGGGAATTGGGAATAACCCTTTCATTAGGAGAACAAACAGAAAGCACGTATCAGAAATGGTTTAACGCAGGGGCACACAGGTATTTATTGCGTATTGAAACCAGCAATCAGGATTTGTACCACAAACTGCATCCCGATAATGATTTGCATAATTACCAAAAAAGATTGCAATGTTTGCATTCATTAAAAAGAATTGGTTATCAAACGGGAACAGGAGTGATGATAGCTCTGCCTTTTCAAACCATCGACCACCTGGCAGATGATATTATTTTTATGCGCGATATAGATATCGATATGGTGGGAATGGGTCCATATATTGAACATCCTGATACACCAATATTTAATTACAGTAGTGAATTAGTACCTTTAAAAGAACGATTTAATCTGGCACTACGGATGATTGCCACGCTGCGGATTGTAATGCCTGATATTAATATTGCTGCCGCAACGGCTTTACAGGCCATTGACCCGTTAGGCCGGGAAAAGGCAGTAAAAGTCGGTGCTAATATAATAATGCCCAATATTACTCCGGGTACTTACCGAAATAATTATAAGCTCTATAATAATAAACCTTGTGTGGATGAAGAACCCCAGGATTGCATACAATGCCTTGATGTAAGAATTCAATTGGCTGATGCATTGATTGGTTATGGCGAGTGGGGTGATTCAAGGCATTTTTATAAAAGAACTTCCTCTTAAAAATCCAGAAAATAATTTAATAAAACAGTAGGGTAAGCAACCTTTTGCCTGTATTATAATCTAAGAAGCATAACCTGCGACTAAGTAACAATAATCTGATTTCAGATACTTCTGGACCAAGGTTAAAGTATTATGAACCTTTTATTTTATTATTATGGACAAAATAATATCTGTACCCGATGCTCAATTGATTGACAGTGTGCAATTGATAAATATGAATAGTTATACTGAGCAAAACGAGCCGGAATTACCCGATACCGGTTGGGAACAATTTAATGAACCCGAAGATTTTAATAACTACGTTGAAGAATACTAAACGAATATACCTTTAATGAGTTAGATTTGGAAGATTATGCCTGTGGTAATTCCATTAGGGAAAAGCCCGGGTATTTTTTGGATATCAATTATGAATCCGATATGCATCGGATTTTTTTATGCGCATCGGTTTAGAAACTTATAGGCATCGGATTGAAAAGTGATAAGCAAAGGATTTTTTATTCTGAATCAAATTATATATAGCTAAATATAGAGAGTTAAAAAGCTCTTCTGTTATATTTGTATAAAGTTTAATATTATAATTATAAATCTATGGGACTAAGTAAAAGTGGCGAAAAATTACGTTTGTTAATTCACCAGGCTATTGAAGACGGTAAGATTACTGCCGAAGAATATGATGCAATAATAGAACTTTCGCACGAAGATGGTCATGTTGATCATCAGGAAAAGGCGCTTTTAAAAGAACTTCAGCAGTTAATTGAGAATAAAACTGTAATTTTTACCAACAAGTAATATTACTTCGGCAGGTTTCTGATGATTTTATATTACCCTGGATTATGGGAAAAGAATCAAAACCACATATTGGTATTTTTGGAAGGCGAAATAATGGAAAAAGCTCCCTGATCAATTTCCTTGCACGTCAGGATTTGGCTATTGTTTCTGATGTGGCGGGTACTACAACTGATCCGGTAAAAAAAAGCATTGAAATTCCAGGCATCGGCCCGGTAGTAATTATTGATACTGCTGGAATTGACGATTCCGGTGACCTGGGTCAGAAACGGGTGAAAAAAACGCTTGAGGCGATAAAAACCATCGATTATGCGTTACTCGTGTTTGTGGATAATGAATTTGATGAACCCGAAAAGAAGATTATTTCCGAACTCAACAAATTTGATGTTCCTTTTCTGACCATTCATAATAAGGCCGATCTTAAGCAATTAAATTATGATCTGGTTGAAACCCTGAAACTGGAATATAATATTGAACCGGTTGAATTTAGCACAATGGAAGGTTATTCCAGGGATTACCTGGTGAATCTGATACAAAAGGGTATTCCGGAAACTGCTTACCTGTCAAAATCGCTGGTTGGCGATATCATTCAACAAGGCGATTTGGTATTATTAATTACACCCATTGATGTTGAAGCTCCTGAAGGCAGATTGATTTTACCCCAGGTGCAGGCAATTCGGGATATTCTGGACAACGATGCTGTTGCAGTGGTTACCAAGGAGCGGGAAGTTGATACCTTGTTAAATAGGTTGAAACCAGAACCATCATTGGCTATTTGTGATAGTCAGATTTTTCTGAAAGCCGGAGCCTCAGTTCCCGATCATATACCCTTAACCAGTTTTAGTACAGTTCTGGCCCGTTATAAAGGTGATTTTCAGAATTATCTCAAAGGGACCTCACATCTGTCAAAATTAAAAAACGGCGACAAAGTACTTATACTGGAATCATGCAGCCATCATGTTTCATGTGATGATATTGGCCGGGTAAAGATTCCACGGTGGCTAAGCAATTTTACAGGAAAAAACCTTTCGTTTGAAGTAGTTGCGGGACTAAATAATATTCCGGGTGAAATTACAGAGTATGCCATGGTAATTCAGTGTGGCGGGTGTATGATTACGCGAAAGCAAATTATTGGCAGGCTGAAACCGGCAGTAGATTCCGGGATTCCGGTAACCAATTATGGTATGGCTATAGCTTACATGCACGGCATTTATGAACGGGCCGTGGCACCTTTTGTAAAGGTTGATAAATATTCGTTGGGGTATCTTTAAACATGAATTTGAGACCGCACTTTAATGCATTTACCTTGAAATTCTAAATCGAAAACAATATTTTAACCTTGATTTTCTAAATTGAATAAATCGCATTTTATGAAATCAGTTTTCCAATTTCAGTAGTCCAGGCCTCAATATCCTCCTTATTCCAATTGTCATATTTTACTTTTTCCTTTTTGACAACCCTTCCTCCAAAAACCATTTTGTCCAGAACCTGAACCTTATATTTATTTAAATATTTATCTATATATTTTTCAATTCCTTCCTCAATGGCTTCCTGTTTTGTATATCCGTATTTAGCAATTTTGTTCATGGTACCGCCTGCAGTCACAAAAACCAGCAGATTCTGTTGAAGTTTTCCCGATTTTTTTAAAATTTTTTGCGCTTTGCCTACCCAATGGCCTGAAATAATGGAACTAGCGATAATTATATTCTGATAATCGTTCAGATGCTTTTTTATGGTTTTGTATTGTCTTACATTAATAACATCAACCTGATGTTTGTACTTTTGAGCCAGCTCCTCAGCTATTACTTCACAGGTTTTTTTTGTGGTTCCTTTTCGGGTACCGTAGAGTATCAGGGTTTTTATTTTCATTTTTTAAAATACTTTCAATTAGTCATCAGCAAATTTTTGCAGTATAATAAATGCTAAATTTAGTATTTTGGTTTTGTATCCCGAAAAAATCTGTTACCTGATTTTGTTACTATAATAAGCAATCAAAAACTAAAGCAATGAAATCAATTACACTTATTGCAATCATTTTGATACCATTCGGGATGAATGCACAAAAGACCATGACCGTTAATGACCTGGATTTTCGCAATGAGCTTTATTATCAAAAAAATGCCAGCAGGGTATTTTCAGGGAAGCTGGTTACTTGGTATTCCAATGGCCAGGTTGAAAGTTGCACCTTGGTTAAAAAGGGTACAAAAAAAGATAAAATGAAGATATTCTATGATTCCGGCAAACTCAGGACTATACTGTTCGAAAATAAAAACCATGTGAATTATGGAAAAATCAGGTCATGGAATGAAGATGGAACCCTTGCTTTTAAAGGAAGGTTTGAAAACGGGAGACTTTATCAAAAAGGTACTTCAGAACCCTTTTCCGGCGAAACTATTTGTAAATACTTTGACGGGACTACTTATGAATCAGATAATTTCAAGGAGGGATACTGGAATGGTAATCAAACACGTTGGAACAGAAACGGTGAAATAATTTTTGAATGTATTTTCATGAATAATCAAATTATTGATTGTCCGGTGTACAATAAATAGTAAGCTATCGAAACCTATAAACTTATAGCAAAGCGCCCTAAAAAGGGAATGGAACTTTTATATAAGCGGTACGGATTACCCTTATATAATTACGCCATTAAAGCCTGGAAATTGGACGAAGATGCCAGTTGGGACATCGTTTACAGAGTTTTGTTTGGTATTGTCGGGAAGTTGGGTGATTATAAGTTTAATAGCGAACCGCAATTCAGAAACATGTTATACACGATTTTTAATCATGAGCTAATAAATTATTATCACAAAACGAAACGTATTGAGCAGCGTTTAAAAATTTTAAGTTACGATGATCAATTATCAGATCAAAGTTTGCATTCCATTGATAACCATTTGACTGAATTTTGGGATGATCCGGATAGGCGAAATCCACTAATTGAAATATTACAGAATCTTTTTGATGAGTTGGAGGAGTGGGAACGAATATTACTCCATCAACGGTTGATGGGCGAATCGTACAAAGATATTTCACAATTTATTGATAAACCCGAAAACCAATTGAAGGTGTATTACAGCCGGGTTAAAGCTAAAATTGAGAGTCAGATGTTTCAAAAACTTAAAGAATCTGAAAATGAGTAACATGGGTAAACATATCGATCTTTTTGAAGAGCTTATCAGGATACACTCCCTGGCAAACGAACCTGAACAAAAGCAAATTGAATCGCTTTTTTCGGGAGTAGAGATTACCCATTATCCACCTGCTGGTAAAACACAGCAACTTATTGATGAATTGACCCATTATCATCATAAAATAAATAAAAGAAAAAGGGAAAAATGCTGCCTTTGGCTAGCTATATTCTCAGTATTGTCATTATTATTCGCATTATTGATTAATCTGCCATACATCCCTTTAAAAAAAGAAAAAGTTGCATTGCAAAACCATGTTGAGAATAAGATAGTTATATCAAATGATTCTATCATCCCGAAGGCTGTCTCACCCATAAAAGATACCATCAGGAAGGAAAAACCAAAACCCTTTGTATCTGTAAAGAGAATTCAAAAAAATGACACTAACATTATTGTGGTTATTGACACGTTGAAACAAACAATTATTGAAATGGATACGGTTCATCATCAATTAATTATTACAGATACAGTTTATGATAACAAGGTATTAAAAGACACGGACCATGGATATATTTGTCAACTGCCCGATACCTACACTTTTGTGTTTGATAAAAATTCGGCGCTGCTTTATAATTCATATAGCCAGAAATTGGATAGCCTGGCATTACAAATCATTAACTGCCAAAACTTGAAAAAGGTAAATATAAGCACCTATTATACTCGACGATTTTTGTTTTTTACTACTAAAAAACTTGCTTTGCAACGAGTGGGTGAAATTAAAAATCAATTAAAAGACAGAGATGTCTCTGTACGAATACTTAAAAAAGCTGATCTAATTGGCGTAAAAAAGCGAAAATCAGAATTAGCAAATAGGGTAGATATTTTACTTAAAAATTAGTGCTGTAAACTTTTTATTTCATGTATAGATTTTTAATCACTACTTACCTTTCCAGAAATCTTCCGGCTTTTTGTTCTCAAATTTAATTTTTGAAAATTCCACACTGCATCTTTCTCCGGCAGGTGATTGTGCACAGAAACCTAATCGCAATTTGTCAATTTTATCCAGTTTAAACGATCGTATTAGAAACCAGTTTATTGCATCAGCGGAGTAGTAAAATGTAAAAGCTTTCCCGTTTTTTGAACCAATAATACGGTAATACACATAGTTGTCGTTAATGGGCATGCCATTACAATCGTCACAAGTTTCGTTGCAAACTACGCTCACAACACGGGGTTGGCCGGTATAATCTTTTTCAAAGCAAAACTTGGCAAAATGGGTACTGTCAACGTAAACCAATAAAACACCGGCATCCCACTTCGATAAAAAATCGAGCTGGATTTTTGAAGTAAAAATAAAATCTGAATCGGGTTCAAAAAGTAGTCTGGGTGCTGAGTTTACTTTAAAGCCACCATCGGGCGATATAAACAAATCGGTGTGAGCCGGTGCAGATAATCTTAAGCTACTATCGCTTGTAATCTCATAATTAAGCGGATTATTGGAACTAAAGATTGGATACGGAATGGCTTTTAATGTTAATTCCTGTGCATTTAAATTATGAACAGCCAGTAAAATTAATGCATAAATAATGGTTTGTAATTTCATAGTTGTAAAGGATTAAATTATTTATAAACATACTTTAAACAGTATTAAAATCAAACTCCCAAATCCCTTGTTTTGAAGGATTTTCAAGAGACAAAGCCAGCTGATCCAAAAAACTGTCGCGAGAAATTTCTTCGGCACCCAGGCTTAGTAAATGTTCATTGGTAACCTGGCAGTCAATAAAACTAAAATTCCAATTAATGGCCAGCTTCGACAGGTAATAAAATGCAATTTTACTGGCATCGCGGCGTTTATGAAACATGCTTTCCCCAAAAAAAGCATTTCCCAGTGATAAACCATATAAGCCACCAACCAGTTTATTCCCTTCCCAGGTTTCAATGCTATGGGCAAGGCCAAGTTCGTGCATCCTGATAAAGGCTTTTTTCATATCATCTGTAATCCATGTACCATGCTGATCCTTACGCGGCACCTTGCTGCAATTATTTATAACTTCTTCAAACGCAAAGTCGACACGAATTTCGAATGGATTTTTATTTAAGGTTTGCCTCAGGCTTTTTGATACCTTAAATTTGTGAGGGTACAAAACCAGTCTTGGATCGGGCGACCACCAAAGGATGGGATCATCATCGCCATACCAGGGGAAAATACCTGAAGCATAAGCTGCTACAAGCCGCTGTGGTGACAGGTCACCACCAACAGCTAGCAAACCATCTTCAACGGCTTCTCCGGGATGTGGGAAAAGAGGTTCTTTAGGTAATTGATAAACCGGCATAGCTCATTTTTTACAGGAACAAAATTAATGGCTTTAAAGCATAGTATCAATATTAGAATTAAATTGATTCATAGCGGATGGTAAAAACGTTCAATTTTTGAATTTGCTAATTTTCTAAGCAAAAAGATGAGCCTTAATAATTTATAAAGTGGGCTTACTTATATTGGTAAGCCCCTTTATTAAGTTGTAGTTGAGTAGTGAAATTATCTAAGAGAAACCAATTAATTAGCAATTTTTATATAGATTGTTTGTTTGATGTCTCTTGATGATGAACCAATTAACAGGGAATATTCACCCGGTTCCAAAACCCAGTTGTTCAGGGTCTCATCGAAGTATGACAAGTTATTGGTTTTAATTTTAATGTCAGCTGATTTTTGTGTTCCGGCAGGTATATTAATCTTCGTAAAGCCTTTTAATTCCTTGTCGGCTCTGTCAACCTTACTGTTTATGGCGTGAACATAACATTGAATCGTTTCTTTGCCATCAGTTGCACCTGTATTTTTAACGGTGACATGGACGGTGACTGTCTGATCAGCTTTATAATTTTCTTTGTCGGTTGAGGCTGATGCATAATCAAATGTGGTATATGAAAGGCCATAACCAAAAGGATACAAGGGTTCAATTTTTTTGGTATCGAACCATCGGTAACCAACCAGAATGCCTTCAGAATAATTAACTTCATGGTTCTCACCAGGATATGCATTTAGAGCATGAGCAGCAATATCATTTAGTTTTTTGGGTAGAGTAAACGGCATTTTACCCGATGGGTTTATTTTCCCAATTAATACATCAGCAATGGCATTTCCTGCCTCCGACCCGTTGAACCAGGAATATAAGAGGGCTGGCGATTTTTCTTTGGCAATATTTAAGTCACAAGCCGATCCGGCTACCACCACCACAATGGTTTTTGGGTTAGCATTAACCACTGCCTGAATAAGTGAATCCTGTCCAAAAGGCAATATAATATCTTTACGGTCAGTGCCTTCGGTTTCGATATTTCGGGTATTCCCCACAAATAACAGGGCTACATCGGCTTTTTTTGCAGCTTCAACGGCTTCGGCTATCAAGGTATCATTAGGTTCATTTATAGGGCGTACCCACCTTTTGTATGCAACCCTATAACCGGGGGTATAGGTAATATTGGCGATTCCTTTCAGCCGTTTTGAAATTCCTTCGAAAGGTGATACTTCGTATTTTGCCTTTGCTCCGGCAGTAAAACCGCCGAATGATTGGGGTTGTTTTGCATTAACTCCGATTATGGCAACCTCTTTTAAATCCTTTACAGAAAGAGGCAACAGATGGTTGTTATTTTTTAATAGTACTATTGCTTCCGAAGCTATGTCGTAAGCTGCCTTGCTAATGGCTGGAGTAGTAAGTTCACCTTTTTTCCGGTGAGTCTGATCCATCATTTTTAGGTTATAGGTAACTCGTAATACCCTGCGGACTTTGTCGTTTACTACATCTTCGGGTACTTTACCTTCTTTTACTGCATTTACCAATGGCAAGCCAAAATAACAAGAATCGTAATCGCTTTCACGCGATCCCATTTCCACGTCCAAACCTCCTAAAGCAGCTTCAATAGTGTTGTGGGTAGCTCCCCAGTCGGAAACAACAATGCCTTTAAAACCAAAGTCGTCTTTCAGAATTTTATTGTTTAAATAATCGTTTTGGCAAAGGTAATTTCCTCTGAATTTATTATAAGCGCCCATCATTCCCAGGGCATCAGCTTCCTCCACGGCAGCTTTGTATGCAGGCAGGTAAATTTCGCGCAAAGCACGTTCACTTACATCAACGCTTATTCGTCCGCGCTCAAATTCCTGGTTGTTGGCAGCAAAATGTTTTACACAGGCAGCTACATCCATGCTCTGCACTCCATTTACATAACCTACGGTAATTCGTGAATCCAAAAATGGATCCTCAGTAAAATATTCAAAAGCGCGTCCGCACAACGGTGTTCTGATAATATTAACCGCCGGACCTAAAAGCATATCTTTATTTCGGGCCCGGGCTTCTTTTCCAATAGCTTCTCCGTATTTAAAGGCAAGTTCCCGGCTCCAGGTTGCTGCCAGGGCAGTACCGGTAGGGAAAAAGGTAGCTGAATCAGTTGTAAGCCCCATTGATCGCCACGAGTTTCGTTCAAGTTCCTCGCGAACGCTGTTAGGACCATCGGTGTACCAAAACTCAGGTATTCCTAACGAATCGTTTCCGCCGGATACAAATTTCCCGGTACAATGTAAAAAACCCACCTTTGTTTTAAGGTCCATTTTATTTATCAGGCTGTCAATTATTGGCTCATACGAGGGATCAATTTTTAGTACCTGTTGGTTTGCACCTTCATTTTGAGTGTTTTGCTGACAACTGATAACACTAATCATTATTGCAGCAATGAATCCTGTAAAAACAATTTTATTCATAATTTAAACATTTGTGTAGTGTTAGCAATACCCAGCATAAAAGTACAAAATTTAAAGGCCTGGCAATTGATAGTCAAAAATGTTTTGTTATAAGAGGAATTTTGAGGAATTGAAAAAAAAGATTTCTTTAAGCTATTAATGGAATTTTCAGGAAAATATTATGAAATGAATAATAAATAAAAAAACCGGGTATGACCCGGTTTAATCTAAATGAAGTTCGTTTTTATCTTATAGTAACTGCAAGGCCTCCCGAGTGCATTATGTATTTTTGTGCTGTAAGGGCATAAAAGAAAACAATTGGGCCGAGTTTTAGACGGGCACCTACCTGTAGGTTAAAGTTTGTCATTTTTGTTTTAACAGTTAACGGATCCATTTCTGTTGTATTTACTTCGTTAGTAACTGTAAGATCAGTTGAGTTGGCAATAAAATCAACTACAGGGTATTCACCTAAAAATCCACCATCAAACTTGGCTGAATTGAAGCCTAGGCCAACAAAGGGTTGAAATACTGGAATATTGGCACCAACCAGTATGCTGCCAGTGAAGGAGGACATATCAATATGAAAGCGTTGTGAGGTCCAATCGGCAGTAGGAGCATTATCAGTCGCTGATAGTTTTTCAGGGGTGATTCTCATATCAGCACCGGAAAAACCTGTATAAAATTTTGAGTAAGTTAACATACCAGAGATCTGAAGGAATGGAACCTTACTTATTGCAGGTATCCATTGTTTAATATCATGTTTTACACCTAGGCCCCACATGCCGGTTTTTTCCATCGCAAAATCAACATCGCTGGGCACGGCTTTATTTATAGTTTTCGCAATATTAGGAATAAACCGAACCATAACTTCGGTACCTTTGGGCAAGCCTACACCAGCCTGTATGGCAGCCATGCCACCCACCGGAATACCAATGCCAGGCATCGCACTAAAACCGTACGAACTGGTAAGTGGAGCTCCTCCTAATGGATTATTAACAGTAATTGGTCGAGTAAGGTCTGGTTGGGCAACGTCATTTTTTGCACTTATTGTTGGAACGGTACCTGATATTGTATATGGTGAAAAATCTGCAGAACTGCCGTCGAATGTTTTATCTATTTCCGGAATTTTTACTATTGAAGCGCTAAATGAGATGTCGAACCCAAGTGTGCTATGCACTTTTGCTGTGTGGGTCCAACCTCCACTAAGGCTTACGGACATGGCCTTGGCAAATGGTTCCATATAGGACGAGAAATAAGGGTCAAGGTCACTTATTTTTAATGGATCGGTTAGTGATTGTGCAAAAAGTTTATTTGCACTAAAAAAAATGGTACATAAAGCCAATAAGAGTGTAAATTTCTTTTTCATGGTATGTGTTTTTAATTGTTTATTTATTAACTAATTTGATTGATAATTGTTTTGTTACATTCAAATGTAAGTAAAATACTTTTATTAATAATTAAATTGATAAACAACCTGTAAATAATTTATTTAAAATTATCCGGTGATTCCCTTTATTGATATACATACTCATGCTAAGGCACCTTATTTGGGTATTGCGTTTTATAATTTAATTCCGGAAGATGATAGCCTGGCATTCGAACACTGTACTTTTGGTGTGCATCCCTGGGATATGGGTAAAAATGAGGTTGAATTATACATAAATAAACTTCAAAAACTATTACAGGAGAAAGCAATAACGGCTGTGGGTGAGATTGGGATTGACAGGACCATTGATTTTCCTTTAGACAGCCAGCAAGAATTATTTCGTAAACAACACAAGCTGGCAGAACAATATAATTTGCCTGTTATAATACATTGCGTTAAAGCCTGGAGTGATTTGTTATCGCTAAGGAAGATGATTGGTAATGGTTTACCATGGATCTTTCATGGTTATAATGGGAATTTAATTACAGCCACACAACTCATAAATTGCAACTGCTATTTGTCGTTTGGGTATTCCATTTTGAAAAATGAAAAAGTTCAGCAGGTTTTAACGCAGGTGCCATTGAACCGTATTTTCCTGGAAACAGACAATTCCGGTGAAAAAATTGAAACTATTTATAAAAAAGCCGCCGATTTACTTCATATTTGCATTGATGATTTAAAGAGTACCATTTTCGAAAATTATAAAACTATTTTCACATAAGTATGCACGATAATTGGCTGGAACGGACTGAACTGTTACTGGGAAGCGAAAAGCTTGAGAAATTAAAATCAAAGCATGTTTTGGTTGTTGGGTTGGGAGGTGTAGGTGCCTATGCAGCTGAAATGATATGTCGTGCGGGAATTGGCAGGCTAACCCTTGTTGATGGCGATGTAATCAATATCTCCAATATCAATCGTCAATTGCCGGCTTCGCACAGCAATTTGGGTAAAGGAAAAGCACAGGTAATGGCTGACAGGTTGATAGATATTAATCCTGAAGCACAAATATCGGTTATTGACAAATTTATTAAAGATGAAGATATTTTTACGGTACTCGACCGGGGTTACGATTATGTGGTAGATGCCATTGATACGCTTTCGCCCAAAATTTATCTGATATATGGAACCATACAGCGCGGAATTAAAATAGTAAGTTCAATGGGGGCGGGCGGAAAATTTGACCCTTCACTGGTTCAATTAGCCGATGTTAGCAAATCGTATAACTGCAAATTGGCAAAAGTACTTCGTAAAAGGCTCAGGAAACTCGGGGTACAAAGTGGTTTTCCCGTTGTTTTTTCGCCTGAAGAGGTTGACCCCAGTGCTGTAATTGAAACTCCGGGTGAACAAAATAAAAAGTCAAATGTGGGCACTATTTCTTATATGCCGGCTTTATTTGGTATACATTGTGCCTCAAAAGTTATACGTGATATTATAAATCCCTAAGCAATGAAGTTTGTTTTGATCATTATTCTTACAGGAGTAATTTCTAACTTAAAATCGCAGACTTGTTTTGATGCTTACGATTTATTATTTACAAAAGAAAATAAGAAACTATCCTATAATGAATTTCACAAGCTTGAGCTTCAGTTCCTGCAAAACCTTAAAGGTTGTGAGGCTATCGACTTTACCGCTTCAACAATTAAAGGTAAAGAGTTAACTTTATCAGAGCTGCGGGGAAAGGTTGTTGTATTAAATTTTTGGTTTACAACTTGTTTGCCCTGTTTAAAGGAAATTCCTGAATTAAATAAACTTGTTGATCAAACTGATGGTGATGAAGTCATTTTTATTGGCATGGCACGCGATGATAAAGAAAAACTTGAAGCATTTTTTAAAAAATTCGGCATTTTTAAGTATCAAATTGTTCCTGAAAGCTACAATATTGCCAATGATTATAAAGTAGTTGGCTGGCCGCAAAGTATGGTTATCGACCGCGAAGGGAAAGTATATAAAACATGGGCAGGACTAAACGAAAATCCTCAAAAAATGGCATATGAAATCCATGATGCTATAAACCAGTGTCTTGCAAAATAAAATTATAAGTAATTACCAGGTTATTAAATATTTTCCTTTAGAAAAAATCGAAAGATTTTCGTCAATGCTTACTTCCGGAATAATATTCGGGATTGGATTGTATTCGCGGGCAATACAGGTTAAAACACCCCTGTTTAAATGAAACGGATATGGATTTTCTATAAAGATTTCAACCCTTTTTTCCGACAAATCGAATTTTTCGATAGTTACCCAGCATATTTTACCATTTCGATGATTCAGTTCAAAAGCTTCCTCAAGCCTTTCAAGGGCATCCTTTAAATTTTTTATATCATTTGGATAACTGGAACAATGGATGGATTGTTTCCCAATGGCATAAAGCGTATCATCACCATAAGTTGAACCCATTTCGTTTAACGCTTTAAGATAATTGTTAAAATTATACCATTTACCTTCTTCAGGTTTTTCTATCTCGTAAGTATAAAGCAGGTTAATAGCAATATCACTGAGATATTCCGGAAAACCTTTAATAGCGGATTGAACTGCCTCACCAGCAATTTCAATCTCTTTTATTTCAATCTCAAAAAATGACATACCTCGTGGTGTCGAAAAATTGTTTTGCGTTAGTAATAACGGTTGTAAATATATTACAAACATTAATGTCAGTCAATATTTTCTTATTGTTTTAATATTTTTTTAATGATGACATGAATTTATCTCGTTGGCAGTAACAAAAGTTTTATTTTTGCAAATCTTAAATATTGTATGGAAAAGAATTTAAAAACTTCGTATTTAGCTCTGTTTGTAGGAGCATTTTTAATATCATTTTCGCCGGTTTTAATACGAATGACTGGTGCGCCGGGAATTGCCTCGGGTTTTTACCGTTTATTGATTGGTACCATTACTCTGATAATTCCATTTGGTATTTCTGTAATTACACATAAATCAAAGATCAGTTTTTATGGTTTTTTGCTGGCTTTTTTAGCCGGTTTAAGTTTTGCCATAGACATGGCTTTGTGGACAACCGGAATAATGATCTCGAATGCTGCCATGCCAACTTTGGTTGGAAATATGGCACCTATTTGGGTCGGAATCGGGGCCGCTATTATTTTTAAAGAAAAAAACAACAAAGGCTTTTGGGCTGGATTATTTGTGTCATTTGCCGGAGTGGCTTTTCTATTGTTGCGCGATTTTTACATCCCCAATGGAATATTTAAAGGACTGATTTTGGGTTTGATTGCAGGAATGTTTTATGCCGCCTATATTTTACTTACCCAACCCGGGCGTAAAATTCTCGATACATTGTCATTCCTATTTCTTAGTACATTATCTGCGGCTGTTTTTTTAGGCATTTTTATGGTTAGTATGCATATTCCCTTTACAGGATACAGTAATAAAGTATGGACTATTTTTATTATCATGGGTATTTGTATTCAGGCCGGGGCATGGTTTCTGATCAATTTTGCCCAGGGACATTTACCAGCCTCACTGGTATCGCCAACTTTATTGGCACAACCTGTTATTGCAGGATTAATAGCCTTTTTAATGCTTGGTGAACAACTTAATTTTTACCAGATATTAGGGGGTATAGTGGTAGTAACTGGCATTTACCTCGTCCATTTCTCACGAGCAGTAAAGTGATTTTCATTTTTTATAACGATAATGTCCTATTATTTTAAAGGAAAACAAGCAATTCGAAATTTCCTGGCCATTCCCAATATTATGAACTACCAAAGGTATTGTTCCATTGGGTGCTTTTTTGTCGATAATAATTCCAATATGTGTCACATTACTACCTAAATCCCAGCAAACCAGATCACCAGGTAAATAATCAATTGGATTTTTTGTAAGTGGAAGCGAGGTACCAAACCGGCCAAAAAAAGTCATTAAATTTGGTACTCTTCGGTGGTCAATATTTTTATCAGTTGATGTTAGTCCCCAAATTTTAGGATATAAGTTAAAATTCTTTACCATGTCTTCATGAACTACTTTCTGAAGATCGATACCTAATTTCCGATAGGCTCTTATAACCACATCGGTGCACACTCCTTTGTTTGACGGTATGTCTCCATTGGGATAGTCAATTGTGAAATAAGAGGGATCGTATTCCACATCCTGATAGGTTAATTCAATAGCTGCATCCGAAAGACTGTCATAGAAGGTTTTTTGTGCGCGACAGGTGATTACGAATGCAAGCAGCAGTAAAATAAAAACCAGACTTTTACGTGCTTTACGAAAAATATCAATTTTATTATTCATATCAATTTTATTTTCGTCAAAGATAGTCTGGTAATCCAGCCTATGTTTTAAATAATCAAACGTACGCCACCCAGTTGTTCAACTCTGTATGGGAAACGATCGCCCGGCGAGGCAATAAACATAAAGTTAATAGGCACATTCCATTTTTTTGAAAGATCCTTAATTAATTCAGGCCCGAAATTACCTTCAACAATTACTCCGTCAACAATAATCTCCGGGTATTCTTCATCAATAATTTTCACAAATTTTTTAAACCCTTTTATAAATTCTGTTTCATCTTCGCGAGTGGGATCAGCCACGTGCACAATTTTCAGATTTTTGGTGTGCTCGTTATTTTTTATATAAAGTATTACCTTATTTAAAACAGCCAGGTTATCGCGCTTGGCAAAATATATAAATTGTTGGGCGTTAATATTGTCAATCAGGTTGTTCATCTGATTTGTAATTTTCAAAAACTGGTTTTTTATTTTGTTTGAAATATAAATGGTTATACCTAAAACCATGCGCAATAAGGCTACCCGGTTAAGCATTATCCCGATAAATAGGATTGCCGGGATAAAATAACTCAGGAAAATCGAAAGATTTGACGGCGAGGAAGCATCTTCAGGTTCCATCACCAGGTTACCAATTAGTGCTATAAGTACAGCCACTATGGCAAAAACAACTCCTGTCCATGATGAGGTTTCGGGTCGGGGAAGTTTTGCACGTTTCACCTTGAGCATTATATTTCCAAAACCAAATAAAAACATCACCGATAGGAACGATATGGTATAAACTCCCGCTAAAACTTCTACTTTGCCGTGGGTTATTAATAATACCGAAATTGAAAGCGCTAAAAACAATAAAATAATCCGGTAGGAACTTCCTTTTTTATTCTTTTTCAGGAAAAACTGGGGTAAAATGCGGTCGAGTGTCATACGTTCCAATAATCCTGAAACACCAATGAAAGAAGTTAACACGGCCCCACTAAGTACTAAAACAGCGTCAACCGACACAAGCATTGATAGCCAATTTCCGGCTGAAAGCATCCCCATGTGGGATAACAAGGTGGCAGAGTGCGAAGTTTTAATTTCAGGAATAGGAACTAAACTAATGGCTAAAAATGCCATAAGTGGATTGATGATGCTAACCACTATCCACATATTTCTAAGAGTTTTCCGAAATACTCCGGGTTGTTGTTCCTCTACAAAATTAGCAGAACTCTCAAATCCCGAAATACCTAGCATAGATGCAGCAAATCCTAAAAAAATTGCCATCATTATACTGCCTTCCATCGGAAGGTTCCAGTTTTGCATAAACTGTCCAAAGCCGTTTTTTACCAGGTAGGTTATGGTGAAGATGGCTAAAACCAAAAGTGAACCCAGGTGGAAAAAGAAAATTGCTGTGGCTACTTTTGCCGATTCAGTAATACCCATAATGGTTAAAATGGCAAATAAACACAAAAGTATAATAGTGGCTTTAATAACTGCTAATGAGCTGAAAATGGCACCTAAATAGTGCATGGCTTCATTGCCCGAAATTACTGCTGTTGCCATATAGGATAAAATGGTAAGTGTAGCAGCCAGTGATGCAGTTGATTTACTGGTTGTATTCAACAATGCATTATAAGCTCCTCCATTCAGAGGCAGGGCACCTACCACTTCGCCATAAATCTTTCTGAATAAATAAAGTACAATCGCTACAATCAGCAGGGTTATCCAGGCATACTGACCAGCAAAACCGATGGCCAGGGCTGATACATATAATACTGATGAACTGATATCGTTCCCGCAAATAGCCGTTGAGGCAATTTCTCCCAGCTTTTTTCTTGACATGCTTTAAAATTTAATCATTTCGGGTGATGAAATTAGATAAAAATTGGGAATATTAGGTTTTAATTGGGTGAATTATCTTTATTGGAGTCTCCATAGGCTACAAATTCATAAAAACAGGAACCTACAGAAACTCTAATGAAATGATTTGTTTTTATTTTGCAGCTAGTTGTTCAACCTTGTCAAAAACGCGCATAAAGTTGCCACCCCAAATTTTAATAATATCTTTTTCAGAATAACCTCTTTTGACTAGCTCAAGGGTAATATTTCCCATTTCTGATACATCAAAACAACCGGCAACACCTCCGCCACCGTCAAAATCGGTTCCGATACCCACATGGTCTATCCCGGCAACCTGCACCATATGATCAATGTGATCAACCACATCTGAAACATTTGCCAGGTTTGGAGGATATTTTTCGTCGAGTTCGCGCCATTGCCTGATTACTTTTCGCCTCTCATCTGGCGAATAACTGTCAAAGCTGCTATGGTTTGCTCTGAATGCCGCCCTGGCACTGTCGCGTTCCGGGGTTTGAGGAAGGTCTTTTACATAATCGCTTAAAATACACATTTGGCATACGCCTCCATTTTTAGCCAAAGCCCGGAGCATATCGTCAGTTAAATTCCTGGGATTATCACAAATGGCTCGCGAACAGGAATGTGATGCAATAACCGGAGCTTTGGAAGCTTTAAGTACATCATAAAATGCTGAGTCGGACGCATGTGAAACATCCACCATAATTCCTAACCGGTTCATTTCGGCTACTACTTGTTCCCCAAATTCCGATAAACCATTATATTCCGGGCCTTTTTTATCGGTTGATGAGTCGGCCAAATCATTATTGCTGGTATGAACCAGTGTTATATACCGGGCTCCGCGTTTGTAAAAGTACTCAACATTTGCCAGGTTATTTCCCAAGGCATAACCATTTTCAATTCCAAGGTAAATGGCTCTTTTCCCTTCCTTTTCAATACGATATCCATCGCCAGGTGTTAAGGCTATTTCTGCTTTATCCTTAACGGTGGCAATAGTTTCATATACTTTATCGAAAATATTATTTGCTGTGTTATAGGCAAGGGCTAACCCTGAACTGTCACGAGGTCCCTGACTAATAAATACAGCAAAAAAGGCAGCATCCAATCCGCCTTTTTCCATGCGGGGAATATCAATTTTGCTTCCATCTTTATGGGCATCATGCTCTTTCGAAATATCAAAATTAGCATCCATAAGCCTGAGAGGAGCATCGGTATGTGAGTCGAGAGTAAAAGCATTTTTATGGATACGTGCTGCTTTTTCTTCTGTTGTTTCACACGATACTAACGCCAGGCAGTATACAGCACCGGCCAACCAGTAGATAATTTTTTTGTTCATAGTATGGATTTATTTAATGAAGAGCTTAAAAATAAAAATTAAAAAACAGCTCATCAATAATTTGAGCTAATTTTTTATAAAGTTGTAAGTAGTAAACTCCAGTTCTTCATTAACGCTTAATGTAAACGATACAACCTTATTGTCTTTAATAATAAACGGGAACACTTTTATTCCTTCAATAGGATTTGAATAGGTGCATAAAAAGCGATTGTTTCCAATGTATTCAAGTTTAGCTGGCTGATTTTTATGATGTTCCATTGTCATTTCAAGCTTATCACTATCAACTTTTAAACTAACTGTACCGTACATGGTATTGGTATAGATTCCCGCAAAACTTTTAAGTGGAATTGTTAGCTCAATTTTAAGGTTCACTGAATCTCTTTTTGATACAAGCCACAGGCTATCATTATAATTCTGTTTTTTATACCTTGGAAGATAATTTTTTGAATAGTTGTGGTATGGTAAATGCATAAAAGCATCAACAAGTTGCCATTTAATGCCCTCATAAACCCAGTTCATGTCTGAATTGGTAAGTACAACTATTCCCAGCTTTAATTCTGGTATTAAAGTTACTGAAGTAACAAAACCATGCACACCTCCTGTATGCGAAACTATTTTCATTCCGTTATAGTCTGAAATTTGCCAGCCCAGGCCATAAAGCCTAAACAGGTTTTTATTATATAAAGATCTTCCCAAACCAATTATACTTTGCGGATATCGGGTGCGGTTTATACCTCATATCCGTAAGTTATTGTTGAAAAAAGCTGTAAAACTTTAATTATTAAAGTTTTACAGCCACGGTATTTTCACCTAAATTGGTGTTACTAAACAATACCGACATGAAGATACTAAAATCTG
>JBJKSB010000066.1:0-77421 GCA_046704385.1 Bacteroidales bacterium | reverse complement strand
TCGGTATTCTTTAAACTTAGCTCTACAGGAAGCTTCATCAGGAAACTCTTCCATGAATTTGATAAGATTCATATCAATTTTTTTCCTATAATATAATAAATATTATTCATTCCCGATAGACATATTTTAATTTTTAACAATCAGTAATTAATATGTACCATTACAAACATACGCCTGGATAGGTTCATTCCAGCCAATGCGTTATGCGTTGGTAGTTTACCAAAAGTTAAAAATCAAATAAGGTACACCTGAATTTCAGAAAGATACTGTGGGGTGGTTTTAGGTGGTGGCGATTCATCAAACCGGATGTTATTCACATCTACAACCGGTTGGTGTGTATAAAAAGTTGATTCGTTTAAAGCACGAATCACAATGGTGTTTAACGATCTAATTTCATCGGGACCTGAAGAAACAACAGTTTTGGTATCAAGTTTTTTAAGCTCGTGTTTATTTGTACAATGGTTGTTTTTTGGGGGAGTTTTGGTTTTTACCTTTGTAACAGAGCAGCATGATGGTTTTTCTGTTCCCGATTTCTCTAATTCATGATGGCAGGGGTTTGCCGGAACAAATAATGCGTATGTAGTAATATGTTTGTGGCTGCAGGTATGGCTGTAAAGCGTAAAACCGCTGGTACTTGCTAATACAATTAATGCCACCAGCGCTGAAAGAAACGAATTAATATGTTTTTTCAATTTTGCCATAATGCAATTAATACGACAAAGATGCAAAAATGTTCAATAGATTGTGTTAAAATTCTGTTAAAAAGAATGAAGATGTATGTTTTTATAAATTCATTAGTCTATGTGCTCATTAGTTGATGTGCTCATTAACATTTGCTATTAATTTTTCTTTTCAACTGATTGCTGAACTTATCATGTGAAGTATATTAAGCGTACTCGAAATTGTTGATTGAGATTTAGGTTACTGAGTGAAATAGAAGTAACCGGATTTTTATAACTACAGAAAGATCAAAAGTATTTTTGAGTATTCTAAAACGATTTTAATTCCGCTTGTGAAATCTATATTGTTCGGATGATTGTTTATATTAGCCAAAATATTATTTAAAACTCTTTAAACCAATCTTTTCTATGACTTCTGAAAATAATAAATACCGTTTGCATGTGGTGGATGCTATTCGCGGTTTTGCCATTGTATCGATTATGTTATTACATAATATTGAACATTTTGATTTTTATTATACTCCTGCCAACCTGCCAACCTGGATGCCTGGTCTTGACAAGATAATCTGGGACAGCCTTTTCTTTCTATTTGGAGGAAAATCGTATGCCATGTTTGCCCTTTTGTTTGGATTGACCTTTTTTATACAAACCGATAATCAGGAGAAAAAGGGAAAAGATTTCAGGGCTCGATTTGCCTGGCGGATGCTTTTATTATTTGGGTTTGGGATGATAAATTCTGCCTTTTACCAGGGCGATATCCTTTCGTTGTATGCGGTAGTAGGACTTTTACTGATACCGATGCAAAAACTGAGCAACCGTGTGGTTTTGTTAATTGCGTTATTTCTGTTTATCCAGCCTTTTGAGATGATTAAGTTGTTTCAAGCCATTAAGCATCCGGATATACCGGTTTATGATCCGGAATCGTGGAGTTATTTTGGCAAGATGGGAAACTATGTAACAGGTAATTCCATGTGGGCAACATTAATGGGAAACCTCACCAATGGAAAGCACGCAGTTGTATTGTGGAATTGGGAGAACGGTCGGTATTTTCATATGCTTGCCCTGTTTTTGACCGGAATGCTGGCCGGGCGTCGCAAGCTTTTTGCCTGGTCAGATGAAAGCAAAAAGTTTTGGAGGCGGGCAATTGTTATTTCAATCGTTTCATTTATTCCGCTATTTATATTGGAAAAATATATAAACAACCTTATAGGCAGTCCGGTTATTGCCCGATCAGTCAGTACCATTGAATCCTCATGGTCGAATATTTCATTTATGGTATTTTTGCTTTCAGGCTTTGTCCTGTTATTTAATTCCCGGTTATTTCATAAAGTACTGAATATATTTTCACCTATCGGAAAAATGAGCCTTTCGAATTATGTTTTTCAGTCTATTATCGGTGCCAGTATTTATTATGGTTTTGGACTGGGTTTATACCAATACACTGGTGCAACCTATAGCGTTTTGATCGGTATTGTACTTGCGATATTATTAGGTGTTTTCTGTACCTGGTGGGCAAAACATTTCAAACATGGTCCTCTTGAAACCCTTTGGCATAAAGCTACCTGGATTGGAACGAACAACTAAGTTTTACCGGATTAAAAATACTTTCTGTAGATTATAGTTTTATTAAGCCATTACCAGGGGTCGATGCCACTGGTAAATGGTCTGGCTTCTGAGAAGTTATTGTTTAACCTGCCTGAATGACAATTATTACTGGCGTGTATTGAGCCGCTTTCGTGTGAGAAAAAGTTACTCTGCGGATCAGCTATCGCATTTAATTTTGGCGATGTTTTGGCTTTGTTGTAAAAAAGCTTCCATAATTACCTATGTGGTTTTGTTGCTGTTTTTTTGAATAAACCATTAAATAATCTGGCCTAATCGAATTATTTTACCATTAATTTTAATAAATTAGGATAGATTAATTAAACCGGAATAATTTTTTATATGTCTGAACGTAAACCCTCATATCAGGATTTAGAAGAAAGAATAAAACAATTAGAACTTAAACTTGCTGATTTGCAATTAATAGCAGACTATTCTGTTAATTGGGAAGTTTTACGCGATAAAACCGGTAAATTAATATATAGCAGCCCTGCATTTAAAAAAATAACCGGTTATTGTAATGAAGATTTTCTGACCGGGAAAATTACCATAAAAGATATTATTCATCCGGAGGATTACCTTTTCGTTATCGAAAAGATGGAACTGGCCAGTGAAAGAAAAACGGTTATATCTTTTGAAAACCGCTTTTTTACGAAAAAAAAGGAATTAAGGCATGCAGCTATTGAAATACGGCCCATCTGGCTAGATAAAAATTATGTTGGGTCAAGGTCATCATTGAGAGATGTAACTGATACAAAAGAAGCAGAATTAGCCTTAAAAGAAAGTGAAGAAAAACACAAATTTCTATTCGATAATACCGTACAAGGAGTTGTTTATGAAAATGCGGATGGAGAAATTATTTTTGCCAATAAAGCAGCTGAAAAAATACTCGGATTAACTATCGACCAGATGCGGGGACGCAAGTCCATTGACCCGCGCTGGCGGGCAATACATGAAGACGGAAGCAATTTTCCGGGCGAAACCCATCCTGTAATGATTTCATTAAAAACCGGCAAACCGGTTTTTAACCAGGTAATGGGTGTATTTAATCCCAAAAGCAATAATTATACATGGATTAATATCAATTCGATACCTCGTTTCAAAGCGAAAAACTCAAAACCCTTTGAAGTGGTGGCTACCTTCGAAGATATTACCCAAATAAGAAACAAAACCAGGGAACTACTTATTTCCAAAGATCTGGCCGAAGAAAGCAAAGAAAATTACCGGGCACTTTTCGAAAATCTCAATTATGGTTTTGTACTTAATGAGGTGATAACAGATGAAAAAGACAATCCGGTTGATTTTAAAACTTTGGAAGCTAATGCCTATTACGAAGCTTTTAGTGGTTTAAAGCCAGGTGAAGTTATTGGCAAAACAATAAAAGAAATAATGCCCAATGCTGATGATAATATGATCCGGCAATATGGTAATGTAGGATTAACCGGTGTTCCTTTTACAATTGAGTATTTTTCCCAAACTTTTAATAAATATATTAAAGTTCACTGTTATTCACCTAAACCTAAGCATTTTGCCAGTTTATTTGAAGATATCACTGAAAGAAAGAAAGCAGAAGAGGAATTGATCAGGGCCAAAGAAAAGGCTGAGGAAAACGAAATAAGATACAAAAGCCTTTTTTCGAATATGATGAATGCCTTTGGCTTACACGAAATTATATTCAATGAAAAGGGAGAGCCGGTTGATTATATATTTTTAGAAGTAAACCCGGTTTGGGAAAAAGTGGTTGGAATAAAGGCTGAATCTGTCATCGGTAAACGAATAAAGGAAATAATGCCAAGTATTGAACAAACCTGGTTAGATAGATACGGGAGAATTGTTTTAACTGGAAATCCCGAAGAATTTACTGACTATAATGCAGCAACTCAAAAATATTATAATGTATTTGCATATAAACTTGAAGGCAATAAGTTTGCTGTAGTTTTTAATGACGTAACCGATAAAAAGCAATTTGAATTAGAACTAATTAAAGCGAAAGATAGGGCCGAGGTAAATGAGTTTTTTCTACGACGATCACAGGCGGTTGGAAATGTGGGTTCTTATAGGACAGATTTTAAAGCCGGGTTCTGGAAATCATCCGCAACTCTTGACCGGATATTTGGGATTGATAAAGACTTTATCAGAAGTGTTGAAGGTTGGTTGGATATTATCCATCCCGACGACAGACAAATGATGAACGATTACCTGGTTGAAGAAGTAATTAAAAACAAAAAAACATTTACAAAGGAGTATCGAATTGTCAGGATTAACGACAAAAAAGTTCGTTGGGTTTATGGACAGGGGGACGTATCGTTTGACGAAAATGATAACATCGTTGAAATGATTGGAACCATTCAGGATATTACCGACAAAAAAACAAGTGAAATTGAATTAATAAAAGCAAAAGAACTGGCTGAAGAAAGTCAGAAGCAATTAAAAGCCATTTTTGATAATTCGCAGGATGCTATAGGTATTTCAAAAAATGGTAAAAATGTATTATTCAATAACCGATATATCAATCTTTTTGGATGGAATAGTCAGGATGAGATAATAGGGAAATCATTGTTGGAACAAATTGCGCCCGGAGAAAGAAAAAGGATTAAAGAGTTTATTAAAAAACGGAGTGAGGGTGAAGATGTGCCATCATCTTACGAAACAGTTGGATTGAAAAAGAATGGTGAGGAATTTCCTTTTGAAGTTTCTGTAGGTCATTACAATTTAAATAATGAATTATATACCATTGCAAGTATCAGAGATATAACTGAAAGAAAAAATGCCGAAGAGAAACTGACCCAATTCATGTTTGCTATTGAATCCACAAGTGATGCTATTGGTATTTCGAATGCACAAGGAGTTCATTTTTATCAAAATAAAGCCATGTGTGATTTATTTGGTTTTAAAACACCTGAAGAACTTCATGACATTGGAGGTGGGACTGCTGCTATAAAAGATCCTGATATAGCAAAAGAAATGTTTGAAACTATTCAGAATGGCAAACCATGGATTGGCGAACTGGAAATGGTAAAAAAAGACGGAACAGTATTTTATGCTTTTGAAAGGGCTGATGCCATTAAAGATGATAACGGAAACATTTTGGGTCTTATAGGAATTGTTACTGATATAACCGAAAAAAAGAAGGTGGAGCATGAGCTTATTGATGCTAAAGAAAAGGCAGAAGAAAAAGAGCGAAAAATAAAACATCAAAACGACGAGATATTATTTAATAACGAAAGGCTTGAGAGTTTGCTCAGGGTTTCACAACATCCTGCCAATTCAGTTCAGGAACTGTTAAACTTTGCCTTGGAGGAGGCTATTTCGCTTACAAAGAGTAAAATAGGTTATATTTATTTTTATAATGGAGATAAAAAGCAATTTATTCTGAATACATGGTCAAAAAATGTGATGAAGGATTGTGCCGTTATTGACCCGCAAACTGTTTACGATTTAGAAAAAACTGGTTGTTGGGGTGAAGCAGTCAGACAGAAAAAACCAATTATCATTAATGATTATCAGGCTGAAAATCCACTAAAAAAGGGAATTCCCGAAGGTCATGTGAAATTATCAAAGTTTTTGACCATTCCGGTTTTCTCGCATGGGAAAATTGTTGCTGTGGCAGGGGTTGCTAATAAAAAAACTGATTATGATCAAACTGATATCCGGCAAATGACTTTGTTGATGGACAGCGTTTGGAAAATATCTGAACGTTTGATGTTGATTAAAGATCTTAAATTGGCCAAAGAAAAGGCCGAAGAAAGCGACCGTTTGAAAACGGCATTTCTTCAAAATATGTCTCATGAAATAAGAACACCTCTGAATGCTATAATGGGTTTTTCTGATCTCTTGTTGTCCAATTTTGGCAATCGGAGTAAGCTGGAAAATTTTACTAAAATTATTAAAATCAGAAGTAACGATTTACTTGAAATTATTAATGATATTCTTGACATTTCGAAAATTGAAGCCGGATCGCTTCTGGTTAATAATGAAGAATGCAGATTAACTGAATTATTTTCCGAACTGGAAGTATTATTTGGCGAACAAAAAATCAGAATCAACAAACAGCATATTTCATTACAATTTGAAATTGATAATAATCTGTGTAATACAACAATTATAACCGATAAAGGGAAATTGAAACAAATATTATTTAATTTAATGGGTAATGCCCTGAAATTTACAAATGAAGGACACATAAAGTGCCATTGCATACTGGAAGATACAAAAATCATTTTTATGGTTTCGGATACGGGCATAGGAATACCGCCTGATAAGGTATCTTTTATTTTTGAAAGGTTTGCCCAGTTGAATGCCCTTCCTAAAAAGAACCTGGGCGGTACAGGTTTGGGTCTATCTATTGTTAAAGGGTTGGTTAATTTATTGGGTGGCTCCATCACGGTCAGTTCTGAATTAAATAAAGGATCGGAATTCAAATTTACAGTTGATTATAAAGTTGCTGAACCCAAAGTTATTACTGAAACAAATACTGAAACCCTTAACGTTCTTGAACAGAATAAAACCATTTTAATTGTTGAAGATGATTTTTATAATGCTGAATATATAAAAGAAATCCTCTCGGGTTTTAATTTTAATATAATTTGCGTGGGTTTTGCTCATGAGGCCATTAAACTTTCAGCTGAAGAACCAATTGATTTAATTTTAATGGACATCCGTTTGCCTGATTTAGATGGTTATGAAGCGGCAAGAATAATTCTGGAATCAAACCCTGAGATTAAAATTATTGCTCAAACTGCTTTTGCAAATATCGATGAAAAGGACAGGGCTTTAAAAATGGGTTGTGTTGCTTATATAAGCAAGCCTATTCATAAGCATGATCTTATTGAATTAATTCAAAAGAATTTATAGTAGTTAAAATTAATTTTCAGCGAAAGCTGAAGTAAAGTTGGCGAAATACTTAGCAGGCTTGCATCGGGGATGGTAAACTTTAAAAATTTTCTTTATCAATCATTATGTTTATTTAATTATTATTCTGAAATTAAAGCCAAATTCATAAACTAAATTATTATGCTCAATATTGCACTTTTTGGACCTCCCGGAGCAGGTAAAGGGACCCAGTCAGAATTCCTGATAAAAAAGTATAAACTATTCTACATTTCAACGGGTGATATTCTGCGCAAAGAACTTGCCGCTGAAAGCAAACTTGGACTCGAAGCAAAGAGTATTATTGCTTCAGGTGGGCTTGTTTCTGATGAAATTATTGTTCAGATTATTGAAAAAACCATCAAAGAGAACCAGGAATCAAAAGGATTTTTGTTCGATGGATTCCCTCGTACTTATGTGCAGGCTTATATTTTGGAAGGTTTAATGATTAAACTAAATACCTCGTTAAATTGCCTTATAAGCCTCGAAGTTAATCCGGAGGTGTCGGTACAGAGGCTTCTCGAAAGAGGAAAATCATCCGGAAGGAGTGATGACAATGAAGAGGTGATTCGTAACCGGCTGAAAGAATATGAAGACAAAACACTACCGGTTTTACAATTTTATAAAGAGAAGGGAATATATCAGGCTATTAACGGAGAAGAGAGTATTGACAAGGTACAAACCAAAATAAGCAGCATTTTGCAAACCGAAATGAGCAAGCGTTTGCTAAACATTGTTCTTTTTGGATATCCGGGCTCGGGTAGAGGATCACAAGGTGTGGCTCTTGCAAAAAAATATGGATTGGAATATGTTTCAACAGGCAAAATGCTTGAAAATGAGATTAAAGAGAATACACCAGTGGGCAAAAAGATTAAAGCACTTTATGAAAGTGGACAGTTGGTTCCGGATGAAATTGTTGTGCAGCTGATCGAAAAGAAAATTGAAGCCTCAAAAGGAATAAAGGGATTTATTTTCAAAGGCTTTCCTCGCACCTTGGTTCAATCGTATATTCTTGACGGTTTATTAATGAAACACGGTACAGGTATATCTGAAGTTATTGAAATTGAAGTCCCTTTGCTGGAACTAATTACACGGCTTAACGAACGCAGTAAAACCGACCGGTGCATGCCTTACGATACAAGTACTGAAAAAATTGTAAAACGATTACAGGAGCACGAAACCAAGACCATTCCGGTAATTGAAAAATATGATCAGGTTTACCATGTAAGGCGGATAGACGGACTAGGTACTTTCGAGGAAGTTTTTAACCGGCTTTCAAATGAAGTTGAGGTGGTTTTCAAGAAGATATGATAGAATTCAAATAAAAAATTCCTCGAAGCTTGCTTCGAGGTTCCGCTTTTCTCCACTGATTTTAAGGGAGATCCCGACTTTTGTCGGGAGTGGGGTAAAATAAAGGCTGACAATCAATCAGCCTTTATTTTTTGCCTTAAATTATTAAACACCTGCTTTAACAGATACAGCATTTGTAAATTTAATAGTTGGCGGAACCTCAACCGTTGTCAGGTCAAAATCAGAAGTACCGGTAACCCCAAATGAAACCACCGCGTCTTTAAATCCAAGTTCCTCCCATTTAGTAAAGGCACTATTCAAAGCATTAACCTGCTCTGCACTTAATTTAACAACTGAACCATTAGTAATCGGAGCATCCGTTGTATTAAAATCATAAAAACTAAATTCAAAATTTTGATCACCTAAAACTACGGTGGCAATAAAAGTTATAGAATATAATCCTTTACCATCAGGCAGACCATTAACTTCAAATGAAGCACTGTCAGTTTCCATCGATTTTAATTTGTCAAGCTGATCTTTTAAGTCTGAATTATCCTTCAGATCAATAGTACCTGTACCGCCAAAGAAGTATAAATCACTATTCAGGGTGACCGATTTCGTGCTCGATGCTTCAAGAGGAATATCAGTGTTCAGATTAGTTTTTAAATTAGTAGTGAGATTTAGACTCCCCAGATCGCACGATACCAAACCAGCAAATGCTGCGATTGCAACGACAAATAAATTTTTAATTTTCATACTTTTTCAATTAATGAGTTAATAATTATAGTATTAGATGAATTACTCAGGTATTACATATTTGGGCTATTTTTCTTCTTGTTTTGTAAGATGTTTATAATCAGATGCTTTGTTAATTTTTGCTATTATTTCATTTACATGACAATTAAAGTACCTATTTGGTTGTAACTTACGCATCTTTTTTAATCTTATTGTTATGATTTTTATCAGCATATTTTATCTCAAGTTCAGGTTAATAAACTGAAAAGCAACCCGGAATACTCAAGAATAAAAAAAGGCCACTGGTTAATATTTGCAGCGGCCTTTTATCTTTTTATGAGGTATTTTCAGTTTTTCCGCTCGGCAGGGAAAATAATGTAACTGGTAAGCACTATTTCTGTCAGATATTTGGTTTGCCCATTTTTATCATCATAATGGCGATAGGTTAATTTGCCTTCAAGAGCTACTTCATTACCTTTTTGAAGCTGTTTTTCAGCAATTTCAGCCTGTTTGCCCCAGGCAACCACATTATGCCACTGGGTATCGGTGATCGGTTTTCCATTACCATTTAAATAGGTTTCGTTGGTTGCTACTGTAAACTTGGCAATTTTTTTACCACTCTCGAAATTTACAATTTCAGGGTTCATCCCTAAATTACCTACTAATTGTACTCTGTTCCTTAAAGTTGTCATAATCGTAAAATTTAAATTATTACTAAAAAATTGATGAAGCAAAGTTGCAACATCCCGAAAGAGTAAGCCGGTAAATAAACATTTACAGTTGCTTAATATTCGCTTAAAACCGTTTGTAAGTGTTTAAAATTGGTTATATATTTGTAAATCTGATATTTATAAAATAACCAAAATGACCGAAAAAAGATTATGTCCGGTTTGCGGCGATGCAATCACAGGTAGAATTGATAAAAAATTTTGTTCCGACCAGTGCCGGAATTCATTTAATAATGAACGTTACAGTGCTGCAAGTGTTTTTGTACAGAAAATAAACCGGGTTTTAAAAAAGAATTATGCGGTTCTGAAATCGCTAAACATCAATGGTAAAACAAAAGTAAGCAGATCGAAATTAATCCAGGAAGGTTTTGATTTTAACTACTTTACAAGTATTTATGAGACTCAAAAAGGCAACACTTATAAGTTGTGTTATGATGAAGGCTATTTGCCCCTGGGCGAGGATTTGTATCTGCTGATTCACTGGGAAGAAAAATTCTAAAAAAACCGGGCAGAAAATTAAATTCGTACCCGGTTTTAAATCTTATTTTATAACCAACCGTTGGGTAAGGGTCGATGTTTCTGTTTGTATTTTAATAATATACAAACCGGCATCCAACATACTTACGTCAATAGATTTATCAGGCTGAGTATTTATTCTTTGTAAAAGCTGCCCTGCAAGGTTGTATACTTCCACCCTGAGTTCTTTATTCAGATTATCGTGAATGGAAAATGATGCTTTAGTCGGATTTGGATAAAGAGCTATGTTTTCAGCGTTGAAATTTTCTGAAACAGCCGTTCCTGTACCGGGATCAGGATCAGTCACTTCATTACCAATGGTGTGGGTTACAAAATCAGCCAGGGCAGTATTTCCAACTTCAACTGTCATAGTATCGGGTAACTTGCGCAAATACCATTTTACAATATATTTAATGGTATCACCTGCCGGGATAGACTCATAGCTACTTTGATTTTCAAGTTCCATATAGGCATAATCACTGGTCAGCCAGAGTTCAATTTCATTTTCCCCGGGAGCGTGTTTGTCATTGGGAACATCAACAAATTGCTTAATAAGTATGTAATGATCCTCATTAATAAAAGCATCCCAACCCATTTTTCCATCTGCAAAGAATTTTTGACCTCCCACGTCTGTTAGTTGGTTATTATACCATGAATAGCCATTTTTCTCCTGAACATAGGTAGCAAGTCCTGATGTGGCACTTCCTTCACCGGTTGGGAAGAAGAAGAACCCTGTTGTTGGAACGCGTGTAAGTTCCCAAAGTGCATTGTGTTTGGTGGTGGTTCCTTCATTAATCATTTTATAAACCACGGTTATTGAAGTATCTTCACTGGCGGCATAAAAATCCTTAATAAACCTCATTTTCATTTTTGAATCAATGTCACTTATCATCCGGCAACGGTTACCCTGAGCCTCAATGGTGTATGGTTTACTGTCCAATGTGGTTATCGGTGGCCAGTTCCATTCCGATTGAGGTGATGACCATAATACAGCACCCCATAAATTTCCTCCACCGTAATTTTCATCGGTAAAAAGAAATTCTTTATCATCAATTTTGTATGACGAAACACGTCCGCCATCGACTATTACACTGAAGGCAGTATTACCAACAGCAAACTGACATCCACTGGCATCGACAACAGGTGTAATGGTTTGTGAATACAGTTTGGGTGAAGTAATCACAAAACCAAGTAGTAGTGTTAAGCAAAGTTTTCTCATTTTGGTAGTTTTTGAATTTTTGTAAAGCTAAAGTCTTTTTAAAGGGTATCAAAATTTTAAATGTGAAAAATACCTTTCTTAAATTGCAATTAGCTTTATTATTTTATATCGATTTTAACTTTTTCTAAACAGGAATATTCCGATTTTCTTTGTATTATTAACATAAAAAATTATTATGGACAGTTATTTGGAAATTAGTCAGGAACTTTTGACTAAAATTAACTTATGGGAAGATAAATTAATGAATCTCGACCCGGAAATTACTGGTAGTAAGCGAAATACCCAGAATCGCAATATTAAACAGATTGTGGGGCATATGATCGATTCTGCCTCAAATAATACGCATAGAGTGATTCATTTACAATATCAACCTTCACCTTTATTATTTCCTGATTATGCTAATTTAGGCAATAACGACCGTTGGATTGCTATTCAAAATTATGAGGATGAAAACTGGTACAACCTGGTACAGCTTTGGAAATATACCAACCTTCATTTTTGTCATATTATAAAAGATGTCAACATGGAAAAACTCAATAATATCTGGATTACTGCCACAAAAGCTGAGGTTACGTTAGACGAAATGATCCGTGATTATCCCAGGCATTTCAACTTACATCTGGCAGAGATAGATGAACTTATAAATAAATAGCACCTGCCTTGACGAAAAATTTATAACATTTAAGTCACAGCTTTCATTCAACTAAATCCATTGAATTATGAAAATTGTACTAAAAATCAGATCAAAATTAATTTTGTCATTTTCAATCATAGCCATCATAGCAACCACCATTGGTTATACAGGTATTTATATAATGAAGGAAGTGATTAAGCAAATGAAAATCACCAACAATGCAGTAAATGCGATGCATTCAGTTACAAATGCCCAGAAAAATGCATTTCTGTATCAATTTGATAATTCTGATAAAAGCTATAAAAACTGTTTGAATTATATTGATTCAGTCATTATTTATACCGAGGCAAATAAAAAGATGTACGATTGGGCAGATAATATTAAAAGAGCTGAAAATCTTATAACAGTTGCAAATAACTTTAAAACTAATTTTAAAAAATATTCTGATAAAAAAAACAAACTTATTGAAACTGCAGATACAATGGCCGACATACTCAAAGAACCTTGGGGCAAGAGTATGAAAAACATCGACACCATGCTTGATTATTCAGCAGGTATGACACACGGAGTTATTAAAGTTATCAATTATGCTGTTAGTACAGGTATTAAAATTGTTATTATTGGAGTAATAGTTACGGTTCTTCTAATCATTATACTCACGCTTATTTTGACCCGAAACATAAACAGACAACTGGGAGGCGAACCGCATGAAATAGCTGAAATAGCTGAAAAAATTTCGATTGGCAGACTTGATTTTGTAATTGATAATCGGACAAAACGGGTTGGAGTATTTGATTCAATGTTAAAAATGAGACTAAAACTCATTGAAATTGTAGAACAGATTAAACAAACAGCTGTTTCTGTTTTGGAAGCAAGTCAACAGATTAGTAAAAATTCTGAACAGGTATCAACAGGTGCTGATGCCCAGGTTTCATCCATTCGTGAAGTTTCAGAATCACTTCGGTCAATGAACAGTTCCATTGAGGTTACCGGAAAAAATGCTGCCGATTCTGAGGAAATTGCACGGAATTCAATTATAAAAGTCCGGCATGATTATACTGAAGCCGAAAAGGTACTTGTTTCCTTATCCGAATTAGGTGATAAGTTGTCTGTTATTAACGATATTGCCCGGCAAACCAATATTTTGTCGTTAAATGCTTCAGTTGAAGCTGCCAGGGCAGGGGAACATGGCAAAGGCTTTGCTGTAGTGGCTGCTGAAATTGGCCGTTTGGCAAATCAATCAGGAAGTGCTGCTGACGATTTTTCAAAGGAAAGTGACCGAATTGCCCAAACAACGGTAAAACAACTCTCCGAAATTGTACCCGATATTGAAAAAATAGGGAAATATGTAAAACACATTACTGAATCCACTGCTATTCAGCAATCTGATGCTGAAAGAGTTAACCAGACTGTTCTGAATTTAAGCAGTGTGGCCAGTCAGAATAATGTAGCCGCACAGCAAATGAGTGAAAAGGCAGAGCATTTAATAGATCAGGCGAGAGCTCTAGAGGATTTGATACAATTCTTTAATATTGAAAACAAAAACTAATGCAGTATTTGACTGTTAATTAATTAGAAATTTTACTATAGCTTTAAAACCTCTTTTATGCTACCATGCCTATCATAATTCAGATGTAACAAATCCTGAATTTAAAATTATACACCTTCATTTAATCCCCGGAAATTAAATGTATTTGTTTTAAACATGACATTTGTCATATTAAAACATTCAATAAATTAGAATGTGAAACCCTGGGAGCTTTTTTAAGTAAACTTGTACTAAGTTTCAAAAGCAAAGTGGTATGAAAAGAGTGTTATTAGCGTTAGTATTCGTTATTTCAGGCCTGTTCGCAAATGCCAAAAATACATATCTTGAGTTAACAGGAATTGTAAAAGGTGTAAAATCTGGTTTGCAGGATGTACAGGTATCCGTTTTTGACAATGAAAAACTGGTAAATCAAACCAATTGCAACGAGAAGGGCAGGTTTAAAATCGACCTTGATTCTGATAAAGATTATAAACTGGTAATAGAAAAAAAAGGTTTTTACCAACCTGTTGTTGCCTTTAATACTCAGGGATTAAATTGTGAAGAAGGAAAATTGACCTTTAAGTTTGCTTTAAATTTATATCCCGTTGTTGATGGTTTTAAAGGTTTATTATTGGAGAAACCTATCATGACTTTTCACTATGATATGGAGACAGATGACATGGAAAGGATTCAGGAAAGCACAAATACCCGGGCCATTGATACATTTTTATCCTATTATAAAAAATCTATAAATGATGTATACTCAAATATTGTGAATCAGGCCGATTCTGCATTTATTTTGCATAATTTTAATTTGGCAAAACAATTATATAAGCAAGCTATTAATTATGATAGTCAAAATTACTATCCTGATGACCAGTTGGCAATGATCAATCGTATTATGGAACAGGATGCCAGGTATGACCGTAAGTTTCAGGCTGATGTTGAGCAGGCTAACCTGTTTTATTCAGAAAAAGATTATCAGAAGGCTAAAAAATATTATCGTAAAGCTTTGAAGATTCATAATGACCTTAATGCAAGCACCCGGATTAAACTTATTGAGAACGAACTTTTACCAGGAAATTTCTTTGCTGAAAATTAAAATTCTTATTTTAAAATTTCTTGGGCTTCTATATTTTATGGGAACCCTTTTTAATTTATAAATCCTAAGGTTTTAAACTGCTGAATCATTTTATCGGGTGCCCGATGAATATCAGATTTACTTCTGAAATTTTGATATGATATTTAACGAATAGGTATTGTTTTATAGTCTATTTGAACTAATCGCAATATCATTAAGATTTATTACAGTAACAAAAAACTATAAGCTTTCTAATTTATTGGGTATTACATTTATTCAAGTTTATATGTGAATTTTAAATGATAGAAATATATACAATTGAATCCTGTGAGTGCTTTCCCCGTCAGCTTGCTGTGAGAAGCTTCAATTTTTCATCATCTAATTCAGGATAATAAGTAAATTATTAATTTAGTCATCGTATTATTGCATGTTTAGTTTTTGTTTTAATTTAATAATTGTGCTAATGGAAAATGTAGTTATTGGTACCATGGTGGACCATGAAAGATATGGAGAAGGTATTGTCGGTAAAATTAATGTGACCAATTTTGAAATTTACTTTGCCCATGGAGGGAAAGTTTCTATTTCAAAAAATAGTGATGAACTTTCGGTTATTTCCAGCCCTGATGTTTCAAATTCTCAGCCTTCCTTAAATCTTGATACCTTAAATGAAATATTTAATTACCTGTTAGACAAAAAGGGAATGCTTTCGGATCCGGTTGAAATTGGAGAAAAATGGATAGGAGGTACATTGCAAATGATACCTGGTAAAGAAGGGTTGCAAAGCAAAGAAGTGCCTATTGATGTTTTTTTTCACAAAATTGTTATGGTACGTGACCGGTTAAGGGTATTAGAACAAAATATAAATAGTCACCCCGGGCTTACTGATGAAGAAAAAGTGAACATCCAACAATATATAACCAAAGCATATGGTAGTCTGACAACTTTTAATGTTTTATTTGATGATAAAACCAAGTATTTTAAAGGAGCGGGCACCAAATAAATTAATTGGTTTAGTTGGAGTATAAGAGAAACAAGTGAGATAGCTTTTATGGAAATTAAAAATCTATAATAAAAATAAAAAGGGCTGCATTCGCAGCCCTTTTATTATGAAACCTTTTTTTCGTATCTGGTTAACTCTTTTTTGTTACGTTTTAAGCGTTTAAAAGCGTCTTGCAGCTTTATCTGCAAATCTGCCTTTATTTCCCTTTCTTCTTTCTTTTTGGCTCGTTTAAGCTTTTTGCTGATTTTACTTGCTCTTACCCATGCTTTCTCAACTTTTCTTTCTGCAATTTCTAGTTTTTCTTGTTTTTTGCGTTTTTCAATAGGGTCAGTCATATCGTAAAAATTAAAGGTTAGAATGAAATTTTATCTATTTTCAGTAACAACTGAAACTCGTTTTTAGTTGTTATAAATTTAAAAAAAAAAGCAAAAAATTTCAACCACAAAAACCATTTCTTCTATGATTTTTATCAACAATTAACCTAATGAATTTCTATATTTTTTTGCAACATATACGGTAAGAGGTAATTCAAAATAAAAACATGATTTTTAAAGATAAATTAAGTTTTAGACCTAATTGTTTTAACTACTGGTTGAATAAAACATGTAATAGATTTTTAAAATTTCTTCGATATTTTGAAGGCTATTGGATTTGATTTTATCTGGGATTAAAACAGTAATTATAAAATAAGCAGTCTAGTAGTACGTTCATAAAGTTCCGTTTAAATACTCATCGGATGACTTATTTTAAACCAGCAACTTAGTCATCCGATGAGTCTAATGTTACTTAATGAACCTGATACTAGATTATAAAGATGCAACCTAGATATTATAGTTTTATTGTTAAGTACGAATTATATATAATATTCAGTTTAAAAGGTGTTGGTGCTAAGTTATAATATATTGATAATTAATATATAAATAACAATTTGTGCTTTATTAATTAAATACAAATTAATCAGAAACCTTGTCAATTTTTCCAACGTCTTTTGGTATAACTTTTAAAATTCGTTTAAGTTACTTTCAGATACTGATTTAAAATCTAAGTAATAAATTAAATTATTTTGTTTTGAAATATTTTTAATTTGTTATTAAATGGTTTATACATAATTTAATGAATAATTGGAAATAACTGAATTTAACTGCACTTTTGCTAAAAATCAGCATTTTTATCTAAATTGCCTTGTTGAACAACATGAAAAAGTTTATGATTAAATATATTGCTCTCATATTAATTAGTTTTTTTCTTCTATCTCAAAAAAGTTTTTCGCAGAACGATCAGGGAAGTCTGACATTAAAAGGTACGATAAAAGTTGAACGTTCCGGATTATCGGGTGCTAAGGTGCTGGTATTTCAAAAGGGGGTACAGATAAAGTCCTATCCTGCTGATTCAAAAGGAAAATTTGAATTTTCTATCGATCTGAATTCTGAGTACGAGATTGTAATTTCAAAGCAGGGATATTATTCAAAAAGGCTTTATTTCAATACCAATGTACCAAAAGATGAGTTGGGAGTTTGGAAATATCCATTTATGGTTTCAATGATTCCTGTGGTTGAAGGATTTGATGCTTCTTTACTTGATAAACCTATTGGAAAAATCATGTATGTTGACAAAAATGGTACGTTTGATTATGATGAGGATTATACTTTCAATATGCTCAAACAATTGGAAGCTTTAATGAAGCAATACGAAAAAGCCCGCCATGAAGCCTACAAGAAGATGATTGCACAGGCCGACAAAGCCTTTAATGATAAGGATTATGATCAGGCCATGGAACTTTATGATAAAGCCATTGATCTGGATCCGTACGATACTTATCCGGATGATCAAATGGAAATGATTGGTAAAATAATCCGTCAGGATCAGAATGCTCAGAAAAATTATGATGATAACGTTGCCCAGGCTGATGCCTTATACCATGAAAAGGATTACATCAATTCAAAAAAATATTACAACAGGGCTTTAAATTATGTAGAAAAACAGTACCCAAAGGATCAAATAGCTTTAATTGACGGTATTTTAAATGACAATAATGCAGTTCAAGCCGATCAGGCAGCTAAGGATAAAGCTTATACCGATGCGGTGGCAGCAGCTGATCGTGCTTTTAATGCTAAACAATATGAGGTGTCGCTTAGCAAATTTACCGAAGCAACCAACCTTAAACCTGCTGAGAAATATCCAAAAGATAAGATTGCAGAATTAAGCACTATAATTGCGCAAATACAAAAAGATAAAAATGCTAAGGATGCTATTGATAACGCCTATAAACAAGCTATAGCTCAGGCTGATGCAGGTTTTTCAACAAAAGACTATGCAAATGCAAGGGCCAGTTATATAAAAGCCGCTCAAATTAAACCGGCTGAACCTTATCCAAAAACAAAAATTACAGAAATTGATAATCTTTTGGCAGCAAACAAATCGTTGGATGAAAAATACAAAGGTTTTATTGCTGTAGCTGATCAGTCGTTTGCACAAAAGGAATACGAGTCGGCTAAAAGTAACTATACTCAGGCTCTGAGCATAAAACCAACAGAGCCTTATCCGGCTTCAAAAATTAAAGAAATTAATGGCTTACTTCAACTACAAGCTCAGCAACGTCAAAAGGATATCGAAGGAAATTATGCCAGGTTAATTGTGGCTGCTGATGGTTCGTTTAATAATAAGGATTATGAGCAAGCCAGGGCTTCATATTTACAGGCATCCGGTTTAAAGCCTGCTGAAATTTACCCCAAAAATAAAATTGCCGAAATCGAAAAGATATTAGCGGATCAGGCCACAAAAAAACGTAATTATGATCAGGCTATAGCTCGTGCTGATAATAATTTCAACATTGAGAAGTGGGAGGATGCAAAAGTAGATTATCAACAAGCTTTGGCAATTTTTCCAAAAGAACAATATCCACAAAGCCGGTTAAACGAAATTGAAAATAAACTTCTTGCACAGAAGACTGCCGCTGAACAGAGTCAGGCTCGCGAAAAAGCTTATAATGATGCTATAAGCCAGGGGGATGCCTTGTTTGCACAGAAAAAATTACAGGAATCAAGAAATTCCTATTCACAAGCTCAAGCTGTAAAACCAAATGAAGCTTATCCGACTCAAAAAATAGCAGAAATCGATAAAATGCTTCTCGATCAGAAGATGATTGATGATAAATATAATATCATGATTTCTGCAGCCGATAAGCAATTTTTGGATGAAGATTACGCCGGGGCTAAAACTACTTATAGTAACGCTCTCATGGTTAAACCTGCTGAAGCATATCCGAAACAAAAAATTGCGGAAATAGATAAATTAATGGCAGCGAATGCTCAGAACAACGACCGTTACAATACTATTATTGTTACAGCCGACCAGCATTTTCAGAATAAAAAGTATGATGATGCCCGGGTTACCTATACCAATGCGCTGCAATTAAAACCTGATGAGGCTTATCCAAAACAGAAAATTGCAGAAATTGATAAGATTCTGGCAGCTCAAAAATCTATTGATGAAAAATATAATGCTATAATTGCATCTGCCGACCAGTTTTTTAAAGCTGAAAAATATGAAGATGCCAAAACTACTTACGGAAATGCGCTTCAATTAAAACCGACCGAAGCTTATCCAAAACAAAAAATTTCGGAATTAAATGCACTTTTAGCTCAGCAAATGGTAGCTAAAGCAAAATTGGAACAAAACAAAAAGCAATACGATCAACTTATTTTACAGGCCGATGCACAATTTAATTCAAAACAATATACTCAGGCTAAACCGGTTTATCAGCAGGCTTCGGCTTTATTGCCTGACGAGGCGTATCCAAAGCAAAAAATAGTTGAAATTGACAACTTGCTGGCAGGCCTTGCTCAAACTAACCAAAAATATAAAGATGCCATTGACGCTGCCGATCAGTTATTTGGGGCAAAATCGTATGGTGATGCACTGGCTTTGTATAATCAGGCATCGAGCATTAAACCTTCTGAGGTATATCCCCAGAATAAAATAAAGGAGATAAACGGTATTTTGGAAACTACCCGTAAAAATGAAGCTGCTTATGATAGTTATATTAAACTGGCCGATGCTGCATATAGCAGTAATAACCTTGAAACAGCTAAAGGTCAGTACCAGGCTGCTTCCACTGTTAAACCCGATGAGGCATATCCAAAACAGCGAATTGCTGAAATTGATAAATTAATGGCAGAACAGGCTCGTTTGGCTGGTGAAAAAGTAAAACTGGAATCACAATACAAAACATTAATTACCAGTGCCGATGCCAGCTTTAATACAAAAAACTACAGCCAGGCAAAATCTGATTACACAAAGGCTTCGCAACTGAAACCTGTTGAAATGTATCCGAAACAGAAAATTGCTGAAATCGATAAAATTACTTCAACACTGGCGGCCCAACAAAAAGCATACGACCAGAAAATGACTGAAGGGGCTGGATTATACGGACAGAAAAATTATTCAGGTGCACTAGCTGCTTATCAGAGTGCTTCGCAGTTAAAACCTGATGAAGCTTTACCAAGACAAAAAATAGCTGAAATTCAAGGCATTATAAATGAAAATTCCAAGAAACAGGATCAATATCAAAATTTTATTACACAGGCTGATAACGCGTTTAATCAAAAAAACTATTCAACGGCTAAACCTTTGTATCAGCAGGCAAGCAGTATTTTACCCGGCGAGGATTATCCAAAGAACCAGATTAGCAGAATTGATGCTTTGGTAGCTGAAGCAGCTCAAAAACAAGCAGATATGCAGGCTTTGATAAAATCGTATCAGGCTAAAATTGCCGAGGCTGATAAGTTATATAATGCAAAAAATTATGATAAGGCCATTTCGTCTTATATGGATGCTAAAATGATTAAAGGAGACGAAACTTACCCTGACCAGCAAATTGCAGCTATTAACACCATTATTAAGAATAATGCTGCAAAACTTGATGCAGATTACAGTGCAGCCATGAATCAGGGCGACCAGCTTAAAGATGCAAAATCATATGTTGAAGCCAAACAGAAGTATTCTCTTGCATTAAATCTCAAACCAAACGATACTAATGCAAAAGCCAAAATAAATGAAGTCGATAGATTGATTGAGCAGGATAAAATTGCCGCCGATAAACAGGCAAAACTTGATGCTGACTATAAAAATCTGATTAAACAGGCTGATAATGCTTTGTTGGGGAAGAATTATGCTGCTGCCATAGCAAATTATAAAAATGCACTGGGCGTTAAACCTGATGAAAAATATCCTAAAGATCAGATTAGTGTTTGCGAACGGAAATTGCAGGAAGATAAAGCACAGGCGGCAGCTGAAGAAGAGAGACGTCGTCAGGCTGATTTGGCTGCATCGCAAAATTCATTTAATAAAAAGGATTTTGACTATAAAGGGGAACAACGTGACCAAAAATTCCTTAATGAATTGGCCAAGCAATATCCTGAGGGAGTGACCGTTGAAAATTACGAACGTCCCAATAAAAAAATTAAAAGGGTTATTGTGAACCATGATGGTATTGCTAAAGAATATATTGAGGTCAGCTATTCGTATGGCACATACTATTTTAGAAATGGTCAGAATATTTCCAGGTCAATTTTCTACTCTGAAACCAAGAAATAAAGTAAATAATGATCATAAAATATCTTATTCGAAGCATCATTTTGGTGCTTCTTTTTATGAGTTGCAGGAATCAAAGTGCTACAGACAAATCTGAAACCCGTAAATTTAATGCCAAAAGCCTTTCATATGCCAAAGGTTTTACCACTGAGTATAGCGGGAGTTTAACAAAACTCACGGTACAAAATCCGTGGGAACAGGCCAAAAATATTAAATTCGAGTATTTATTGTCAGATAAACCCAACAATAATAAATCTGTAATAAAAACACCGGTTCAAAAGGTGGTATGTCTGTCAACCACCCATTGTGCTTTTATTAGTAGTTTAGGCAGACAGTCTACTATTAAAGGATTGACCAATACATTGCTGGTGAACGATACTTTTTTAACAAAACAGATCAAGCAAAATAAAACGATTAATGTAGGGAATGAACAGGCTTTAAATTATGAAACCATTCTGAGTTTGAAACCCGATGTAATTTTTGCATATGGTGTGGGCCCTGAAGTACAAAGCCTGTATCAGAAGTTTTCGGAATGGGGTATTCCGGTGGTAATCGTAAGTGAATATCTGGAATCAACACCATTGGCAAAATCAGAATGGATTAAGTTTTTCGGTTATTTCTATGATGCCAGCTCTAAGGCTGATTCAATTTTTAATCAGGTTGAACAGCAATATCTTAATTATAAAAAAATAGGCAGCAAAATTACTGAAAAACCTATGGTTATGAGCAGTTTGCCATGGAAAGGGGTTTGGTATATGCCCGGAGGTGAATCATTTATGGCTAATTTTATTGCTGATGCTGGTGGTGCCTATTTGTACGCTGATAATCATCAACGTGAGAGTATAAATTTATCCATTGAACGGGTAATGCTTGACGGGCAAAAAGCTGATATCTGGATTCATACAGGGATGGCAGGTGCATTGAGTGATATCCAAAATGCCGATGAAAGGCTTACAAAACTGCCACCTTTTAATAATCACCATGTTTATAACAATAACAGGCGCCAAAATGCTTATGGAGGTAACGATTTTTGGGAAAGCGGTGTTATGAACCCTCAGCTGATCCTTTGGGATTTAATCCGGATTTTTCATCCGGAGGTTTCTGCCGATACAAGTCTATATTATTATCAAAAACTGAATTAATGTTGTATTTAGGCAAAAACTTCGCTGTTCGTGAATGGCAAAAGGGTGATGAAAATATACTGGCTCTGCATGCCAATAATTTTAATATATGGAAGTATGTTCGTGATAGTTTTCCGCATCCATATACTTTTAATGATGCAACCAATTGGGTTGAAATGAACCTGAAACTGAAAACAAAACTAAATTTTGCTATTACGGTCGACGACGATCCGGTGGGGAGCATAGGAATGATTCCCGGAACCGATATACATAAAAAGAACATGGAAATTGGTTACTGGCTTAGTGAGGAATATTGGGGAGAAGGAATAGTTACAGAGGCTATAAAATGGTTAATCGAATATTGTTTTAACCACTTTGACGTTGACCGGATTTGGGCGGCTGTGTTTTCAAATAATTCGGCATCGGCCAAAGTCTTGCTAAAAAATGGTTTTGTGCATGAAGCTACCCATAAAAATGCTATTTTTAAAAACAACGAATATCTCGATGAATGCATTTATTCATTGTGTAAATTATAGGCATTGAAAAGAAATACCCTCATATTTATGTTGTTGAGTGTAGCAATTGTAGCCCTGTTTTTGGCCGATATGTTACTTGGGTCGGTTAAAATACCGTTACATTCCTTTTCAGATGTCTTTTTCCATGGTGACAAACAATCAATTTTTTATATCACTATTATAGATTTCCGGTTACCAAAAGCATTAATGGCTATTATAGCTGGTGCCGCATTATCTGTGAGCGGCTTACAGATGCAGACTATTTTTCGTAACCCGTTGGCCGGCCCCTATATTTTAGGGATCAGTTCGGGTGCAGGATTGGGTGTCGCATTATTGGTATTGGGATTTCCGGGATTAATTGGTTTAGGATACGCCGTAATTTACAGTCAGTGGGCAATTGCCCTGGCTGCATGGATTGGGGCCGCTTCTATACTGATACTTATAATGGTTGTTGCCGTCAGGGTGCGTGATATAATGACTATTCTGGTTTTCGGTATTATGTTTGGCAGCGTGGCTTCAGCGCTTATTACCATAATGCAGTATTTTGGTGCTGATTCATCGGTTAAGGAATTTGTGATTTGGACCATGGGTAATTTGGGTGGTGTTACGCGGCAACAACTTGGTGTAATAATTCCGGCTGCACTATTAGGGCTTTTGGTCTCTTTCGTTTTACCTAAAAACCTGAATGTATTGCTATTAGGTGAGAATTATGCCCGATCGATGGGACTAAATGTTGCCCGTACACGATTTTTGGTTTTTGCCAGCACCAGTATGCTTGCCGGAACAGTTACTGCTTTTTGCGGTCCGATTGGATTTATTGGTATTGCTATACCTCATCTGGCCCGTATGCTGTTCCAAACAGCCAACCATTTTATTTTATTGCCCGGTACTCTGTTATTGGGAATTAATACTATGCTTTTAAGCGATATAGGATCGCAATTACCCGGAAATGCTCATATTTTGCCTATAAACTCAATAACAGCGCTTATTGGCATACCTGTAGTGATCTGGATTATTTTCCGAAATCAAAAAATGTCATCGTTGGTATAAATATGGAACCCCGCACTTCATATCCAATTATTATTGATGGCCTTGTTATTGGGTATCAGGATGCATCTACGGCAAAAATTTTATCGAATCCAATTTCTGTAAAGGCAACCTCATCGGAATTAATTGCCCTGATAGGGCCAAATGGTGCAGGAAAAAGTACTTTGTTACGAAGTTTATGTAATATTCAGCCGGCATTAGGAGGGAAGATTTATTTTCGGGATATGGATTCAGATAAATTATCCCGTACCCAGCTGGCACAGCATGTTAGCCTGGTAACTACGGAATTGCAGCGAACCAGCAGATTAAGAGTTTTCGACCTGGTTTCACTGGGCCGTTTTCCATATGGAAACTGGTATACAAATGTGAATACTGATGACCGTAATATTATTTTTCAGTCGCTTGAACAGGTTGGTATGAGTGAGTTTGCTGAGCGATTTATTACAGAGTTGTCCGATGGTGAATTCCAAAGGGTTATGATTTCACGCGCCCTGGCACAGGACACTCCAATAATAATCCTGGATGAACCCACTGCATTTCTCGATCTGGCCAATAAATTTTCGACGGTTCAGTTACTTTGGAATCTGTGTCGCAAACAGAATAAAACTATAATTTACTCCACACATGATATCAATATAGCATTGCAATATGCTGATGTTTTTTGGGTTCTGAATAATGAAAACCTGTTATATGGTGCTCCTGAAGACTTATTATTGGATAAAACTATCGAAAGATTATTTCAAAAAAATAATCTTAAATTCGATCCGGAAACGTCACAATTTATAAAAAAGAAGAATTACAACCATAATATTCATATACAGGGTTCAGGGTCCGATTATAATATTACCCGAATGGCACTTGAACGTTTAGGTTTTTCAGTTGATTGTAACAATTCTCCCGAAATGGTCGTCACTATTTACAGAAAAGCTGATGAAATTAGCTGGGAATTAAAAATTGGGGATAAAAAGCAGAATTTAGCCTCAATATACCAGCTACAATCAGTTTTAAGAGAATTGAAATAGTAACCTAATTGTTTTGATTATGAGTTTTACAGCAAAAAAACTTACTTCGTACACGCTGTCGGCCTTTGTAGTAATTGTAACTGCTATAGCTGTTTTAGCTATCTGGGATGTTATTGAACTCGAGGATGTGATGCGAAAGATTATGACATCGTTATTGGTGATTTTTGCCTCATCGGTAGTCACCCTGTTTATTTTCAATGTAGTAATTAAAGAAAATAATTAAAAATTTCCGGACGTTCGGATAAAAAAGCCGGTTAGGTTTGGCTGCATAACCGGCTGTATGAAGGTTTCTTCTATGTTCCTTCAGGTTACGGGGTAGTCCGGGTTATCCGGACTACTTTTTTTCCTTTTTATTGAATTCGTCTTCAAGCATTTTCTCGAGAGTTTCCACATCGATACGTTTCCCGATAATGTTTTTGTTTTTATCGAGCAGGTAAATTGACGGTGTCGACCTTACATCGTAATAAGTTCTGAAATTAGATTGGTTATAAGGATCCCATCCGTTTATCCAGTTTTCAAGATGCTGATCTTTGATAAATTTAGTCCATTCATCTTTATTCCCCTGTGTGTAAATTCCAAGTACTTCTACTCCTTTTTCCCAATATTTATCTGCAAGATCTTTCATCAGCGGAGTGGCTTTTTTGCAGTGTCCGCAGTTTGGATCAAAAAAGAAAAGTACGGTGTAATCGGCATTTATACCATATAATGAAATTAACTCATCATCGGGGCTTAATAACCTTATCTCAGGAGCTTTTTTACCGATAAGGTTCGGTTTTATTTCATCAACCCGCTCTTCAACTTTTTTAAGCCAGGCAGTATCGGCCCATGTGGCTTTCCCGTTCAGATAATAATTTTCTGCAAAATGAACAAATACTTTATCCATGCCCATAATATTGGAGTTATTGTATTTATTGAAAAGCATTTGCAGCGTATATTTATATACTTCCTGGTTAGCGGAGGCTTTTTTAAGAACCATATCGCTTTCCTTAATAACCGTATCAGGAATGGGTATAATTAATTTCTCAAAATAACGGTCAATTTTGGGATAATAAAATTGCGTACGCAATAACCTTTCGTCGCTGAAATCAACATAATCGAAATAATGCTTTTTATAATATTTATATTGAAAAGCTGAATCAATGATATTGCCATTTTCATCTTTTGGGGGATCAGGTACTTCAATCTCCTTGTTTATTAATAAAACGGCTGCTAACAGCGATTTAGGATAATCCTTTTCAATACTTTCCCATTTTTTGATAACCTCATCGTGCAATAAATTCAGGCTGTCCTTTAAACGTTGGGTTTCTTTTTCATCTTTTTCATTTTTTATGCGGTCGCGTAAGCTAATGGCCAACTCACTTCTTTTAGTCATAAATTGCTCATAATCAAGATACATATCCATATCTTTGCTACCTTTTGAACTAAGATTTTTGGTTAAATCGCCGGCATCGCCATCGTAGATTGTTGAAACACTAAAATCCTGGTCTTTATCAATTACGAGTTCAAAAAACATATTGCCCGGCACCAGTATAAAATAAATACCGCCTTTTAAAGGCTCGGTACCTTTAAAGGTCCCTTTACCGTTGTGATCGAGCAAAAGCGTATCTTTCGCATATTGTTTATCACCAAAATAATAACCTAAATAAACGGTACTGTCGCCTAAATTCTTTATATGTACATTTATATTGTACGATTGTGAATACACGGCATTCAATAGGCTACCTAACAAGAGGAAAATCGAAACAAAAATGGTATTTTTCATATTATTTGTATTTATTTTGTAACGAAGGCAAAAATACTAATAATGGTGTTAAATTTAAACCATAAAGTAACAGTTTATTTGGGTCAGAGCTTAAAAAGTATTACATTAATAGAATAATCAGAGAAAATATGCCAGAGGCTTTATCATATAAAGAACTTGAAAAATTAGTCAAAGATCTTACGGATGATAAACGAGAACTTGAGAATCGTCTTGAAATAATCGAAAATACGTATAGTTCGAAGGAAAAACTTTATAATCAGATATTTAACCAAACCTTTGAAGGGGTTATTGTAATTCAGGGTGAGATTATAAAGTTTATAAACAAGACTGTTCTGGGAATGTTAGGGGCAACCCGTGAGAAGATAGAAAAAATTAAATTTTCAGAACTTATTCATCCTGATAATCGTGGTGAAATCATTAAAAATATTTCGGAGATTGTATCAGGTGAAAAAACAAAAATTGAAACTGAGGGACAGATTATTGCTCTGAATTCTGCTATTATTCCTGTTAAACTTGTATTAAATAAACTTACCCTTGTAAATAATCAATTGTCAATTTTAGTTAAAATCGAAAACATCCAGGAAGTTAAGTCGAAAGAACAGGAGATAAGCAACCTTAGAAAATCCATTGAATTTGTTGATCGTTACCTCGACGAGGGATTATTTTTGTTGAAAAGACCACGTGAGGAAGAGGTGTCGTTATTTGATATGCAGGTGGTGGATGTGAATACAGCAGGGTGCAAGTTATCAGCAAAAACAAGCGAGGAGATAGTTAACAAGAAACTTGGTGAAATATTTGAAATATCTGAGGATATCAAATTTTCAGGTAATGATTATAGTTCAGTAGATGAGGACTATGAAATACATATTAAAAACCTGCACAAATATTTCAGAATTAGTGTTTATCCTTTATCGGATAAACAGTTAGCCTTAAAATTTGTTGATATAACTGATTTTTTCCTGACCAAAGCCGATCTTAACAAAAATCTTCAACGTACGGAGTTGCTTTCTGAAATACTGATTATTTTTAACAGCGATAAGGATTATATTCATAAATTATCTGAGGTTCTGGATCGTATAGCCTATCATTTTAAAACAAGACGGATATTACTTTTTCATAATAGTGAAAGAAACCGGACTGCGATTCTGGAACATCAGCATTCAGTTAAAAATGTCCCTTTGTTACCCGATAGATTTACTTTGAATTTAAATAAAGTCCCTTCATGGAATAAATTATTACTGGAACGAAAAATGATTCTTGGATTTTCACCAGATTATTTACCTGAGGACCTTAGAGAATTTATTAGTGATTTAAAGCTAAATAGCGCCTACATTTTCCCGATTTTTATTGAAGATAAACTATATGGATCCATTCTGTTTGAAAACCAGAATGATGCTACCTGGGATACCACTGAAATTAATTATTTTAAAATGCTGGCTGTTTTGGTTTCAAATCTGACTTCGCGTAACGATTATGAATTGAAACTGCTCCATGCAAAGGAAAAAGCTGAAGAGGCTGACAGGTTAAAATCTTCATTTTTGGCGAACATGTCGCACGATATAAGGATTCCCATGACTGCCATAATTGGTTTTTCCGATTTACTGGCCGATCCTGATCTGACCATCGGTGAGCGGGAGGAATTTATTGAACTAATCAGTAATAGTGGTCAGGATTTATTAACACTGGTAGATAATATTGTTGACGTGGCAAAAATTGAAACAGGTCAATTACGTATACAAAAGGACCGCTACCAGGTTTATCAGACTTTGAAAGAAATTTTTGGGAAGCATCAAAAGAATTACAAATTGATTAATCAGGATGATTTGGAACTTATTCTTGATCTGCCTGAAAAATATAAATCCCTGCCCTTTGATAGTGATGTATTCAGGTTTAAGCAAATCATGAATAACCTTATTGATAATGCAATTAAATTTACTGATAAGGGCGTTATCCATTTTGGGATCAGTAATATTTGGACCAATACTATCGAATTTTATGTTCATGATACCGGGATTGGTATTGCAGAAGATACGCAGGATATTATTTTTGAGCGTTTCAGTAAAATTGACCGATCGTATACCAAAGAATATAACGGTACAGGTTTGGGACTGGCTATATCAAAAAGCCTGGTTGAGTTAATGGGAGGCGAAATCAGGGTGGTTTCCTATCCCGGGAAAGGCTCTACCTTTTATTTTACTCATCCTTTACCTGAAGATGCCAATGAATTGATTGATAAAGAAATGGCACCGGTAAAGCATGAAAAATATAACTGGGAGAATAAAACCATTCTTATTGCGGAAGATGTAGAACAGAATTTTAAATTTCTGGAATATATTATAATACCAACAAATGCTAAGGTAATTTGGGTTAAAAATGGGCGGGAAGCCTTGAATTACGTTAAAGAGAATAATCCTTGCGATTGTATTTTAATGGATATCAGGATGCCCGTTTTAAATGGTATTGATGCTACCAAACAAATTTTGAAAATACGCGATATCCCGATAATTGCACAAACTGCATATAGTTTAGGCGATGAGCAGGATTTGGCCCTGGAAGCCGGGTGTGTTGATTATATCTCAAAACCGGTACATGGTGATGTATTGTTGAAAACGGTACAAAAGCATTTCGATAAGTAAGACAGACGATTTTCTACCGGCAATTATTCAAAGTTTTTTACTGTAAAATAGTACTAAATTTTAATACTAATATTTTGTGCTATATTTGTGCGTTTTGCCGGAATACCATTTTATTAAAAACAGAATTATTTCGCAAACCATATAGACAGCTATAAACTAATTATTAATTTAAAAATTGATCAAATGAAACTTCTTGAAGGAAAAGTAGCAATCGTAACAGGTGCTTCCCGGGGAATAGGTAAAATGATTGCAATTAAATATGCACAACAAGGAGCTGATGTTGCCTTTTCGGACCTTGTTATTGATGAAAATGCCGATGCAGTGGTAAAAGAATTACAATCGTACGGTGTAAAGGCAAAGGCTTATGCATCGGATGCCAGTAATTATGAAGCTTCACATACTTTTGTTGATCAGGTGGTTGAAGATTTTGGCAAGGTTGATGTTTTGGTAAATAATGCCGGAATTACGCGCGATGGATTGTTGATGAGAATGACAGAAGATCAGTGGGATTTGGTTCTTAAAGTTAACCTGAAATCGGTATTTAATCTTACCAAAGCAGTGCAGAAATACATGCTAAAACAAAAATTCGGGTCAATTATTAATATGAGCTCAGTAGTGGGCGTACGTGGAAATGCTGGTCAGGCCAATTACTCTGCTTCAAAGGCTGGTATTATTGGATTTACCAAATCGGTAGCACGTGAACTGGGTTCAAGAAATATCCGTTGTAATGCCCTGGCTCCCGGATTTATTGAAACCGAGATGACAGCTCAGTTACCAGAAGCTGAAAAAGAAGGTTGGTTGAAAGATATTCCGTTAAAAAGGGGAGGAAAACCTGAGGAAGTAGCCGATGTATGTGTATTTTTGGGTTCTGAATTATCATCGTATGTAAGCGGACAGGTTATTAATGTTTGCGGGGCAATGCTGACTTAAAAAAGAAATCAGTCGGCAGCAAGTAAACAGTCGGCAGTCAGCACAATGCTTTAGTTTGCATTGAAAATCAGATTAACGATAATAATAAAAATTAAAATTAAAATAAATCATCCCTGCTTTAAATCAAAAGCAGGGATTTTTTATGTTTTTGTGCTATTGCTGTATTTGATTTTTGATGGGGCAGGCAGGAATAAAAAATTAGCCTGTGAAATATTAAGCTACCGGCTTTTATTGTTAGTTTTACAATTTTTAAATTCAATTGTATGCCCTTAGTTGCTTCGCACTCTCTATATTGGTTTTTACTTATAATAGGTTTGGCATTTTCCATAACTTATTTTATCTATTTTAAGAGCTTACAAAACCAGGAATTATCAGTATCAAAAGTTTACCTGCTTTCAGGACTTCGGCTGTTTATTCTTATTTCTTTAGGATTCCTTTTATTAGGTCCGCTAATCAGAATTATTAAAGCCGAAATACAAAAACCTGTTATAATATATGCACAGGACAATTCAGAATCAATGTTATTATCAGCAGATTCAACTTATTTGCGCGATTCTTTTCCTGCGAAAGTATCGAAGCTGTTGAACCGATTATCCGATAAATTTGAGGTACATTCAGTTCAGTTTGGTGATTCAGTTACCAGCCTTACCAACACTTTTACCGATAAGAATACTAATTTTGAATCACTTTTTAAAATATTTGAAACCACTTATTTTAATCAAAATATCGGGGCGTTAATTATTGCAAGTGACGGATTGTACAATAAAGGGAACCAACCGCTTTACGCCGCAATGAACCTGCCTTTTCCTATTTACACAATACCTTTTGGTGATACACTTCCAAAAGCTGATATTTCAATAACCAGAGTTGAGAATAATCCTGTAGTTTATAAAGGTTCAAATTTTCCATTATCAGTTGGTGTTTCTGTAAATAATATGGAAAACAGTAAGGTAACTGTAGATGTTTTTCGTGATAAAAATTTAGTGGAATCAAAAACCCTGGTAGCAACTAATCCGCTTTACTTTAAAAATGTATTATTCACATTGCCTGCCGACAGCGCAGGATTGTTTCCTTACCATATTAAAGCAAGTGCAACATCGGTGGAAGCTAATTTAATTAATAATACAAAAACCGTTTATATCGAGGTTGAAGAAAATAAAAGAAAGATACTGTTAATCCAAAATGGTTATCACCCTGATGTGGCTTTGTTTAAACGGGTTTTGGAATCGAATTCGGTTTACAATCTGGAAATTAAAAATGCCGGCGAGGTAACTTCGGTTTCCGATACCCTGGCACTGGTAATTCTGCATCAGTTGCCTTCATCGGCCAATAACCTTCAAAATATAATGCCTGAATTAATAAAGAATGACGTTCCTATTCTATTTGTTTTGGGACAGGAAACTGCCGTGAATGCGCTTAATAATCTGAAGTTGCCTTTATCTATTCAACATAAAAATAATTTATTTGATGATGCCCAACCTGTTTTAAATTCGAATTTTAATTTATTTAATACAAGCATCGATGCACGATTTTTAGCCGATATGCCTCCTTTATATACGCCTTTTGGAGAGTATTCAGTTTTTCAGCAAAACCAGGTGTTATTGTATCAAAAAATCGGTTCAATTGAAACTGATAAGCCATTATGGGCATTCAGTAATGCAGGTCAGCAAAAATTAGGTTTTATATTGGGCGAAGGCCTTTGGAAATGGCAGTTACAGGAGTATAAAAATTTTCACGATCATTCCATAACAAGCGAATTAATTTTTAAAACTATTCAATATTTGGCCTTAAAAAATAAAAAAGAACCTTTTAGTATTGATTATTCAAAAACATTTGCTGAAAATCAGGATATTATTTTTTCAGCCAAATTGCTAAATGCTTCAAATGAAATGATAAATGGGGCATCAATAAAGCTGGAAATAATTGACAGTAAGGGGAATACATATCCGCATTATTTTGATGAAACGGGTGAGGGTTATCAATTAAATATGGGTAGTTTACCGGTCGGAAAATATAAATTTAAGGCAAAAACTGAATCGGGAAATAAAGTGTACGAAAAAAGTGGCATTTTTATTGTAAAAGAAAATCTCATTGAACAATTAAATTTAACTGCCGATTTTAACATGCTCTTTAATCTTTCGGTCAATTCAGGTGGAAAACAATATAGTAAGCTCAATACTGATTCATTGTACAGGTCAATTGATGAAAATGAAAATATTTTACCGGTTAAAATAGTTAAGAAAACCCTGACCGATTTTATTGAATTTAAGTGGTTACTCGCATTGTTTGTTATTTTTCTGTGCCTCGAATGGTTTTTAAGAAGAATATGGGGATTAATTTGATGATTTTAACTCAATGATTTGTATATGAAAGTTCACAAAATTCATATTAAAATTAGCCAGTGGATGGTATTTATTTTTATTTCTTTTTCGTTGCCATCGTGCTTAACACTGGGAACGGTTGAAATTGAAGTAATAAAACCTGCAGAAATCACGCTTCCGTCAAAAATCAACTCTATTTTACTAGTGAATAACAGTTTGCTTTACCATAATAATTCATTTAAGAATGATGTTCAAAATGGTTTATATAAGTTGGATACAACTACCACACAACTACTGACACGATATGTGAACGATTTGTTAAACCAATCGCCCCGTTATGATACCAGCAAACTTATTAGCCAGATATATTTTCGTAAGGAGAGAGATCTTCTTCAACCCATTCAATTAAATGCCGTTAGTACTCTATGTAAAAATTATGGTACTGATGCCTTACTTTCGTTAGAAGCATTTGGAATTATAGATACAGTAATTCGCATTAGGTCATATGATGGTTATGGATATATGTCATACCCCTCATTATCGTTGGTTGTTAATTCAATGTGGAGGTTATATTCTGCCAGTGATAAAAAAATTATTGAAAAAAGAATTCAACGGGATACAATTACACTTTCAGAAATTGAAACAAGGTACGACTATCATGAGTCATTAACCTATGATGATTTTATAAGTTATTTGGCCGATAAAATTGCCAATACAGCTTCGTTCAAAGTTTCTGATCATTTGGCCCCATACTGGTTACCTGTAAACCGGAATATGCTTTTGTATGATAGCAACGACAAAATGAAGCAGGCATCAATATATGCTTATTCAGATAAATGGATGGGAGCAGCTACCATATGGAAAACTATGGTAGATAACCCTAACAAGAGGATTGCGGCAGCAGCTTGTCACAACATGGCCTTGGCGTGCGAAGTTGAAGGTAAACTGGATGTTGCCGTTGATTGGTTGCAGGAAGCGCAGCAAAACTATCATAACTATGTTACTGAAGATTATCTAAAACAACTTAATATCAGAATAAAAGAATCCACCACCCTGGACAAACAATTCGGGGTTGAAAATACTGACAAATAATTCCCATTATTCCAGACCTAAATTTCGCGTATTTATAAAATAATAGCTATTTTGCCGGTAACAAAATGAATCCTGTTAGCCTTTGTTTGACGGGTAATAACATTAAAATCACGATATGTACAATTACTTATTTTATGTAATAATCGGAATCATACTTTTCGACTTTGTTTTTGAAAGAATATTGGAGTGGCTAAATTCAACCTGGAGAAATAAACCGGTTCCTAAAGAGCTTAAAGGCCTTTATGACGATGATCAGTACCAGAAACAACAACGTTATTCTGTTTTAAATACCAGATTTTCGTTAATATCATCAAGTTTTAGCACCGTTATAATATTATCATTTTTGTTTTTAAAGGGGTTTGGTTGGTTACATTATACAATACTGCCATATATCCAAAATCCAATTTTGCTGGGATTAGTATTTTTCGGAATACTATTTTTTGCCCAGGATATAATCAGCACACCGTTTTCGTTATATGATACCTTTGTTATTGAGCAAAAATTTGGTTTTAACAAAACCACACCTAAAGTATTTGTTTTTGATAAGCTTAAAGGTTATCTGGTTTCAATTATTCTGGGCAGTATAATTTATTTTATCGTTTATAAATTTTATGAACTTACAGGCCGAAATTTCTGGATTTATACCTGGGGAATTATGACCTTATTTACTCTATTTATGACTTTGTTTTACAGTAATATTATTGTGCCATTGTTCAATAAACAAAAACCACTGGAAGAGGGTGAACTTAAATCGGCAATAACTGAATTTGCAAATAAAGTAGGGTTTAAAATTCAAAATATTTATGAAATTGACGGGTCAAAGCGTTCGACAAGGGCTAATGCCTATTTTACAGGATTTGGCCCAAAAAAAAGGATTGTTTTGTACGACACCCTGATCAAACAATTAACCACCGAAGAACTGGTTGCTGTTTTGGCACATGAAATCGGGCACAATAAAAAGAAGCATACGCTTATGGGATTTTTCATCTCAGTATTACAGATGGGATTAATGCTTTATATTTTATCCTTACTTATACAAAGTCAGGAACTTTCGATGGCGCTGGGAGTTAGTGAACCGGTATTTCATATAGCATTAATTGCCTTTGGGCTTTTGTTTACACCGGTATCACTGGTTATTGGTTTAATAATGAATCTGATATCAAGAAAAAATGAATACCAGGCTGATAGCTTTGTAGCAGAGAACTTTAACAATCAGGCCTTAATTTCAGCGTTAAAAAAACTGGCCGCTAATAATTTAAGCAATCTAACTCCCCATCCGGTTTATGTTGCAGTAAATTATTCGCATCCTTCGTTGCATCAGAGAATTTTAAATCTGCTAAAACAATAATATCGAAAAAATTGTAATAAGAGTATTGTTATAGAAGATCGTAATTATTAAATTTGTTACGATTAACCTTTAAGTATAAAGATGAAAATTGAAAATTAACAAACTGGTATTTGATGGAAGCAAAAAGATTAGCGGGTACAGATGATAGTCCTGAGGTAATTTTAGACAAGGATGCAAATGAATTTAAGTTTTTAGGAAAATCGCTTCCTGAAGATGTAAAAGAATTCTACAACCCAATACATCAATGGATTGAAGAGTATGTTGCTGATCCGAATGACGAAACCGTTGTTGAATTTAATATGGAATATTTTAATTCCGCTTCATCAAAACAAATCCTCGATATACTTGAAAAATTTGCTGGTATTGCCGAAAGCGGAAAAAAGGTCAGCATTAAGTGGCACTTTATGTCGGACGATGAAGATATGGAAGATGCTGGTGAATCGTATGCCGATATTGTTGATGTACCTTTCGAAATGATCAGTTATTAGTTTTTATGCCGCGGTTAATTTTTGTGGCATATTTAATATTATTAATCCTTGGTAATTTAAGCGGTCAGGTTTATCATTATGAAACCGGAAAAGTTATTCCGATAAATAAACCCGACACAATTTTATGGGAAAACGGAGTTTACAATACCTATCCGGCCGATTACGGAACACTTGTTGTAAACGAGAACAGAAATAACAGAGACTCGCGTTTAATTAACCTGCCCGTTATAAGAATTAAAGCTCTTAATGCGGATTCAATAACCAAACCTGTATTTCTCCTGAACGGAGGTCCGGGTGAGAGTAACTTCCAGCCTCAATTGTTTTTTGATGAATTATTAGAACATCATGATATTGTTATAGTTGGTTACCGTGGGGTAGACGGATCAACAAGCTTACAATGCCCTTGCATGAAAAATGCATTATTGGATGATTCCATTACTATTAATAACGCCTCGGTGATGTTTAATTTTGCTGTGGATTCGTGCCTTACAACCTGGAAAGATGAAAAAATCGACATCAGAGGCTACACCATGGATGAGGTGGTTGACGATATTGAAATAACCCGAAAATTACTGAAATATAAGCACATAGACTTTCTTTCATTTAGCTACGGAACTATGTTAAGCCAGCTATATAGTGAGAAATATCCTTCACATGTTGATAAAATGGTTTTAATAGGAGCGAGGCCTCTTAATGATTTCATGTTTACCACTGATGAGATTAATACACAGATTTACAAAATTTATAAAAGATACTGTAAAAAGTGCCTTGTGACTGGTGCGGATAGTATTGCAACTGTAATGGCTAATTTAGATCAGAGCCTATCCCAAATTACAGAAAACATGGAATCTGTTAATTTATACAGATTATTGTTTTTTGCCTTTTCAAAGGCTTATTCCACCCAGGAATTGGATAATCTGGTTCATGCTTTTAAAGATGCTCAAAAGGATCATACCAAACAGCTTAAGCAGCTTTATAACGATTTTTATAAAAACTTTCCGGGCGATCTGGTTATTGGTGATATGATTCTCAAAAAGCAGGGACGGGTACTGGTTAGTGACACGCTGCAAAATAATATTTCAAAAGTTTTAAATGACTGGTATAACCCGGTCACATCTAATTTTTCTGTAAATCCCGGCATTTTGAAATCAATAGATGACACCATTCCCAAATTATTTATTTCTGGCGAATTTGATGTGGCGGCACCTGTTTATAAGCTTAACTCATGTCATGAATGCAATCAAAACATTTTGGTTGTACCTGGAGCCGGGCATTTGGATTTATTGCTGAAATTCAGTGACGATATTGTAGATATAGTTACTAAGTACTTTACCGATAATACTCAAATTAATAGTAGGTAGCACTTACAGTTGGGTTATTTCCTCCGTCGTTTACCTGGTAGTTCCACTCAATTTTTGAAAAATCACTGGCAACGTCACCGGTACCGGTAATCAAAACCCCGGTATTAGCGGTACCGGTAATGGTCAGTATACCGGGTTCATCTTCGCTGACATATACCTCATTATTTTCGTCAATACCCATATTATGAAAATTGATGATTATATAGGCAGTGGAATCCGAAGGCAGGTATGAATTTCGCATAATACTTACCTGGTATTTGCTTTCGCCATATTCTGAGAATTCATCACAATTCCAGGTGCCAAGTATTGAAGTATGAACCCTGTCTTTTTTACAAGATGAAAGTGCTATTAATGCAAATAAAAAATATAATAAATATTTCATTATCAAATGTTTGTTTGTGTGATTTATTATTGTTTGATAATTTTAAATGATACAAATCCTTTATTTTTAGATATTAAATTTACGATATATATTCCGGGTGAAACATCATCAGTATTAATGTTTGCGATAATACCGGTTGAGTTATACTTATATACCTCACGACCCAACAGATTGCAAATTTTAATTTCAGTTCCCGGTTCAATATTTTCAATGGTGAGTTGGTTTTTAAATGGATTGGGATAAGCCTTAAAGCTATTTAAAAGGTTTACATCAATGTTATCTGTAAATTCTATAGGAATGGTAAGGCTTTGAACAACCTCTTTGGATGAATCATTCTGGACAAATATAACGGCGCTTAAATCATTCATTTCTTCAACAAAAGTATTCGACATATCCAAAGAATAGGAGAGTGAAATAACCCCATTTTCAGGTATTGTTCCTAAATTATAACCTTTAGAATCCGGTAATAATGCCATTAAAACATTGTAAAACTCATACTCGCCATTGGTACCTACATTTCCTGTAGTTGTATTCTCAATGATAGCAATATAGGCTACAAAACCTGAATCAGCCCGGGTTATCGATTTTATTTTTGCATTTATTAAAACATCTTCATCCAGGTATGAAGCTGAAGCATCAATTTCAATAATTGTTTTCATAGATGCATAATAATCAAATACATCCTGACTGACTTCCATATCAAAAACGCCATTTCTATATACCGATGGAATATTATTCACACCATAATAGTTCATTCTTTCGCCTGTTTCTTTAATATAATAGGGATCTCCTGGTGCTGGCTTATTGGCTTGATATCTTATTAGTGAAAACTCCGATGTGTTATTAGCTAATATTGCATCAAGTGTGGGGGTAAAAGTAAAGCACTCGTCGCTGGTTGAACTGGTAAAATGTTCAATTAACTGCTGGCGAGGCATAACCCCGGAATTGATAAGAATTTTGGTGCTTCCGGTATTGTTTTCGGGCTGTTCATCCGTTGTGTTATTCGGGGACAGGGCCATTACCTGCACCGTATATAGTTTGGAATCATTAAAGTCAAAATCCTGTGAATGTGTAAATTCCATGGATTGTCCGTTCGGCAAAGTAATTCCTTTAACGGTATCGGTGTTGCTTATATAATTGTCTATTATATAATTTAAAGTGAAAGATTTTAAAGTATCAACCCCCATGTTATAAATGATACCAGTGATTGGTAATTTGCCAGGTAATTCATACGTTGGCATATTTAGTTTTGTGATTTTAATATCATTTAATTTGCATCCGTTACCGATCCCCACTTTGTCGAATTCAGAACCAAAATCTCCATTTGCCTGACTTTCAGCAATCAATGAATCATTAAAGTATAAAGAAAATTTACCATTAAGTGAATCTTCAGCTCCGGCTGAAATGCCATCACCGTATTTGTCGAATATTTTCCAGGTATAGCAATTAGAATTTTCAAGGCATACGTTTCGGTGATAATGGGTTTCACTTTCGTAAACTTCGTTTTCAGCCACAATATTTCCATCTATATCTGTTAATTCCCAGCGTGTTTCTTCAGGGAATGCATCAGTAGTGATATCAATGCTAAGCTTTGCATTACCAGAGAAAATCGAGGTTGAAAAGATATTATTACTGGAATCAGCGTCAGCATAATCGATGGAAGCTGTAATAAGATAATTACCAAAAGTGCTCATATCCAATGGGGGCATTTTTAAAGTAATTTCTGTATTTGGCTCAAAAACCGTAGAGGTTACTTGCCGCGAAATTATCTTATCATTTATTGATAACTTGAGGTTAAAAGTGTCTGATATTGAAATTTCGCTTTTATTCAATAAAGTTACTTCAAGTGTTTCAGCACTGCTTAGAGGGCAGTTGTTTGATGTAGTCTGAATACCAATAACCGATAAATCAACAAAGTCAGCACCATGCCCATCGGTAATAAGGGCCTGGATATTGTAATCCGCATCAATAATAATATCATTATAAAGTGTTCCAAAATATGTACCATTCAAAAAAGTATGGCCACTGTATTGTGGGTAAGTGGCCGGATCGGTATCGTATGTCAGAGTGTAACCGCCTTTAGTAGTTTCGATAAAAACTCCAACAAAAATGCTTTTATCTTTTGTAATGATATAGGGTTGATTTAATTTAAAAAGGTTCCATCCTTTTGAAATGCTATCGACATTTAACAATTGCCAAACCACTGGGTTTCCATCCAGCTTATTTTCGTAAACAGCTAAATTTGCTGATGAAATTATGCTTTGATCTTCAATACCAAATCGGATATAATCAATCCCTTTTCCGATATAATCTTTTAGTGTTTCAACAGGTAATTCAATAAGCGCACCCAATGTATATTGTGTATCTCTGTTTCCGATACCCGAACCAATTATATTATTATCGTAATGGAAAACTTTTAAGATATTTTTACTTCCGTTTTTTGTGTTTATACCTGTATTCTGAACCTGGCTACTCGAGCAGATTAATTCTTGATTTTTATGGGGCTGAGCATATAAACCGATTGCCAGAATGCTAAAAAAAAACAGTATAATTTGAGTTTTCATACGAATTGTTACCTTTAATTATATTGATGTGTACTAAGTTAAAAAAAAAGCTATCCCTATGGATAGCTTTATGAATTTTTATACCTGTTCAATTATTCAACAACAACTCGTTTGTTAAATGATTGATTGTCTTTTAGCAAGTTCAGAATATACGTACCTGGTTCTAATTTTTGATCAATAACCACTTTATCTGATAGTATTAGTTTTTGCGAAGCAACAATCCTACCCTGTAGGGAGAATACCCTGATTTCTGCTGAATTGTTTGCCCATTCAGGATTAAAATACAGAGTAATTTCATCACCCGTAACCGGATTCGGATAAACCGACATATTTAAGTTATGCTGTGCTTCATTATCTTTTATGTCTGTGATTGATAATTCAGCTGATTTTTTAGAGGCACTGTTGTTAATAGTAAAACTCAAGCCGGATAATTCTGTTGTTGATAAGGTGTACGAAGCCGGATAGTTTCCTGCATAGTCAGAAATATATACACCTGAAGCATTATCAACAATAAGCGAATTAGCACCTGAAACATTTAATGTAGTTGCAGCGGTATAATTATCAGTTTCAATCGTATATTTAAACTGCAACACATCAGAGCCTGAGCCTGAATAGTAATAAGCAACAGCGGGAACTGTACCATTCGAATTTAAAGTAATATAAGGCCTGCCTTTAACTTTGACGTTCTCACTAAAGGTTAATTTTATAAATATATTTTGATTAACATAATAATTACCTGCTACGTTAGCTGATGAAATAGTTGGAGTTACTCCTGGTACTTTTGAATCCACATATATATTCTTATTTCTTGCCAAAGAACCACTGCTCGTCAAAGGAGGCAAGGTTATTATAGCTGTGTTCCCATTTTCATCCTGAATTGACAATGCACCATCTGTTAAATCATTTACAGTAGTGTAGTTTAAGTCACTGTTTTCTTCATTAGCTCCAACTGTATAGGTAAATTCAAGAATTTTGGGATTTAAACCATTCAATGATGCGCCGGTTAAAGTAACACCTGTATTTAATAGTAGAGTCACTCCTGATAAATCTGTAGTATTGGTTAAATTTTCAGAGAATACAACCTGAATGGTAATATTTTCGCCTTGTTTATAATAGCCATTGGAACTGCTGGAGGTAACTTTTACCACGGTGGGTTGAATAGCATCTACCAAAATAGTACTTGCACCGCTTGTTTTCAAATCTCCGGATGTATAGGTACCTAATGAGCTTAATGCATTATTTCCATTTACATCCTGTACATAACCAGCAGATATTACAGTTCGTTTTAAATCCAGGGCAGCTGTTTCATCGCCCTCTTCAACTGTATATTCAAATTCAACGGTTGTTCCTGTACCATTCGCATTTCCGTTATAAATGGCATATTTATCCCTTCTCCCGGTCTCTAATAGAATTCGTGGAGTTCCTGTTACTTGTACATTTTCGTCATAAGTAAGTGTAATGGTTACTACATCATCTTTATTTACGGTTGTTGATGCATTGCTTGTTGCACCGACTATTGATTGATATGAGGGGCGAATTCCATCTATTTTTATTGTGCTGCTATTAACAATAGTTACATCAGTACCCGGAACAGGTAAGGCAATGTTAATTGAATTTTTGGCTTTGTCTGTTATGTCACCTGAATTTAAATCAATATTAGTGGCAGTGGGATCAATATCAAGGGCAGTGGTTTGCTCTTCACCTTCCTGAACCTTATAAAGGAATGTAAGAATATTTCTTCCTGATCCTGAATAGTAATAAGCATAGGCGGTAGAGGCGGCGGTTGTCGAATTTAGCTGAATACGGGGTTTCCCGGTAACAAATACATTTTCATCAAATTGGACTTTAATGTAAATTCTGTCTCCTATTTTATAGGTGGCATTTGCACTAGAGCAGGTAATTCCATCAACAACACCAACTGTGGTTGGATCATCAACTTTTGGAGCCGTGTTATCAAGAATAATATTTTTATTTCTCCCCAGGGAACCTGAAAATCCGGGCTCGGGTATTACAATATAACCATTGGCATCTGCAACACTATTGCCATTTCCATCTTTAATTGTAGAAGTCCCGATTGATAGGGCGTATATTGGATTAACCGGGTCAGTTGCATCGACAGGTAAATAATCTAAATCGTCTGTACCTGTATCATCAGTGTTTTGTATTGAATATTTAAACTCAAGTGTATTTGTCCCTGTTCCAATATTATCATATTCTGCATATGCCCCTGCAGTTCCTGTTGCCAAATTAAGTCTTGGCAAAGTTGCACCAGCAACCACATTTACAACATCATCAAAAGTAACAGTGATATAAATATCATTATTTGCAGGAGTAACCGCATCATATTTATAGGAGCCATTGGAATTGGTTGAGGTTATCTTGGTAACAACCGGAGTAATGGCATCAACCAATATGGTACTATTTGCAAGTGTTGTACCAGAAGTTGTGGTAAGTAAATCAATAGTGGCGGTATTACCATCAGTATCTAATATAGATCCGCCTGAAAAAGAGTCAGCTTTTTTAACTTCAAGGGGATTTGTTTCGTCCCCTGCAACAACTGTATAAGTGAATAAAAGTGAATTACTTCCCGTACCACTTGTATAGGTGGCATAACGGTCATTACGCCCGGTTTCAAGCTGTAATTTGAGAGAGGTTGCACTAACCGTGACAATTTGATCAAATACAACTTTAATGGTAACATCATCACCAGCATTAGCGGGATTATAGGTAGAAGTTCCTGAAACAGATTTAACCTGGGGTTTGATTCCGTCAATAGCTATTTCTGTAGCAGCTGTGGAGGTATTATAAATACCGTCAGTTCCAGGGGTAGCAGGGGAAAGGGATGCTTCAGAAAAACCGTTACCTGCTTTATCTAAAATTGTACCAGTGGTATTTAAATCGATGGCTGTAGTATTTATCTCATAATCCAGCATGTTTGCCGTATCGCTTTCCTGTACGATATATATAAACCGAAGCGTTTTTGAACCTGTCCCCGAACTATAATTAGCATAAGCAGAAGCACCTGAATTCATTTTTATTCTTGGTTGGTTGGTAACATAAACCACCTCGTCAAATGTGGCGGTTATATATATTTTATCACCAATTTTATAATTACCTGCAGTTGTGGTAGAAGATATACTCAAAAGATTAACTGTAGTGTTATCAATGACAATGTTCTTTGACCGTGCCAATGAACCTGACTGGGTTCCGGTAGGGAGATCGGTTGTTACAATGGGGTTTAACCGGGCATCAGTAAGTGTTCCTGAACTTAGATCAAGGTCTACAGCATCCAAATCAGCAGCATCTTCACCCGCACCACCGATAGTATAGGAAAATGTAACTTCGTTTTGGTTTGTTAAAGCTCCCGTATATGAAGCTGTTCCACCTGAATTCAAATTTAATGTTACAGTACCGGTAGTAGAAACCGGTTCAGAAAAAGTAGCTGTAATCTCTATAGGACCATCGCCAGATTTATAACTTCCATTGGAAAATGAACTCGTCAAGTTGGTTATAACAGGGGTGATACCATCAATTTCTATATCGCGGATGGTTGCCCCTGAACTTACCAATGAGTTAACATCGCTGGTTGCCGGTAACGTTAAAACTGCATTGTTTCCGGCAGCATCTTTAATAGTAACTCCGGAAGGGAGTGACAGTGAGTATGTACCTTTATAATTCAAGGCAGAAGTGGTATCACCTGTCACAATAGTATAGGTGAAATTTTGAATATCGTCAGTAGCTCCGGCACCTACCCATTTTGCATTTTGGTCAGTACTGCCGGTTTCAAGGTTAAGTACAGGTACCTGGGCACCAGTTGGTGCTAAACCAGTACCCTGGTCAATTATGGTTACATTTTCACTGAAATTTACCTGGATTGAGATAGTATTGGTAGCAGTATTAGCACTGTAAATACCATCAACAGTTGAACTTGTAACTGAACTTACTGAAGGTGATTGTGCATCTACTTCCAGTGAAATGTAACCGGGTAATGTACCGGTAGCTGGTAAAGTCAAATCAACATCAATACCTCCGGTTTCAGTGATTGAACCACCGTTTGGATTCAAAGAATTAGTTGCCACATAATCAAGTATGGCTGAATAATCACCTGATTGAACCATATATCTGAAAGTAAGAGTGGTACTACCGGAGCCACTACTATAAGCAGCATAAATTCCCGGGTTGGTGGTATTAAGATAGAGAATCGGATTTCCGCTTACATAAACGGTTCGGTCAAATACCACGTTTATTAACAAAACCTCACCTATTTTTATAGTTCCTGAAGGAGCCGGAACAGTAGCATCAAAATTAACATCCGTAATTGGATTTTGAGCCATTGTAAGTGTCAATGAGCTGAGGAATAAAATTCCAATGAGTATAAGTACTTTTTTCATATGATTATTTGTTTAGTTTGCTTAATTGATGTATCATATTTTTATGGGTTTACCAAAGTTACCTTTTATGTAATAGATATCAAAAGATATAAAAATAAAACCATTTGCAATTCATATTTTATTTGATGAATAAATTAATTACTGTTATAAATTCATTTATAATTATTTATCTGTAACAACTATTTCTACCCGTCGGTTCAATCTTCTTCCATCTTCAGTATCATTATCGGCTATCGGGTTTGTATTAGCATGCCCGACATATTTTACACGGTTATAGCCGTTAGCAATTAAATATTTGGCAACTAATTTTGCGCGTTCAAGCGCTATATCCACCTTGCTGTCAAGTACTTCCATATCGTCGGCATGACCATGGACGGCAATTTTAACCGTTGGATTCTTTTTTAAAACTTTCAATAGGCGGTTTAATTCAGGGAATGATGTAGGAGGAATTTCATACGAACCACTTTCAAAATTAAGTGTTTTCATGGGGATTAACTGCCCAACCGTTATGGCTTTAAGCAAAATGTCTTTTTTAAGGTTTTTAAATGTCACTATTTGCTGGCTGTACAGTTTTTCATCATAGAACCAGTAATCATCAGCAGTAACTTCAACACTATAGTTATCCCCGGCCACGAAACTTGTCATAAACATTCCGGTTTTTAAACTTGATTTGGCAGAGGTGATTTCATTTCCCTGTTCATCAAGAATTCTGATGGTGGCAACAATGGGTTTTAAGGTTGTTGCATCTTTAACTGTGCCGCTCAGGTTTGTCCTACGCACAATTTCAACCCCTTCTTTATCAAGGATTGAACCATATTCATAGGAGCTGGTGAAATTAATCTTTCGCTTTTTCTCATTAAAAATAAAATTCACCTCAAATTGTTTATAACCATTTAATTGTACCTCGTAGTCATTTTGTTCCAGATCGAAATTCTCGTAAAAAATATTATTCACTTTTACGGTGTAACGGTCAACACTTGGTACATAAATGGTGAATTGCCCGTTTGCATCAGTTAATGTTGAAAACTTTTTACCGTGGGTGTCTTCAGCTGTAACCTTAATGTTACTAATTTCAATTTGACCCAGGTTCGACAGTTTGGAGCGGTTTAGAATAACTTTTCCGAATATTTTATTATTCTCGACGTAAGGTACATATATTGTTGTGTTTTTGCCAATATATAAGCTTTGAGAAGATTGTTCGGAGGAATAAGCTCCTTTTATTTCCCCAATGGGGGTATAATCTATGGTATAAAATCCGTTTGGTATATTTTCATATTTTATTTTTCCGGTTAGATCCGAAATAATTTCAGTTGGCATAAAAAAGCCAGTGGTATTATATTTTTCGTTTATTACATTGTCTTCATCTTTTGAAATAGAAACCAAAACATTTTGAATTCCTGGTTCATCATCATCTTTTATCCGGTTGCCATTCAAGTCTTTGAAAAAATAAATATTCAGGTCATAATACTGATACCTGGGTTGTTGAAAAATAAAATCTTTAGTAATCCTAAACTCAAAATAGGTGGATGTAAAGCTGAATTTTTCTTCAGTAATTGCATCAATCGTAGATGTATTGCCTATGGTATTCGAGAAAACCAATTTCCATGTATTATTAATGGAAGCAGTTAAATCATTGGTAATATTTAAACGGGTTGCCTGGGCTGCAATATCATAAATAAAATTTAACCTGGAATCAAAAAAAAGATGGTCTTGAATGAGTGGATATTCTAAAAAGGGCATTACCCTAATATCCCTGGGAAAATAATTTTGTGTGGCATACGCATATTGCTGGGCAATGGTAGTGGGACCATGGTAATAGGTCAGGTAAATTCCCCAGTGGTCTCCTCTAAAGGAAGATCCAAGCACCATTGAAAACCAATTTGATTTTATATTATTTCCCAAAATTTCTTTTTCGTAACGAGTAACATAGTTAAAACCTCCCTTGATATTTACACTAAAATTTTGTTGAGTGAATTTTTTATTTTTTATTCGTGTATTTAAAAATATAAGTGCATTTCTTGTACTGAAATAATGGGGAAAGTTTTGGCCGAAAAAGTTGTTAGAAAACCTTTTTTCGGAGACAGGACCCCAGGTCATGAATAAATTATTATCATACAATTTATTATAGAATAGCTGAATATAGCTGGTTCTGGAATTTATTGCAGGTAATAAAATATCCCCATCATAACGGGGTGGGGCATTTAAATGGTAATTGTATGTTGCAGTGAGGTAAGATTTGTTTTTCATGAGATATTTGGCTGTACCAATACCCGAAAATCTACCATTATATGTACCAAAATATTTTCTATTTCCAATTCTTGATCGTATGTCTAAGATAAAATTATTGAAATTACCGGTATAATATAATTCACCTCCATAACCAATTTGCTGCTTATTTTGATTAATTTTCCATTCGGCTAAACTGGTTGCAAAAGTACCTTTTAAATTGCCGAATTTTTTTGTTGAAATCCGTGTACTGAAATAGCCCAAATTTGAAGTGTATTTTAGGGTTTTATCATCAACTATTGAATACCCAATCCCCATTTGTGAGTTATTAAATAATTGTTCAAAGCCAAACCCCAAACTTGATTTATCTGAAAACATGGATTGAGTTGCTAAAACGTCAAAATTGTTTCTTTTTAAATGAATATTTAATTCACCACCTCTGCCAAAAACATTTTGCTGAAAATTACCGGCAATATCACCAAAATCTAACTGCATCCATTTATATTTATAATCCAGGAGGTATCTGCCATATTTCCAAGGGTCATCGTAAAATTGCTTATTTAAACTTTGTACTTTGTAGTAAATGCTTCCATATTTTTTAAAAAGAAGGTTTCCCCTGATATTAATAGCGTAAATAGGTTTATCCTTTGAAAATATATTCTGAATACCAAGTTCAGCACTTACCATTTTATATGTATTGGGGATATCGTTATAAAACGAATTTCCAAGCTTTTTAAGCCAAATTGATGTATTTATGCTGGTATCCATTGTTGAAACTTTTAGCTGGACCCTATGAAACTGGTTTTCATTAGCAATTTTATTATTCAGATAAACGGGAACACTAAGTGTAGTATCTGTATAGGGAAACAGAATTACTTCTTCGTGATAATAATTTTCTTTTGATCCGGGAATTTCAATCCCATCAGGTAACCCAAAATCCAAATAAAATTCCTCTTCGGTATTTCCGCCATTTGAAATAAAAAGCTGTAATAAGGCCGAATTTTTATTCAAATCAATATATTCAACACGTTTAAGTGGAGAAAAAGTAATATCCTGAATTTTGGGTACGTTTACAAAGCTATATTCATTTTTAAAAGTATTGCCCTTTAGATCTGAAAGTGAAGCTACAATAGCATAGCCAATATCTCCTTTGGCATCGACGCTGGTGGCTGCTCTGAAGGGAATAAATACAGAATCGTTAGGTCCCAGGTTTATCCGCTGATTTTTTTCCCCCATGAAAGACCAATCTGCAGGATAACTAAAATTGGTTTGAAAAGTAACGGCTCTTTCCGAAGGATTTTTAATTTTTAGTACATTGAAAAATGAGCTATTGGCTTCAGTTTCAATCTTTTTTCTTAAGAAATGAACCTCTATTTGGTCATAGGTATCTTCTAAGAAATAAAATTGAGCCTGAATATTATTTACTATAAGGAATGAGAATAGTAAAAATATCAGCCATTTATACATTAATTTTTTGTTTTAAGCTCAAATTGTAAACTAGTCCTGTAAAAATCAAATGAATATCCAACCAAACTGGCACAAGAGAATGATAATATCACTTTATCCTGCACACACTTGTCGGGACCAAAAGGTGGCAATCCTTCACCAACAAGTAATGGAGTTTGGCTCAATTGTTCATCAACAGCAATATCTGTCCCGTTTTCCATCCTGCTTGATATAGTGATAACATCCAAGGGTATTGTTGGTACTGTATTCATTTCAGCCTGAAATTCTGCATAGGCAGAATACACGTACAATTCCCAACCAGTTGTTATATAATTACTATCACAATAAGTAATACTTAGCTCAAGATAATCTGTATAAGTCATACCTTCCATTATACTGCGCATATTCTCCATTTGAAATTTAACCTCACCTCCTTTGGTTGTCCATACATGTCCATCGGTACCAGGAGGTTGTTGCGCAACTAAATAGCCTGTTGAAATAAATAAAATAATCAGAAATATCCATTTCTTCATTCTTGATGCAATATCTTAAACGAAAAAAAAGTCAAATGATATTATTTTTATGTAAATATTATATCATTTGACTTTTTTTTATTAATTCGGTTTATTAGGGAGCTGTGGCAGACAATACTAAAAACACGTTGGTTGCATACCGGTCAGAAGCAAAGTTTCCCTGTTTTAAAGTAGTGGTTGCACCACCTGTAGCATTTCTATCATTTTGTGTTCCAAGTTCCCAGAAAATAGTAAAACTATTGGCACTGATATCACCAGCATTATGATTTGCACCAGGTGAAACAACATTTACAGCAGCGTCAGATTTCGTCAATGCTTGCCAGCCACCAGCTGGAGCTAAGGTATTAAACCCCCCTGCAACTGTATTTGAACCATCCGAAGTAAGTTGATAGCAAACATAATTCAAATCCATAGTGTTATTTACATCGTCACTACCATAAAAATAATCATCCTCAGCATATAATTGTACCCAAAAGTCAGTGGATGAAGCTACTGTAAACTTGGTTTGATACCGCTCGGTATTATCAATACCATTCTCATATTGTGCGATGGTATTAACTGCAAAGTCAATGTTACCTCCTGAAGTTACATTCATTCTTAATATTGAATTTAACGTAATTGAGATAGGTATCAAAGCATTATCCACAACTGCCTGTGAAAAACCGGCAACTGCAAATCCAGCAAAAGCTAAAATAAATATTACTTTTTTCATGTGATTAAATGTTTAGTTTGACAATATTAGAACGCAATTTATATAAAAAAACGAATATCTAACCTTTAAGGTTTAAAAAAATTGGAGATACTATCATTTTTTTACATAAAACGGTAATTTTTTATTACTAATTAACAGATAAATCCAGTTTAAAACCTATTACTAATAAGTCATCAATCTGACTATATTTAGTACCAATCCAATCTTTAATAGTTTTTTCCAAATAATCTTTTTGTTGCGTCATTGGTTTTTGATGAATTTCAGCTAGCATTTCCCGAAAACTTTTAATCATAAATTTACGGCCTTGTTCTCCTCCAAACTGGTCTATATAACCGTCAGAGAATATATAGGCCCATGTTGGAACACTTATATCTATTGTATGCGACTCAAATTTATGGTCGTCCGATTTTCCACCAATACCGTTTTTATCTCCCTTTATTTGTTGTACCTCCCCATTTTGAATATATATCAACGGGTTTTTTGCACCAGCGTATTCCATGGTTTTTTTCTGATTGTCGATTACACAAATAGCCATATCCATTCCGTCCTGGTTATTGGTTTCTCTTTGTTTCAGTGTAAACCTGACACCACGGTGTAATTCCTCCAATATTAAATCAGGTCGGGTTATCCCTTTGTTGGTAATTTCATCAAGCAGGTTATAGCCAATCATACTCATAAAGGCACCGGGCACCCCGTGACCAGTACAGTCTACTGCACTAATGATCAGTTTTTTTGCACTACTCTCACCTTTTTGAGAGGTATCATCACGGCGATGCATCCCAAATATCTTAAATATATTCGATTGTGCATCTATTTCACGAAACCAGTAAAAATCTCCACTTACAATATCCCGGGGTTTGAAAAGAATAAATGATTCCTTTAAGTAGTCATTTAACTGTTCCGGTTTGGGTAATAAGGCCCGCTGAATACCCTGTGCATAATTAATACTTTGCGTAATATTTTGGTTTTGATGTGCAATTTTCTTCAAAGCCACACCTAATTGTTCACTTTTTTCAGCAATTTCCTTATTTTGTTTTTCAAGCTTTATATTAGCCTTTTTTCTGGCCCGATTGGCCCGAAGCATTACTATAGTTAATATAATCATAAGGAACAAACCGCCTCCTGCCATTGTTATTATAAGTACCTGAATTCTATCTCGTGCTTCCTGCTCACGGATTTTAGAATTATTAAGTTCATTTTGTGCAGTTAGTAAATCATTTTCTTTTTGCTTTTCTTTAGCTCTCCGGTTTGCTTCAGTTAAACTATCATTCTGAGTTTTTATGGTTGTACTTAACGAATCCTGGGTTTTTTCAAAAAGCTTTTGTTTTAGGTCAAAAACTTCAGCAGCTAACTTTTTTTCTGCTTCTGATTTTACGACCTTTTGTTCAATCTCATTTTTTTCATCAGTGAACGTAGCCTTCATACTTTCTTCATTCAGGTATTTCTGGTAGGCATCATATTTATCGTTATATTCCTGTGCTTTTTTAATATTACCAGCCTGGTCGTAATTTTGAGCCAGTAATTGATAACAATCTGAAATAAGTCTGGAATTTTTTTGTTTTAAAGCAAGATCTAATGCCTCTTCAAGTTTTTTTATAGCATCTTCAGTGGAACCTAATACCTGCAAAATATAAGCAACATCAATTAATCCGGCTGCAATTTCATTATTGTCACCTAATTTTTTCCGTACATCAAGGCTTTTATTAAAGAAATCGAGTGCAAAATTAAGTTCTTCCTGGTCAGTGTAAATTACCCCAATATTTGAATAAATGTTTTTAACCTCTTTATAATTATCCTTTTGCAGATACAATTTTGCCGATAGTGCAAAATTGTCAATTGCTTCCTGGGGGCGTCCGGCCTGCCAATATTTAAACGCTATTCTGCTATAAGTCAAACCTGCGTTATTAAAATCGTTATCATTGCGATATAACTGAGCCATTTCATTCAGGCGGGCAATTTCGTCCTTTTCAGCAGTTGTCAGTTCTCTGTAATTTTGAGCGTTGGCAAACAATGCTAAGCAAATAAAAAAAAGAAAAAGTAATTTTTTAACCATAAGATTGATCACAGCTTTTTCCAAAAATAATATATTATCTTATAAATGATCGGTTAATTTTGATTAAATCAATGTTTGCGAATAAAAAAGGTTTAATTATGTAAGGAAATTATAAATAAATGTATATTTGTATATAAAGTCAAATAGAGCTTAAAACCTTATGAATAAACTTGTATATATTTTTTTACTGAATTTATTGACAATAAATTTACTTGCACAGGATTTTGAAGTTTCACCCCTTAAGTTATTTTTTAATGCCGATCCGGGGGAATCACAAACGAAGTATATTAAGGTTAGAAATCACGAAAGTAAAGCTGAAACTTTTATACTGAATTTAAACGATGTAAATGTTGATAATAAAGGAAAAGGCACTTATGTTGATGCCGGAAGCTTAAAAAACAGTATGATTGATTATATAACCATGTCGCCTACTTTTTTCGAATTAAATCCAAATGAGGAGAAAGAAATTGCCGTAACATTGCAACAACCTGTAGATAATATTGCTTCAAAATGGGGGGTTATATTTGTTCGTACAGCTAAAGAACAAACTGCTTATAGTGCAGACCAAGGTGTACAGACAGCTATGACTGTAAGTGGCAGAATTGCGGTTTATGTTTATCAAACTCCTGCTATCAATAAATCTTTTAATGCTACCATAAATAATTTAAATGAAGTTACCAATGCAGGTGATACTGTAAGGACTTTTAATGTGTTGGTCAATAACCTGGAGGATAGAATTACGCCCTGTAAAGTATATCTAATTGCTACTGAAATTCAAACTGCAGAAGAGACAACCTTTGATGCCACTGATTTTGTATTATTTCCAAAGAGTACCCGAAAGCTGGAATTGACTATGCCGAATATTTTGCCCAAAGGAACATACTCGCTTGCTGCTATACTTGATTTTGGAAGTTCATCAAATTTAGAGGGTACACAAACGGTGATAACCGTTGATAAATAGATTAAAAGATTTTAAGGATGAACAAAATTATTTAAATCATTGACTTCAAGTAAATTGAAAAATAGTTCGTTAAAAACAATCATTTTTTTTTTAATTAGTTTCATTTCTTTAAAAAGTGTTGGGCAAGATACCATTAAGGTTTATTATCCTACAGGTGATCTTAAGGAAATATTTTTGGGTAAAATTGCCGGAAAAGATACGCTCAGACTGGGATTCTACAAATATTATAAAAACGGAATAATAAATCAGGTTGCAAATTATAATGACAATAAGTTGCAGGATACTTTGTGGGTTTATTATTTTAATAAAAGGATAAAATTCAAATATTTTTTTGAAAATGGCCTAAAGAATGGTGGATATACCTATTATGATTTATTTGGGAATATTTTGCAGAAAGGAACCTATATAAATGATAAAATTGATGGTGTATTAAGAACTTTTACCAATTCCGGTAAAAAGGAATCAGAGTCGAAATATGTTAATGGATTACGAAACGGGATTGAAATATTATATGGAAAAAATGGATTGGTTCAATCCAGAATAGAATATAAAGATGATACTATAAATGGGCTTTATGAAATCTTTTATGATGATGGTAACCTTAATTACAGAGGAAAAAGGGCAGGAAAGAATTTTGTAGATACCCTTTTTGTATACTATAAAAGTGGAAATTTATTAAGAAAATGTTTCTACAAAAATGGAGTAATCCAGGGAGATTTAAAGGTTTTTTATGAAAACGGTCGGTTAAAATCAATAACTCACTATAATAAGGGGATTCAGGTTGATGATTTTTCGGAATATTTTCCAGATGGTAGTGTGGCTCAAAAAGGACAATTTATTGATAATCATAAAATCGGTACCTGGCAGGCTTTTTATCCAAGTGGTGCCATTTTTTCTGAAGGTAATTTTAAAAATTCCAAATTTGATGGGTTGTGGCTTGTATACTTTGAAAGTGGCCAGGTTAAGCAGGCAGGTAAGTATTTAAACGGTAAATCTTTTGGAGAGTGGTCCTATTACCACCCTAATGGAAACATTTGGAAAAGAGGAAATTATGTGGATGACAAGCAGGAAGGTGTATGGTGTATTTATAATGTACTAGGTGAGATGGAAAATGTATTATTTTTCAATCACGGTATCATGCAAAGTTATGGTATGATTATGCAACCTACTGGTTGGGAGAAAGTTTATATATTAAATGGTCAGGCTTATCCGTTAAATATTTCAGAAACTGATTCTGCTGAGGCAATGAGAGAATCTGAAGGAAGACAGCAATAGACCAAAGCTTTTAGTTGCTCTGCATTTCTCTTTGAGAAGTGTCCAATTTATCCTCAAATGATTCTTTATAAACAAGTACCCAAGGAATACCAATGTCAGTATATTTACCTTTAATCCTATTGTGCTCTGAAAGCCTCAGGTCAAGATCATTAGTATGTCCTATGTAGAACTTGTCGATTGATTTTGAGTAAAGTATGTAGGTAAAATACTTCATGGTTTTAACAAGACTTCCATAGCGGAGGCCAATTGTGATCCAGCTGGGGTTCGAACCCAGGACCCCATCCTTAAAAGGGATGTGCTCTACCAGCTGAGCTACTGAATCGGTACCTTTTTTTAAAGGCGATGCAAAGATACTACCTATAATTAATTTTCCAAACCCAGATTCATTTTTTTTGACCATTTATGGAAGTGTTGATTTTACTGGTTTGGTAATCATTAATTTATGGCTAAAAAAATATTTTGGGAAGATAAATTACATTATGGATCAATTTTAATAATGAATATCAAATCACTATTTTTGTTGAAAACAGAGCCTTTTTACCTAATAAATATACTATGAAGGATTTTTCAGATAAAGTGGTTATTATTACAGGTGCCTCTTCAGGTATTGGAAAAGCGCTGGCCTATGAATTTTCGAAACTGGGAGCAAAAGTTAACTTGGCAGCAAGGCGCGTTGAAAGACTTGAAGCAATAAAATCGGAGTTGGATACACTGGATCATAACATAATAGTAACTCAGACGGATATTTCACAAAAAAAAGATTGTGAAAATCTGATTAATAAAACTGTTGAAAAATTCGGGCGTATTGATATCCTGATAAATAATGCAGGTATATCTATGAGGGCAGTTTTTGCTGAAGTTGAATTCGATGTACTCGAAAAACTTATGAATGTGAATTTTTGGGGTACGGTTTACTGTACAAAATTTGCTTTACCCTATTTACTGAAAGCAAGGGGAGTAGTAATCGGAATTTCGTCGATTGCAGGTTTTCATGGATTACCAGGCCGCTCAGGATATTCCGCTTCAAAGTTTGCTATTCACGGATTTTTGGAAACCTTGCGCATTGAAAACCTTAAAAACGGATTACATGTTCTTGTGGTTGCACCCGGATTTACGGCATCTGATATAAGGCTACATGCACTCAATTCAGTTGGGAATGAACAGGAGGAAACCCCTCGCAATGAAGAGAAAATGATGAGTCCCGAACATGTAGCTAAAATTATAATCCGATCGATTAAAAGAAAAAAACGAAATAAGATATTATCTTTAAATGGTCAGTTGGTTGCCCTTTTGCAGCGTATTATTCCTCATCAGGTGGACTGGATGATTTATAAAAGTATGGCTAAGGAACCTAATTCACCTTTTCATTAATGTTAAGCGTTTGATAATTTTAACTTTTTTAGTACCATGAATATTCATCCCATAATTAAGCAAAGATGCAGTCCCAGGGCATTTTCAGATAAGCCTGTTCCAACAGAAATAGTTTTACAATTATTTGAGGCTGCGCGGTGGAGTCCGTCGGCAAGAAATGAACAACCCTGGCGATTTTTCTATGCCACTAAAAGTGATAAAGAAGTTTATAATAATTATTTTTCCGTTTTAAACGAATGGAATCAAAAATGGGCTCATTCGGCACCTGTTATAATTATTACAGTCGCAAAGATGAATTATGAATACATGAATCGACCCAATAATTATGCGATTTATGATCTGGGGCAGTCAGTTGCCTATTTTAGCTTACAGGCTACTTATTTGGGATTGTTTGTGCATCAGATGGGTGGTTTTTATCCTGAAAAAGCAATACAGGTTTTAGGTTTGACTGAGGGTTATGAACCCATAACAGCTCTGGCACTTGGATATAAGGGGAGTATAGACAGAATCCCGAAAGAGTATCACGACCAGGAAAACAAAATCCGTGAAAGATTGTCGTTAGATTCAATTGTATTTCATGGAGATCAGAAAATTTAATTTTATATCAGGATTGCTCAGGACTTTCTGGGTAATAAATTTTGCCTTTATTTTCGGGTACGGTGCATTTGGGCAATTTTATGAAAATGGACAGGATCCCTTTTCCATAAAATGGCACCAGATAAAAACGGAACACTTTCAGGTAATATTTCCTGGTGAAGTTGATTCACTGGGTATGATGTATGCCGGTTATCTCGATAAAATTTACCAGACTGGTGGCCTTACTTTGAACCATAATCCACACAGGATTCCGGTGGTGGTACACACCCGGAATGTATTGTCGAACGGTGAGGTTGCCTGGGCACCTAAGCGGATGAATTTATATACAATTGCGCCTCAAATCGGAAATATTGAACCTTACGAAAATGGCCTTGCCCTACATGAATTCAGGCACGTTGTACAAATTGATAAAATTAATCAATCCTCATCAAAATTTTTGTATTATTTACTTGGAGAACAGGCTATTGGTGCTATTGTAGGCTGGCATATTCCGCTCTGGTTTTTTGAAGGGGATGCCGTGGCATATGAAACCGGAGCCTCGAATTCAGGCCGGGGAAGGCAACCCGATTTTGCAATGAAACTTAAAGCCCAGGTTGCTGAAAAGGGTATTTATTCTTATCCTAAAGCGCAGTTTGGTTCGTATCGGGATTTTGTACCAAACCATTATGAACTAGGATACCAGCTAATAACTTTAGCTGATCAGACTTATAGTAATCAATTATGGTCAAATACGCTTGATCGTGTTGCCAAATCACCCATTCATCCCAATGCTTTTTCAAAAGGTATTAAGGAAAATACCGGACTTCCTGAACGAAAGCTTTATTTATCGTTAATGAAACAATTTGCATCTGATAATGATGAAAAAAATAAAGTTGCACAAGATTCATTGAATGAAAATGCTCTACACGATTATCTCAATTATTACTCTCCGGTTCATGCACTGAATGGAATGATAGCATACAAAACCAGTTACAGTGATGTATCGAGAATAGTTTTTATTGATAAGGCAGGAAAAGAAACAGAATTATTTTCTCCCGGTTATATTTTTGATAATTCTTTATCGGGTAACGATTCACTTTTGGTGTGGAATGAATTCAAGGGAACACGATGGGAAAACAGGAATTATTTGAGAATAGTAAGGTTTAATCCTGAAACCAAAGAATTAAAGTACCTAACCCGCGATACAAAAGTGTTTCAATCAAAATTGTCTCCCGATAATTCTAAAATTTTGTCAGTTGAAGTGGATAATAAATTACATTGGGCTATTACCATTCGAAGTTCTGCTAATGGAGTATTGTTGGATACTATCAACTTTTCTCATGAGCAGCCTGTGCAGCCAAGTTGGTCGCCCGATATGAAAGAAATTGTTTTTATGACCGTTTGTATAAAAGGAATATCGCTGGGAATAATGAAGTTGAGCACACGAAAAATAAAATGGCTTATAAAGGATGAATTTCTGGATTTAAATTACCCGATATATACCGGAAAAGCAGTAATTGTTAAAGGGGTTAGCAATAATGTGAGTAATTATTTGAAATACGATTTAGATAATCAACATTGGTATCGTTTAACCAATTCTATTTATGGGGTAGGAGAAGCCAGTGTTCATAATAATGCTCTAACTTATACCGATTACACTTCAGGTGGATTTCGAATTAGAACTGAGGAAATTGATAGTTCTAAAAGTACTGTAATTGATATGCCTGAACGTTATGAAACAAAACAAACCGAACTGTTAGCCAAAAATGAAACTTTGGTTGATTTGGACCATGTGGATTCGGGTTATACAATTAGTAAATATCACAGAATAGCTCATTTAGTTAATCCCCATAGCTGGGCTCCAATAGGCATTAATCTTCAGAATTATGAACTTGGTTCCGGCGTTACAGTTATGTCTCAAAATGCTTTGAGTACCAGTACATTATCGGGTGGATATCAGCATATACTTGCCGATTCAAGTCATAGATATTTTGTAAAATACTCATATAAAGGATTTTATCCCATATTTGATGTTAATTTTTCAAAGATTTATCATGCAGATTCCATTCCTGATTCCAAAAACGATATTTATTATATAAAATATAGCGAAGTGTCCTTTGTTGGATCAATGACAATACCCTTTAATCTTGACAGGGGAAGATGGAATCGAAAAATTCAGCCTCAGTTTGTATATGAATATATGGGGCGTAAGGCTTCTCCGGAAAATAAAGCCAAGATAAATGAACCTAAAATTCATAGTATTTCAGGAGTTTTGTACATATATAATCTTGAAAACCGGAGTTATCGGGATTTACAACCCCGTTGGGGACAGGTTTTTAATTTGAGTTATATGTGCAGTCCGTTTGATTTTCAGCAAATGGGAGAACTGGCTTCGGCTGAAACATGGATCTATTTTCCAGGTGTTATAAAAAACCACGGAATCAAGCTATATGGGGGCTATCAATGGAAGAGGAATGGTAATTACACGTATACAGACAAACTATTATATCCTGCAGGATATGCTTATCAGGATAACATAACCATGCTATCGTTTCAGGCTAATTATACGTTACCTTTGTGGTATCCCGATCTCAACATCTTTGAGTATATTTATATTAAGCGGTTAAAAGCGAATGGATTTTACCAGTACGCCGGTTTTGAAAACACAACAAAACACACCGACCTTTCTTCAGCAGGTGCTGATTTAAAAGCCGATATGCATTTATTCAGATTTGTTTTTCCATTTGAAATGGGCTTGCGTTATGCCCGGCGCATAAATGCTCATTCGAATTATTTTCAGTTTCTTTTTAGTGTTAATTTTTAATTTGAGTATTTTCATTCACCGATAATATTTGTCCATTTTAGTAGTGAACATAAAATATTATATTTGTTTTTTAAATATAATACCATGATACAAAAGATAATGATTTTTCTTTTTCTTTTATTAGGACTTACAAGTTGTGATTTATGGGAACTTTATGAAATTAAATTTGTTGATGTGCCGAATAATGAAACTTATAAATATGAACTGAATTATAAAGACTCTATTATTACGGGTTACAAAGTTTATATTAATGATGAATTGTTTGAAGCAGCAAAGCTTTATCCCGATTCAACTTCCTGTTTGCAGGTAATAAAGGACAAGAATAACAGAATTAAACAAAAACGATATTATTATCTAAATGTAGATACACTGGCCAACAGAACAGTTGATACGCTTTTTATTCCTGATTCAACAACAATAATTGAAACCAGAATTGAATTTATTAATAAAGGCTATATAAGTAAAAAAATAGTCAACAGGTTTTTATTATTTAATACTGTAGATACCATAAATACTAATTACAGATATTTTTATAGTAAACAGAATATAAATAGAATTGAAATTGCAGACAGTGCGGGTAAATGTTCTGATAATATTGAATATAGCACTTTTAAAAATAAATTGGATGTTGACAATTTTTCAATTACTTACCTCGGTAAAAAGACAACTAATTTAATTTCAAAAATTGAATGGAAAGCAAGTTGTAATGATGATGAAAATATAGCAATATCAACGTCAACCTTTGAATATAAATTTGATGATAAGAATAAAATAACTGAAAAGACTGAAACTTATACTCCAGAATATAATAAACTTACAGATAGTCGTGTTGAACGAACAGTTACCAAAACAGAATATGTTTATAATTTTAATTAATTGGTGGTATAAATGCCTGGCAATAAAATATTGGTCGTTCCCTGTTATTCATTAGCTTTTTAATTGCAATTATTAAATATGACCTTAATACAACTTGAGTATATAATTGCCGTTGACACTTACCGGCATTTTGTTACGGCAGCTGACAATTGCCATGTGACCCAACCTACATTGAGCATGCAGATTAAAAAGCTTGAAGAAGAGCTTGATGTAGTTATTTTCGACAGAAACAAACAACCCATTGAACCCACACCCATCGGAAAAAAGATAATTGAACAGGCAAGAACTATAATGAAAGGACGTGACAGGGTTTCGGAACTTATTTCCGATACACGAAACGATTTGTCAGGAGAATTAAAACTGGGCATAATCCCCACCATTGCACCTTACCTGGTTCCATTATTTATCCCCAATCTGGTTAAAAAATATCCTGATTTAAAAATAGACATTGAAGAGCTAATGACCCATGAAGTGTTGGAAAAGATGAAGAAAGGTCAGCTTGATATAGGAATAATTTCAACTCCAATTAATGAGGAAGGTCTTACCGGACTACCGGTTTATTATGAACCTTTTGTAATGTTTGTTTCTGATGAACATAAAATTGCAACCAAACAACTCATTTCATCACGCGATTTAAAACTTGAAGAAATGTGGTTGTTGGCTGATGGTCACTGTTTTCGGAATCATGTGATTAACTTATGTGGGGAAGATAATTATTATCCTAAAAAATTGAAATTTGGATATAAAACCGGTTCATTGGAAGTATTGATGAAATTAGTGGAACAAAATTTTGGATATACACTAATTCCTTATCTTGCATCGCTAAACCTGGAAGAGACGCGAAAAAAAAGACTCAGGGAATTTAAAGAACCCACTCCAAAACGTGAAATAAGCATTATAACTCCTGAGGGTTATCTTAAAGAAAAGCTTGTTGAAGCTATAAAGGATGAAATCAGGAATGGTATTCCAAAAGAAATCCGACACCTTGACAATGGGAAGATAATAAACTGGAAGAGTTAGCGAATTTAACAACAATTGACATTATTGTTTGTTATTAGTTGAAAATCAACAAAAATGAATAAAAAAACTAAGGAGGCGCAGGAATTATTCAGAAATTATAGGCTTGACGAGGCCCGCGAAATTCTGGAAGAAGTTATATCGGGAGAACCTAATAATATTGAGGCTTTGGTAACACTTGGGAAAATTCATTCCCGTACACAGGATTATGGAAAATCGATGAATTATTATCAGCAGGTAATTTCCATTCAGCCTGAAAATATTGAGGCAACAACCGGTATAAGCTTGATTAAGAATATCTTACATCTAACCAATAATTATTATTTTGAAAATGCCTATACCGACGATGATTTATATGACTTTGAGCAGTAATTTTAACTGAAAGTCGGAGAGGCGGGATTCGAACCCACGACCCCTACGTCCCGAACGTAGTGCGCTACCTGACTGCGCTACTCTCCGTTACCTGAATTAAAATACGATATATTTTAATTGGCTGTGCAAAATAAATAAAAAGATTGTTGGAATTAAACATTTTTTGAAAATTTATTCAAAAGAATTCCAAGTGAGCCTGTCTCTTACGGTCACATGGATGTCGCAGTAGCTTCAACGTTGGAGCATCTTGGGGTTTCGCTGTTTTTCTCCCGAAATATAGGAAGACTCCGACTTTTGTCGTGAGAGGTAAAATAAATCTCAATATTATAAAAACAAAACCTCACCAAACATTTGTCAGGCGAGGTTTTTAAGCTTTCCCTTATATCTTTGAAATCATTAATATTTATTAAATAGTAAATTGTAGTGCGTTAATAAAGTTAGGTTTAGGTTATTTAGCGAACCTTCCACTTGTCTCTCAATATTTTCCATCAGTAATTATAATTCTGCTTTTAAATATTATTACAGTTTAATGCTTTTCGGTATGATTAATCCTTAAATTCATATTTTTTGGAAAATAGTATTCATTCATCATAACCCGGGCAATTGCGAGTTGTAAATGTTCGTAAATGTCCTTTTTAAAGACACAACCTCTGATTCCTGCCTCAATCAGTTCATTCAGGTAAGTCCTTTCTTCGTAATTGGTTATGGCAATTATTTTGTGGGCAAAATTTAGATTAAGGAATTGCTTTGAAGCTTCAAGCCCGTCCATTTCAGGCATCGATATATCCATAAGAATAACATCAGGATTTAATTCGCTGGATAACCGAAGAAATTCGCGCCCGTTTTTAGCTTCACCAACAACTTTATGATTGAGAATATTTTCAATGTAAAAACGAAGACCTTCGCGAAAGGGTTTGTTATCATCAGCTATAAAAATTTTAAGGCTTTTCATTTTTAGCGTTTTATTCAATGTGTAGAGGTATGACTTGGATTATTGAAAAATTTCTGATTCAATAAGATCACTATCACTAAAACAAAGTTAAAGTGCTTATCAGTACGGAAACAGAGGAAATAACCTGAAAACGATAGGGGAATTACCCTATTTTATTTTTAAGCGGGGTTTAATTCAATTCGATGATTTTATTTTGAATTGCATACATTACCAAATGTGCTGAATTTTTGGTATTGGTTTTTGCCAGTAAATTTGTGCGGTGGTTATCAACCGTTTTAGCACTAATAAAAAGGGCTTTACCAATTTCGTTATTTGAATACCCCTGGCAAATAAGTAATAAAACTTCTTTTTCACGTTTTGAAATTTTTATCTCGCTAACATTGAGATGAGTTTCACCTTTATTCCCGACTTTAAAAATTAGCTTTCGCAACATATCCTGTGGAAAAAAATTTTGACCTTGGTTAACCGTTATTATAGCTTCTTCGAGTTCCTTTTTGCCTGATTTTTTTTGAATAAAGCCCATTACTCCGGCTTTAATCATTTTGTAATAATAAATTTCCTGCCCAAAGCTGGACAAAGTGATTACTTTAAGATCGGGAAACCTCGCCAGTGCCAGTTCGGTAGCCTGGATGCCATCCATTTCGGGCATCGATATATCCATTAATACGATGTCGGGCTTCATGGTATCCAGCAATTTTAGAAATTCATTTCCATTACAAGCTTCGCCAATAACCTGAAATGATTCGCTTTGAGACAAAACAAAATGCAGACCTTCACGAAAAATAGCGTGGTCATCGACAATTATTATGGTTATTTTATTATTCATTTTTGTTAAGTGGAATAATGATATTAATGGTTACGCCTTTACCCGGAGAAGTTGCCACGTTAATATTTCCATCAATTGAGCTAATTCGGTTTGTGATATTGTATAAACCCATTCCCTTGCTTTTTTTTGCAATTTCGTCACTAATAAAACCTATTCCATTGTCAATGTAATTTAATATAATTGAATGGTTGTTTTTAATAAATTTAATAAAAACATCGGTGGCATTGGCATATTTCAGGGTATTATTAATTAATTCAATAACCACGCGGTACAATACAATTTCAACCTCACTAGTGATCCTCTTTTTGATATTCGATTGAATCTGGATATTCAGGCTGTTGTTTTCGGTAATTTTATCGGCAAACGACTGAATGGCTTCAATCAGGCCAAAATTCTCCAGAATATGCGGACTTAAATTATTTGAAATTTCGGTAATACTATTTATTGATTCGTTTATAGTTTCTTCGGTACGTGAGATGATGGTGTTTTTGATTAGCTCATCTTTTGCATCTTTTAATGACATTACATATAGTTTAATTGCTGACAGAATGGGTGATACACTGTCGTGTAATTCTTTGGCAACCCGGCTACGTTCCTTTTCCTCGGCGTAAAGTGCCGCATTAAAAATCTTTTGTTGTTCAATTTTTTTGTTTATTATATTCCTGCCAACGGCAAGTACAGCAGGTTTACCTTCATAATTAATTTTGTTGGCCCGTATTTCAACTATCATGCGCTCATCATGGGCATTTTTTATTTCATGTTCAAGAAGCGTTTCTCCTTTTTCAAGAACTGTTTCAATGAATTGCTCCAAATTGGGGGCCAGCTTTTGAAACAGGTTTTTCATAATATCTGATGAGGCAATGTCTTCAAGAGTTAGACCGAATGCTTTCAGAATAGCATTGTTCTGTTCAAGCACTTCTCCCGATTCAGATAATATCAGAATACCGTCGTTAACTGAGTTAAAAATTTCATGGAATTTCAACTCTTTTTCCATCAGCAGGTCATTAATATTTTTTTGTTCGGTTCTGTCCATCCCTATAGATAGAATTCCGACAACATTTTTTCTTTCATTGTAAACGGGCTTACTGGTCCAGCCCATGTAAACATGTTTGCCTGATTTTGTCTGGTTCCAGGTTTCACCGTATGGATCTTTTTCCATATTTTTCAGTATCCTTCTTATCCAGGCTTGTTTGTTTATCTTTTTATTCAGGCGTTTTTCAACCAGGTGAGGGAGTAGGATATCAAAAATATTTTTACCGGCAATTTCATTTGCAGTATATCCATAAAGTTTTTCAGCAAATTTGTTAAAAAACTGTATGTTTCCTTTAAGGTCAAACTGTACAATTACGCTATTCAGGTTATTGAAAATGTTCTGATATTTTTTTTCTTTCAGGATGATTTCATCATATTCCCTCATACCAGATTTTAATTTATTATGGATTAACCAATAAATTAAGATTACCTCAACTATTATAAATGAAATTGTAAAAATTAACCAATCAGATTTACTGGAAAATTCAGCAAAAATATGTTTAAAGAGCAGGAACGATAGTGCATTGAATGACCAAACAATTGTACTGATCTGTATGGCAAATAGCCAAATTTTACTGTTCTTCATTATTTTTTAAATTTTCCTAATCCATCATTACCCGTGTCTAAAACATATTTCCATCCCTTTGACGTATTTTTCCAGATTGTGACATATGTACCATATTCTGTGGTGTCATTTGTGGTTAATGTGTAAATTCCATAAGTATAACCCAAATCGTTTGACTCAGCTATATACCCAAAACTGGGTTCCCAGGTTAAACTAAAGGAGGTATCAGGTCGAGAGAAAATTTGTTTTAGCCTTTCTAATCCTATTATCGGATATGAGTTTTTACGAAGCAATACAACTGAATCATCTGCATAAGCCGTAAAGGCCTTATTAACACCTTCTGCAGCCGATAATGATGAGAAATTTCTGTCAGTTTTCATCACTTGTTCAACATCGCATTTTGGGTGGTGACAACTAATTAACAAACCAATTAAAATAAGGGAACATGTTTTTTTCATAATTTTTGTTTTAGGGTCAACAGATGCAATTTACAATTAATTATTGATAAATTTTACAGCATTACATGCTGACTAAAATGGTTCTCAAACATAACGATCGGGCAAATTAATTAATTCCGTTGCCCAAAACTTGCCTACAATTCAGCTATATTTGGAAAATCCTGAGCATTGTTGTAATTTGTTTATATATGAGCAGGTTAATTATGCAAACAATCAAACAATAGAACAATCAAACAATAGAAAAAATGTTTAATTATTATACTTATTTACTACTGCCTTTAATGATATTTTGTGCCAGGATTACCGATGTGAGTTTAGGCACCGTCAGAATAATTCTTGTTGCGAAGGGATTCAGAACTGTTGCTCCAATTCTTGGATTTTTTGAAGTGTTTGTTTGGATTTTAGCCATTAGTAAGATAATTCAGAATCTCGATAATTGGATATGTTATGTTGCGTATGCAGGTGGCTTTGCTACAGGTAATTATATTGGGATGAAAATCGAGGAAAAGCTGGCATTAGGTCACGAGTTGGTAAGGGTAATTACAAAACACGATGCGAGTGAACTCGTTGAGCGGCTTAAAAAAGATGGTTTTGGTGTTACCCTGATAAACGCTCTTGGAACAAGCGGTGAAGTAGGAGTGGTTTATGTAATTGTTACCAGGAAGAAAATTGCTGAAGTATTAAATATTATACATACTCATAACCCCAAAGCCATATATACTATTGAAAATGTCAGGTTTGTAAACAGGGAAACTTTTTTTGGACCTACGCAGATTAAAAGAAAGAGGGGACTTGTACGTAAATAATGATCCGGATTAATTAGCTTTAAATAAAAATTGAGTAATATTTATTTAATTTTGACCCGAAAAAGTTCACCATCATGATAAAGAATAAAAGCCACGCAGATAAGTTGGCATTCAAATTTATTACCTATACTTCCAATGGAAAGCCATGGGTTAGTGAACTGATTAAAATACTGGGGTTTGGTTTATTATCGCTGTTGCTGGGCAAAATAAAATTCTATTTACCTGGTGTTGGAGGCGTGGTAAGCGATTTGAGGGAAATTGGTTTAATTATAGGCGTTTTTTATTTTAAGCGTTGGTATTCCATTATTCCCATCAGCCTTTTAACTTCACTGGGAACTCCGCCAGAGGGATCGGTTATTGCAACGGTTGTGATGCACATTGTTGCCCTTTTAATTATATATTATGTGTTTAAACTGTTAAATAAGCGGATCAATAACCGGTTTTATTTAATTGGAGCCTGGTTGGTTACAGGGGTATTTTATTTTGGCTTGTTTCTTATACCCACCATGGTTGTAGCTTACTATTTTGTCGGAATTATTGATCTCAATGAATTGGTTGACAGTTATTTGAAGATAATGGGAATGGCTAAGTTTGAGATAACAGCCACTACAGCAGTGACATCGCTGTTTTTGCTTAATATAAAAACCACGGAAATTCTTGAAAATAGGAATAGAGAATTATTGGCCTCCAGTAAAAAATCGGAGGAAAGTGAAAAGCTTAAGTCTGCTTTTTTACAAAATCTTTCACACGAAATTCGCACACCAATGAATGGGATACAGGGTTTTTCACGATTGCTTCAAAATCTGACTGATCCTGATGACGATATCCAACAGTACACAAAACAAATTATTAAAAGTGGTGATCAGCTTCTGGCTATTGTAAATGATATAATTGACGCGTCACAAATTGAAACCAGGCAGATTAGTCCTGAATTTTCATCAACAACCATTCATACTGTTGTTGCCGAAATTATAGAGAATTTTAATTTCAGACAGGATATTAATGCAGCCAGAATTATTTTCAATCGGGAAAGTGTTGAAGATGTAACTTTCAGAACAGATGTCTATAAATTTACAAGGGCGTTGTATCACCTGGTTGATAACGCTATTAAATTTTCTGATGAAATGCCTGTTGAGCTTGACTATAAAGTTAAAAGCAGAGCAATTGAGTTTTCGGTAAAAGATTATGGTGTTGGGATTGCTCCTGAAAATGAAGTTATCATTTTTGAAAGTTTCAGGCAAATTGATAGCGATTTAACCAGAAAATATGGAGGAAATGGTTTAGGGTTGACTATTGCTCTTGGCTTTATTGAATCGCTTCAGGGTAAAATTTGGTTTACCTCGGAATTAGGCAAGGGATCAGTGTTTTACTTTTCAGTGCCCATTTTGTAAATCACAACCACACAGGTTGCTTAGCCTGATATCCAGAAAAAAACTGCATGTTTCCCCCATTTCATTATATAACCTTTGTATCATTTTAAATATCAAATCTTTATCGCCACGTACTGTGGTCGATATTATTCCAATTTCATATTCAAGCTTGTACGATCTGATTATATTTATTGCTTTGTTTACATCCGACTTATAATCGGGGCTATTCATGGGAATAAAGGATACATCGGCTACCATTATGTTTGATGAATTCATGGGAAGTCAGTGTAATTAGTAGGAAAGGAGGGTTTAGGGAAGGAATTTTTTTAACAATTCTTGTAATTGCTCCTCTTTATAAGGCTTGGCAAGATATCCGGAACAACCTGCTTCCATTGCCTTGTAACGGTCATCTTCAAAAGCATATGCCGTTAGGGCCAAAATAGGAATGTTCGCATCTATTTGTCTTATCTGTTTTGTGGCCTCGTAACCATTCATTTTGGGCATTTTAATATCCATTAGAATCAGTGAAATATCCGGATTTTTTTTAAAAAGATCTACCGCATCAATTCCATTTTTGACCCATAATATCTCAAAATTTTGTTCGGAAAGAAGTTCCTTTAATAACAAAAAATTAGTTTCCTGATCTTCTGCAATTAGTATTTTATGTGAATCCATAATTCATCATTTTAGCTATCCACAATATTTGATGGGATATTAGCTGTTGTGGTAATTCCATTTAAATTCCATTGATAAAAATACTAAATAATTTATTGGATTGGTTTAAAGGTTCATGTAAAAAATTAACTGTTACAAAATATTATTGTTTATGTAGTATCAAACCTGCTTATTTTGTCAACTCAAAAACCAACAAATAATATCTCCACTGGTTCATTTTGTTAGCTCTTTTTTGAGCCAAACCAGTCTTATAATGATGTTTTGAAAAAGTGCTGCTTTGAAAGAACATATTATAAATAACTGAAGCTGGCATTCCCAGTACTGATGCCCAATACATCCGGTTTACCGATTTTTTAACTTTTAAATTGGCATCCACTTCTTTTTTAAGCGTAAATCCATTTATCAAAGCCGTTTTTTTAACCTGATCAATAGACAGAATATCGCTGATAACCCAACCGTTAAGCATGGTTTTCAATGCTTTGGCCTGATTAATATCGAAAGGGTATGGTTTTAAGGTATCGGCCATAAGAATTTTACCACCAGGTTTTAATACCCGTTTCATTTCGGCAAAAAATTTGGATTTATCTGTTGCCGAGCCAAAACTTTCAATGGCCAAAACATAATCGAAAGTATTTTCATTAAATGGCGTGCCAAGGTAATCGGTAGCAATAAATTCGCATTTATCAGATAATCCTTTTACTTTAGCAAGTAACGTGGCCTTGTCAACCTGTTTTTGACTCAATGTTATTCCAATAGTATTGCAATTTTGATGTTTAGCCAGATAAAAACCCGAACCTCCCAAACCGCAACCTGCATCAAGCACTAATGATGAAGGTTTTATTTCACCCAATTGCGCCAGTTGTTTATTTAAATTAATGATAGCATCAGAAAGTTTTTTGGTTTTGGTTTCCCAAAATCCGTAATGCAATCCCAAGGCTTTATCGAGTTTCCAAAACTTACGATAGTGTATTTCAGTTTGATTATAATAATCAATTATATTTTGGTTAGTGAACACGTTTTTTTGCAATTTCAGACTTTTAGTATCGATTGTGTTCGAAAAACAGGAGTAATTTTCATTTTACTTAAATAATCAAATTACTGAGAACTGTTGTAATTCGTGATAAAATTGTTTACGAATTACAGGGAAAGGTGACATGAAAATTGGAACCTTTACCCAAAATACTCTCTACCCAGATTTTGCCATTGCTTTTTTCTACAAATTCCTTGCAGATCATCAGGCCTAATCCTGTACCTTTTTCGCCGCTTGTCCCAACGGTGCTTTTTATATTTTCGGATACAAACAAAGCATCAACCTGTTCTTTAGACAAGCCTATACCGGTATCAGCAATTACAATATCGCATCCTTCATTATTTCTGAAACAACTGATAGTAACTTCAGCATTATTATTACTGAATTTTATGGCATTATTCAATAAGTTTCTGATTACCAGTTGTATAAAATCTTTATCTGTATGAATCTCGATTTCCGGATTTACGAAATTGAGCATGGTGATCTTTTTGCTTTTGGCATATCCTCTAAAAAACTCCATATTTTCATTTACCAACTTATACAGATCAACCTTTTCCGTATTTATTTTTAGTCCTTGCATTTGCGATAAAGCCCACTTTAACAGGTTATCAAGTCCGAAATGCAGATGTTCCGCATCATCTTTTAAATGGGTTAGAATTTTATTTACTTTTTTTGGATCAATTTGGTTTTGTTTGGCCAAATCAAGCAAATTAATAAGTGATACTAATGGCGACCGTAGATCGTGACCAACAATGGCTAACAGCCGGTCTTTATTTAAATTCAACTGTTTAAGTTTCTCTCTTTGAGAATCGAGTTTTTTTGTGGTATTTTTTAATTCAAGGTTACTCTCAGTTAATTCATAATTTGTACGTTCAAGTTCCAGAGTACGTTCAGTAACCTTTTGTTCCAGCAAAATATTTTGTCGGTTAATTAACTCAATATTTTCCCGGTGCATAAGTTCTTTTTCCTTTTGCAAAATATTTAACCGGTTACCTAAGGCAAGCGAAAACATCCACACTTCAATGGCCGAGCCAAAATAGCCTACATTTCGTGTTATGGGATTGTAAGGGAGAAAGCCATTTATTACGGCAAAAAATATAAATACTCCCAGCACCATAAAAGTCCAGCCCATGGTAAAAATATAAGCTTGTTTAACCTTTTTGAAAGTGAAATAATATCCTGTAACGATGCAGGTGAGGTAGAAAATCATAATGGATATTTCAGCAAAGCTTACAAGCCGCACAAATGAAAAACCAAATAGGGTTAACAGCGGGAAAATACCTGATAGTATTAACGATTCAAACCGGATAATTCTTGTAAAAATTCTGCTTCTTTCTGTCAGATTTAGATAGCTTATACAAAATTCACCAATAAAATAATAGGCAAACATATGCCAAAACAGAAAATTCTCCTGCCACCAGGCTTTGTTAAAAAACCAAAAATGTATTTCCTGAATAAATGGGTAATTGTTTGAATAAGGGAGACTAAACAACATGATGAAAATATAGGCCAGATAATACAGGTATATTTTACTCCTGATAGAAACATATATAAACAGGTTATACAAAAAAATTATAATCATTAAACCTACATAACCTGCTGTTATAAAGTCGTTTGTGGTTTTGTTTTTGTATAATGCTTTTGTAGTACCTACATGCATGGGTAATTCAACTGCCAGACCCGATTTAACTTTAAGGTAGTAAGTTTTAGCAATAGTGTCATTGGCTTTGTTAAGGGGAAGCCAAAACAGGTTAACATCATAAAATTTTGAAGAATCAGGACGCAGAGTACCCGTTTTAATGACTGATGAATAATGGTTTAACGAGTCGGGGGCATAAAAATCAATATACCAGGCATAGGTACTTCCTACTTCAAGCCATAAATCCTCCGGCAGGTTATTGCTAACCTGAAATTTAAACCAATAGGCGCTGGGTGTACCGGGTTTATTAAAAACATCTTTATGATATTCTTTAAATTTGTTTTGATACCCGGAATAAAGTATTTCATTTATACCAAGATTGGCTGAGGTATCTTTAAAGTAGCATAAATCCTTACCGATTAACTGCAGGCTTTGTTCACTTTTTATTTTTACACAGGGTTGAGTGGATGAATAGGAATATCCACTTATAATTAAAAATATAACCAGGATAAAAAGCTTTATAACAATTTTATTGGTATCGATTGCTAATGATTTGTTGTTCAATTGCACTCACTTTAGATTTTGTTGTCATAAAAATAATATTTAATGGTATACAAAGTCAACCTTAAGGAACATTTTTTTGTAACTATAATTTTTGAAATGGCATTTGATAAGCGCCAGTAAGGAATTCTGTAAGTATAAAAGTTCTGATGAATATTTATTTGAACAGGTTTTTCATCTGTTTTACGTGGGGCTTCAGCACATTGAATTAGCCTTGATGCGGTATAGCTTACAAAAACCTGGCAAGGCGATTTTATTTTATTATAAAGGCAAAGTAAATTTAAATATAGTTCCCTGGTTGAGTTTTGATTCTACCCATATTTTACCACCCATTACTTCGACAATACCTTTTGAAATGGGTAAACCTAATCCTGTTCCTTCAGAATTTTCATTGGGAGTACCTTCAATTTTAACAAAACGTTCAAATATGGTTTTTTGGTGAAGTTCATCTATACCCATTCCGGTATCACTTACGTAAAACTCATAATTTTCAGAATTCTTTATAAACCCAATGGTTATAGTTCCATGCTCAGTAAATTTAAAGGCATTGTTTAAAAGATTGACCAACACCTGTTTTAGTCGCTGACCGTCGGTAAATATCATCAATTTATCATAATTATCGGGCAAATTATAAATCAGGTTTACTCCGTTTCTGTTTTTAATACGCGGATCGTACAGAACTTTAAGATCGTGGAAGATGGAACCCAGCGAAGTTTCACGCTTCGTAAATTTAAGCTGGTTGGCCTCAATCATTGAAATATCCAGAATATTTATAATTATATCCAACAGATACTCTCCGCTTTCATTAATGGTAGTTATAAATTTGGTTCGGTCATTAGTATTAAGCTCCGGCTGATCGAGCAACAGATCAGAAAATCCTAAAATAGCATTTAACGGGGTTCTGATCTCATGGCTCATATTGGCCAAAAACGATGATTTCAGCCGATCGGATTCTTCTGCCTTTAATTTTGCTGTCTCCAGCTCTTTTAAATTATTTTCAAGCTGCTCCTGTAACTGGGTTTGGTACTCATTGGTTTTTCTAAGTGCCTTTATTAAAATGGCAAGTGATACGCTTGAAGCTGAACTTATCAATATAACATTGATACTTACAGCTAAAAACCCCATGGTAGTATAGGAATTCAGGCTTGAGCCGGGAAACCAGTTGAAGTTTATACCAATTGCTAAAATAAAAATCAATAAAGTGGTAAAACTCAGGGTACCATAGGTGGCACGTAATCCCAAAAATAGGGCAGCTAAAATATTAAATCCCACCAGGTAAACCAATCCCGGACCCATTGGACCCAAAATAAAAAGAAAAATTAACCCCAAGGCAAGTGCAAGGGCAATTATAGTAAGCGCCCTGTATTTAAGAGAAATACTTTTCCTGCTATATACAATGACTAACAAAGCATAGGCAAATGTATCCAGAATAGCAATTAACCAATACTTATACTTTATTGACATATACATGCCAGGTACATAAGCAATAAGTCCAAAAATAAGCAGAACAAAAACCATGTTGACAAAGATTTTTTCACGCCAGTAATCAATACTGTCAGTACGAGATGAATTTGTCTGCAAATTTATTTTCCTAATAAAATTGAACATACAATACTGAAGCTTATAATAACCTGATTATTAATAAAATTATCAGAAAATTAGTAACCCTTCATTAGGTTTAAAATTGAAATTCTACCTCAAAATTATAAGAATTTTTCAAAACTTATTAATATTGTCAAAAATGGGTAAAATGGCATATGTTATGAAAGAGAAATAAATTATGCTGTCAAACAGCGATGCTTTTAGTAAGATTAAGTATTTTTGGCTGTTAAACTGGGAAAATTTTTATGTTAAATAATGATTTTGAAATTTATCATATTCATAATAAGAAAATTAAAATAAAAGCTTATGAAGATTCATGAATATCAGGCAAAAGAAATATTTGCCGATTATAAAATTCCTGTACAAAAACAGGTGTTATGTTATACTGCAGATCAAGTTGCTGAAGCCTATGAGAAAATAAATGGTCCTGTGGTAGTAAAGGCTCAGGTTTTAGTGGGTGGTAGAGGAAAGGCCGGCGGAATTAAATTCTGTACAACAAAAGAAAAAGCACTTGAAGCTGCCAATAACATACTTGGGATGGAAATTAAGGGTTTAAAGGTTGAAAAGGTACTGGTATGTAGTGCTATTGATATAGAAAAGGAATTTTATGTAGGATTAATTAACGACAGGAATTCTAAATCTGTATTGCTCATGATTAGTGCTGAAGGTGGTGTTGAGATTGAAGAAGTTGCAAAAACAAGTCCTGAAAAAATCATCAAAGTGCCTATTGATCCTTTGATTGGACTGCAACCTTATCAGGCACGTAATGTATTTTTCCAGGTTATGAAAAACGGAAATCATGTACGCCAGGCTGCCGATATTTTAGTGAAACTTTATAAGGTATTTATGGAAAAAGATGCTTCATTAGCTGAAATTAATCCGCTGGTTATTGATAATAAGGATAACGTGATTGCTCTTGATGCCAAAATGAATTTTGATGACAATGCATTGTTCCGTCATCCGGATTACATGGCCATGGCTGATTTTACCGAAGATGAAAAACTTGAGGAAGATGCCAAGGAAAAAGGGTTGAGCTATATTAAGCTTGACGGAAATATTGGCTGCATGGTAAACGGAGCAGGTTTGGCAATGGCTACCATGGATATGATTAAATTATATGGTGGTAATCCGGCAAACTTTTTGGACATTGGCGGTAGCTCAAACCCGCAGAAAGTTGTTCATGCCATGGAATTTCTGTTAAACGACAAAAAGGTTAAAGCTGTTCTGATTAATATTTTTGGCGGTATTACCCGTTGCGATGATGTGGCAAGAGGCTTACTGGATGCATTTAAAATTATGAATGTGAAAATACCTATTGTGATCCGCTTATCGGGAACCAATGCTAAGGAAGGACGTGAATTGTTAAAAAACAATAACGTACTGATAACTGCCGAAACCATGGGTGAAGCAGCACACAAAGTAATTGAGGCAGCTAAAAACGTTCAATAACCTGATTTTAAAATTTGCAAAAGGAATATTACAATGAGTATATTATTAAATAAAGATTCAAAACTGGTTGTTCAGGGAATGACTGGTCGTGATGGTGCTTTTCATACTGAAAAAATGCGCGAATATGGTACAAATGTAGTAGCTGGTGTTTCACCAGGGAAAGAAGGTACTAATGTTGACGGCATACCTGTATTTAATACGGTGGCTAATGCTGTTAGGGCAACCGGTGCCGATACATCCATAATTTTTGTTCCTGCCGCTTTTGCTGCCGATGCTATTGCTGAAGCTTCTGAGGCTGGTATTAAACTTGTTATTGCTATAACCGAAGGAATTCCTACACTGGATGTAATCAGGGTTACTCCAATTTTGGAGAAGAACGGAACCAAAATGATTGGTCCTAACTGCCCGGGTTTAATTTCACCGGGACAAAGTCTTGCCGGGATTCTTCCAACCTCAATTTTCACTCCGGGTAACGTTGGATTAATTTCACGTAGTGGAACCCTGACTTACGAAATGGTAAACCAGTTAACAACCAATGGAATCGGCCAGAGTACCTGCATTGGTATTGGTGGTGATCCTGTAATTGGTTTGCACTATAAAGAATTACTTACCCTGTTTGAAGCTGACAAAGAAACCAAAGCTATCGTTTTATGTGGTGAAATTGGTGGTGATGCCGAGGAACAAGCTGCAGCCTTTATTAAAGAAAATGTAACCAAACCGGTGGTTGCCTTTATTGCCGGACAATCAGCACCTCCCGGAAAACGGATGGGACATGCCGGCGCTCTTATAACCAGCGGTTCAGGAACTGCTTCAGAGAAAATTAAAGCCTTTGAAGCTGCCGGAGTTAAAGTAGCCAAGGAGCCCATTGAAATTCCAAAGCTAATTAAAGAGGCTTTAAAACTGTAATCAAAATAAGTATTATAATAAACTGAAAGCTCCTCCCTGGACAGGTGAGGAGCTTTCTTTTTTGAGCAGTAGTTCTCCTAAGTGATGGAGATTAGCAGAGTTAGATTTTTTTTCATTTACGTTTTTAAGACGACGGTTATTATTTATGGGATGCGCAAAATATAGGTATGCTGAAAATATTTATTTAAACGGTCATAATTTTTCGGGTAATGGTATTATTTCATTGATTAAATTAATTATTTATTTTGGAAAACAATCACCTGAATTTTAAAGGCATAAAAAAAGCCCCATAAACCGGGGCTTTGAATCTTCAAAGGTATTTTTATATAGTATGTTAAGCTAGCTTAACATTTACTGCATTCAATCCTTTTCTTCCTTCTTGTAAATCGAAGGTCACATCATCATCTTCATTAATCTTGTCAATAAGACCAGATACATGAACGAAATACTCTTTTTCTGATTCTTGATCTTTAATAAAACCGAATCCTTTGGTATTATTAAAGAATTTAACTTTTCCTTTATTCATTATTATAAATTTAAATTTGAACAAATCTATGGTAATTTATTGTGACAACCTAATTTATTTTATGAATTGTCATAATGAGCTTCAAAATTAGTTTAGTTTTTCTATTGATTTGTCTTACAGTGAGTTCCCTAATATAATACCTTCGTAGGGCTGAAGAATTATTGATTTGGTGCCGGTTTTTTTATTTTTATGAGTTGAAAATAAGAGCTTATTTATAGTAATTCCTGTGACTTTTTGTCTTAAAAAGCTAAAATTCAGTATAATTAGTATTTCATTTTCATGATAAACCCTTCTATATGCCAATATAAACCTATTGCTTGTTTTTACTAATTCCCAGTTTCCTTTTTGCAATATCACCGATGAATTTCTTAACAGTATTAATTTTTTATAAATGTTAAAAACTGAATTATTTTCCTGTATCTGGTTTTGAATATTGATTTTTCTGAAATTTTTATTTACCGGTAACCAGGGTTTTGCGGTTGAAAAACCGGCATTGGGAGAGTCATCCCACTGCATGGGCGTTCGTGCTTTGTCGCGACCACTATAAAAAGGCCAGAATTTTTTACCCAGTTTATCCTGTAGAAATTTCCGGGCAATCCGAGTATTTTCCATACCAATTTCTTCACCATAATAAATAAATGGTGTTCCTTTCAGTGTCATTAGCAGTATTGCCTTAAGTTTTGCTTTGGGAATACGGCTTTTCCCAAAAACAGGCTTAGAGAAATTTCGATGAAGATCGTGGTTTGATAATACCTGGCAGGGCCATCCAGCCTTGGGAATTACCCCGTACATTTGGGTTAATGTTTTTTTATATTTTTTGGTTTTCCAGGGTGTAAATATCAATGAGAAATCGAAAGCCATATGCAGTGCATTTTTACCGTTTCCCAGGTATTTTGCTGCTAGCCGGGAATCGCCTGGAGGTAATGTATATATCTCACCTACACACATTTTGTCGTCGTAATTATCAATTAGTTTGCGAAGCGATTTTATCAGATTCAGGGATTTTGGACGATTACGGGTATATATTTTGCTGCTGTTACGAAACTGACTCAGGAAGGAAGGATTATTTCGAAACTGTTTATCCTTTGCGATTAAATTTATCACATCAAGTCGTAATCCGTCCACACCTAAATCAAGCCAAAACCTGATAATTTTAAACATGGCTTTTTTAACCACAGGATTTCGCCAGTTTAAGTCAGGTTGTTCTTTAAAAAATGAGTGGAAATAATATGCTTTTGTAGTTTCATCATATTGCCAGGCACTTTTACCAAATGCTGATTTCCAGTTATTTGGAGGACTGTTTTTTTTACTCTTTTTCCAGATGTACCAATCGCGTTTGGGGTTAGTTAACGATGATTTTGACTCCATAAACCATTTATGTTCGTTGGAAGTATGATTAAGAATCATATCAATAACTACTTTAATTCCAAGATCATGCGATTTTTTTAAGAGTTTTTTAAAATCGCCTATGGTTCCGAAAACGGGGTCAACTGTTTTGTAACCGGAAACATCGTAACCAAAATCAGCCTGTGGCGATTTGAAAAATGGCGAAAGCCATATGGCTTTGATACCCAGCTCTTTCAGATAATCCAGTTTGTAAATTATTCCTTTCAAATCACCAATCCCGTCCTGATTGGCATCATAAAAGCTGCGGGGATAAATATGATAAATAACTCCGTGTTTCCACCAGCTAAAATCATCGGGTTTCGTTTTAGCTGATTTCATTTTCGTTAAATCCAAAATCTTCGAAAAGTTGTTTTACAATTTCATTTTTACTATATATTTTCGATCTTTTGATAGCCGCCTCTTTAAAGGATTTTTGATCTGCATCGATAAAATATTCAGTAATATATGTCGCCATGTCTTTTTTTCCCGATGCTAAATATCCTGATATTCCGTGCTCAATTATATCTTTTGGGCCTTTTGATTTATAGGCTATTACAGGTAATCCGCAACTTAATGCTTCCAATACAACACAACTAAACGTATCGAATTTTGAAGGAAGGATGAGCAGATCAGCGGCGGAATAAACTTCCGGTAATTTATGATTCTCCATCCAACCCAGGAAAGTGGCTTCTGGCAAAGCATTTCTCAGCTTTTTTTCATCCGGACCTGTACCTGCAAATACTAATTTTAAATTTTCTATGTTCGCCTTAAGTTTTTGATATATATCTATAATATCTAAAACTCCTTTTTCCTTGCTTAGCCTGCCAGCGAAAAGAAGGACCTTATCTGAATCATTTAATCCAAATGCTTCTTTTTTACTGATTTCCGTGGGAACAAATTCCTCATTAGCCCAGTGTGCAGTTAAATACACCTTATTTGTAT
>JBJKSB010000065.1:0-37634 GCA_046704385.1 Bacteroidales bacterium | reverse complement strand
GTAGTACCCTTTGTATTGTTTTTAGTAGCTATTCTGGTTTCAGATTTTCAATCCTTTTTTAAAATTAAAATCTCAAAGGGAGTATTATTCGGACTTTTAGCAGCCTTATTCTGGGGAATAACATTGCCTTTATTAAGCATACCGTCTAAAGAAATTGGTTATATAAAAACTGGCATTATATTAGAAGGATCGGTAATGCTTATGAGTTTTATTGGCTTACGATTTATTTATAAGACTAAATTAAACTTCAAAAATTTTAAAACAGATTTGAAGTTCTTTATTCTGTTGGGTTTATTAGCTGGTAATGGTGTCTTATTTAATAACTTATCATATACAAAAATACCTGTCCACATTGCAGGTAGTATTTCATCAAGTACACATTTGATTAGCATATTTGTTGCATGGATACTATTTAAAGAAAAGCTAAAACCAAATCAATACTTTGCAGCATTAATTGCCGGATTATCAATTTATTATTTAACAACGATCCTTTAATGAGCAGGAGGTCAAATCATAAAATCCCAAAACAAATCCTCAACCAATTAAAAAGGGAAATAATCTCAAAATTGGGAAAGGATATTGTTAATAAAACGGATTGTTATGATTTATCGGAAGCCATTTTTATGGATACCGGAAAGCTTATTAATTACAATACTCTTAGGCGATTTTTTGGTCTTATTAAAAGTTCTGAAGTTCAAATAAATAGTACTTCTCTTGATATTTTAGCAAATTATTGTGGCTACAATAGTTTTAGTTTTTACATCAACAAAAAACCAAAACTAGATACTAACGAATTAAACGAGAGGTTTTTGGAACTGATTGATAAATCCAAATTCAATTTTGAGAGTGTTGAGGATATGTGTGTAAAATATGGTATGTATTCACAGATTTATCCTTTTCTGGAAAAGGTATTAGTAATTGCATTTAATTACAAAAGCATTAGTTTTTTCAAAATGTTTTATGAATTGCCAAATGTATTTGAGATAAAACCATTTAATATGAAGGATATTTATGATTTAGCAATGCTTTATGCCAGGTTATTGAATATGTTGGATTCAAAAGAAAGGGAATCAATAATAAAACAGATTATCAATATTGGAAATGCCAGAGCTTTTTTCTTTGAATACTATGTTGATTTGGACAACATTAATAATGGATTTGGTAATATACTTGAATTGTATTTTGAAAAAAGCAAAACTGTTGAAGCTAAAGCCTTTTACTATTCACTAAAAATATTTCAGGCATTTCTATGCTCAAATAAAGAGCAATTAAAGGTAATCAAAGGTAATTTGGATATCTTAAAGTTTGAGGAAAATAAGCTACATCCATTTTTAAGAGGGCGTTTAGTAGCAAATTCTATTTATAAAAATGGTAAACTTTGTCAAACTGAATTAGATAAGATAAAACAAGTAATTGGAGAACTAAAGAATAATCCAACATTATTAAGCCAATTGTTTTTAATACCAATATTACAGGCTATCCAATTAAATGAGGATGTTAATGGCATAAAAACTGTATTTGAATCATTACCTAAAAAAGTCTTCCAAGTTGGAGATTTTTTGACCGATAATGCAAGCAATCATTTAAAAATATATTTGGCACATTATTATGTTCTGACAAAAGAATCTGTAAAAGCTTTAGCAACAATTAGCCAAATAGAACCAAATCGTTTTCCAAAGTTTGAAGAGAAGCTACAAAATTTATCTTATCAATTAATGTTGAAGGATTATTATATTTTGGAAAACATGAGTGAGCAAATTAAGAAAAGTAATCTGGAAATTAATGATTTGAAGTTATATTTATATGAACTAAAAGCAGATCAATTATGCCACTTAACCTAGTTTTTGAAATTATAAAAGTTGTTGCTGTTGTAATAGCTTCATTTGTGGCAATATTTGGAATAACATCATGGAGACGTGAGGCAAAATGGAAAAGGAAATATGAATTAGCAGAAGAAGTTTTGTCCTTGTTTTATGAGGTGAGAGAACGAATTGAAAGTATTAGGAGTCCATTTAGTAATACTCAGGAAGGTAAAACAAGGAAAAGAGGTGAAAATGAAAATGGCGAAGTTGCTGAAATTCTTGACAATGCTTATGTTGTATTTGAGCGTTATGAGAAGGAATAGGAAGCTTTTATAAAACTTAAATCATTAAAATATCGATTTATGGCTTTGTACGGCAATAAAGCCGGAGAACCATTTGATGATATTAATAAAGTAATGAAAAAGATTTTTATAGCTGCACATAAGTTAGGAACAAGGTATTGGAAAGATCAAGGAAGAAGGAATTTTACTGATGAACAATTTGAGAAGCATTTGGAAGAAATGCATAAAAATGAAGCTATATTTTGGTCTGGATTGGATGATGTTGATGAAATAAAAGAAGAAGTGGATAGCATTATTGAAGAAGTTGAAAAAACGTGTAAATCAATTATAGAAAAGAAGTAATATTAAAATGAACTATAATTCGGTTATTTATACAGATGAGGTTGAGATTATGGCAAACTCTGAAAAAGACCAGGGCTTAACAATTCACTTTAATGGTATTTACTTTGATTTAAATAAAGCTTTTGGATTAGTACAGGATTTGAATCCGATAGTTGAAGCTATTGGAACTAAAGGTTTCCATGCAAAAAAATTATTTAAGCAAAAATCACAAGATTATTACAATTTGATGGTAATCTTGACGGATATAATAATTAAGCATAGATTAATTTGGTTAAATTTTCCATTTCCAAAATCAAATATGGTAGCCAAAGGGTTAAGACCTTTTTTTGATATGGAATTCACGGAAATGGACTTTCAAAAGACTAATTATAGAGCAGTTGCATTTTACTTATATTTTTGTTCAATTCATTATTACCAAGAAAAAAATAAAATATTCAATCCTAAAGTTAGGATTTATACAGATAAAGATGAATACTTAAAAGTTGGTTCTGAATTTCATCATGATGGAAAAATTTTATCGAATGTTGAACGTATCATTGCAACTAGAGGAAAAACGGAGCCATTCTTATATTTAGCCGATTTTGTCGGATTTATGTTTGGTCGGGTTAAAACATATATTGGTAAGGATATTACTCAAATGGGAGATTTAAATGTTGAGGCATTGGATCAATTAACAAAGTTATGCCTTTATAATACAATTAGGATTGTCCAAAATGGTCTATTTAAAGTAATTGATTTTTGGGATGTATTGCCAAAACAAGGAGAATTGGAATAGTTAGTAAAACAATGCTAAAACATTACTCACTTTAGTTTATAGTTATTTATTATAGGGTTGTTTTAAAGGGAGTTGAAATAGTATTATATTTGTTTATTAGTTAAGTAGTTAAAGGTAAAATAAAGTAAATAAGAGTATTATAAAATATATCCGGAGGAGTCACATATTTATAGAAATTATGATTTCTATAAACCTGCGACTGGTCTCTGGATTTTTTTGGATGATGGATGCCTTTAAAATAATTCCTAGCTTTACGAAAAAAACAACATGAATTTTAAAGGTGTAATTTTTGACCTGGACGGTACCTTGATCGATTCCATTGAAGATATAGCTGATGCGGTGAATATAGTGCTACAAAGCCATGGATTTCCGTTGCACGATTTACCCGTTTATAAACATTTTGTGGGGAATGGAATTCGTAAACTGGTGGTTAGGGCATTGCCTGAAGACCATCGGGATGATGTACTGGTGCAATCCTGTTTTGAGGAGGTGATGGAAGCGTATCGTGAGAATTGTGTCAATAAGTCGAGGCCCTACGATGGGATACCTGAATTATTGGATGCTTTTACTACACGAAATATGAAAATGGCGGTGCTTTCGAATAAAGCCGATGAGTTTACTAAAAGGGTGGTGGCTACTTTGCTGGCCCCCTGGAACTTTGAATCGGTTATCGGCTTAACCGACGAGGCCATTAAAAAACCTAATCCTACAGTGGCACTGCAACTGAGCGAGCAGTTTGGTATGCGCCCCGATGAAATTATTTATATAGGCGACTCCGGTGTGGATATGCAAACCGCCACAAATGCAGGTATGTATGCGGTGGGCGTGTTGTGGGGTTTTCGTGATAGAGAGGAATTAATGGCAAACGGGGCAAAGGTGATTATCGGGCATCCGATGGAATTGTTTGAGAAGTTGGGTTAATTGTTATTAGTGATAAAATAAGAATTGAATATAACCATTCAATCGTTGCCACTTATAGAAAACCTTGTATCTATCGATTTTTACAGTATTTAATGAATAAGAAGTGGGCTGTTTCAGTAGCAATTTAGCTATACAGCTACTATTAGCACGAGAGAGGGATAAGTATTTAACCTCGCAATAGAATGGGGAGTTGGATTATATAATTTTGGTATCCATCCCACGCCTTCCTTTAAAAGGAAGGAGCCAGCCGGTGCTTAATATTTATCATTAGATACGAACCCATACGTTCGGTTAGCAGCTTTACCAAACAGTAGTATCCAATTCCCTCCTTTTAAAGGAGGGTTAGGGAGGATAAATTATAAATTGAAACATCATTTCTCCTCAAAAGGTTTTATCAAAACCCGTAATGACTGGTCGCGTGAGAAATAGCTTTGTGCCCAGTTGATAAAAATGAACACCTTGTTTTTAACTCCGACAATGGCCATTAGGTGAACAAACAGCCATAAAAACCAGGCAAAACTACCGGCAAACTTAATTCCGGGTAAGTCAGCCACAGCCATTCTTCTTCCCACTGTAGCCAGCGAACCCTTGTCGTGGTAAACAAATGGATTCCATCTGTCTTTGATAAATCTGTCGGCCAGGTTCCGGGCCTGTTGTATGGCTACCTGTGCTACCTGGGGATGCCCGTGCGGATAGGTCTCAGTTTTCATAAAAGCAATGTCACCAATAGCGAAAATATTGGATTGACCTTGTACACGGCTATTTGCATCTACCATAATGCGGTTTCCCGGGGCTATTACAGTACTATCCAATCCTTTAATAATCCGGCCGCTTACCCCGGCCGACCAGATCAGGTTTTTGCTTTTAATGGTAGTGCCATCACCAAGTATCACATTTTCACTGTCGTAATCTTTAATCAGGGTATTTAAATGCACTTCGACGTTTAGTTTCCTAAGAAATTCCAGGGCTTTTTTCCCGGCCAGCTCACTCATGCCATTTAGTAATCGGGGACCGGCTTCGTACAAGCGGATTTTCATCAAACTGAAATCGAGTTCGGGATAATCTTTTTGTAATACAAAACTCCGCATCTCAGCAATGGCTCCCGAAAGCTCAACACCGGTGGGGCCACCGCCTACAATGGCGATGGAAAGTAATTTTTCCTGTTCCTTTTTGTTTTCAGTGAGAATGGCGTTTTCGATGCTTCCCAAAATCCGGTTACGCAAGTGAATTGCTTCGGCCGTCGATTTCATAGGTATGGCATTTTGTTGGATGTCAACATTACCAAAATAATTGGTATTTACTCCGGTGGCTATCACCAGGTAATCATACCTAAGATTTCCGGCATTCGTAATTATCTGGTTCGAAGTACTATCAATTTCCAGTAAGGTCAGATTTCTGAAATGCAGATTTGAATGTTTCTGAAACACTTTGCGTATGGGAAAGGAAATGGAACTCGGTTCAATGCCCGATGTGGCCACTTGGTAAAACAGGGGTTGAAACTGATGAAAATTCTGACTATCGATTACTACAACCTGGTATTTGGAGTTTCCCAGTTTTCGTGCCAGCTTTAAACCTGCAAATCCGGCCCCGATAATTATTATCCTTTTTTTATCATTAACCGGAAGATTGAATATATTTTCCATTTTTTTTTAAAAAAAGTAAATCGCATAGGGTACAAAAAAGTATTGATTTTGTTTTGGAAAATGAAGATGTGATTATTTATTCAACTCCCGTGTTGTATCAGGTATTAATATAAATAAAAGGCCACCAAACCACCACAGTGAAACACGAAATATTAAACTATTTTTCCGAACCAAGGTAATAAGCCTTTCAGATTACCTTTATTGTTGTACAAAATTATTTACCCACAGTTTAAAATAAGGATCTTCAATTTTGTACGAGTTAATATTATTAATAAGATACCCTTTCTCAATTAGTCTTTTTATTCCACTAAGTATGGTGCTTGATGATTTTATTCCGGTTCTGTTAGCAAATTCTTCCACACTATTTACAGTTTGCATATTAATAAAAATGCTTTTTTGTGTGGTGCCGGAAAGAACTTTTTGCAATAAGCTGAATATAAATAAAATAAAAAGTCCTGCAAAAACTAATTCACAGGACTTAATATATAAAACCTATTATTTATTTACGCGAGTGGGTAAAATTCTAAAACTTTATACAGCCTGGGTGATTTCCCAAACAAAAGCCCTGATACCCACTTCCTCATTAATGGCATTCAGCTTTTTGATTCCTTCCAAAAGTGGTTCTACTTTTTCTTCATCAATTATAGTCAATACCGATGAATTTTCTTCGGGCCAGGTATGCGTTCCCATGCGGGGTTCGCCTTTTTCTGATCCCCGTCCGTGAACGGTTTCCCATTTGGTATAACCTCTTATTTCAAACTTATCGAGCATAAATTCGATACGTTCCGTATGTGCCTGATTATATACTATAAATACTGCTTTCATAACTTACATATTATCTAGAAAATGAAATTTTTTGTTGATTTCCTTTTTACGGTTTCGTTCACCTTTTGCAGAGAAGAAACGGTAAATTACTGGAACAATGATCATAGTAATCAGGGTGGAGAATACCAACCCGCCGATTACTGAAATACCCATAGGCGACCATATCTCAGACCCTTCGCCAGAGCTTAATGCCAGCGGTAACATCCCTAAAATGGTTGTAAGTGCGGTCATTAATACCGGGCGCAACCTCGATTTTCCGGAGAGAACTATAGCTTCGTTCAGCTCATATCCACGGTCGCGCATCAGGTTAATATAGTCGACCAGCACAATGGCATTTTTCACCACTATACCAATCAGCATTACTGCACCCAGCGCTGCTATCACACTAAGCGTAGTGTGGGTTATTAAAAGGGCTAAAATTACTCCCGAAAAAGCAAACGGGATAGAACCCATAATGATTAGCGGCATTTTCAGCGATTCAAACTGCGATGCCATTACCAGGTAAACCAGTACGATGCTCAGTAACAACAGCATGGCTATATCGGCAAAACCTTCCTGTTGATCTTCATAAGCGCCGCCCACTTCAACCAACAGGTTTTTAGGGATATCAACGCCTTTAATCACATTTTCAATATTGGCAGCCAAATCACCCAGGGCAACTTTATAAGGTGTAACCGAAATGGTAACTATACGTTCCCTACGCTTGCGCTCGATATTTGGTGGCGACCAGTACTCTTTTACCTGGCCAACCTCACCTAATCGCACGGTTTTTCCGGTTGGTGTTTGCAGCGCTATATTTTCGATGTCGGTTATTGATTTCCGATATTCTTTTTTAAACCGGATTTTAACATTATACTCTTCGCCCGATTCGCGTAATCGTGTGGCTGTCATACCTGCTACCCTGTTGTACAGGGCATTTGAAACGGTTGCTGTATTCAATCCCAGGGCGGCCATTTTTTCACGGTCGAGTTCAACCCGCAATTCAGGCTTGGCTTTTTCGCGGCTTATTTTCACATCACGTGCCCCTTCAACTTTCTTGATCTTCTCGGCTAACTTATTGGCCAATAAAGTAGTTTGATTAATATCATGACCATAAATAGAAACATCAACTGTGGTACTACCCATAAATGCTGAACCTGTTGTGATATTAGAGGTTACAATTTCAGGAAAGGGTTCCAGGTCCTTCCTTATTTCTTCGGCAACTTCCCAAACTGAACGTTTTCTTTGTTCGAGCGGAACCAGTTTAATAGTGTAGTTTATAATATTTGACCCGGTTGACCTGAAAATAGAGATCATACCGGCATCTTCGTCACTACCGGCAGATGTCGATATAAGGTCAACTTCGGGAATACTGTCTATTATTGCATCAATTTTACGGGCTACCTCAATAGTTTTTTCAACCCGTGTTCCCGATTGCAATTCAATGGTAATGCCCATACGTCCTTCATCCGATTCAGGCATAAATTCAGTTCCCAGATTTTTTGCCAATCCCAGGGAACCAACGAATATAATAAACGCCCCGATGGTAATTTTCCATTTGTTATGCAAACTCCAGGTTAAAACCCGGCCATACCAGTTATCAAACCTGTCGAAAAAAGGCACCATAATTTTATCGAATCCCTTGGTTTTACCATTGCCTGTTGGTTTCTGTAATTTCAGTAGTTTGGAACTCAACATCGGCGTAAGCGAAATTGCTGTAACGGTTGAAGTGACTACGGTTAATGATACAATCCATCCCAATTGGCGGAACATGATCCCGGTCATACCACCAATAAGGGTCATCGGGAAAAACACAGCCACTACGGTTAGCGTGGTTACAATAACGGCCAGCCAAACCTCGTTGGTGGCATATATAGCCGCTTCGCGCGGACTCGATCCCCGGTCGATGTGTTTCGATATATTTTCGAGCACCACAATGGCATCGTCAACCACCATACCAATGGCTATGGACAATGCCGACAGCGAGATGATATTGATGGAACTTCCGGTAACGTACAGGTAAATGAATGAAACGATCAGTGAAATGGGTATCGTTAATATAATTATAAATGTAGCCCGCCAGCGCCCCAGGAAGAATAATACCACCAGGGTTACAAACAACAGTGCGTAAAGCAGCGTGTCCGTTAGGTTGTTTATGGAATCATTAATAAAGGTACTGGAATCAAAAATAGGATGTATGTGAATGTCCGAAGGTAAATCCTTTTTTAATTCCGCCAGTTGCTTGTTTACATCGCGCGCCACTTTTACTGTATTGGCCCCCGATTGTTTCATAACCATTAACCGGATTCCCTGTTTCCCGTTAATTTTTTCGTCAATGGTCATTTCTTTGATGGAGTCATTTACGGTGGCTACATCTTTTAAATAAATGGTTTGGCCGTTATAATCTCCAAGAACCACATTTTTAATTAAATCGCTGTTTTTAAATTCCCCTTCAACCCGCAGCGGATAATTTATCTGGCCCATTTTTACATTTCCGGTGGGCATATTCAGGTTTTCGGCCCGTAAAATTCCACCGATTTGTTCAACGGTTAAATTATAGGCTTCCAGCTTTCGCGGATCGACTTCAATAGCTACTTCCCTGATGGGCGATCCCATTATGCTTATCGATCCAATTCCATTGACACGGTTCAGTGGATTAATGATTTTGTTCTCCAGAATTTTGGAAATCCCCTGGTAGCTTTGATCCGCAGTAACGGCATACATCACAATAGGGATCATGCTCATGCTGAATTTGAAAATCATTGGCTTGTCAGCCTCTTCGGGCAGGTTATCTTCAACCAGTGAAAGGGCATCACGGATATCGTTGGCCGCTTCACTTAAATCGGTTCCGTATTCAAATTCCAGTGATACCACAGAAATATTGTCGCGCGAAACCGAAGTTATTTCCTTCAGGTTATCAACTGTGTTCAGGGCATCTTCAATAGGTTTCGAAATATTGGTCTCAATATCGGCGGCACTGGCACCTCCATAGGTGGTAAACACCGTTATTGACGGAAATTCTATATCAGGATATAAATCAATAGGCAAATGAACCAGCGAATATATTCCAAATACCATAACTGCCGCAAAGATCATGAGCGTGGTTATGGGTTTTTTTACAGCGTTACTATATATACTCATAATAAATTGTGTCTAAAGTTATTCTGAAACCACTTTTACTTTTGAACCATCCAACAAGTTGGCCTGGCCTTCCACTATAAGGTCCATTCCTTCAGTTACATTCCCAGATTCAAGTTCAAGGTATTCATCGTGACGTTTGCCGGGAACCACGTTAATTTGTTTGGCTGCGCCGTTTTCCATTACAAAAATGTAGCGGTTATTGGTACCTTCCTGTTTAAGGATTGAAATGGCCGGCACCACAATTTCGTTGGCTTCATTAATATTAAGTTCAATACGGGTGAACATACCCGGGCGAAGCTTTTCCTGTGGATTTTCAATGATAATCTCAACCTGGAAAGTTCTTGTGGCCTGGCTGATAGTTGGATAAATTCGGGAAATTTTTCCATTAAAAGTTTCATCGGGGTAAACATCGGCCGCTACAGAGGCCGTCATGCCTTCCTTAACCAACGGGAAATAACTTTCCGATACATTTACAATGGCTTTTAGCGGATTAATTTGCATGAGTGTAATCACTGCGGCTTTGCCTGCGGCTGTATTGGGTGCTCCTGAATACATTTCGCCGTTTTCGAAATATTTACCGGTTACTATCCCATTAATCGGTGATTTCAAGGTAGTATTCTCTGATAAAAATTTCACATTGGTATTTAATACATCGTACTGGGTTTTAGCCTGATCGTATTGTTGTTCCGAAATGCTACCCAGTTGGTAAAGGGTATCCACGCGTTCAAAGTTCGATTTTACATTGGCCAGTTGAGTTAAAGCCTGGTTTAGCTGGGTTCTGTCGGTTTCAACCAAAACCTGACCCACCGTAACATGGCTGCCAACTTCGACATTGATTTTTTCGATACGCCCGGGTGAAGCCGGAGCGAAGTTGATTTCCTTAAATGCAACCAGATTTGCTGTATAGTCCAGTGTTTTTTCTATTTTTTTGCGTTCAATTTTTTCTACGCGCACCGGATAAACTTTATCCTGGGTAGTGGTGCTTTGATCATCTTTTTCCTCTTTGGCCTTGGTTGAACACGATGCTATTACAAGTGCCATCAGGATCAGTTTAATATATAAGGTCGATTTCATTTTTCGTAGTATTAAAGTTAAATTTTATTATAAAGTTTGTTTAATGCCAATTTTGATTGCAATAGCTTCATTACAGCTGAAATATAGTTGCTCTCGGCCTGTAAATAATTACTGTTAGCCTGGGTTAATTCCATACTCGAAACCATGCCTTGCTTATATTTATTTTGATAACTGTTGTAAACCCTGTGGGCTACTTCAACATTTTCCTTTTGCGTGAAATAGTTATCCAGGGCGCTTTTCAGTTCAAAAGTCAGCTGGTTATTCTGAATATTTAATTGTTCTTCAACCAGGTCTTTATTTCGTTTAATCTGATCGAGTTCAATTTTCTTTTGACTTAATTGAGCCTGTTTAATTCCGCCGGCAAAAATAGGTACGCTAAGCGTTAAACCGGCTGCATTTTTTGGGGAAAGGTCGAATGCTGTTGTCATCAGTTTTTCTTTATAGGAATAAAATCCGACCAGGGTGGGCGAATAGGCCCATTTTTGCATATCCACCTGTTTGTTACCCAACTCTTCCTGCATGGATATCAGTTTATAATCGGGATTGTTATCCAGATTAAGAGAATCGGACTGTACCGATTCCTTCTCAACATTCCCCAGTAATTTTTCGAGGCTGTCACTCAAAACTATTTCGTCGTTTGAGTCGATACCAAGGATAAAACGAAACATGTTATAATTCAGCTGTAGATTTCGTTCCATCTCATTTTTCGAGTTTTTGAGCTGCGAAAGGTTAATTTTAATCTGGTCAACATCAGTTTGCTCGGCCATACCGCTCTTAAACATGTTGTTGGTATGGACGTACATTTCTTCAAGGTTTTTAGTGTTTTCGCCAATTACGTTCAGCAATTCCTTGGTTACCAGTATCAGATAATATGAATTGAGAACCTGCTGCTTCACATCCAACTCACTTTTATTCAGGCTGGTGGCACGAACCTGTTTTCCCAATTTGGCAAGTTGTAACCCCACCCAGTACTGACCGCTGAAAATTAGTTGCGAAACCTGGATGTTTGCACTGGCCTGGTCGCTCATTTTGATAGTGGTTGGGCCTGTAGAACCAAACGATTGGTTAAGGAAACTCATTATTTCCATATCACCGGCATCTAATTGCGTATAGTCAATTACGGGAGGAGTTGATGATCCTGAGCCAAAATTAATTTCTGCTTCATAGTTAAAGTTGGTCATATAATCTACCGAACCTTCAACCTTTGGTAATCCGGCACCACGGGCTTCTTTGTATTGTTGGTCCGCCAGTTTTAAATCGTCCTTTGCATTTTTCAGGGTCTTGTTGTTTTCAAGGGCGTATTTAACAGCCTCGTCTGCAGAAAATACCAGACCCTGGTTTTGACTTAAACCGGCATAAGTTGCTAGTACTATAAAAAAGCCGGTTATGGTTAAAAATTTCATAATTATGTAGTTAGTTTATAAAATATCGAACTATTTGTGTAAAAAATTATTCTGTTTTATAATTTTCTTTGAGAAAGGCATTGTTTTGCATCACGTAATCGATCATTTTGTTGAATTCATTAAAGAATTTTGCATTGGCTGAATTTTTATCGGCCTTTAAGTCAATGATCCTAAGCATCAACTCCTTAATCATCATCATTTTAGTGTTGAAATCATCAATCATGGAGAAAACATCTTGTCGTTTCAACTGGAAGTAGCGTTTACGGTCGCCGGGAATGGTAACATACTCAATATCACCACGAATTTCGAGATTTCGGAGGGCGTTGCTGGCCGAGCTTTTGCTGATACTCAGCTCCTCGGTTATTTCATCAAAGGTAAATTGCTCTTTATCCATAACCATAAGAAGACCTATAATTCTACCTGCTATGGGTTGGAAGCCCTCTTTGTCGAAATACCTCCCTATTTCTTCTACCAGTTCTTTCTGTTTGGTAATTCTTTCTTCGGTATTCATTATTATAAATTATTGTTATTTGAGGCGGCAAAAGTACAAATCATTTTTAGTTTATAAAATTATAAACTAAGTAAACTTTAGGTTTATTTGATCAATTTTTAATTTTATTTATCGTCCCTTCAATTTCTTTCCCAACCTTTTTAGTATCGATATCCATTTTATCTAAATTCTTATGAATTTCATTTCCTGCTTTTTTTAATTGCCTGTCTATTTTATTCATCCATTTTTTATAATTGAATTCAGCCTGACCTATAACAATCTCGTTTTTATCTTTACTAAAAAAGGCTTTCTGACCTTTTTTTACCTCGCTAATCAGCGTATTAATTTTCAGTTCAACGGTGCCTTCCTCAACTTCAACTTCAATATCATCATTATTTGATTTTACATTAAACTCAGTTCCGAGTACTTTTATGTTTCCAATTTTTGTTTTAACCATAAAAGGGGTTCCTTCTTTTGTTACCTCAAAGAATACTTCACCATCTTGTTTCACTTCCCTCTTTTTGAACGATTTTTTATATTCTATGGAGCTGTTACTATTTAAATAAGCCACCGACCCATCGGGTAATTCAACCACATCCGTGTTCTCTTTGGTTGCTATTTTAATGTTTGAATCAGAGCATGATATAAAAGATACAATGGAAATTATTAACAGGCATTTTGATACTATTTTCATGATATATTTTTATTAATTTATATTTAATATTTAATATTTTGTTGACGGTTTAATAAACACGAAATCGTTAGTTCAGTGCTGTAAAGAAAATAACAAAAAGTTCAACAGACAATTTTTTGTGGGGCATTAAATAAGTTATAAGATTATTAAATGTATCCTTGTATCGCCAGCTGTCTGGATATCCCTAATCAGGGGAGAACGAAAAATGTAAAGCTTATATCTTGTAAACAAAATTCTATAGAATATTTTGGGAGTTGGGCTATGGTACTGTGGAGCTCAAGAGGAAAACCGTCAAGTTTAATCACTGTACAAAGGCAAAATAAATTTAAAATTGCTTCCTTTTTTCAATTCACTTTCAACCCAAATTTTGCCGTCGTGTTTTTCAACAAATTCTTTGCATAGTATTAAACCCAGCCCGGTACCTCTTTCACCTGCGGTACCTGGTTCTGACAATTTGCTGTCTATTCCAAAAAGTTTGTCAATATGTTCGGGTTGTATACCCACGCCGGTATCTGAAACTTCAAACAAAAAGCTGTTTTCATGTTTTTTTGTTTCAATTTTAACTATACCTCCGGTATTTGTAAATTTTATAGCGTTTGAAATTAAATTTCTTAATACGGTCTTTATCATTTCAACATCTGCGAAAATAAAGTCATCGCAATTAATTATGGATTGTAAATCAATATTTTTTGATTGCGACATCTGTTCTTCAAGTAATATTACTTCTTTTATTAATTCAGAGGGTTTTAATTTAACAGGACGAGGTTTTATTCTACCGGTTTGTAATCTTGACCATTCTAATAAATTTTCTAATAATTTGTAGCCTTGTTTTGAAGCAATTCTCATGGCACTGGCAAATTGCTGCACTTTCTCCGGCGTATAATTCAAGGCATTTTCATAAAGCAACTCACTAAAACCAACCAGGGAATTAAAAGGATTCTTTAAATCATGTGCAATTATGCTGAAAAATTTATCTTTTGTAGCATTTAATTCTGCCAATTCTATACTTTGTGCATGAAACCTGGCTTCACTGTCTTTAAGATTTTTAAATATGGTTTCAGTCGGTTTTACAAAACCTGTTTCAACAATTGCCTTATAAATCAGGTAAAAGGTCAATAATTTTGTGAAGTGTCCAAGTTGGTTCGAAAATCCAAAATTTGAACTGTAAAGCGTGAAGCAAAATTCAGTTATTATTGCAAAAATAATTGAACTTAGTAGTAGCCTGAATACATAGCTATCAAACGATCGTCTGTTTTTTATCAATAAAGCCAGTGAAATAATTAATACCAGAATAATTACGTATTCGCTATCAATTTTAAATTTAGTCTGACCAATATCTTTGATAAAACAAACCGGAAAAATTTTCCAGTAAAGAATTGAAAGAATAAGAATACCTGTAAGAATGGATAATCCTGTAAGTAAAACATCAGGATGAATTTTTGTTTTGCGTTTTAAGAATAAAAATCCGGTAAGCATGGCAAAACTTTCGAGCAGGCGGGTGGCAATCCAGAACTGATTGGCATAAAAATTCTGGCTTTTAATTATATTCATGCCCTGGTAAGTTACAGTATGAAAAGTATCAAGGATGCCAATAAACAAAGCAACTATACCGATGAAAAATAAATATTGATTATCCAAAACTTTTCTTGAATTCCATGTAACGATAAATAAAGAGAATGCAATTACTATTGAAAAAAGTTCGATAAATACATGAAATAGCAAATAACTCTGATTTAATAAAATTACCAGAAAAATTATCATACTTCCTAAGAGGATTATATTACGTACCTGATCTTTTATTATTTGGGCTATTTTTTTAACCATAAATTTATTGTATCGTTTTTTTAACGCCAAAGACTATATTGCTATAACTTATAAATAAAATATAATGATCCAATTTAAGTAATAATATGCATTTATTAAATGATTATTTTGTTTTTAACATAAATAAATAAATATCAGGTATTTAGAATGAGTTTCCAAAAAATTATGGCCCTAATCTAAAACACTGAACAAGTTAGATGATTTTGAACGAAATACGGAAAAAAGGAAGCTATAAGAAATAAAAAAGTGGCCAATAAAACTACCGGCCACTCTCTGATTTACATTTCACTTTTATTATTGTATGATCAATTTTGAATTATGTATCCCGTTTTGGTCGGTTACTTTAACAAAGTACAATCCTTTGCTCAGCGTGTGTGTATCGAAGGTATAGCTATCATTTGACAATACAGAAGCGGGTATCGCCATTACTTTTAAACCTTCGGTATTATAAATTTCGATGTGGTTTGTAGCTGTATGGTCTGATAGTTTTATCGTTACATAGCCTGAAGCAGGATTTGGATAAATATTAACCGGATTTTTAGCTGATTCAGCAACGCCTACACCACTGACTGTGATTAAATCGCTTATTATTATTTCATCTGAGGTTGAACCGTTTGATACTGTAAGCTTAACCGTGTAAGTTCCGGCATTATTATAAGTGTATGTTGGGTTTTGGTCGTTTGAATCGATGGTTCCATCATTATCAAAATCCCAGTTCCAGCTGGTGGGGTTTCCACTCGACAAGTCTGTAAAATGAACTTCAAGCGGAGCCTGACCCGATGTAACATCAGCCTGTAGACCTGCTTCAACCTGTACGGCAGCTTCAACTTCCGTTATATGAACCGAATCAATCATAACAGCCCAGCTATCAGCATCGCTATAGCATTTCCAGCCAAAATGATAAGTAGCATCTTCGGTAAAATTTAGTGCCTGGGTAACCTTTGTATATTCCTGGTTGGCAAATTCACCAATATCAGTAATCAGGGTCATATTGGTACTAACATCGGGTCCCATATAAAAGGCCAGTTTTTCAGTAATTGCACTTCCTGCTGAGGCATAATAAAAACTTATCTCATAGTTTTTCCCTGCTTTAAAGTCAACACATGGACTAATTAACCAGTCGTCGGCTGCATTGGTCGAACTATAATTGTATCCGGCGCAATAGCTGTTGTTAATACCTTTTTCACTAAAAGTGATCCATGAGTTATCATCCTTATTGTTATCAATAAACATCCAGCCGGTTAAATCATCACTTGCTTCAAAATTCATCACATAATCTGTAGGATCAATACAGGTAGCAGTTCCTTCTGTAATGGTAATATAATCTGTTTTGGTTTCAGTATCGCTGGATGTACCGTCCGATACGGTTAAACTAACGGTATAGGTTCCGGCTGTGGTATAAGTATAGCTTGGATTTTGTTCATTACTGTCTTCGGTACCGTCATTATCAAAGTCCCAACTCCAGCTTGTCGGATTCTCTGTGGACAAATCGGTAAAATTAACGGTCAGTGGAGCTGTGCCAGAGGTTGTACTTGCCGAGAAGTCAGCAGAGACCACCGGGGTTGAGCTAATGGTAATATAGTCGGTTTTGGTTTCGGTGTCGGTTTTATCTCCTTTGGTGATAGTTAATGAAACGGTATAGGTACCCACTTCAGTAAAGGTATAGTCAGGATTTTGGGTAGTTGCATCTTCGATTCCATCGTTATTAAAATCCCAGCTCCAGGTTGTTGGACTACCGGTTGAAGCATCGGTAAATGTTACTGTAAAAGGAGCTGTACCTGAAGTGTTATCGGCTGAAAAATCAGCATTTAATGGTGGGTTTACGGTAATGTAGTCAGTTTTAGTTAAGGTATCGGTTCCTGCTCCGTTTGTAACTACAAGTGTTACAGTGTAAGTTCCGGCTGTAGTATATTCATAGCTTGGATTTTGAGTGGTGGCATCTTCTGCACCATCATTATTAAAATCCCAACTCCAACTTGTGGGTCCGCCTGTTGAGGCATCGGTAAAGGTTACGGTCAAGGGTGCATCACCTGAGGTAACGTCAGCACTAAAAGCAGCCACCGGCAGAGCGGGCTCGCTACCGTCAGAATAGCGGATAATGGTTCCGTCAAGTCCCACGACAATAGCTGCATGTTCATTTATACAAAATGCGCCTTCCATGGTAGAGGTGGCTTCGGTTGTATTTTCTGTCCAGGTTGATCCCCCATCAGTGGTATAAGCTATATGACCCTGATAACCTGTTCCCATTCCAAATTGAGTATTTGCAAAATGAATACTGTAAATTGATGAACCGCCATTAAGGGTTGTAATAGACCAGTTTGCTCCTCCATCGGTTGTGTTGAACACATTGCCATTTAATGCAGTTGCCCAGCCATTGTTGGCATCTACAAAATACATTCCGTATGTATCGTATTGATTTCCAGGTGTGGCATCAACCCAGGTGCTACCCCCATCGGTGGTTTTTAATATGCCTGAATGTTGGGTTGTATAGTCGGTACTTATAAAGGCTGTGTTTGCGTCAATAATGGAAATATTTCTGATTCTTTGAGTAATTCCACTGGTTTGCATGGTCCAGGTTGTCCCGCCATCGGTTGTTTTTACAATAGCTCCGGCATCGCCAACTGCCCAACCGGTATTGGCATCTAAAAAGGTAATATCGCGATAAAATCCGGTTGTACTTACATATACCGATGCCCAGTTAGCTCCTCCATCGGTTGTTTTAAAAATTTCGCCCTTAGGATTAATAAAGCCACCAGTTTCAACTACCATAAAACCGGTAGTAGCATCAGTAAAATAAATGGCATCAGCACCACCATAATAACCCCCTTGAAGGATATCGGCCCAGGTGTTACCATTATCGGTCGATTTTAATACAATGCCATAATCGCCAATTATCCAGCCGGTACACTGGTAAAAGAATACATCGTTCAGAGTACTTGTGGTACCGGCATCAATTTTTGTCCAGGTTTGTGCATTTAATGCCTGTAAACCCATAATTGTCAATACAAATAATAGTAAATGTTTTTTCATTTTGTTAGATATTTAAGTTAATGCAATCGATAATAAAATTACCATTAACCTTACTTTGCGAATTCCATAACTATTAAATGCATAATACGAACTATTATTTGCGGAATTACAATGGAAATTTGATTTTGACTTGATAAGTGATTAAACCTGGTGTTTTATCAGGCAATCAATATATAATATAAATATTTTCATTAAAAATAAGCCAGAGGATTTCGTCGCAAGATATGTTAGCTTTTCATGGCAACTAGTTGCTTCCGCGAGCGCTGAAGCTACTTTGCGGAGGCACTGCAACGATTCTTTCTTTAGGGACTTTAACCCGGGGTTGCGCTTCGACTTCGCTCTGCATCCACCCCGGGCTATTAATATTTGAGCCTTTTAGGCTTAGTTTTAAATAGGTGCAGCAAATTCAATTAATCCGACACCAAATTTTTAATATAAACCCGGTACCTTTTATAAATTTCACCATTTAAACGTTCCATTTCGGCCCTGATTTTTGTATTGACTTCAAGCGTCAAATGGCTGTCGATGTATTCAAGATTGGCTTTTTTAGCTTCTTCGAGCATTTTTATAGCCATCAGGGCATCAAGTCCTTTGTTCCGGTAATCTTCCCTGATTCCGCCAAGCAGTAGGTTCAACTGTTTTGTAGATTTTTGTGAACGAAGAATTTTAATAATTCCGAGCGGGAATAAATAGCCCTTACTCTTTTTTATCCCTTCGCTTACATCGGGCATGGCAATTACAAAGGCAATAACGTCATTGTTTTCATCAACCACCAGTTTAATGAATTTTGGGTTAAGAATAGGAATGTAGCGGTTGGCAAACTCCTTCATTTCCTTGTGGGTGAGTGGTGTAAAAGCATAAATTTCCTTAAAGGTTTCATTTAAAAGAGTTAATACAGGGATAATATAACTTCGTAGTTGCTTGCGCGATTTCAGATCGACTACACTCACATGGCCGTTATTTATTTTTCGTTCGTAAATCCACTGATAAAAAGGCGGAACTTCGTCAGGGATTATAATTTTATATACAAACATATCGCGATGCTTGGTATATCCAAAATCTTCAATCAGTTTAGGCTGGTAGGGGAGATTACCATTTGTGGCAATTACCAGCGGTTTATCAAATCCTTCAATCATCATGCCCTGTGGGTCTTTGTCAGAAAAGGCCAGCGGCCCAACTACAGCTTCCATACCTTTTTCTTTCACCCACATTTCAATTTTGGATAATAATAATTGGGCTACTTCACTATCGTCATAGGTTTCCATGAAACAAAACCTGCCATGATGTTCATGGTGACCTTCGTTATATTTATGGTTGATGATTCCCATTATCCTGCCCACACATTCTTTTCCCTTAAAGGCCAATAACAATATTGTATCGCAATTTGAAAACAGGGGATTCTTTTTGGGGCTGAAAAAGGCCCATTCATCCAGGTAAATGGGAGGTACCCAGTTTTTATGATCTTTATGGATCTTATCGGGCAGGTGTATAAAAGTTTTTAAATCGGCTTTTGAGGATACTTCATGAATTGATATTGCCATAATGAATACTTTTAAGGTTAAACTTTTTGTAGAGTTTTTTCGAAATCCAATAGATTATAGGCATTGATATAAAGCCAGCCAATACATCAACCACATAATGAGCTTTAATATACACGGTTGAGAATATCAGCATTAAACTTACAGGTATAATTATCCATAAGGATTTAGGTATATTTTTGGCACTTAACCAAACCAGTATTAAACAGATACCAACATGAGAACTTGGAAATGCCCCGGTTGGAGCTTCTCCAAAATGTTGCACAGTTCGGATAAGCCATCCAAAAAAATAGCCTTTTGGTAAATTTAAATCGGCACCGTCTAAGGCATATTGTGGACCTGCAACCGGAAATACGATAAAAATAAGATAGTAAATCAGTATGGAATTGATGGTAATAAAAATAACTTTCTCAGTAACATCAAAACCTGATTTTAAATAGATAAACAGGGGGATACTAATGATTAAAAGGTAATGTGAGAAGTATCCAAAATACATAATTTCAGCAAACCCGTTTGCCGGAAAAATAACCGAGAATTTTTCGGCCCATTGAATCCCAAGTATTTTGTATTCAAGACCGGAGATTTGCGAATCAAAATAATGCGCAAAAATAATATTGTTCAGATAGTCAGTTTCGGTATAAAAGTGGGCTAACACCAATATAGGGGCAAATAATCTTAAAGTACGGATAAATTTATTCTTTTCTGATGATTGGGTAAAGAACAGTATGATAGCCAATATTAAAAATCTAACCAATAAATGATTAATAGGATGGCTTAACGTCCTCCAACCAATCATTATTAAAATACTGGTTATTACAATGTAAACTATCAATGAAATTTCGATAGCACGTAACGAAGAAAAAAATTTATGTATCAACTTCGAATTTAGTGAACCTTAAACATGACAACAAAATAGTAATTTTTACAATTTGTTGTCTCATTTCCTCATAAAACCTTTTAAATATTCTTTGTCCTATTTAAAAAGCAGGTTAAACATAAATGATGTAATAAATTTAACCTCAAGAAGTACCGCTCCTGATCCTCTCGCGGAGGGTATGATTTATTATGATAATACGGATTATAAACTAAAAGTGTATGACGGTTCTATTTGGCAGAACTGTTTTTAGCGATTTTTGGTATGGCAAAGGTTAAGAACAAATATTTAATAAATTATTGATTATAAGAACAATTATATCGTAACTTTATCCAAGCCAATATTGAATCAAATTTTGATGCAGATTCGAATTTTGGCTGTGTGTCTGTGTGTCTGTGTAGCTGCTTCTATTTATCTTTTAACTTAAATTTCTTAAATCATGAAAGCATTATTAATGATAATTTTGTTTTTGGGATTTTTAATTCAGTCCCAGGCTCAGTACCGAATGCAGAGCCTTGTTGCTAGTTCAGGCGATTATTTTAAACTAAATTCTTACCAGATATCATGGAGTTTAGGTGAGATTGCAATTGAAACTTATACCTCGGATAATTTAATAGTGACTCAGGGTTTTCACCAACCTGAAGGAAAAATTGTTGGAATTCAGGAAAATAAAACCGGAGGTCCAGCAATTTTAATTTATCCGAACCCGGCCCGCGACGCTGTAAACATCATTATACAGGCAACCACAGTGCCTGATGAATACCCCGATCGGTATGAGTTGTATGATGTTAGTGGAAGATTACTTGATGTGAATAAGATAACCGAAAAACAATTTAACCTGCATATTGGAAAATATTCGGGAGCCCTTTATTTCTTGCGACTACTAAACTCGGCATCAGGGTTTAGCTCAACCACCATTGTTCAAAAATTAAATTAATATGCCATGAAAAAATTAGCCATTCTTTTATTCTGCTTCGCCATCCTTGGTAATTTAGGTTTTTCTCAAAACAGGAACTGTTTCAAATACCAGGCAGCTATTCGCAATAACCAAGGAGAACTTTTAGCCAATAAAACAATCTCAGTTCGGGTCAGTATTTTGGAAGGTTCAGAAACCGGGACACCGGTATATTCGGAAACACACCGCCCTACAACCAACGAATTTGGATTAATTAACCTGAATATTGGCGATGGTACTCCCATATTGGGTAGCTATAGTTTAATTGTTTGGGGTATCGGCAACTTTTATCTGAAACTTGAAATTGATCCCAATGGGGGTACAAGTTTCGAAACGTTGGGAACCTCACAACTATTATCAGTTCCTTATTCGTTGCATGCCGAAACCGTAAGCGATTTAAGCCAGTTGGGAGTAACCGGAAGACCCGGAGTTTCATTAAGCGGTGCACTTTTTGCCGTAGTTAATAATAATGGCGACACGGTGTTGGCGGTATACCAGGAAGGAGTCAGAATAAACGTAGGCGCTGGAACAGCAAAGGCTGTAGGTAGCCACGGCGGATTTGCCGTTGGTGGTTTTGGTACCAAAAATAAAGCGTCAGGCTTCGATTATTTCAATGTAACCAAAGACAGTGTGCGGATATATCTGGATGAGAGTGCAAAAGCTGTTCACGGTGGCTTTGCTGTGGGTGGATATGGTACCAAAGCTAAAAGTCCATTCCAGAATTTTTTGCATGTAACCAAAGATAGTGTCCGTATTTATCTTGACGAAAGCAGCAAAGCAGTACACGGTGGTTTTGCTGTTGGGGGGTTCGGTACAAAAGCCGGTAACTCAAATTATTTAACCCTAACGCCTGATAACTATTTCATTGGTCAGGAAAGCGGTAAAAATCTAACCACCGGTTTGTATAATTCCACCCTGGGATATGAAAGTGGACTTTCAATAAGCACCGGATCAAGCAATGCATTAATAGGCTATCAAAGTGGGTTTAATAACTCTGAAGGTTCCGGGAACCTTTTTCTTGGTTACCAAACAGGTTTTAGTAATGATAAGGGAAATTATAATTCTTTTTTAGGTTATTTGGCCGGATATTCAAACACAACTGGGGTTTATAATACTTTTTTGGGTAGTTTTTCAGGATATTCAAACACCCATGGAAACAACAATACTTTTGTGGGTGATTCAACGGGTTACAGCAATGTTTCAGGAATTGAAAACACTTTTTTGGGGACAGGTTGTGGTAAAAGCAATAATGCAGGAAAATCAAATGTATTTATCGGGAATAATTCGGGGGCTTCAAACACATCGGGAAGCACTAATGTGTTTATTGGTAACAGGGCCGGGTATTTTTCTATTGACGGTGTTCATAATGTATTTATCGGTGATTCCAGCGGATTTAACAGTATAAATACCTGGGGTAATGTAAACATAGGATATCTTAGCGGAAACCAGACCACCACCGGATCTGCCAATACCTATGTAGGTGCCTTAACCGGATATCATACCACAACGGGTTTTTCCAATACATTTCTGGGAATTGAAGCCGGCTACACCCTTGATACCAGTTGTTGCAATACCTTTATTGGTGATCATGCTGGTTACAAGGTTAAAACTGGTTACAATAATGTTATGATGGGTGCCTATGCAGGTTATAATGAGGCTCAGGGCGACGGTGAAAGTTATTCAAATGTTTATATCGGAAATCAGGCGGCATACAATAGTAATGGAGGTAATTCAAATATTTTTATTGGGGACCAGGCTGGTTATTCAAACGAACAATCCTACGGAAATATTGCTATGGGCTTTCAAAGTGCTTATGGAATAAACAATGGCTACGATAATGTGGTAATCGGAAGTCAATCAGGTTATTCTTTAGGGCTTGGATGGCAAAATATTTTTATAGGAAACCGAAGTGGACACACAGCCAATGGAGCCTGGGGAAATATATTACTGGGATTTGAAAGTGGATTTAACTTAACAACAGGAGGAGCAAATACTTTTATAGGGGTGCAATCAGGTTGGTCTTTAACTACCGGTAGCAATAATACATGTATTGGACCAAATGCAGGTTATGCTTTAGATTCGACTGGTGGTAATACTTTTATTGGAGATCATGCCGGCTATCATGTAAATAATGGTTATAACAATATTTTTATGGGATTAAATGCCGGCTTTCATAATGCTCAAACAGTTGCTGAAAGTTATTCGAACGTATTTATTGGTAACGAATCCGGATATAACAGTGTTAAAGGATTTGGTAATATTTTTATAGGACATATGTCAGGTCACTCTAATATTGAATCATCCAATAATGTTATAATTGGAACCGAGGGTGGATATGATTTCGAAAAGGGTAATGGTAATGTTTTTGTTGGGAACCGGGCTGGTTATAGTTCAACGGAAAATTATAGCAATGTATTTGTTGGGAATGAGAGTGGCTTTGGTAATAAAAATGGTAATGATAATGTTTTTATCGGAACACAAGCAGGTTATTCAACGGAACAACCCTGGAGTAATGTATTTATTGGTTTCAAATCGGGTTACTCTGCTACTATTCCATCAAGTAACGTATTTTTAGGTACCGAAACCGGGTATAATACCACCGAGGGGTCCGATAATGTTTTTCTGGGATACCGTAGTGGTTATTCAAATACATTGGGCCGTGAAAACGTATTTATCGGGTGGCTTGCCGGGCAATCGGATACCAACTCTGTGGGTAATACTTTTTTGGGATCGGTGGCCGGAGAACAAACAATTAGTGGATCAGGCAATACATTTGTGGGACTGCACGCCGGGGCAAATAATGTTGCAGGGAAAGAAAATGTGGTTGTAGGATCCTGGGCTGCATCAGACACTGTAATGGGTGACCATAATGTATTTTTGGGTTATGCATCAGGAAGAAGGGCTGTTGGAAGTGGAAATTTATTTTTAGGTATTGGATCGGGTGGAAACACCATAGGTGATAATAATGTATTTATTGGGAACAATTCCGGGGCTGGTTATTCGGGTTCTGGTAAATTAATTGTTGATATTGATGATTTTGGTGAAAGCTCATTTATATTTGGCGATTTTTGGGCAAATACGTTGAAATTTAATGCTGCATTAACTGTTAGTTCACCTGGAGGTTATTGGACTGATTTACAAGTTGATGATACAACTTCAAGATCAGTTATTACCATTCGGGGTATTGGGGACCAATACAGTTATTCCTCCTTAAGTTTAACAGCATATCCTGGTAATAGTGATTGGAGTTTCAGCCATAATAAAAATAATACTTTCACTATTGGCTACTTTGATGGTGGAAGTAACTATACCACCCCTCTTACACTTACAAACACAGGTTTACTCACATTAAACATGGGCGGATTAGTAACAAAAGGAGATATCATTCCTAATTCAGATAGCTCTTATTCCCTGGGTTCAATTTCAAACCGTTGGATAGATGTATATGCTACTAATGGTGTTATACAAACATCTGATTTCAGGTTGAAGCAAAACATCGAAAATATCGAATATGGTTTAAAAGAAATCTTAAAACTTAACCCGGTTTCATTTTACTGGAAAAACAGTTCCGATAAGGAACGTAAAATCGGGTTAATTGCCCAGGATGTTCAAAAAGTGGTGAATGAGGCTGTAAAAGTTGGCGATGACAAAGATCAAACCTTAGGAATTAACTATTCTGAATTAATTCCTGTTCTTATTAAAGGTATACAGGAACAACAAAAGGAAATTGAAGCACTAACCAATAAAGTGAACGATCTTCAGCAGAAACTGGATGGCAAGTTTTAATGAATTTTCATCCTGAAGTTTTGTGAACTAGAGGCAAGGTCAAGGCAAAAATATATTTGATTATTAGCAGGCCGGTACTTTAGTGCCGGTTTGTATTTGTTTAATTAAAGAAAAAAGAGCAACTTAAAGAATAATCTGAAATAATATTTGGTTAATAAATAATTGAATTTTGTATCTTGCCTGTATGGAATTTAATTTGCTCGATATTATTTCAATACTGCATAGCTTTGTAGCGGTTATTCTTATTATTTTCCTGTTAACCACCAAATCCCAAAGGTCGTTAAGTAACTTAATGCTGTCGCTGTATTTTTTTGTGTCTATATTTGATTTTAGCTCACAGTTTCTGTCCATTTTTGTTTATAACAAACATCCTGTATTAGGCATGTTAATAAGTGAAACGGTATATTTTTTAATGCCTTTGTTTTATTTATTCGTAAAATCATCTGTTTATCTTGATTTTAAAATAACCTCCAAAACACTACTACATGCTTTACCCTATTTTATTTTAAACATTTTATACCTACCAGGGTATTATATTCCGATATTAACCGGACAAACAACCGATTGGGTAAGTTTAATTTTTAAAACAAATCTTGTAAGTATTATTTATATTTCCCTCCACACTCAGATATTTATTTATTTCTTTTTGATTTACAAAATGCTTTTTAGGTATAAAAGAATATTGCTTGAGAATTATTCGAACACCAAACTTGACAATTATAAATGGCTTATTCAATTTGTGACTGTGCTTTTTATATCTGATTCCCTTTCAACTATAAAAAATATAATTCGCTTTAATTCAGATGGGCAACTTTATTGGATTTCACTTAATATTGTGGCAGTTATAGCCCTGGTTGTTCTTGTTTGGTTACTTTTTAAGGCATTAAAAAAACCAGAGATATTCAATGGTATTTTTATTGATTTACAGCTGGTTAAAAACATGATAAATGATAGACCGGATTTGAAGAATGAAAATGAAATTGATTCGGAGCTTCAAGCATTAATTGATAAGATTCAAACCTATATGAAGGATAATGAACCATTCCTTGATCCGAACCTGAGCATGTATGATTTAGCCAGGAAACTTGCCGTTGGTACTCGTGAACTTTCCGTTGCCATTAACCATGGTTTAAAACAACATTTTTTTGACTTTGTAAATAGTTATCGTGTTAAAAAAGCCATGCATTTATTGCGAAATCCTGAGGATGATAAGATAACCGTACTTGAAATTTTGTACGAAGTGGGGTTTAATTCTAAATCATCATTCAACACTGCCTTTAAAAAGCACACGGGTTTAACACCTACCGAATACAAGAAAAAGTCCTCACTTTCAGCGGCTTAGTAAAAAGTCGAACTTCTCCAATAAAATAATCGAACCAATTTGTCTGCATTAAAAGCGTTCGACTTTACGTTGTCGGTCGCATACCTTTTGTAATCATATGAAATTTGCTTGTGAAAATGTAAATGGTTTGAGCCTTTACACATGATCACTAAAAACAGTAATTAACTTAAAACATATGATTATGGAAACGCAAAAAAAACAAAAACAGAAAATTAAAGAAGTAGTACTTTTTATTGTAATTGTGATACAAATTCTGCTGTTTATGCAAATAACAGTTTTTGGAAATCCGACCGACGATAGTAAAGGAGTTATTAAAGGCATGGTTAAAGAAAAAGGTAACGATATGCCTGTTGAGTATGCCAATGTTATTTTGTACAATAAGGCTGATTCGAGTCTTGTTGCCGGTACCATCACCGATGCCGAAGGTAATTATTTATTGGAAAAAGTACCTGAAGGTGATTATTATATGGTATACGACTTTATTGGATACAAGGAAGCTACCCGGGCCAATATCCATGTTGATAATAAAAAGGAAACAATGCTGGATCCCATTTGGATTGAAGCTGATACTGAAATGCTTGCAGCGGTAACAGTTCAGGCAACTCAAAGCACAGTAAGTGCTTCAATCGATAAAAAGGTGGTAAATGTGAAACAAAATCTTGCTGCAAAAGGAGGTACTGCAGCCGATGCACTAAAAAATGCCCCATCGATAACTACAGATGCTGAAGACAATGTATTGTTGAGAGGTAGCGCTGATTACAAGGTTTTAATTAACGGAAAACCAACCACCATGAAAGCTGCTGACGTGTTACGTCAGACTCCGGCTGATATCATCGATAAAATTGAAATAATTACCAACCCATCGGTTAAATACAGTGCCGAAGGTACAGCCGGTATAATTAATATTATTTTAAAAAGTGAACTGGCAAGAGGCTTTAACGGAATGTTAAATATTACCTCCGGAACCAAGAATAAGTACGCATCAAATCTGACCTTTAATTTAAATACTGAAAAATTACGCCTGACAGCCGGCGTTGACTGGCGGGATTTTACCACTAAAGCTTTAAATGACTACAAACGCATCCTTACGAATGGTGATACCAGTGATGTAGCCTGGTTATATCAGGACAGAACGCATCATGCTGAGGATTTGAACTATCGTTTTAACGCCGATTATACCTTAAGCGATAAAACCAGTATAGCCTATTCTTTAAGTACAGGTTATAGCAGCTTTCAGGCCACCATGAGTCACAATACCCATGGTTATACCCGACCAGCTTCTGATGAGGAATACACGGCAAGTACGTTCGACCTTAAAGTTAAGCCAAAGTTTATCACCAACAACTTCAGCATCACTCAAAAGCTTAACGATAAAGGTTCAAATCTGAATTTTAATGCCTATTATTCACATATCGATTATAAATATTTCAATTACAGAACTACCGGTATTTCTGATGCCAGTTATGACCTTTTAACAGATCAACCTTACCGGTTAAATATCGATAACAATAATTACAGTAATGAATATAGGGGAGACCTTGATTTTACACATACTTTTAATGATAAAACAACCCTTGAAAGTGGCCTGTCACTAAACAGTTATAAACGTTACATTGATGTTGATTTTACAGAATTTGATTACAACCAGAACGCATGGATTATTGACCCAACCTTTACCAATGAATTTGACTTTTTTGAAAACGTTTATGCAGGTTATGCTTTAGTAAAAACCAGTGTGGCAGGTTTTGGACTGAATGTTGGTATGCGTGCCGAATATATGGAGCGTGAATTAATGCAAATTACCAATGAGGTGAAATACCCGTTTGATAAATGGCATTTTTTTCCTTCATTTTCGGCAAGCAAGGAGTTCGAAAGCAAGGAAAGTATCCAGTTAAGCTACTCGCATCGGATTAACCGGCCTGATGAATATATGATGAATCCATTTCCTGAGGCTTCCGATAACTATTTTTACTCGAATGGTAACCCATTCCTGATTCCGGAAATATCGCATAACGTAGAGTTTGCTTATCAAAAATACATTAAAAAGGGAATGTTATCAGCACAAGCCTATTACCGTCAAACCAACGATTTAATTGGTCAGACAGTTACCCTTCTTGATGATAACCGCATAAGTTTAATTATGGACAATAACAGTACCGACCGTACCCTGGGTTCTGATTTGATGGCTAATTATGATTTGCTTAAGTGGTGGAGTATTAATGCCAATGCCAGCCTTTACCGATACGAGGTTTTTGGTGATGTTGAAGGTGCAGCCTATGACCGAAGCAGCTTCCAGTGGAGCGGACGTTTGGTAAATTCATTCAATTTTAAAACAAATACTTCCCTGCAAATAATGAGCATGTATAATAGTAAAACCTTACGCAAACAAGGCGAATTAAGCGACTTTTATATGGTTGATGTAGCTGTGAATCAATCGTTCTTCGATAAAAGATTATCCCTTAGCCTCCAGGTTAAAGATGTATTACAAAGCCGCAATTATAAGTTGTATACATATCAGGATAATCTTGCTCTGACCGGTTATTTTAATAATGAATCACCCATTGTATTATTCAGTATGAGCTTTGCCTTCAACAACTTTAAAAAGATGACTAAAGATGTTGAAACAGAGTTTGATATGTAATTTTTTAATCCTGTAGTGCATGAGTAGTGCGTTGAGGTATTGGTGCGGTTGATTTGCAGGGTATCTACAATTTAGTGCAAAACAAGACGCTACTACTTTTGCATCATTACATCCTAAAACCTAAAGCTATGAAAACAATAATTATTATAATACTTGTTACACTCACCAGTGTCATAAATGCACAAAACCTGACCCAAACGGTAAAAGGTACCATTACTGATGTGGATACCAAAACACCACTACCGGGAGCAACCGTTGTTCTTTTAAATGCTGATCCTATTGTAGGGACAACTACCGACTTTGATGGCAATTTTAAAATTGAAAATGTACCGGTGGGCCGGCAAAGCTTTAAATTTAGTTTTATGGGCTTCGAAGATGCATATCGTAATCAAATTATGGTAGCATCAGGTCGCGAAGTAGTCATTAATGTTGCACTTAAAGAAGCGGTTACTGAGATTGAAGAAGTTAAAGTGACAGCGCGTAAAGATAAAAGTGAAGCTATTAATTCCATGGCTACTATTAGTGCACAAACCATTAGTGTTGAGGAAACATCACGGGTGGCAGCCGGAATAAATGACCCGGCACGCACGGCACAATCTATGGCCGGAGTTTCAGCCGCTGAAGATGAAGATAACGAGCTGGTTATACGGGGTAATTCTCCGCGTGGAATGCTTTATCGCATGGAGGGAATTGCCATTCCAAATCCGAACCATTTCCCTAACGGTGAAGGTGGTTCTGGAGGTGGGGTATGTGCCCTGAGTTCTCAGGTGTTGGATAACTCCGATTTCTTTACCGGCGCTTTTCCGGCTGAATATGGAAATGCTTTATCCGGAATTTTTGATTTAAAATTGCGGAATGGAAATACCGAAAAGCGGGAATATGCTTTGCAGATGGGTGTTTTAGGCGCACAGGTGGCTGCCGAGGGTCCTTTTAAACAAGGTTCGGATGCCAGTTACCTGGTAAATTACCGATATTCAACCCTTGAAATGTTAAGCAAAGTGGGCATCGATATCAGTGGTGGAGATATAGTACCCAAATTTCAGGATTTGTCCTATAAAATTAACATGCCCACCAAAAATATGGGAACATTTTCATTATGGGGCCTGGGCGGAATGAGTTCTGCCGGATCAACCGTAATATTGGATTCAGCCAGTTGGGAATATCGTGGCGATCATTTCGAAGATACCGAAGACCACAATTTATTAATCAGCGGATTAACTCATAATTACATTTTTAAAAATCAAAAAACTTATTTGAGGACCGTTGCTGCTTATTCAACAGTATCAAGCAAGGTGATGGTTGATTCAATTGGTGTTAATTACCTGGAAACCAGTATCGAAGATGAATATTTTGCTTATAATACCTTTTCTGTCAACTCTTTTATAAATCATAAATTTAATGCAAAACACGTTGTGAGAGCAGGAATTTCATTGAGTAATCAGGCATTTGATCTGAATTATGACAGGTATAATTTTGACAGCCGGTTGTTTGAGCATCAAATAGCAAATTCAGGCAATACAAATATGTACGAGGCATATTTTCAGTGGCAATATCGCGTGACTGAAAACCTCGATTTTAACTCGGGTGTACATGCAACATACCTGGCATTAAATAATGATTATGCCGTGGAACCCCGGATTGGTGCAAAATGGAAAATTAATGAGCATAATACCTTGAATTTTGGTGCCGGATTGCATAGCAAAGCTGAACCAGTTTCTATTTACTTAGCTGAGAGTATTGATCTAAACGGCAACTCTTATACACCGAATAAAAATTTGAAAATTACTAAGGCTGCACATATTGTACTGGGTCATAATTGGAAAATAACAAACCACTGGCGGTTAAAAACCGAGATATATTACCAGCATTTGTACGATGTGCCTGTACAGCTTGATGATACAACCGGTACTATAACAGCTTTAAACTTTTCAAGTGGTTTTACCAACGAAAAATTTGTAAACAAAGGTACCGGACGTAATTATGGACTTGAGTTTACCCTTCAAAAGTTCTTTTCGCGGAATTATTATCTGTTGGGAACAGTTTCATTATTCGAGTCTAAATATAAAATGCCTGGTTTTGAAGAGCGTAATACCTTTTATAATAGTAGGTATATATATAATTTGGTGGGAGGAAAAGAGTTTTGTGTTGGCAAAAACAAACAAAATATTTTGGGAGCTAATGCACGTTTGATCTGGCGTGGGGGATATCGAACCGTTCCCGTAGACATCCAGGCCTCAATTAAACAGAACGAAACAGTCCGTATTTATGATCAGGCTTTTGAAACCAAAGCTCCTGACTATTTCAGAATCGATCTGGGAATAAATTTCCGGAAAAACAATCCCAACTGGAGTTGGATAGTTTCTCTAGACCTGCAGAATGCCACTGGACGTTTGAATATTTGGGATGAATACTATTCCCCTGAAACAAAACGCATGGAGCAGAGCTATATGGTAGGTTTGGTACCTGTTTTGAATTATCGTATTGAGTTTTAATTTGCATTTGTACCGGTTTGTTTAACAGACTGGTGCAAAACTTTTTTTAATAGAATCTGATATTTAATCCTGAAATAATAAATATTCAGATGAAATTAGTATTTACCTGTTTGTTTTCATATACAGCAACTTATAAATCGCAATTTTGATCCCTATGATTTTATCAAAAAACAATGGATAATTTATAAAACAAAATGATTGATGGATCGTAATTATAATTTAAAATATACTCTAATGAAAAACATGTTAATTCTTGGTTCGATTGCTTTGATTTTTTTAAGCAGTTGTAACGATAAAAGTAAAAGTAATGCAGTTTTAAATGTTAAACTGACAGATTCCCCTGCAGATTTTGAGGAAGTTTTAATTGATGTTCAAAAAGTTGAAATAAATTATTCGGGTGGAAACGACAGTAGTAGTTGGATGACATTAGAGAATACAAATGCCGGAGTTTACAATTTATTGGATTTTAGTAACGGGTTAGATACTGTTTTGGTTGAACAGGAGTTACCGGCAGGACACATTTTACAAATGCGTTTGGTATTGGGAGATAATAACCAGGTTAAGAAAAATGGGGTATATTACGATCTAAAGACTCCATCCAGTCAGCAATCAGGTTTAAAATTTAATATTCATGCAGATTTGGTGGCGGGAGTTACTTATAAAATGTGGATCGATTTTGATGCCGGACGTTCAATAGTTGAAAAAGGGAATGGTAATTATTCTTTGAAACCGGTAATCAGAACTTATGCCGAGGCTACCAGTGGTGCTATTAGTGGAGTAATTGATCCGGCTTCGGCTAAACCTCATATCCAGGCTGTTTCCCAAAACAATGATACGCTGGGGACTATTGCCGATACAGTTTCTGGTCGGTTTTTAATTGGTGGGGTAAGCGAAGGAACCTATAAATTGGATGTAAAACCGGTTAGTGGATATCAAACCCTTAGTATCGATAATGTTGAAGTTACAACCGGAATGAGTACAAATGTGGATACCTTAAGAATAAGTTCTGTAAATTAAAATCTTATAATACAAAGGTAAAGGCTGACTGTTTCATTAAATAGCCAGCTTTTTTTGCAATTTTATTTGATACTTAACCAGCATTTACCAACCTGAAGTGCAAATCACAATTAAAAAAGGGACGTTCTTAAATAACGCCCCTCAAATACCCGCTTAAAATTAATAGGTTTGATTTATTGTAAAATCATTTTCCTGACAGAGGTTAATTTATTATCTGATATTTTAACCCAATAAATGCCTTTAGAATATCCTGACATATCAACGGTTTGAATAGAATTTGCAGGATTATTAATTTCAAGTACAAGTTTGCCACTGAAATCTATAATCGTTATCTTGTTATTACTATTATCCTCACCGATTCTGATATTTACAATACCTGAGGTTGGATTTGGAAAAATGCTGACTATATTTGCATTTCGCATGTTAACTTCTTCAACACTATTAACGATTATATAGTCTGTTTTTGTTTCAATATCCGATCCCCAATCATTTGATGTAGTCAGAGAAACAGAATAAGTTCCAGCTTGTGTATAAACATGACTTGGGTTTTGTAAGTCAGAGCTCGTACCATCTCCAAAGTCCCAGGCCCAGTTTGTTGGATCATTTTCTGAAAAGTCAGTAAATTTAATTACTGAATCTGTTTTAGTATCTGTTATATCAGCTTTAAAATCCGTTTTGGGAGCCAAACCTTCCACTGTTATATAATTCGATTTGGTTAAAGAGTCTCTTCCACCATTATTTGAGGCAACGAGTTTTACCGTATAAATGCCGGGTAAAGCATAACTATGCTTAGGATTTTGCTCATTTGAAGTTAGTGTATCTCCAAAATTCCACAACCATCCGGTTGGATTATTCTGACTTAAATCGGTGAATGATATTTCAGTATTTATTTTAACTACAGTTGTATCTGCTTTGAAATCAACAATAGGAATATTCGATTTAATAACGGTAATATAATCAACAACTGTTTCAGTAATGCTTGAATCAGCATCAGATACAGTTAATGAAACGGTGTACGATCCTTCTTTGGTATATGAATGCCATGGGTCTCTCTGAGTTGATGTGATACTGTCACCAAAATCCCATAAATATGTAAGTGACGAACCGGATGATAAATTAATGAACTGAACGAAATCACCCTGAGTAACTACAGTATCTGATACCGTGAATTTAACTTGTAAATTGGATAAAGTATCTTTAATAAAAGTAATTAATCCAACATCATCCATACCAAACCAGCTTTCTTGTGGCCCGGCATTCGCCCATACAGTTCTGTTACGTACGTTAGAACCCGGTTCATCTGAATCTATTATGGTTACATCGAAACCAATGGTTGGTAAGGTTTCGGGGCTTGTAATTGTTCCATTATTATCCTTCAAAGCACTAAAAGGTACAAAATATTCCATAGAATAGTTTCCAAGTGTATCGTAACTTTCAGCGTACAACACGCTGTCACTTTCCAAAAAGGAATTTTGAGTGTAGATTTTAAGTGAACCCGGATTATCTTGCGAAAAGTTTGGTGCAATTTGATAATTACCATTACCGTTTATAGCACCACCACCATCTTTTTGAGGAGTAGTCACATCAAAATACAGTTCTGGTTTATCCGATAGCCAATCTTCTGAATTGGTTTTCCAGGATGGCAACCATTCATCATCTGATACTTCAACTAACACATATATACCTTTATTATTCCAAAGGGCTTTCCAGGTAGCACTGTTTAGAGTTGGAGTTTCGTTATAAAATGGTTTATCAATTGTTGTACTCGATACCTGTTCCCAAACAGCATCTGTTAAACCATCAATAGTAAGTTCCTGATCGCCTAAAAATGGGATATTGGCTGTGGGTTGAATTTGTGCTTTTCCCGGGTAATATATCGAAAAAAGCATGGCAATAGCCATAATCATAGTAATTTTTATTTTCATAATTGTTGTGTTAAGTAATAATTGGTTTACTGAATTTATAAGGCTAAATATAAAAATGAATTTTGTAAGTATGATAAACTTAAAGAAAAAAATACACAAAAGGGAAAAAAGCAAAAAGACCCAGCATCCTTGAGATGTTACCAAAACATACAAGTGACTATGACATTATCAGAATTCGGATATTTCGATTGATTTTTGGTTCCTTTTCATCATGGAAAAGAACGTATATAATAGAAAAAACTAATTAATTAATTAACATTAGGCTGATAATTGTCAATTTATAAGTTTTGGATAATAACATCATTGGAAGCAAGACAAAATCCTAATGCTTAAGTGAATATTTGATACATCCGTTTTTTTTGAAGTGATCTCTAATTTATTGATAATGAGTGTGGTGTATAAAAGAGTAAAAGCTGCAACGGGGAGAAGCAGCTTTTACCATATAACCAAATTTTTACCATCAAGATGAAACTTGATGATCCATTAACCGCTGTAAAAATAGTAAAAAAACTTAAAATTGCATAGTTATACAGTAAAAAATTATCAGATTTTTGTAAAATTATTATTGTAAAAGCTTATGCTTAGGGTTTTTATGGATTCAGACAACTGAAATGTTAAGAAATTTCAATTATTATAATAAAAATCAATTGGTTGTAAATCAGGCGAATTGATATTATTCTCTACAACCAAAAATCTTCTCACTTCATAACATAAGTGACACTTGCTGATATAACCGTCAGGTTTGGGTTTAAAATTGTATTTTTGACTAACGAGTTTGTATAGGCTTTCAAATCCCCCATTTAACAAGATTGTCAAATAAGGATATTTTTTTGGATCGAGTTCAAGCCCCAAATCTTCAACTTGTAAAGTAACTCCATTGGTATGCGAAAAAATAAAATTCCCAAACATATCCACATGAAAATGTGTTGAAGTTGGAAAATCATAAATACATCCCTTATTTTGAGCCATAAGGTCATTAACAGAGTATTTATTAAGATATTTTTCATATGCTTTGAATGATCGGCCTGCAAAGGTTACTTTAAAACATTCTGCAAGCTTTTTCATATAATCATCCCCGTATTTCTTTAAATACTTGCTTAACGGATGGGTTTTAGTTACATCAAATGATGATACCTCGGGATATACTTCATTATCCCATATTATTATATTTATTCGGAGTTCATCCGCAACTTTAGCAACATTTTGTACTTTTTTTAAAGGGATATTTTCATTTTGAAAAGGGCCAACTTTTAATAATAGTCTGCCTAAACCGTACGATTTAAGTGTTTTTAATAATGCTTTAGTGTCCTTGTAATTCTGATACCATGAACTATTGGTAACAATGTGTTCCAGATGCAGATTACTTTCGCTAATCTTTTTTACGGTTTCTATAAGTTTATCCGGGTATAAAAAAGGTTCCCCACCCTCAATATGAACTGATTTACAACCAAGTAACTCAAGTTTTTTTATTATTTTATCCAGCATTTCTTCTGAAATAAAACCCCCGTTACGTGATGGAGAGGCATTATGTCGGCAATGGGCACAACGTACCGAACAATCATAGTTAGTCATAATACCACCCGTGGTAAGCTGTGTAATAGAATAACCCATTTATTTTTTGCTTATTAATTTTTCAAATCGGCTGATTATCGAAAGCATCAGGTTAATATCTGTTGCCCTGGCAGTCGATATTCGTTCCAATATACGGCCAAATAGATTATCACCCTTTTTGATGTTCAGCATATTTAAAGCAGAGCTCGTTTTTTGCTTTAACAACACATAATTATTATTATTGTTGTCCATAACATCAGCTTTTAGTCTACAATTTGAAAAAACATATGCCAGAATCATAACAGATTGTGCCAAATTTATAGATGGGTAAGGTTCCGTAATAGGAATGGTAATCGCTATATCACATAGAGCAAGCTCTTCATTTTTTAAACCGCTTTCTTCACTGCCAAAAACAATACCGGCATTTTTAATAGTTCCGGCTTTTTGTTCAAAAATATATCTTGCTTGCTCAGGTGTATAGTAATCAAATTTAACACTTCTGCTTTTTGCAGTTGTGGCCATAATAAAGTCAATATCAGCAATCGAATCTTCAAAACATTTATAAACTGTGGCACTTTCCAGAATCTCATTCGAGCCATGGGCAAGCCATTTAGCCTGATCCTTTAAATGGGCTTCGGTATTAACTAATCGGAGATTTGAAAATCCCATTGTTTTTATAGCTCTGGCAGCCGCACCTATGTTTTCGGGGACAGCCGGTTCTACCAGTATAAATATTAATTCCATAATAGTCTATTGAATTTCAACAAAAACCCATAAAATCGATTGAAACAAAAAATTACAGGTAAGATTTGCATCATAACCATTGAAATAATTAAGGTTGCACAGTTTTTAGCGTAAGTTTATACCTCATAGTTTCGCTCTAAAATTATTATAATTTAATTAAGATGTAAAAATATTTGTGAAAATTGTTTTTACTGGAATTCATTTGATTTATGAACTATATTTTAGTTTCAGATAGATTTTGGACCGTAAAAATGATGGAGATTTTGGTTTGGCTGTGAGAATTTATGAGTGCATAGATTTTTTTTGTAATTAATGATGCAATTAATATATATGTAGTAGCTTGACTAAGGAATAATTTTTTATGTTGCTTTTAATAAACTCTGAAAAAATGATTACTTGTAAAAATCACTTATTCAATGCATTAAAAAGGGATAAAAAAGAAAATAAAAAAATAGTTACAAAAAAGTTTGGAAGATAAGATAAAGGGGGATACTTTTGCCGCCGCTTTGGGAGAAAAACAAACG
>JBJKSB010000064.1:0-60357 GCA_046704385.1 Bacteroidales bacterium | reverse complement strand
TAAGATATAAGTTGCTTAAAATGTGCAATATATGCACGCGCTATAATGATGAGTCAGTGAATTTCGTCGCAATAAAATGTACTATTCCAATTAAATTTTACTACTTGCGACGATTTTTCCTGGCCAGGTCACACAGAGCCCAAGGCGCTGCCTTGGGTTTAATTGAGCTGCCACTTCGTGGCGAAATAAGAATAACATGCCAATTCGAATTCTGTGAGCGCATTCCCTGTCAGCTTGCTGCGGGGTAAGCGAACGCAAAAAAAGTAATTATAAAAGAATCGAAGATTCCTCGTCAGCTTGTCGCTTGCGCCAAAGCTTCTGCGACGGAGCACTGCGAGGAGCTTCAATTGTAATCTTTAGCCCATGGGCTGAAAGCCCCAATAATTTCAACCCGATGGCTGCTCCTCCGCTAAAGCTACGGCGACACACGGAACGCCTCGGGTAACCCTGTCCCCAGACTCAAAGTTGCCCTGAAAGGGCGTATCATTTCAGCCCAGAGCATCGCTCTGGGTAATAGGATACGCAATTAAAATCGTCGCAAGCAGGTATGCTAACATAAAATACTATCGTTTAATGCGACGAAATATAGAAAAGTTTCAGGAATGATTAATTAGTCTCATTTTCAATTTTATATGGTCTTAGCTTAACAGCCTGCCCGAACTTGATTTCGGGGGCTATGCCTTCAAATAGGGTTAGGGGGATGACTCACGCTATATTCAATGTTAATATTAAAACTCTTTAATAGTAAAAAGTACAATTAAAAAATAATCATTATATTTGTGTTTATTAATTGTAAAAAATACAAATATAGATATGGATAAAAAAATATTTAATACTCAGGAAGTTTGGTTTGTAACCGGAAGCCAGCATTTATACGGTCCGGAGACTCTCAAACAAGTTGACAGGGACTCTGAAACAATTGCAAAAAGCTTGAATGATTCAGATAAAATTCCGGTAAATGTGGTTTTTAAACCTGTGGTTACCACACCTGACGAAATCAGGCAAATTTGCGTTGAAGCCAGTTCATCAGAGGCCTGCATCGGTTTGGTTACATGGATGCATACGTTTTCACCAGCTAAAATGTGGATAGACGGTTTAAATTTATTAACGAAACCAATCCTGCATTTACACACGCAATTTAATCGTGATATTCCCTGGAATGACATCGATATGGACTTTATGAACCTGAACCAGTCGGCACACGGAGGCCGCGAATTTGGTTTCATAGTATCACGCTTGCGGATTAACCGTAAAGTGGTTGTTGGCCACTGGCAGGATGAAAAAGTGGTTGAAAAAGTGGGTCGTTGGACCCGGTCGGCCATAGGTTATAATGAATCAAAAAATCTGAAAATTTGTCGCTTTGGCGATAACATGCGCCAGGTAGCTGTTACCGAAGGTGATAAAGTGGAAGCACAGATAAAATTAGGTTGGCAGGTAAGTTACCATGGGGTCGGCGATTTGGTAGAAAGCATGAATACCATCACCGATGCTGAGGTTGATCATTTATTTGAGGAGTACAAATTGCATTATAATATAGCTTCAGATAAAACAGATAATATTAAATATCAGGCTAAAATAGAACTTGGATTAAAGAAATTCCTTGACCAAAATGGTTATAAGGCTTTTACCACCAATTTTGAAGATTTGCATGGTTTGAAACAACTGCCCGGACTGGCTTCACAGCGCCTGATGGAACAGGGTTATGGTTTTGGTGCCGAAGGCGATTGGAAACAGTCAGCTTTGGTTCGCATCATGAAAGTTATGGGTAAAGGGTTGAAAGGTGGTTGTTCTTTTATGGAGGACTATACCTATCATCTCGACCCGGTACAGCCAGCTATTTTAAGCGCTCATATGCTTGAAATTTGTCCAACTGTTGCCGGATCGAAACCTAATATTGAAGTACATCCGCTGGGTATTGGCGGCAAAGATGCACCGGCTCGTTTTGTTTTTACAGTTCCTGAAGGAAACGGATTAAATGCCTCATTAATTGATATGGGTGGACGTATGCGCATGCTGTTGAATCCGGTTAAGGTTATTAAACCGGAAGCATTGCCAAATTTACCGGTAGCACGGGCTTTGTGGGTGCCGGAACCAAATCTAGAAGTTGGCGCTGCTGCCTGGATTTACGCCGGTGGTGCGCATCATACCAGTTTTAGTACAGCACTGGATGTGGAAATGATGGAAGATTTTACCGAAATGTTCAATTTGGAACTTATTATTATTGATAAAGACACTAATTTACGTGAACTTAAAAAAGAAATTAAATTTAATGATGTATATTACCACATTGCAAAAGGGTTATAAACTAATATTTAAATAATTATTTATGGAATCAGTATTTTCGGCACTTGATTGGATAATCTTTGCTATTTATGCAGTTGTTATATTGTTTATGGGTCTTTTTATTTCTCGTGAAAAAAAGGGGGAAATCAAAACTGCCCAGGATTATTTTTTGGCCAATAAGTCGCTTACCTGGTGGGCTATTGGAGCTTCGTTAATTGCTGCAAACATTTCAGCTGAACAATTTATTGGAATGTCCGGTTCGGGTTATGCCCTGGGCATTGGTATTGCCTGCTACGAATGGATTGCGGCTGCATCAATGATTGTTATAGCAAAATATTTTATCCCTATTTTTATTGAAAAGAAAATTTACACCATGCCGCAATTCTTATCACAAAGATATTCGCAGGGTGTTAGTACGGCTTTTGCTATTTTTTGGCTGTTAATTTATGTATTTGTAAACCTTACCTCAGTTACTTACATGGGGGCCCTGGCGATGGAAAAAATATTGGGTATCCCTTTAATATATGGGATAATCGGTTTGGCTGTTTTTTCAGGGATTTATTCCATATATGGAGGTTTAAAAGCGGTAGCCTGGACCGATGTAGTACAAGTAGTATTTTTGGTTTTTGGAGGCTTGGTAACTACCTATCTTGCCCTTGAGGCAGTGGGTGTTGGTCAGGGTGCTTTACACGGTTTCGAAAGGCTTTTTGAAGGGGCACGCGACCATTTTCATATGATAATTACAGCCGATAAAAACCCGAAAGTATTCTCCGATTTACCTGGTTTGGGAATTATTTTAGGTGCTATTTGGTTGACGAATTTTGGATATTGGGGTTTTAATCAATACATTATCCAAAAAGGTTTGGCTGCCAAAACTATTGATGATGCCAAGAAAGGACTTGTATTTGGAGGTTATTTAAAACTATTAATCCCTCTAATCGTTGTAATTCCTGGTATTGCTGCCTTTATGCTTAAAAGCGATTTGCCCAAACCCGATGAAGCTTACCCATGGTTGCTGGCTAACTACATGCCAGCAGGTATCAGAGGTTTGGCCTTTGCAGCATTAACGGCGGCTATTGTATCATCACTGGCATCCATGATAAATTCAACTTCTACCATATTTACCGTCGATATTTATAAAACTTACTTTAAGAAGGATGCCGATGATAGACACATGGTGCGGATAGGTCGTATTGTTGCTATGGTAGCACTGCTTATTGCTATTTTAGTGGCACCTTTATTAAATTCATTAGGTCAGGCGTTTCAGTATATTCAGGAATATACAGGCTTTATCTATCCGGGTGTGGTAGTGGTATTCTTTATGGGATTGTTCTGGCGACAGGCTACAAATAAAGCTGCGCTATGGACGGCATTAATTACAATTCCATTGGGTGTAGCATTCAAATTCCTTTTCCCTGAAACACCCTGGATGATGCGAATGGGTTATGTATTTATTGTACTTTGTTTTGTAGCAACCTTAATTACATTCTTTGATCGTAAAGTTTGGACAACTGAAACTAAACATATTGTACGTAAGGGATACATGCGTTCCGGTTATATTATGTTGGGTATTGGAATTGTCTCTGCTTTAATTGGCGTTATTTTCAACAATTCACTTGCAAATTGGGGCATACAGTCAATTTATATGTTTGCAACCGCATTTGCTTTTGTAGGTGTTATATTGGTAGCTAACGAAAAAATAATTGCAGCCGATAAAAAAGGTATCGAACTTCACCCTGAAAACTTTGTTACCGACAAATATTTTAATATTGGCGCTATTGGTATCCTGGTTATCTTGGCTTTATTGTATTATTTCTTCTGGTAAAACAGCAATCAATGACATTACAAACGCTTAAAAAACAAGTATTTAACGCCAATCTCGACTTGGTAAAGCATGGTCTGGTGATTTTTACCTGGGGAAATGTCAGTGGTATCGACAGAGAAAAAGGATTGGTGGTTATCAAACCAAGTGGGGTTTCATACAATACTATGAAAGCCGATGATATGGTGGTGGTCGATTTAGATGGAAATGTGGTGGAAGGGAAACTCAAACCATCGTCTGACACTCCCACTCATCTGGAATTATATAAAGCATTTTCTGAAATAGGCGGAGTGGTTCATACCCACTCCACCTATGCTACAGCATGGGCACAGGCAGGAAAGGCTATTCCTATAATAGGCACTACTCATGCCGATTATTTCAGCAATGATATTCCCTGTACAGAAGATATGTCAGAAAAAGCGGTTCAGTTGGATTATGAAAAGGAAACAGGAACCTATATTATCAATGCTTTCGGGAAAATTAACCCGATGCATATTCCGGGAGTTCTGGTAAAAAATCATGGCCCGTTTACCTGGGGAAAGTCACCTGATGAAGCGGTTCACAACAGTGTGGTACTGGAACAGGTGGCAAAAATGGCTTCCATATCTTTTTCGATCAATCCAAACCCTACCATGAATGAAGCGCTGGTAAAAAAACACTATGAGCGCAAACATGGCGATAATGCTTATTACGGACAGGAGTAATATTTTATGATGATATTTATTTTGATAAAAATCACCTATATAATACTTCCGAATTTATTTTGGGAAGCCGTCAAGTTAAGATTTAATTTAAAAGGAATGGTTAAATAATGGTAAAGGCTTCGTTATTAAGCTTTTTTCCCTCTCTGAGGGAAACGAAGTTCGTGAACGCCAAAAAAAATAATTATATGTGTGAACAAAATCCCGACATGGAAAAGGGTGAAAATGAGATAAAGCAAAAATATATGTACCCTTCTGTCCTGTCGGACATCTCCCCTAATCAGGGGAGAATGAATTAGTTGAGGTCTGTAGGTTACAAACAAGGTTCAATAGAACTTTTTATAAACTTGACCGCTTACCAGGGACTTGAACATGAGATTATGACTTCAAGGGAGGTCAGGAGTTTGAATTACTAAAATCCTAAGATTGACTATAAAATTGTCTTCAAAAAAAACTCTAAAAATGAAAAAATATGTAATTGGTGTCGATTACGGTACCGACTCAGCCCGCTCGCTGATAGTAGATGCCTCAACCGGCGATGAACTGGCTACTTCAGTAATGAATTATCCAAGGTGGATGCAGGGAAAATATTGTGATCCTTCAAAAAATCAATATCGTCAACACCCGCTTGATTATATTGAGGTGCTGGAGTTTACCATAAAAGATGCTCTTTCAAAATGTTCGCCTGAGGTGGCTCAAAATGTAGCAGGAATTTCGATAGACACTACGGGCAGCACACCGGTTTTAACCAATGCCGATGGTGTGCCGTTGGCGATGACAAAGGAGTTTGCCGAAAATCCTAATGCCATGTTCATTCTTTGGAAAGATCATACAGCCATTAAGGAAGCCGATGAAGTAAACACACTGGCCCGGAAATGGGAAGTGGATTATACCAAATATGAGGGAGGAGTTTATTCCTCAGAATGGGTTTGGGCAAAGGTTTTACAGGTATTAAGGAACGACAGTGTAGTAAAACAGGCCTCAGTATCGTGGATTGAGCATTGCGACTGGTTACCGGGATTACTTTGTGGCGAACTGGCTCCAAAAAAAGTATTGCGCAGTCGTTGTGCCGCCGGTCATAAATCCTTATGGCATCCCGAATGGGGCGGATTACCTCCAAAAGAGTTTTTTAATGCTCTTGATCCGGTTTTGGTTCCAATGCTTGATAATCTTTATTCTGAAACCTATACAAGTGATGAAAAAGTAGGGTATTTAACCGATGAATGGGCCAAAAGGCTTGGTCTTTCAACCAGTGTTGCCGTTGGTGTTGGTGCATTTGATTGCCATATGGGCGCAGTAGGAGGTGAAGTTACACCCAATGTACTGGCAAGGGCAATTGGAACTTCAACCTGCGATATTATGACTGCCAAATATGAAGATGTCGGCGATAAGCTTATTGCCGGTATCTGCGGGCAGGTTGATGGATCGGTAATTCCCGGATATGTGGGTTTGGAAGCCGGACAGTCTGCTTTTGGCGATGTATATGCCTGGTTCAAAAATGTATTGGCCTGGCCGGTTACCGAAATTTTAGGCAATACAAACTTGGTGGACGATGCCACCAAAGAAAAGCTTATCCAGGAAACCCTGGATAAAATAATTCCGCTATTAAGCGAAAAGGCAGCTGAAATACCTATGGAAGAATCGACCATTATAGCGCTCGACTGGATGAATGGCAGACGTACACCGGATGCCAGCCAGGAAGTAAAAGGCGCTATTACGGGCCTGACACTGGGATCAACTGCACCACGCATATTCAGGGCTTTGGTAGAAGCAACGGCTTTTGGATCAAAAGCTATTGTTGACCGTTTTGACCGGGAAGGTGTGGAAATTAAAGAAATTATCGGTTTGGGTGGTGTAGCAAAAAAATCACCTTTTGTAATGCAAACCCTGGCCGATGTTCTGAATATGCCGATAAAAATTGCAACCACAGAGCAAACCTGTGCTTTTGGTGCAGCTATGTTCGCTGCCGTTGCCGGAGGTGTCTATTCAAAGGTTGAGGATGCTCAAAAGGCAATGGGCAAAGGTTTCGAAAAGGTTTACCAACCTAATGCATCAAATCATAAAAAATACTGGGAATTATACCAAAAGTATGTTCAGCTGGGTGATTTTGTAAACCAAGCTCTTACGGATTAAATTTCCGGATGAACCGGATTTTTGAGTAAAACCAAGAACAGTTATTCAGACTAAAAAAATTGCAATGAAACAAATTGTAACTATCTCAATAATCATAATGACGATGGGATTGGTAAATGCACAATCACCGTCGTTTGATACCTATATGAATCCGGTAATACCCGGTGATCATCCCGATTGCACGGTGACAAAAATTGGCGGCGATTTTTATACTACAGGATCATCATTTAATGTAACACCAGTAATTTACCATTCTACCGATTTGGTGCACTGGGAGGCAATTGCACAACCTGTTACAGCCACCTGGTCGAATTATGGAGATAAAGCCGGAGGGGGTTGTTGGGGAGGACAAATGGTATTACATAATGGAAAATACTGGGATTATTTTTCTCGGGGAAATACCATGTATTTTACTACGGCCGATGAACCTGAGGGACCGTATAGTGATCCTGTGAAAGTGAATAATCCGACGCAACTTTCTTACGGTTTGGGCTACGATAATTCCATTTTTATTGACGATGACAACAAATGGTACATGGTTGTTAAGAACGGGCAACCCAATGGGGGAATTGTTGAATTAGGCGACGATGGGCAACCTACCGGTATGGTTTATGATTTAAACTGGTTGAATCCCGCCCCGGCGTATCCGTATAGTTGGGCTGAAGGTCCGGTAATGTGGAGATATGCTGGTTACTATTACTATTCATTTGCCAGGGATCTGGCAGGTGGGCAAAAAGTTATGCGCAGTCTTACTTTAACTGCCGATTCAGCATCATGGGAAATGATGGGCGACTTTTTCAATGAGAATGATCCTGACAAAGGAACATCTTTGTTTACTTCCCCCAATCATGCTTCACAAGCCGTGCTAACAAACGACAGTACCTCATGGGTGATTCATCCGCTTTATGCCAAAGGGGAGTGGAAAGGACAGGGCAGGCAGGGATTGTTAAACCAGGTTCGATATGACACAAATAATAAACCAACTGTCGATTATCCGGTAAATAGTTATTTTCAGGCTCCTAAATTGCCAAGTTCGGGTATCCCGTGGATGGTTCCAAAATCTGACTTTTTTACCAGTGATAAACTAAATCCCGAATGGTCATTTTTAGGACAAACACTTACCAGCACCTATTCTTTAACAGATCGCCAGGGATGGTTACGTTTGTCGCCAAAGAGCGCTTCAAAAGCTAACACTGTAATTAAAAATGACGGTGAACATAATTATTCCCTTATTACCAGGGTTGATTATACACCAGAATCTGCAACCGACCAGGCAGGACTTTGGATTATGCGGGGCGACCAAACCATGGAAACCAAACTGGTTAGTACCGTTTCAGATGATGGCAGTAAAGTAATTACTTTTAGTTTTAAAGATATAGTGTACTCTGTGCCAAACGAAGTAGGAGATACGCTATGGTTAAAGATTGTTCGTATTAACCATAAACTTACCGGATATGTCAGCAACAACGGTAAAGTGTGGAGCATCGTAGGCCAGGAAATTAATGTTTCGGAAGTGGATTCATTCTCCGATTATTCAACCTTTACGGGAACCCGTCAGGGCTTATATGTACAGGGATCGGGCGATGCTTATTTTGATTTTTATATCTATCGTGATGCTTATACCCCTATAATGACTGAATGCCCGGCCAATCAATTCGGTACGGCTCGCGGAGCATTAAACGATGGAATACATCCACTTTATAAAATATACAACACGGATTGGGCTTTGTATGCCGGCGTGGAGTTTGGTAATGGCGATTATTATGAATTGCCTGATTCAGTGGAATTTACCGCTTCGTGTGATGGCGGCGGCGGAGTTGTTGAGGTCTGGCTTGATTCTATTCAAACAGGGACAAAAATTGCCGAATGTACCATTACTTCTACAGGTTCATTTAATACTTATCAAACCTTTAAAACACCGGTAAGCAATGTATCAGGGATTCATGATGTTTACCTTAAATTTACAGGGGCAGATGATGTGGAACTATTCAGGCTGAAATGGATGACATTTCTTTCTAAATCAGATATTGTTACCCTGTCATCTGTTGAAAAACCTGAAAAACAATTTCGCATTTATCCAAATCCGGCAAATAACAGAATAACCATTAACAGTGATTTTGCTTTTCAGAAGATGGTTATCACAGATATGAATGGGAGGCAGGTAAATTGCGAAGAGTATAAGGAGGCAATTAAAAATACCACACTTTTATTAAATTTGAAAAAAGGATTATATCTTGTTCAATTAAGCGACAATGAGCAGGTTACTTGTTCAAAATTATTAATAAATTAATGTGTAAATAAATTCAAATCAGTAAGTTATGAGGTTTATAATTAAATTATCAGGGTTAGTGGTTATTTTGTTTTTATCGCAGGTAACCAGGGCACAAGTGGCATCGCCTTACGAAGTGGATAACTGGGCGGGAAATAGAAATTGTGCCATTAGTTATACATTTGACGATGGATGTTCGGGACAGTTTTCAAAAGCCATTCCAATTTTTAACGAATTTGATTATAAACTTACTTTATTTACAGTGACGGATTGGGTTGGTGGTAATTGGAATAATTGGGTGCAGGCTGCAAATAGCGGACATGAAATTGCAAGCCATACGGTTACACACCCTGATCTGAGTAAACTTGATGTGGCTGCACAGGAATCAGAAATTAAGACGAGTACCGATTTAATAAATGAAAAAGTCCCTTCACAGCAATGTGTGACCATGGCCACACCTTATTGCGCTGAAGGTAGCGATTCGCTGGCAGCGGCCTATTATATCGCTGTACGCGGATGCCAGGGTTTTATTGAACCGAAGACTCCGAAAAATTTTATGAATGTAAGCTCTATTATTTGTGGCGACCAGGGATCGGTAAAAACTTCGGCTAATTTCAAATCAAAAGCCGATCAGGCAGCAAATTCAAAAGGATGGCTGGTATACCTGATTCATGGTATTGACAATGATGGCGGGTATTCACCGCTACCTTCAGATACACTTAAAAAGAGCCTGGAATATCTGAAAGCAAATGATGATAAATTCTGGGTGGCTACATTTGGACAGGTTTCGCGTTATATCAAAGAGCGTAACTGTGCTTCGCTTACTGAAACAGCCAGTGATGAGACCAGTTTTACCCTTACCCTGAGCGACACATTGAGTAATAATGAAATATTTAATTATCCTCTTACTTTACGCAGACCTTTACCTGACGGTTGGGAAAATGCCACAGCTACTCAAAATGGAGATTCAATTTTCTGTAAAGTAGTAAGTGATAATTCAGGGAAATGGATTCAGTTTGATGCGGTGCCTGATCAGGGAAGCATCGTTATTACCAAAGCATTGGGCACAGGAATTAAGGATACGGGCATGAAAAGCCGTGATTTTAAGATATGGATCCATAATAATGATCTGAAATTTGAACTTCCTGAAACCTGCGATGAGAATCCTTCGGTATCCATCTACAATGTACTTGGTGAAAGAATATTCGATGGAAATGATGTCATTGCTTTTGCCGGTATTTGTACCTTAAGTCCTATGCCATTGAGACAATCGGGAATTTATATTCTCAAACTTGCCGACAATCAAAATTCATGGGCAAAGCAGTTTTTTTATTTTTAAAACCGGGTAAATTTTTATGAGAAAATTAATCTATCTGTTCCCCTTTTTATTGATTTTTGGTTGCACGCAAAAGCAAACCAAATATACTGATTATCCTATTTCGGGTATTGATATCAGAAATGTGGAATTACAGGACAGCTTTTGGTTGCCCAAAGTCAAGCTTATCCAGGATACCACTATCAAATATGCTTTTGACAAATGCAGCGAGGAAGGACGGATGGATAATTTCCTGATAGCCGGGAAAGTCAAACAGGGAAAGACTCGCGGGAAGATGCCTTTTGATGATACCGACCTTTATAAAATTATTGAAGGAGCATCGTATTCGCTGATTAGCCAGCCTAATCCTGAGCTTGATGCTTATCTTGACTCCATCATTAATATTATTAAAATTGGTCAGGAACCCGACGGTTATCTCACCACCTGGTTTACCATCGAACGGAAAAACCCTCCGGCACCCTGGGTTAAACCGTCAACACACCGATGGGAAAATGAAATTTCGAGCCATGAATTATACAACAGTGGACATTTATTTGAGGCGGCCGCGGCTCATTACTGGGCAACCGGTAAGCGAAATCTGTTGGATATTGCCTTAAAAAATGCCGATTTGCTGGTTGCTAATTTCGGCCCCGACAAAATACACCGGCCTCCCGGTCATCAGATTGTGGAAACCGGATTGATCAAGTTGTTCCATATAACCCATAACCCAAAATATCTGGAGTTGTCAAAGTTTTTACTTGATATTCGCGGCGATAGTCTTACGCATAAACTTTACGGACCCTATAACCAGGATCATGAACCGGTTGTGGACCAGGACGAAGCTGTAGGTCATGCTGTAAGGGCTGAATATATGTATGCCGGAATGACGGATATTGCAGCTATTTACCAGGATTCATCCTATTTACATGCAATAAAGAATATCTGGAATAATGTTGTAAACCGTAAAATGTATCTTACGGGAGGTGTAGGTTCCCGTCACGATGGGGAAGCTTTTGGCGATAATTACGAGTTGCCTAACCTTACGGCTTATAATGAAACCTGTGCATCCATAGCCAGTGTTTGGTGGAATGAAAGAATGTTCCAACTAACCGGAGATTCAAAATATTATGATATTGTTGAAAGAACCCTTTACAATGGTTTAATTTCAGGCATTTCAACAGATGGGAAAAAGTTTTTTTATCCCAATCCCCTGGAATCTGATGGTAAGTATAAATTTAACCAGGGCGCATTAACCCGTTCCCCATGGTTCGATTGTTCCTGCTGTCCTACCAACCTGATACGTTTTATCCCTTCCATTCCGGGACTGATTTACAGCCAGGATCAGGATACTTTGTATATAAATTTGTATATGTCAAACCAGGCTGAGGTAAGCATCCATAATCAAAATGTGACTATGTCGCAGGTTACAGGATATCCATGGAATGGAAACATTACCGTTTCAGTTAATCCTAAAGAACCGCAAAAGTTTACACTAGCTGTGAGGGTACCTGGCTGGACCCAAAATATTCCGGCTCCGGGTAATCTTTACAGTTATCTTGAAAAAGACGATAAAGCAATTTCACTAAAAATTAATGGGAAACAAAAACAATTTGCCATTCAGGATGGATATATTAAACTGGATCAAACCTGGAATCCCGGTGATACATTAGAACTGGAATTGCCTATGATGGTACATAGAGTTGTGGCCAACAATAAGGTTGCAGACGATACAAACAAAGTAGCTTTTGAATATGGCCCAATGGTTTATTGTGCCGAAGAAGTTGATAATCCCGATATTTCTGATATCTCTATTCCAGAAAATATTAACTTGAATGTAGAAAAACAAAGCATAGTCAATAATGAGGTTAACATACTTAAAGGGAAAGTTAATGACAAGGAACTTACCTTAATTCCTTATTACCTGTGGTCGAACCGGGGAGCTGGAAAGATGAAGGTTTGGTTCCCGGAAAGCAGGTAGCATTTTCCTTACAAAAGGTTGCTGTTAAGTTAAGATATTTAAACCCTACCTAATAAAGGAAAGTAGATAGCTTCTTTGATGAGTGGTAGTTAATTTCGTCGCATGTGAAATTATTTTTTCAAGGTTAATGGGTGCTTGCGATGATTTTTTTTGTCTGGTTACCCAGGGCGACAAAAACGAAGATAGTGAGCATAGTCGAACTATCTTCGTTTTTTCTGCCCAGAGCGGGTAACTGAGCTGTTTATTGAGCTTAGTCGAAATAGTCGAAGTTAGCTCTGGGTAATTGGATTTAATAACAAAATCGTCGTAAGCAGATCTTTTGCCATAATATACTAAAGTTCATTACGACGAACTGCAGGGTTGTTTAGATTACGATTAATAACTTACATTTTCAATTATATTGGCAATATCCTGACAGCCTGCCCCGAATTTGATTTTCGGGGGCAAATCCCAATAGCATCGAAATGTCCAAATAATAGAAGAGGGATAAAGAAACACGAAAAAAAACCCCAAAAATAACTTTGAGTTGTCGACTGACACGGAAAAAGTTTAATTTAGTATGCTGAATTCATATCAAACCAAAATATACACACTTATGAAAAATATAAGTTTCCTTTTGATTATTCTTGCCCTGGGCCTCATGTCGTTTCAATGGAATGGGCAGAAAGAACAAACTACCAGTAACGAATCTGTTAAAACAGGTGCAGAAATCAATTATCCAAATTATAATATTACGCCTAAAGCGCCCGATTCTACAGGAATGGAAAGCAATGCCATACAGCTGGCTGCAAAAATTAACCTGGGCTGGAATATTGGGAATTCACTGGAAGCCATGGGTGGGGAAACCGGCTGGGGAAATCCATTGATTACTAAAGAGCTTATCGATTTAGTAAAAAAAAGCGGTTTTAATGCCATCCGAATCCCATGTTCGTTCAACCAGTATATGTCAGACACGGCCACGGCTAAGTTAAAAACAGACTGGCTCAATCGGGTAAAAGAAGTAGTGCAGTATTGTGTAGATGATGATATGTATGTTTTACTGAACATCCATTGGGATGGTGGTTGGCTTGAAAATAATTGTAAAAAAGAAAAACAGGCTGCAAACAATGCCAAACAAAAGGCATTTTGGGAGCAAATTGCCACCTGTTTGCGCGATTTTGATGAGCACCTGATGTTTGCCGGTACCAATGAGCCTAATGTGGAGAATGCCGAACAAATGGCTGTGTTACAAACTTATCTTCAGACTTTTATAGATGCGGTTCGTTCCACAGGGGGCAGAAACAGTTACAGGGTTTTGGTCGTTCAAGGGCCGTCTACTGATATCGAAAAAACTAACAAACTGATGCTCACCCTTCCGAAGGATATGGTACAGAATCGTTTAATGGTGGAAATACATTATTATACTCCATGGAATTTCTGCGGGCTGGCCCGGGATGCCAAATGGGGAAGAAAGTTTAATTACTGGGGAAAGAACTATCATTCCACCACCGACACTTTGCATAATGCTACATGGGGTGAAGAAGATGCAATTGATAAACTTTTTGGCATGATGAAAACCCAGTTTGTAGATAAGGGTATCCCGGTAATAATGGGTGAATATGGACCCATGCGGCGATCAAATTTAACCGGCGATTCTTTAAAACTGCACCTGGATTCAAGAGCTTATTATCTTAAATATGTAACGCACCAGGCAATAGCTGATGGTTTGATACCTTTCTACTGGGATAACGGAGGCGGAGTTTTTAACAGGAAGGATAATACAGTTCTGGATCAACAGGCGTTGGATGCTATAATTGAAGGGAGTAAAGATTAGATTACCTGTTGATTATATTTTCATTTTGCAACTATTGAAGTGTCAATAACCGTGAGAATTTTTTGGTTCAAAATAATATTTATTTTTTTAGCTTTAGCATTCTCTGACTGTAAACAGAATCATTCGGCACTTCCCCGTTTGAAAATTGCAGCGAATAATCATTTTTTAGTTGATGAAAACAACCAGCCTTTTTTCTGGTTGGGTGATACCGGTTGGCTGCTATTCAGTAAGCTGAATCGTGATGAGGCAGAATATTACCTTGAAAACCGCAGAGAAAAAGGATTCAACGTGATCCAGGTTATGGTGATCCACGATTTAAACCATGCCGTTAATTTTTATGGCGATTCAGCTTTTATAAACCATGATATTTCAAAACCGCTGGAAACTCCGGGTAATAATTTCAGCGACGATTATGCCTACGATTTTTGGGACCATGTTGAATATTTAGTTCAGCTGGCCGGATCAAAAGGATTATACATGGCCATGGTGCCGGTTTGGGGATCCAATGTTAAACATGGGATGGTAACAGCCAACCAGGCAAAGAATTACGGAATATGGTTGGCCAAACGATTTAAAAATTACAACAATATCATATGGATTAACGGGGGTGATATTTTGGGAAGCGATTCCACGGAAGTTTGGAATGCGCTGGGAACAGCCCTGCATGAAAATGCTCCCAACCAGCTTATTACCTTTCATCCGAGGGGACGTACACAATCATCCATGTGGTTTCATAAGGAATCATGGCTCGATTTTAACATGATGCAGTCGGGTCATCGGCGATACGATCAGGATGACACCAAATTATCGTATGGTGAAGATAATTGGAGATATATTGCTTCCGATTATAACCGTTTGCCCGTTAAACCTACATTAGACGGTGAACCTTCATATGAAGGAATTCCGCAGGGTTTGCACGATACCCTGCAACCCTACTGGACCGACTCAGATGTCAGGCGATATGCTTACTGGTCAGTGTTTGCAGGAGCTATGGGTTTTACCTATGGGCATAATGCCGTGATGCAGTTTTATAAAAAGGGTGAAACACCGGCCTATGGAGCTAAAATTTACTGGCATCAAGCCTTGGATGCGCCAGGAGCAGGGCAGATGCAATATTTGAAAGATCTTATGTTATCGCGGGCATACCTGGAACGGGTGCCAGATCAAAGCCTGGTGGCAGAGAATAGAGGAGAAAAATACAATTACCTTTTAGCCACACGTGGAACCAATTATGCTTTTATTTATACATATTCAGGTAGTAATATGAAAGTTAACATGGGAAAAATTTCCGGGGAAAGCGTAAGTGCTTCATGGTTTAATCCCAGGAATGGCATATTTCGTAAAATTGGCAAGTTTCCAAACCGGGGAATTCTGAAGTTTAACCCACCCGGGGAACCATTGCCCGGTAACGACTGGGTACTGGTACTTGATAGTCAGTTGTAAAATATAAAATATTAATTTAAAGATTTTGAGAATGAATAAAACAGCATTAATAACAGGAGCATCTTCAGGATTTGGTAAGGAATTCTGCCAGATACATGCCGAAAAAGGTGGTGATTTAGTAGTGATTGCACGAAGAGAAGATAAATTAAAGCAACTTAAAACCGATTTAGAAAGCAAATATTCAATTAAAGTGATGGTAATTGCAAAAGATCTCAGTTTACCCAATGCTCCTCAAGAGATTTACAATGAAATTAAGAACGCAGATATTCAAATTGATTATCTGATTAACAATGCAGGTTTTGGAGGAATTGGCAAATTTCATGAAAGGGATTGGAAAATGGACCATTCGATGATTATGGTTAATATTATGGCTCTCACAGAACTAACAAGATTATTTTTACCTGATTTCGTTAACAGAAATAGTGGGAAAATCCTAAATGTTTCATCTGTAGCAGCATTTTTGCCAGGGCCGATAATGGCGGTTTATTATGCAACAAAATCATACGTTACCTCTTTTAGTAATGCTGTTGCCGAAGAACTTTATAACACAAATGTAACTGTAACTACACTAATGCCAGGCGCAGCCAACACTGAGTTTGCCAAGCTTTCAGGTACCGATAAAACATCGGCAAGTAAAACAGGCTTTGAAGCTCGCAGAGTAGCTGTTGAGGGATACAACGGAATGTTGAAAGGAAAACTGAATGTAGTTTCTGCTGCTTTTTCTCAAAAAATGATGGTAAGGTTTATCCCTTTTGTACCGAAAAAGATGTTATTGAAGTCGATTCGAAAAATGCAGGACGTTTAAAATGTTAAAATTTTGCACTGGTTTTTATGGAAATCCAAAAGAACCTGCACCCTTTCAGAAAATAACATACTATGAAAACTATAAACATTTTAATGTTCAGCCTGATTTTTAGCAGCCTGGTTGCTCAGGATATTCCTGAAAAGGAAATTAAATCAGAAGTTAATGAAGCTACCGTTTTTCTTGAGGGGGCTCAAATTATTCGTAAAAAATCTGTCGATCTGCCGCAAGGTAAGACCATAGTCAAGTTTATCGGACTTTCTCCGTTTATTGATGCGAAAAGCATCCAGGTAAAAGCTGAAGGGGAATTGATGGTATTGTCAGTCAATCATCAGCAAAACTACCTGGATAAAAATGAAAAATCAAAAGATGTGGCCAACCTGGAAAAACAATTGGACGGTATTGAGGATAAAATCAAACTGGAAAACACCTATTTATCCATCAGCAATGAAGAATTGGAATTTCTGCAGGAAAACCGGTCTATTGGAGGCAGAAATGACCAGGTAAGCGTTACCAATTTACAGCAGGCAGCTGATTTTTACAGCACCAGGCTTACCAATTTAAAATTGAAGGAAATTGAGCGAAATAAGACTTTAAAAGATTTGTATTCGCAAAAAGATGATTTACAGAATCAAATCCGAACACTGACGAATAAAAAAGAATTTCCATCGGGTGAGGTACTGGTGAAAGTGGATGCCAAACATGCGGGTAAATTTCCTTTGGAATAATCCTATTTGGTGAATAATGCCGGATGGTTTCCTTCATACGATATCAGGGCAAAAAACATTAATGAACCGGTACAGTTAATTTATAAGGCAAACGTTAAGCAGGACACTAAAATTGACTGGACAAATGTGAAACTGAAGTTTTCATCGGCCGACCCGAATGTGTCAGGGGTTGCCCCTGAGTTACAGACTTACTACCTGAATTACAATACGCTGCCTCCTACCTATAAAATTAAAACCAACATGATAAGAGGAAAAGTAACCGGAAGCGATGGAGAACCCCTGCCTGGGGCAAACATAATGGTTGAAGGTACCACTATTGGCACGGTGACCGACATGGACGGGAATTATACCCTAACCATTCCAAATGGTTCCAGTCAGCTAACCTATTCATTTATCGGTTATAATTCACAAACCAAGCCTGTTTACGGTGAGGTTATGAATGTTTCACTTCAGGAGGATCTTGTTGCTCTAGACGAAGTAGCTGTAGTAGGTTACGGAGGTGCTGATAAAGAACTAACGGCTTTAAGTGGCAGAGTGCCTGGAATTTCCGTAAAAAAAGATAAATTTAAAATAAGGGGAGCCAGCAGTTTAGCTATTCCAACCGCCCAGATTGAGAACCAAACCACAGTCGATTTTGAGATAAAAACACCCTATACCATTAAATCAGACAATAAAAACTATTCGGTGGATATGGAATTTTATGATTTGCCAGCCTTTTATCAATATTATTGCGTACCAAAAATTGATAGGGATGCCTTTCTGATTGCCAATATTGTCGATTGGGAAAAATACAACCTGTTGGAAGGTGAGGCAAATGTATTCTTTGAAGATACCTATGTGGGTAAAACCCTGTTGGATGTGCGATATGCATCTGATACCCTGGAAATATCGCTGGGCAGGGATAAAAAAGTATCTGTGAACCGAGAGAAAATAAAAGATTATACCAACAGACAGTTTATAGGTAATAAAAAGGAAGAAACCCGTGCCTGGAAAACCACGGTTAAGAACAATAAGAGCCAGGAAATAAATATGATTGTTCTTGATCAGGTTCCGGTTTCCACTGTTGAAGAAATTGAAGTAAATGTTCTGAATATTTCGGGAGCTAAACATAATAATGAGACCGGTGAGATAAAATGGGAATTCAAGTTAAAGCCGGCTGATAAAAAAGAGTTTGAATTAAGATATTCCGTGAAATATCCGAAATACAGAAGTTTGGTAATAGAGTAGGAGTGCTGAGACAGGTTAAGTTAGGCATGGAAATTTAGGTGTGGTTATCCCTATAATCTCTACCTATCGGCAGACAGGCCCTCAAGGGGATACTCTTCCGATTTAGCAGTGAAGTTAAATTGGAAACAATACTCCCTTAAGGGGTTTGGGGGATGAATCGTCCATTATTTCATATTTTACTTAAGTTTAATGAATTTCACCCTTCAAATGATTTATTTTTTTATTCTTCCGGATGGTCATTACGTAAATCAGGATTCCGGCCGCAAGTATCCCGTACTCACCAATCAAACCGACGATTTTATTTTTCCACAGGCCAAGGCCAATGGTAACCTGTGTATTAAGAAAAACCGGCATTCCTGTATCATTTGGATAAAATGCAGTTTTTGGCGATGCAATAATATCAAGCAATGTATGGCTAAATACCAGCGCGGCAATTATAATGCTTAATCGCCTTTTCTTGGTAATTAAAAGAGTAAAACCACCAGCCACTAATGACCATAAAATACCCATGACCAGGCTGTGGGAATACGGGGAAAATCCTTTGGCAGCATCTGTAGGTGGACATTCAATTCCGGTTAACCAGAAAACCATAAAGATAATTTCAACAAATTCGGCCGCAAGTATCAGGTAACCGACCGATACTTTGGGAGCCACTTTTTTTGCGGCAAATCCGACTCCAATGTGTGCTAATGCTGGCATATCGTGTGTTTTTTAATGAGACAGTAATTTTTTTCAGGCGTTAAAAATATAAAAAAATACTATGTAACCTGATATTATTCATTTTACCAGCGAGTCAATAATAATAAACCGAGCTAAAATAAATTTTTAGCAACCTACTCTTTCTGATTACTCAACGAATACGGTAAATCATCCTTGCCACTTCCCCGAGTTTTGTTGGGAATGCTATCCATTTTAAAATCAATATCGCCACCTTGTTGAATGGCCGAATATTGAATAAAATTGCGGGTGTAGTTTGATCCGTTTAACCGGGCGGCCTGGATATAGCAATTTTCCGGGCAATTATTTTCAGATTTAATGGTAAATGTTTTTCCATTTTCAAGGTGCAGTACTACTTTGTCAAAGAGTGGGCTGCCTAAGGCATATTGATCTACGCAGGAAGTTACCGGGTAAAATCCCAGTGCACTGAATACATACCAGGCTGAGGTTTGTCCGTTATCCTCATCGCCACAGTAACCGTCGGGAGTAGCCGCGTATAATTTATGCAATACTTCACGGATTTTTGCCTGTGCTTTGTAGGGTACACCGGCATAATCGTACAGGTAAATCATGTGCTGTATAGGCTGGTTGCCGTGCGCGTAATTACCCATGTTTACAATCTGCATTTCGCGTATTTCGTGAATGGTAAATCCGTAGTAGGAATCATCGAACAGGGGCGGCATTTCAAAAACCGTGTCGAGCATGCTAATGAAATTCTTATTTCCACCCATTAAGTCAATCAATCCCTGGATATCGTGAAAAACCGACCAGGTGTAATGCAGGCTGTTTCCTTCGGTAAAGGCATCGCCCCATTTTAACGGGTTAAAAGGACTCTGAAAGGTCCCATCCTCATTTTTGCCCCGCATTAAATTGGTGGTAGAGTCGAATACATTCTTATAATTTTTCGATTGTTTGTAGTATTTATCGGCGATCTCCATCTTATCCATAGCTGAAGCCATTTGGGCAATGGCAAAATCAGCAAAAGCATATTCCAGCGTTCGGGCAACGTTTTCGTTAATGCCTACATTATAAGGAATATAGCCAAGTTTGTTGTAATAGTCCAGGCCTTCGCGGCCTACTGATGATGCAGGGCGACCTTGCTCAACCGTTGCATTTTTGAGCATGGCTTCCAGCAATATTTCGGCATCGTCACCAACATTTCCTTTTGTATAAGCATCAGCAATAATGGGTGCTGAGTTGGAGCCCACCATGCAATCGCGGTGTCCCGGACTGGCCCACTCGGGCAGCCATCCCGATTCACGGTAAGTATTGGCCAAACCATTCATAATATGTTTGTTCAGTTCAGGATACATCAGGTTAAAGAAAGGATAAACAGCCCGGAACGTATCCCAAAAACCGTTATCGGTAAACATATAACCCGGCATTACTTTGCCATTATACGGACTGTAGTGTATCACTTCGTCTTTTTCATTTAGCTCATAAAACTTGCGTGGAAACAATAAAACCCGGTACAGGCAGGAATAAAAAGTACGGATGTCGTCAAGGTTTTTACTTTTAACCTGGACTCTGCCCAATTCTTTCTCCCACGCTTGTTTGGCTTTATCCATGGTTTGCTCAAAAGTGTCGGAACCTATTTCACGCTGTAGGTTCAAAGTTGCCTGTTCAGGACTAATAAACGATGAAGCTACTTTAACATGAACCGCTTCGCCCCGTTTAGTTTTAAAACCGATAATGGCTCCCACATGGCTGCCTTCAGCTTCCAACGAATTTTCCTGCAATTTCCATTCATCACCCCAGGTGTCTGTTATTTCAAAATCTTTGTCGAATTGAGCCACAAAATAATTATGGAAGTTCTCCGGCACTCCGCCATGATTATTCCGGCAATAACCGATAATCTTCCGTTCGTCAGGAATTATTTTTACCATCGATCCCATATTAAAACCATCGAGGATTATGTAGGATGAGTCGGACACTGGGAAGGTAAATTTAAACTGTGCGGCCCTTTCGGTAGGTGTAACTTCAGCGGTAATATCATAATCAGCCAAATAAACCTGGTAGTGATAAGGTTTTACCGTTTCAGCTTTATGCGAAAACCACGATTCCCGCTCATCTTCTTTAAATTTCAGTTTACCGGAAACGGCCATTAGTGAAAATGCGGCATAATCGTTAATCCATGGGCTGGGCTGGTGAGTCTGCTTGATGCCACGTATTTTATTTTCGTTGTATTTATACGTCCAGCCATCACCCATTTTTGAAGTCATGGGAGTCCAGAAGTTCATTCCCCAGGGTGTTGCAATAGCCGGGTAAGTATTCCCGTTTGAGAGGCTGAATTTGGAGTCGGTACCCATTAAAGGGTTAACCAGATCAGCTAAAGATTTTATTTGATTACATTGTTTGGAGTTGTTATTCGTTTGACAACCTGAGCCCATAAGCAGTAATGAGACCAGGAATAGGGAAAGGATGTTTTTCATTGGTGTTGGTTTAATTACTTTATATTCTTGTTTTATTTCTGAAATCTTTACAAGATAAAAATAATTGCAAACATAATGGTAATTCCTCAAACTTCGGGAATTGTGAAAGTTTGAGGATTTTGATTTATCTTTGAAATTATCTAATAATGCAGGGAAATCATTATAAAAGGATCGAAGATTCCTCGTCAGCTTGCTGCGAGGAGCTTCAATATTACAGATATATTTTTAGCGAAAATTTACTTGCGGGTCAAGTAATCCCTTTGGGAGAAACACCCATCGAATATAAAGGAATGAAAGTCATTTCGAACAAAGTGAGAAATTTCAAAATAGGGATTGCTTCAATAATTCATTGCGTTTTAAATTGAATATGAAGCAATCCCTTATAATTAATTAGGTTTTATTGATTAACCTTTACAATTACTGCTTTATAAATTTGTTTTTCAGAAATTGCCCGAATTACATAAATGCCAGAACGAAGCGCACTTACGTTGATGCTGCTATTTGCTTTAAATTCAGAGGTCACGTCAATAATAGCACCATTTGTACTTACTAGCTCAATTTTAGCAACTTCATGCAGATTTCTGATATATAGCCTGTTACTGGCAGGATTTGGATATACCTCAAGCTCATTAGATATTTCATCATCTAATCCAACTGTCTGATTTGAAATTGTTAAATTAATTGATCCGACTACTTTACTACCATCCTGTGCTGTTGCAGTAATTGTTACCGATCCATCAGCAACTGCTGTAACAAGACCTTTTGATGAAACTGTCGCAATATTTTCATCTCTTGAACTCCAGGTTATCATTTTATTTGAGGCTTCATTTGGTCCTACAGTAGCTGTTAATTGTAATGTTCCTGCTTTTACATCAATACTTGTTTCATTGCTATCAGCCGTAATTGCAATTGAAGATACCAATACACTTGTAACCTGACCTGATATAACAATTTCAGTTGAATCTGATATGGTTTTCATTACAGCGGAAGTTGCAATTACTGTTACAGTACCATTTGATAAGGCCTTTAATAAGCCGGTTTCGCTTATTGTTGCTAAAGCAGAGTCATCATCTGCAATACTCCAAACTATCGTAGGATCAGCATCTAATGGTGATACAGTTGCTATCATTTGTAATGTGCCGTTATTTACATCAATTGTACTTACGTTATCAGTCCCAATTATTGAGATAGCATTAGGTTCCACAACCTGGTTTATTATAACAACTATTGCAGAGTCTTTTAAAGCTGAATTTCCATTAGCAGTTGCAACAACTTTAATGCTACCATTGCGTAGAGGTGTAATTTCGCCTGTTTCAGGATCAATAGTTGCTGTATCCGCATCATCACTAATAATACTCCATATTACGGTGGTATCAGCTGCATTATCCGGACTAACATTAACAGGTAATATTAGTTTAGCGCCATTAACATCAATGGTATCAATACTCACCAAAATATCAACAGACTGAACAAGAACCTGATTACTAATGGTTATTTTTATGGAATCAGCATATGCTCCTGCATCAGTTGCTGTTGCAATTACGTATACCTCGCCGTTTGCTTTTGCCTTTACCAAACCTTGTTTATTAACAGAGGCTTTTGATGCATCCGACACGCTCCATTTAATATCTTTAATACGGGCTTCAGCAGGGCCAACCTGAGCACTTATCTGTAAAGTGCCACCACTCTCTGTAATAGCTGTTGAACCACCCGCTGCTGTTAATGTAATTTCGCTAACCTGAACCTGCGCGGAAATGTTTATTGTTTTTGTTGCCTGAACTTTCGAATTGGCATCTTTTGCTACCACAGTAACGCTGCCATTATCGAATGCAGTTATCAAACCAGTAGATGAAATAGTAGCTTTTGCACTGTCAGCAGCACTGCTTAATGACCAAACTATACTAACATTATCAGCATCAGCTGGTGTAATTGCTGCCGCCATTTGTGATTCACCTGCATTGGTGGTAATGTTATCTCCTGAAATTGCAATACTCTCAATAGGTACAACCTGGTTGGTAATGGTAATCTCCATTTCATTATAAATTGAGTTGTCTTCAGCAGATGTAGCCCTGATAGTTATTTTACCGTTACGAATTGCTGTCAAAGTATCGTTGGATATTGCAGCAGTATCTGCATCTGCACTAGCGATAGTCCAAACAACAGATTTATTGGCTGCGTCAGCCGGAGAAACTGCTGCAGTCATTTTAATTATTCCATTATCAGTAGATATAGAATTTCCTGATGTAATTGAAACTCCCGTTACTTCAACCACCTGGCCTGTAATTGTTATTTCTTTTGTTGCCGAAACAGAACCATCAATTGTTGAAACGGCCTTAACTGTAACTTTGCCATTACGGATTGGTGTTAATATTCCGTCAGCTGTAATAGTAGCTGTATCAGCTTCATTAACACTAACAATACTCCATGTAACAGATTTATCTGCATCTGTAGGATCAGATGATTCTATTGTTAATTGAACCGGTGTATCATTGGTATTAACGGTAGCATCAGCTATTACCAAACTTAAAGGTTCAACTACCTGATTTGTTAAAGTAATTGTCATTGTGTCTGACAAATTGGTACCATCAACTGTTGTTGCTATAACGTCAACACTTCCATTTCGAATGGCCGTTAATAATCCTTTATCTGAAATGGAAGCCGTATCTGCATCAGCTGATTCAACAAATGACCATACAACGCCCTGACTGGCTTCAGCCGGAGTTATAGTGGCATTCATTTGCAAAGTACCCCCATTCGTTGTTATTTCGGTTGCGTCTCCGGAGCTGCTGATTGCTATTGAAGTTGCTTCAACTATTGTAATTGTTTTTTCGGCAGTTACAGAACTACCATCAACTGTAGAGGCTTTAACCACAACAGTTCCCGGTGATGTTGGCGATAGTACACCATACTTATCGATGGTTGCCTTACCAGTTCCATTGGTGACACTCCATACCAAATCACGCATAGCGGTTTCAGGTTTTACGGTTGCCTGAATTGTAGTATCAATCCCCATTGGAATTGTTGTAATATCTGATAAAACAATTTCAGTTGCATCTGTTGATAAGGTTGAATAATAAAATATATTATCAATATAAAATGGAAACAGGCTGTCACCAATTTGAACACCCAGTTGCCTATAATCTATAGTGGTTAAACTTGTAAAATCTGCATTAACTCTTCTCCATGAACCACCAGCAATATTGCCTCCTATGCCTTTATCACCTACACCTGATTTTGAATCGAACATTAAGAATTGTAAAAATTCATTATTAACAGTATCTGTATTAATATCAAAAGTTACTTTACGGGGGGTGAATTTAAAATAACCTTCGCCGATATATTTTGCTACAGCATTCCATGATCCCCCGAGTTTTGTCAAAAGACAATATTTTGATGTATTTATTCCTGTTGTATCCGGATTTGCCACACATGTGGCTGATCCTGACCAGGGACTCCAACCTTGAGCAGTATTGTCTTCAAAATTTGAAATAACAACTCTTTTTTCATACACCATGACATTATCAATATAAAAGGTATTGTTGTCGCTACAAAGAAATGCCATTTGACAATAATCATAGTCTTTAAGATCGGTAAGATTAAAAGTAACTTTGTTCCACGCACCTCCCACAACTTCAACTGTTTTATCAACATCGGCACCTCCTGACAAAGAATTTCCGATTTTAACCTGCAAAGAACAGTTATTGGTTGTATAAACATCAACGGTTACACTATCTGGCAAACAATAAAAGTGACCATTACTATTCCATGCTGAAACTGCTTGCTTAAATGGTACTGTCTGGACCATCTCCAAACAATAAGCGGAAGTGTTGATACCACTGCTGTTTGGGTTTGCTACTGCGGTAGGTGCATCTACCCATCCATACCACCCTTGAGTGGTATTATTTTCAAAATTTCCGATGCTAATTTGACCTTTTGACACGTAAAATAAAGACAATAAGGTCCCTAAAAGGATTACAGTTCTTTTCATAATTTTTGTTTTTTAGTAAATAAATTGACTTTGATTTAAGTCGTTAATTGGGTTTGATTTGTTTTACATTAATTTTAATTTTTAGTTATAAAATGTATTTGTTCGTTCATAATTTTTGACACCTGCAACTATTAAGCAGGATCAGATTCAGACCCCCATTTTGATGGTATATTCCCCATTTCGAATTCCAATACGCCGCCCTTAATTATATCATCGTGCGTAAAAAATGGCTTATTATATTCTTTGCCGTTCCATTTTGCCGATTGTATATAAATGTTGCTTTCCGAAGCATTTTTTGCTTTTATTATAAAATCCTTTCCATTTTCAAGATGAATCACCGATTCTTTAAACGAAGGACTGCCAATCAGGTATAGATTCTGGCCCGCCACCGGAAATATACCCATCCGGCTCCAGACGTACCAGGCCGAGGTGGTTCCGCCATCGTCATTGCCGGGCAGGCCATTGGGGGCATCGGTAAAATTTTCGGCCAGTGCTTTTCTGATATATTTTTGGGTTAAATCGGGTCGCTGAGCCCATAAAAACAGGTAAATCTGAAGCATGGCAGGTTCGTTGTAGGCTTCGTAATGATTTGAAACCGCCCGTGTTAAACTGTCGGTAAATGCCTGTTTACCTCCAAATAAATCTATTAAGCCATCCACATCGTGGGGAACACTGTATGTCCACGTATAAGCCGTACCTTCATAAAAAACCGGACCGGTTTGGGCATCCAGGGGATTAAATGGTTTGAACCAACTGCCATCTTTGTTTCGGGCACGCATAAGTTTTAGGGAATCGTCCCATAAGTTTTTGTACCAGCCAAAACGTTCTGCAAAAAGTTCCATGTCTTCTTTCTTATTTAAACCTTTGGCCATTTGATATGCACAAAAATCATTATAGATGTAATCAAGCGTCCTCGACACAGAAATTTTGCGCCAGTAATCGATGCCATCCACAGGTACGTAATGATATTTAAGATAGGAACCCAATCCTTTTCTGCCGCCTAAAAGGGTTCCGTCAAATTCATAATTTAAGGTATCTGTGGCATCTTTTTTAACGGCTTCATAAGCCTGTTCATAGTCGATGCCCTTTAAGCCTTTAACAAAAGCATCGGCAAATAAATTGTCGGCATTGGTACCAATCTGAACATGTTCGTATTGCAGGGCGCTGTGTGCATCGGGCAGCCATCCATTGGTTTTATAAATATCAAGCAAGGTGTTCAGCATGTCGATATTTTCGTGGGTACTGATAAGCGTTAATAACGGATTTACCGTTCGGTACATGTCCCAGATGCATAAAAAATCTTCGTAATAAGGATGGCCATAATCGAATTTTGGATTCTCGCCGGTCCAGTCCGATGGCATCAATAAAGAATGATAGAGCGCTGTATAAAAAACCTTTTTCTCTTTTTTTGAGGCATCATCTATCTCAATCTTTTTTAGTTCCTGGTTCCACGATTTTTTTGCCTGCGCAACAGTGCTTTCAAAATCCCAGTTTTGGATTTCATTTTCAACATTTTGCTTTGCTTTTTCAACACTTATCATTGATATCCCGACTTTTATTTTTATTTCCTGGCTCTCCTTAGTATCAAAATTCAGAAATGCCCCAATCTGGTTTCCGGATGTTGTTAATTGGTTGGGGTTCAAAACACTATCGTTCCATGTACCACATGAATTAAATTTTGTATCCGTAATGGCGTAAAAATATACAGTCCAGGGCTCAGTGGTCGACCGGCCACCTTTGTAAGTACCAAAACCCGAAACCACAGAATTTTCAGGATCAATAGTTACCTGACCTCCAACAGGCACACTGGTGTTCCATGATCCTGCGTTAACGTTTCCATATAAGGTTGCTCCCACATCGATTAAAACATGCGAATTTTTACTTTTTGGGAAAGTATATTTATGAAATCCGGCGTGTGCTGTACATGTGAGTTCTGCCAGGGTATTATATTTTTTCAGCCCGGTTTTGTAATATCCAACCGTAGCCACTTCATTCACCTTGGGCGAAATATGGTGTAAACTTTCAATTTCACCCGTTGTGGGAATTAGCTGGATATTACCATATACCGGCCCGCCCATACCCGAAATGTGTAAATGTGAAAATCCAACAACATCTTTATCCTGTTTATAGCCTGCTGCCCCTGACGGATAAGGACAATCGGGACCTAATTTTACAAAACCGTGGGGGAGACATACTCCGGCAAAAGTATTTCCGCCTCCCATGGTTCCGATAAACGGATCAACATAGGTGGTTAAATCGGAATTACAGCTTACGAATAATCCGGATAAAGTAAAAATTGCAAACCGGATTAGTGTTTTGTTTAGATGTTTTAATGTGTTGGGTTTCATGTTGTGTATGTTTAGTTTTTTGAATATTGACAACCCATACTGAATTGTCGATAAATTTCGTCGCATGATAGTTTTGCTTTCTATGGCAACCAAACACTTGCAACGATTTTTTAGTTGCGCTAATTGACCCGGGGCGACAAAAACTTCGATAAGCTCGACTTTGGCTCACTTATCTTCGTTTTTTCTGCCCCGGGTTGAATTGATTTGCCCTTTCAAGGCTATCTTAGAGCCCTGAAAGGGCGTTATAATTCAGCCCAGGGCATCGCCCTGGGTAATGAAGTCGCAATAAAATTCGTCGTAAGCAGAAGTTTAACCATAAACTTCTATCCTTTCTTACGACGAAATGTAGAAATGTTTCAAAGAACGATTTTGTATCATGACTTTTAAGTATATTATCCTATCCTATCCTATCCTTGTGACATAAGTGCCATAAGGAAATTTCCAAAAGTCAATTGTCTACTTTTGCAGCTGCGAAGCAATTACGTCATTATAATCCCATCCGTTTAATTTGCAAATAGCTTTTACATGGTCGTCCCAGGTAGGCTCAGCTTTTGGTCTTTCACCAAAACAATCAACACATAAATAACGAACCACATTATTAGAATCAGCTTTGATTGAATGATAGGTTGATACCGGAATTCTGATAACATCGCCCGGTTTAACACGATAATGGGTTGCTGTATCACCAATAGTAAGTACACCGGTACCTTCAACCATGTAAAAAACCTGTTCGGTATCATCATGCTTGTGGAATGGCGGCGCATTATTAGGTTCAACAACTACCATAAACACTTCAGAAAATTGCGATTTAGACCTGTCAATTATCAGGTCGTTTATATGTGTTGGAAACTGGTAACGTTTTAAGTTTTCAGTACTAAAAACATATTGATCTGTCTTTTTATTTGTTGTCATCACTTTTGAATTTGTGTTGTTTTGTTTCGTTTCAGTTTTGCAGCTGGCAAATGCTACAGCAAAAACTAATGAAACTATTCCTAAATAATGTTTTGTTTTCATCTTTCTGATTTTTTAAGTTTTAAATTCTATCTCCATAACTGCATGCCTGACAAAACACTAATAAGCTGATTGCGGCAAATTTTCTCTGCCCCAACTACCGGGTTTGTCAGTCATTTCAAGGAGTAATTCACCTCCCTGTATAATTTCGTTATGCTTTAACCAGGCCCTTGATAACGGTTTCCCGTTAAGGATTGCTGATTTTACATAAATATTCTTTTCTGTAAGGTTTTTAGCCTTTACGGTAAACTTATTATTATCGGCCAGTTGAATTTTTGCACTTGGGAAAAGTGGCGAAGTAATAAGGTAAATATCCTGGCCGGCAATAGGGAATAAGCCCAATGAATGAAACATAAGCAATGAAGACATGGCCCCGGAATCATCGTTGCCCGGTATGCCGCCTCTTGTGCTGTTAAACTTTGGTAAAACCGATTGCCGGATAGCGTCCACAGATTTATCGGGCCGACCAATCCAATGGTAAAGGCATGGAGTTAAAAATCCGGGTTCGTTGCCCACATTAAACAATTGGTAACTTCTGCCTGATTTAGCATTTGTACGAAACCTGAAGAATGTATCCAAACGGTTTAAGAACAAGTCGTTGCCTCCACAAAGCTCGATCAACTTTGGCATATCGTGCGGTGCATAAAATGAGTATTCCCATGAATGGCTTTCGTAAAAAAAGTCGTTCCAGCTACCGGCAGTTGTCACAGTAAAATCGGATTGCCATGATCCATCGGCATTCCTGGGCCATATGAATCCTTTTGCACCTTTATCTTCAATGTTCTTATTCCATAAATTGACCCAATTATGCGACTTTTGAAAGTACTTTCCGGCTACGCTATCGCGTCCCAAACCTTTGGCCAGCCTGGCAATACAATAATCGTCATAAGCATATTCAACTGTACGCGAACCTGCACGCTCATAATTTGTGGAAACATAGCCTAAGGTGTTGTAGTCAGGTAATCCTCCGCGACCTTCTTTTCGTTCATTATCACCCGGCGGAACTTCAGCATCTTTCAGCATTGCTTGTAACCCCGTTGCATAATCAATTCCCTTTAAACCTTTTAAATATGCGTCAGCAATTAACACATCACAGTTGCTGCCACCCTGGGTTCTGCCGTTGTCATTTCCGCTACGTGCATCGGGCATGTAGCCATCGTGGCGGTATATATCAATTAATGATCGAACAATGTCGCGTTGTACATCAGGTACTACAAGGGTGAACAAGGAATTTGAACTGCGGTAGGTATCCCAGATAGCATAAAAGTCATCATAATAAGGCTCATCTGAAGCCCACTTTGGATTTTCACCGGTTCTGTTCACAGGCATCATAAAAGCATGATACATAGCTGTATAAAACACTTTTTTCTGATCAGTGTTATCGGTTTCAACTTTAATTTCCGACAACAGATTCTCCCATGCATTATTTGCTTTCACAACAGTTGCATCAAAGTCCCGGTTATTTATTTCATTCTCTAAATTATTTTTGGCTCTGCCGGTGCTTAAAAATGAAATAGCCACTTTTACCTTCAATTTTTCCGCATGAAGTTTACCAAATGATAAAAACATACCGGTGGCATCACCGGAATCGAACTCCTCAGCATTCCCCTTATGGATCAGGTTGTTTTTCCAGGTTGTACAATTAACCACGGTTTTATTAAATACCGCATAAAAATATACCGTATAAGCTTCACCTTCGTTCCAGCCGCCGCGTACTCTCGAATAGCCTTCTACAACCGTATCGTTAATCTTTTTAATTTCCGACCCCACCAAAAACTGTTCTTCACCCCAACCAATCCCGGAAATCAAAAAATGTCCCAAATCGATAAATATTTTGGCTTCAGCGTTTTCGGGATAGGTATACTGATGAAATCCTACGCTGTGTGTCGCAGTTAATTCGGCTTTTATGTCGTGTTTTTTAAGATGCACACTGAAATATCCGGGAGATGCTTTTTCCTGATCCCATGCTGATGGAATTTGATTTGCATCATCAGCGCCCGAATAGGGCATAAACAAAATATTGCCATATTTTGCACCACCACCGGTACCACTTACGTGAGTATGGCTAAATCCGTTGATTACACCCCCGGATTCATAACCGGAATTTGAATGATTTTTATTGCAATCGGGACCGAGTTTTACCATCCCGAACGGGACACATGCCCCAACGAATACATTACCGCCGTTTTCGGTGCCAATAAATGGATCGACAAATGACGTACAATTCTGATTAAAAGCCAGTAACGGCAATACTGACAGGATTGCCAAACCAATCAATTGTTTCATCTGTAAAATATTTTTTTTCAATTGTCAGATGGAACATCCTATCCGATTATTTGCTTTTCCAACCAAACTATTCCGCTATAATCATAGTTTAGTGTGTTAAAGTCAATTATCGCGGATGTTTCATGATTTTATCTTTGATTTAAAAATCTTCCGAAAGTAATTCGGGTCGTTCATGATAAATCTTAATAATTAATTCCCCAAACAGGGTATTTGCCCAGGCAAACCACTTTCTACTAAAATCTTTAGGATTATCCTTATTAAAAGCCTCGTGCATAAAGCCGGTTCCGGCATGAGTGTTTTTAAGCATTTTCAGGCAATGGGTAATTTCATTCTTATCCTGGCTGGTCATAGCCCGCAGAATAATTCCCATCGGCCATATTTTTTCCTTACCGGTATGTGGACTGGCCTGACCTTCGGCGGCTGTTCCTTTTAGGTAGTACGGATTTGAATCGCTTGTAAGAAATTTTCGGGTTCGTTGATAAATTTCACTGTTCATCCTTTTCTTATCAAGGTAAGCCAGCGACATTAATGAAGGCACATTGGCATCGTCCATAAAAACTTTGTTGCCAAAACCATCTACCTCGTAAGCATAAATTTCACCGAAATTCAGGTGGTTTGATACGGCGTAGGTTGAAATAGCCTGATTAATTTCATCAGCAAAACCGGAACATTCTTTCGCAAATGCCTGATCGTCCAGTACATTTTCATAAATTTCAGTCAGTTGCGTTAATGAGATGGCTGCAAAAATATTCGATGGCACCAGGTATGGAAACAAGGTGGCATCATCAGATGGCCGAAACATCGAACAAATTAAACCGGTAAATTTTACAGGTCTTCCGGTACCATCAAAAGTGGGCGCGTCGATCATTACACTGGTGGTCCGCTTAAAATAGTAAGGCGAAGTGCCGTCTTTGCGTTGTTCGGTTCTGAAGGTTTTTACAATCAGGCGCATGGCTTTGTCCCAATCATCAGAAAAAACCGTTTTATCTCCTGTTGTTTTATAATAATTGTACGACAACCGCACCACATAACACAACGAATCAATTTCGTATTTGCGCTCGTGTACACCCGGTTTTGGCGTGGGTTGATCAGAATTCCATTGCGATTTACGGTTTAAATCTTTATAAAAAGCATTGGCATACGGATCGGTTAACACACATTTAACCTGGCGGTTTATCAAACCATGAATCAGCAATTTCAGTTTTTCATCCTTCTCAATCAGCGGCATGTAAGGCCAAACCTGAGCAGTTGAATCCCGCAGCCACATGGCATCAATATCGCCGGTAATAATAAAACTATCGGGTTTGCCATCAATCATTTCAAAATCGACCGTGGTATCGAGCGTATTGGGATAGCAATTTTCGAACATCCAGGCCAGTTCGGCATCTGCAATTTTCGATTTTACCAGTTTTATGGTTTCTTCAACAGCTTCGCTAACAAATGTCCTTTTGTCAATAGCCGGACGATTTAATGTAAAGCTTTCGACCGATAAAAGGTTTTTGGCCATCAGCGAAGGTGCCACTGCTAACCCGCCCAAAAGCAGGCCGTTGTTTTTGATGAATGTTCTGCGGTTCATATTTTATAAGTTTTGGTTTAGTAATAATGAGTAGGGCTTTTTAGCCCTACTCAAACTACAATTTACAAAACTCAAACGACTACTCAACTACCGTTTTTATATTTAAAACTTTTGTACTGTTTGTCACGCTTAAAATGTAGATTCCTTTATTGAACGATTCTACAGGTATAGTAAGGTTCTTCTTAATATCTGTAGCTTCGAAAACAACACGACCATTCAGATCTATCAGTTTAATATCAACATCATTCTCATCGGCCACCTGAACATTAAGTATATCTTTAACAGGATTTGGATATACTGAAACATTTAATTCATTATTAAACCTGTCGTTTATTCCGGTAGCAACAGCAACTTCACAGTCGGTAATAATGGTTTCGTCCTGATTGTTTTTAAGGTCGGCACAAACATTATACGAAGTACCCTCGGTGAATGGTTGATCAGGTGTTACCTGCAAAGTTACTTCTCCTTTACCACTGGTTACATGTACGGTGTCCATACCCAGATATCCCCATGTCATATCGCCCAGGAATAGGGAAACATAACCCTCAATCTGAGCTTCATAATCCACGGTTACATTCAATACACCATTAGCGAGATCGATGGTGTAATCAGTCATTGTAATTGAAGGTTTATACACATCAGCTACCTCACAATCAGTGATAATTGTATTTCCATCCAAATCTTTTAAATCAGCACAAACGTTGTATGACGAACCTCCTTCGAAAGGTTTAATAGGTGTTACTGTTGAACTTACCTGACCCATACCTTTAGCCACATAAATTGAATCGTATCCCAGGTAGCCCCAGCTTATGTCACCAAGGAAAATATTGATATAACTGTCGTCGGTTGCAACATAATCTACCAATACGTTTAATGCACTATCAACCATGTTGATATCATATTTGGCTAATTTTATTGAAGGTTTTGGAACCTGTGTAGTCTGGCAATCAGTTGTAATGGTTTTAGATTTCATGTCTTTTAAGTCGGCACAAATGTTATAGATGGAACTATCGTTAAATACAGATATTGGTCCAATAGTTGAGCTAACCTGTCCAAATCCTGCCTGAACAAACACAGAATCCCGTTCAATAGTATTCCAGCTTTGATCTCCAAGAAATACACTAACATATCCGTCCTGTGTAGCTTGGTAATCAACTTTAACATTTAGCACACTATCTTGAATATCAATAAAATAGTATGAAAATTTAATGCTGGGAACAGGGGCAACAACAGTCTCGCAGTCGGTAATAATTGTCTCATCTGCAAGGTTTTTTAAATCGGTACAAATGTTATATGTATCACCTTCAGTGAACGGTGTGTTAGGGGTCATTTCAAAATCTACCAAATCTGTTCCCGGTGTAACAAAAACTGAATCATCGGCAAGTTTTGACCACGACTGTGTACCTAAATAGACATACACATAGCCACTGTCCTGAGCGGTATATTCTACCTGGGCATGAAACACACCCGAAACAATACTATAGTTCAAAAACAGAATGGAATTTGCATCTGCCTTTGTTTTGTTAGCTGCAGCAACACCCGCTAACGTGGTGAAATTGTATGCTAATGAGAATAGCATAATCGCAATTACATGTTTTATTCTTTTCATTTGATTTATATTTAGTAATACATAAATTTTCATTCCAATAGGCTCCCTGTTCCGGAAAAAGGCTGTGATACTTAAGTAAGCCTTAATCTGAAATGTACAGGGCAATTAAAAAATGGGTTGTCTTTACATGTTCGACGTAGCAATGATCTTTAGGTCCAGGGATGGCAAACACCAAATAAACACAAAAGACAACCCGATACTAACTATTTATTACTAGGAAACACTTATTATTCCCATCCCGGATTTTGTGTCAGTACGCCTTCTGAAAGTCGTACCTGAGACTCCGGTATAGGCAAAAATCCTCCAGTTTCAGGGCGGTACGATGATGAATAAGTACCGTCGACCTGATTATTTTTAATCGGAATATTTTTCACTTTAGCAAAAGCCGATTCGGCATCGTGCCAGCGTAACAGATCAAAATATCTTACCCCTTCAAAAGCCAGTTCAAAACGGCGTTCTTCCTTAATGTTTTCAAGTGTTGTAGGCCTTGATGCCAGTCCGGCACGAGTCCTCACCTGGTCGTAATATTCCTGTGCATGTGTGCTGCCTAATTCAGCTCCCATTAACAAAATATCAGCAAAACGTATTAGCACCTCATCCTGAAGGTTTGTGACCTGATAGTTTCCTGATGTTCCGGCAATTACGTTAAACATAGGTTGTAATCCATTATCGGTATTAACCTGGATAGTAGTATATTTCTTTTGCCAAAACCCGGTTTCTTGCTTGGCTTCCCAATTGCCCCACTGATAATCGGTGCTGGTATTCCCTTCTTCAGGGTCGGTTACATCGCAGATAGTACCTTTTTTACGCAAATCGTTAGCATCAAAACTATTCCACAATTGAGGGTTACATGGGCCACCACCGTAACCCATACCCCAGGGTGTTAAGTTACTTTGGGCCCTGAATGCGCTAAAAACACATAATTGGTTGGAGTAATGCGATGTGGTAGCATATCCGCCGTATATTGAGAATTTTATAGCAAAAACTGTTTCAGTATTAGCTGTACCGTCGCCAACCCAGTTTAGCCCATTATCGGTTGCATATGGATAATCCTGTTTAACCCATGCATACGGCCAAAGGTTTCTGAAATCCTTAATTAAAGCATGGCCGCTATTGGCAACGCAATCATCAACCCAACTTACAACCTGGTCTTTAGTGACAGTGCTACCGTCAGGTAAGGTTATGTCTGCTTTATTATAATATCCGGTATAAAACAAAAATGCTCTTGCCATTAGCCCTTCAGCAGCCCATTTAGTGGCATGGCCTAATCGCGTGGCTGGTATCTGGTTGATATTTTTTGCCGGCATTGATTCAATGGCCAGTTTTAAATCAGAGGCAATTTGTGCAAACAAATCGTCAGCCGAAGCTTTTGGATAATTTGTAGGCTCAGGATTTGTGATTAAAGGGACATTTCCAAAATATCTGGCCAATTGCAGATAAAAATAGGCTCTTAAAAAGTGAGCTTCGCCCCAGGCCTGGTTTTTTTCTTCATCGTTATCAAAAGTTGCCTGATCGAAGCGACTTATTATCATGTTTGTTCTGAATATACCTTTATACATTGTTGTCCAGAGTTCCAGATAGTGATCTTCAATAGTATTCTGAAATGCATCGGAATTTTGGAAATCGATGTTGTCGGTACCACCCCCGCCAAATGCATCATCCGATTCAAGATTTGCCACAAACAGAACATCTTCGCGGCCATTGTCTGTAGTTAAACAGGAATAAACAGCCGTTAGCGCTTTTTCAATATCGTTGTAATCCAGATAAAAATTCTGATCAAGTTCCTCGTAAAGATTTTTTTGCTCCAGAAAATCTTTTCCACAACCGGATATAATGATTGTCAGGATAATTGGTATTATATATTTTATTTTTCTCATCTTTTTAAAATTTTAATTAGAAAATTTTGATTTATTTTTCTAAAATTTAAGACTTAAACCTGCCATAAATGTTTTTGATGAAGGGTACAAGCCCAGGTCGATGCCTGATGCCCAGCCAAATCCTGACGGGCCGTAACCTACCTCAGGATCCATACCTGAATAACCGGTTAAGGTTAACAGATTTTTAGCACTAACATAAATCCGGGCTTCCTGGAAAGGTGAGCCTTTAAAAAGCCGGTTTACATCGTAACCCACAGTGATGGTACTCAGGCGTAAAAAATCAGCGTTTTCAATGTATCGGTCAGAGATCCACAAATCGTTGCGTGGGTGTAATTTGGCATCAATACGAGGCTGGGTGGTTGATGTTCCTTCACCATGCCAACGTCCCAGGTCATACTCGGTAAAATTTGCTTTTGCACCTCCTGCACGGTAGTTTTTAGCAATTTGAGCACCTTGTTGCCCGTTTGCAGCTAATTGTATGTAGGCTCCTTTGTACTCTGCATTTAATTGAAAACCAAAGATGTAATCAGGATTAGGATCACCAATCATGGTTTTGTCTTTTTCGTCGATTACACCATCGTTATTCAGGTCAACAAAGCGTAAATCGCCAGGTTTGGTATCTGAAAAATAAGGGTTGCCATCTGCGTTAACATAATCTGCTGCTTCCTGCTCATTCTGGATTATTCCATCAGTTTTATAACCCCAGAAATAACCGATTGGGTAACCTACCTGGGCACGGAACAATTCAGCTGTATTTTCAATCAGCACAGAACTTGCACCGTGAATTATTTTTTCGTCGTTGGCAATATCAGTTACCTTATTCTTGTTGTGAGCAATTGAAACACTTGCTCCGTATTTAAAATCGCCCCGGGATTCTTTCCAGTTTAAAACCAGCTCGAATCCTTTATTTTGTATTTCACCGCCGTTAATATAAGGTGCGTCTGTACCATTGGTGGCTAATTGTGGAGCTACCACCAGCCATCCTTTGGTCACTTTATTGTACATGTCGAAATTTGCTTCAAGCTTATTTTCAAAAAAGTCAGCATCAAAACCTAAGCTCGATTGTTCTGAAGTTTCCCACGAAACATTGGGGTTAGGTACCCTTGCCGGATAGGCTCCAATACTGCGTGATGAATAATCTGCACCAAAAAAGTAATCGGAATTTGAAGATGATAATGAGGATAAATACTGGAATTTGGCTATATCCTGATTTCCATTTTGTCCCCAGCTTCCACGTATTTTTAAGTAATTTAAACCCGGAATATTATTAAAGAAATCCAGATTTGTTGCCACATAGCCTAATGACACAGATGGGAAAGTACCCCATTTATGATTAGGAGCAAAATTTGAGGAACCATCTGACCTAAGTACAAATGTGGCCAAAATAGTTTCTTTATAATCGTAGGAAAGACGACCAAAATAAGAAAGCATTCCCCAGCCATAATCATCACGCCCTGCAATGTTAAGATAGCCAACATTCATTGGGGCCGTATTTGAGATATAGGCATGTTCATAATCATTATAAAAGGTACTGTCGTTGGAAGTACTCATGCTGTAGTTATAGCTGTTTTTTGTAGCCTCCTGACCAGCCAGTAATGAGAAATTATGATTTTCCTTAACTTTGAATTTATATGCAAGTGTATTGGTAACAGTCCAGTTATAACCCAACCACATACCCTGACTAACATTGTCGAGAGGTTGAGAGGTAACCGGATTTAAACTATAAGCAGGACGCCAGTTACGGCTGGTTCCAAACCAGGTACTAAATCCATATGCTGACCGGAACACCAGGTTTGGCAGGGGTTCAATTTCGGCATAGGCATTTCCCAGAATACCATTGTTGTTATTGGTATTGTACTTGCTTTGGTAAACCATCATGGCAATGGGATTATATTCCGTTGCATTCCATTTTGTACTGTAATGATATGGAAAAGCAGGATCCTCAGGTGCACTGGCATACATTGGCAGTAAAGGGGAGGTGGTGATTGCATTATGCAAATCGTTCCAGTAAATATCCCCATTTCTGATGGTCGGATTTTGAGTATTGGAATAAGACAGATTTTCGCCAATTTTTACAATATTCCGGTCATTCTTTTTCAGGATAATATGTTCTGAGTTTAATCGGACGCTAATCCGCTTATAAGTGTTGTTGGCTTGCTTGCCAATGATACCGTCCTGCATAAAATGGTTAAAACCGAATGAATATTTTGAAGCATTATTACCCCCGGTAATGTTAACTGAATGACTTTCGACTGGTGCGTTTTTATCATAAATTTCATTAAACCAATCAGTTCCATCAGATGCCCCACTTGCTATATCAGCGTACAAATTTGGTATTTGAGTTTTCCAGTTTGGTACAGGTAGCCCACTATTGGCGTAGGCTTCTTCCATTAAACTCATATAATCTTTGGCACCCAGGGTTCCCGGGCTTTTTGCTACTTGTTGCACACCATGATAGAAGTCGTAACTAACGGAAGGTTTTTTATTCAATTCCCCCTTTTTGGTTGTTACCAGTATAACGCCGTTAGCAGCCCTTGATCCGTAGATGGCGGCTGAGGCAGCATCTTTCAAAACATCAATACTTTCGATGTCGCTCGGGGCTAGAAAATCTATATTACTTACTGAAACTCCATCGACAATATACAAAGGACTGGCATTGCCAATGGTTCCGGCTCCACGAATAAGAACCTTGGTTCCCGATCCGGGCATACCATTATTTTGGATAATGCTTACACCAGCACTAACACCTTTTAGTGCATCCATTGGTGATAAAGTATTCAGTTTTTGGATATCCTCACCTTTAATGTTAACGGTGGCACCGGTATTCAGCTTTTTCTTCTGTACACCGTAACCAATAACCACAACCTCGTCAAGCCCAACCAAATCCGGTTCCAACGAAATGTTCAGTTGTGCCTGATCGCCTACCTGTACTTCCTTGCTGGTGTACCCAATGAAGCTGTAAACCAGTATATCACCCTTCGAAGCACTGATGCTGTATTTTCCGTTAATATCTGAAACGGTACCAGTTGATGTTGACTTAACCACAACATTTACCCCAATTAATGGAGAGCCATCTTTTATATCGGTTATTGTCCCGCTAATCACATTTTGTGCTGCAATTTCAGTGAATGAAAACAGACAAAAAATCAGTACCAGCCCGGACATCTTTGTTAAATGCCGCGCCCAATTGCCATGACTATTTACCCTGTCAAGGCTTAAACGATTCGTCGATATTCCGGATATCCAACGAATAAAATTTAAGTAAATCTTTTTTTCCATTACATTGCGTTTTAATTGTAAATTCATTTTTAAGTTGTTGATATAGTGTGTTTTTGTATTAAATTACTCATTGTTTAAAGTCCCTGTATTCTGGTTTATTTTGGCAAAAAGATACCCTGTCCCCACTTTTATGGGGTTTATATCTATTACTCAATAAAGTTGAATGTCAGGGTAATACCGGATTATGGTATAACATCCCCAGATGATTTTACTTATGTATTATTTCATTGCATAGCTTTTAATTTTTAAGTAAACTATCACATTACAATTTCAATAGTCGTTTTGCCCGAACTTTGTATCGTAACGGTTTTTAAAATACTATTGAAGCCCCATTTTTTGGATAACTTTCCATTTACCAAAACTCTGGCCGGTCGGGTATCGCAATAGAATTCGGATGTGGCATTATCCACAGCGGCTTCAATAACGCATTTTAAATGTTTCTCAGAAATTAATTCAGCCGATTCCACATAGCCATCGGTTGAACTTAAATAAATATTACCAAGCCTTACTGTTGAATCGCTGGTCATTTGCAGATCGATAGTAGCATTCCGGGTTTTACTGGACGGGATCAGGTAACCCGGATACTGTTTACCATTTAGTTTTATGGAGGCGATATAAATATTTTTATCACTGTTATTATGAGTTTGAATCGTAATGGTTTTGTCACCACGGTATATCACTGCCCTGGTAACCGATGGCGACGAAATTATAAACTGGCCTGCCGGTGAAGGCACCGGGTATAATCCCAGCATTGAGCTCATTAACCATCCGGCATCACTGGTATAATGGGTTTTCCAGGCATGATAAGTAGAGTCGGGGCTAACACCTTCGTATAACACACCCTTATTAAATAATGGCACCCAAATTTTCCTTATAATGCGTTGCGATTGGTTTGGTGCTCCGGCATAATAAAGCAAATAGGGATAATGATATTGATAATCGTTAAACCAGGTATCTTTTTCGCAATACTGTACAATCCTGTCAACCAGGTCTTTCTGACCGGGCAGGTTTATCAAACCATAAGGGTCGTGTGGAACCGAAAACATCCAGTCGAGAGAAGTTCCTTCGAACAATCCCTGAGGATTCGGATTCCAAGTCCAGTTTTTACTGTCTAATCCCGACTTTTTTACCATCGGACCCCATTGGCCTTTTTCATCTTTCACCCTAAAAATACAATTTGTACTGTCCCAAACGTTTGCATATGATTTGCTCAGTTTTTCATATTCCCCCAAATTCTTTTGGTCGTTATTCCATTTGGCCAGTTGAGCCATTGCATAAAAACTGGTCGACCATTCAAGCGTTTCAGAACAGGACTTTCCCCCGGTTGCCGGTTGGGTTTCATAGCCTAACTTTCGTAAGCTTACCGGGACATATTTTGGATTGTTATAATTATCGCGTAAAGCGGAATATAAGTTTTTATGGTCGACATTCAGATTATTTGCCCGTGCTTCGGCAGCTAAAACCGAAGTAAACCGCACACTTTCGTGACCTCCTGTTGGGCCGGTGAACAAACAGGTATTACCAGCCACAAAACTATATTTTTGATACCTTGCCAGGTAAGTACTTACCACATCATCCATAATGTCGGGGTAGGCCAGCATCATAAATGGATAGACGGTGCGGTAATTATCCCAGCAACAGCTTTGAAAACCACCAATAAACTGCCAATATAAACTTGATGCAATTGTTTTTGGATGCTGATAATAAGGCAGGTAACACGATCCATCATCACCGGCAATTGTATTTACCAGCATGGTATAAAGTGCTGTATAGGCCATGCGCTTGTTATTGTCGGGGGCTTCAATCTCAACCTTGCCTAATATAGAGTTCCAGGCCTGGTGGCATTGCTTCCATGCGGTATCAAAATTTGAAAATTCCGAAGCCAGATAATATTTCGATTTATCCATGCTGGTAAACGATTCAGCTATGGCAACGGTTACCGTACTGGATTTGAATTTACCGTAAATTCCCAATTTATCACCTTCAACTGAGGATGCACCACGATTAATTTTACCTGACGAATCAAAAGTACAGTATTCCAGAACGGGTTCACTAAACTTTATATAATAAAAAGCACCAGCTTTGCCCGGCTCACCAACAGTGGCTTCAAAAATACTGTCGTTAATGCGGGTGATTTTTCTTTCAGTCCATTTGTAAAGCCTGGCCCAATCGTCAACACGAGCTGTTGAAAAATCAAGAACCAGGAAATTGCCATTATGACCTGCCGAAAAACTAATACTATGAACCGAAACATGCGGAGTTACAGTAATTTCAGTTTTTGAACCGCCCGAAGGCATTTTATCATTATACTGTATCACCAGGTGTGAGGGATCACCCGTAATATCAGAAACCCAGCTTTCATTTGCCTTTTTAATTTTAACACTATCCTGACAAGGATAAATGAGCGGCACATAGGTCATGGCATTTGCATCTTCACGCTCAAATGTAGAGGTAACTCCAATGGTACCCAGGGGATATCTGATAAGCCCGACATTGTTTTGTACGGCATTGCACCAGTCGACATAATCCTGAGCCGACAATTTTAAATTTGTACAAAAAATAATAATGCCCAAAACGAATAATAATGTGCCTGTTTTATATCGCGAAATGAGTGTATAATGATCCATAATGCATCTCTTAATTTGAGTGGAATGCCATTACCTTAATTATAATTTCATAAACTTTTGATTATATAGCAAGCCATTGTGATTTACGGTAATAATGTAAATACCTTTGTCAAGGTCTTTCACAGATACTCTTGACCCGGCTTCAACCGAGCTAATCGATTTAGTTACCTGACCCAGGCTGTTTAAAATAGACACATTTGTTAACTCACCATGGTACGTTTCCGGCAAATTCAATGTCAGATAATTATTTACAGGGTTTGGGATAACTTTTAATTCGTTATTTTTCTTGTCGATGCTTCCTGTACCGGGTTCAACATAATCGCCTAATTCGTAAACCCGTACCCAATCTACTACTAAGGAATCGGGATAAGTAGCATCGGCAGGATTATTAGCCCAATATTCATTCATAGCCCAGTCTTCAGTAGATAGTTCACCGGTAACTTTAATGTACCCAGGCTGATTGCATACACCTCCGCCTTCGGAGCGCCATTGTTCTACACTATCTACATAAAAAATGTACTTTTCAGGATACCAGTCTAACATATAAGTATGAAAGCCTTCATGAATACCAGGAATCAATTCATTTTTACCAACCGATTTATGGTCAGCTCCATATCCGTCCCAGTGAATGGCATGATTAATTTTATCGGACCAACCGAAGGCTTCCATAATATCAACCTCCGAACCATCAACACCACCGTTGCCAACGGAGCCCTGGTCGCCCTGCATCATCCAAAAAGCAACCCACCAACCTGCCTGGGTGGGCAATTTGCAACGGATTACAAACCGGCCATACGTTGGTTCATATTTTCCAAGTGTTCTCACAACGCCTGTGCTATAGTCGCAGGAGTCACCGTCATTATTTTTGTTGGCAATTTTGCGAATCCGGATTATCAGGTGTCCATTTCCGTCAAGATATGAATCGTCGTTACTCCACCAATCATCGGGGCCATTGGCATTATCGCGACGGTTATATTCAGGTCTGTCCCATTTTGAAGGATCGGGTGCGCCCGTACCATCAAACTCGTCGGACCAAATCAGATCGCCCGCATTTGCAGGTTGTGCGTTGTTTACCTGTTGAGCAAATCCAACTGCTGAAAACAGCAATATGTTTGTCAGTAAAAAAATAAGGTTTTTCATATTAAGTAGTTTTAGTTTTGCATTATTTAAATAGGTCTTTAACCGGACTGTTTCCCAATTCCATAACAACATTTGCTCCGCTTGTCAATTGTTTATGAGTTAGCCATGGGGCTTTAAGTCTTTGATTGTTAAATGTAATATTGCTAATGTACGTATTTTCCGGGGCATTATTTTTTACTTCAATATTCAGTTCACCTGCCGGATAATAATTCTTGTTCAACTTTATGCTTATTTTGTCAAATAAAGGACTGGTGAGCATATATTTGTTATCACCGGGACAATCGGGGTAGAAGCCGAGCGACGAAAATACCATCCAACATGATGTTACACCACAGTCATCGTTTCCGGGCAAACCATCGGGCGCATTTTGAAACGATTTATGGATATACTCTCGAACTTTTTCCTGTGCCTGCCATTCACTACCCGGAACATAATTGAACAGATATGGATAAGCCATATCGGGCTCGTTGGCCATTATGAAATTACCTGTATCAAAGCATTTTTGAAGTTGTTTTGAAAAGGATTCACCGCCGCCCATTAAATCAATTAAACCTTTAATATCGTGAGGAACAAACCATGTATATTGCCATGAATTTCCTTCTACATAGCCTGGGCCACCGCTGTATTGCCAAAATTTGCTACCTTCGGTGGTATCAGGATGAAAAGGTTCGAGCCAGCTTAGATCTTTATTTTTCGGACGTAATAATTTGTAAGTTGAATCATAATAGTTTTTATAACCTTCGGCCATTTCCATGTAATGGTTGTAGTCGGTTGTTTTGTTGAGTTTATTGGCCATCTGTGCGATGCACCAGTCAGCATAATTATATTCAAGCGATGTTGATACCGACCCCCAATGGAAACCGTCCCCCTGATCGTCCTCAGGAATAAAACCATGATTTCTGACATACTGTTTATTGCTGTAGCGAAATGATTTATCACTGGTATCGGTAGCATTTTTTATCATTCCTTCATAAGCGGCTTCAACATCAAAATCTTTAAAACCTTTCATATACGAATCAACAATAGCAGGTATTGCCGGATCGCCAACCATCACATCTGTTTCATTTGAAGCCAGTTCCCATTTTGGCAAACTGCCGCCTTCCTTATACATATCAACCATCGATCGTAGCATATCTGTTTGCCTTTCAGGATAAATCAGGGTATAAAATGGGAGCAGATCTCTGTAAGTATCCCACAATGAAAACACGGTATACCGGTGTTCACCATCCTGAAGCGTTTTAACTTCCTTGGTTTTCATGGCCACATATTCACCGTTAACATCTTCAAAAACATTGGGATGAATTAGCATATGGTACAAACCGGTATAAAAAATGGTCATATCGTCGGCATTTTTTGTTTGCACCTGAACTTTTGACAATTCATTATTCCAGGCTGTATTTGCATCTTCTGCAACGTGTTCAAAATCCCAGGCGGGTATTTCGGTTTTAACATTTAGTTTGGCATTAGCGGTACTAACATATGAAATACCCACTTTGACCATAACCTCAGTATTGGGCTCAAATTCAAAATATGCCAGTATGCTGTCGCCTTCACACGAAGTATTTGCAATCTCTTTCCCCTTTTGTGAAATTCCTGATTTCAGGGGTTGTGAATTGAATTCGGCATAAAAAAACACTTGCTGGCTGGTACCTTTATCGCAAAAGTTTCCGCAATTGTTCCAGCCTTCCACTGAATTATCAGCATTTATTTTGACATAGCCTCCATTAGTATTTCCCAATGCACGGAATGGATCGACCAGAATATATGAAGGTTCATGGTCATAGAATGTATAGCGGCTTATGCCTGATCGCAAAGAGGCAGTCATCTCACAATGAATATTATAGTCGCTGAGTGTTACAGCATAGTAACCGGGTTTTGCCACCTCATTATCATAGGCTGAACGGTACATGTCGGGTGAAAAACTAAGTTTTCCTGAATAAGGCGTTAGGATTACCGAACCCAGATCGTTACAACCCACGCCGCTCAAATGAACATGGCCAAAACCATAAATGTATTTAGCCCCGTATTTGTATCCTGCCGGAGAATTTTGTTCCGAATAACCGTTGCAAACCGTATGGGGCGATACACTCACCATCCCAAAAGGTTGTACGGCACCCGGAAAAGTATGGCCATTACTTGCTGTACCAATAAATGGATTTACATATTGTGTGTAATTTTTTGTGCCACAACCTGCTAAAAGTAAAGACAATACTATAACCTGCCAAATAAATGATATTTGTCTCATATTTAATGATTTAATTTCTTACAAATGTTTGTTTTAACTAACTACGTTTAATCTATATATACGTTTTTTAATTATTAATACCCATTATTTTGAACCAAAACCCCGTCGCTTAAAACTATTTCGTCCTCCCCAATCGGGAAGCGCTCATGTTTGCCATCTACAAAAGGCTTGCCCTGAGCCCTTAATACCTTACCGGCAATTCCCCAACGAACAATGTCAAAAAACCGATGGCCTTCCAAGCCCAGCTCCACACGTCGCTCGTGGATAATATCGTCGAAAGTAACTGCATTCAGATCGGCCGGAACCCCTGTGTTTCCACAACTTCGCGCGCGCTCCCTGATCATATTTACGTACTTGATTGCTTTAGCATTATTTCCCAACCGATAAGAGGCTTCCGCAGCCCAAAGAATTAAATCGGCATATCGTATCCGTTTCATATTTAAATCGCACTGGAACCATTGCAAACCCTGATAAAAAGGATGAGCCACTGCTTTTTTCGATAAACGGTTGTTTACGGTTTGTTTCATGTTGTAAAGTTCCCACTCAACTTTTCCATCAACGGAAACCAGCAAACTATCGCCTACAAAGGCTACGGTGGCGTGTAAGCGGGGATCACCTTTTTCAAATTCGTTAACAAATTCATCTGTTGGGTTTACAAATCCCCAACCCGGACCCGGTTTTGATACCAAACTACCATCGGGTTGACGGACAAAAATATCACGAACCATTTGGTGTACGGTTTTTCCCTGTCCGGATGAACTATAATAGTCGAAACCATCGTTATAGCACTGAATATCAAAAATTGACTCAGGGCTGTTTTCGCCTTCATCCGTAAATAAATATTCGTAGGCAGAAACCGTTCGCTGAGGAACTTCGGTGGTATTTAAAACCTGGTAATTGCCATGAACCAGTTCATAAACTCCCAGATCCATAACGGCTTCGGCCATTTTCAATGCCTCATCCCATTTTTCCTGCGTATTTGGATACAAATTAATATGCGCGTACGACGATTCAAAAATCAGCGCTTTGGTCAACAGCGACATGGCAGCACCTTTAGTCACTCTCCCATAATCATTGTTTCCATACATTAAGGGCAAATCGGGATAGGCTTGTTTTAAATCATTCTCAATAAAATGCAAAACTTCGGACACAGGTTTGCGGGCCTGTTTGTATTCGCTGGGTTCTAAAACGTGATCAACGATAGGAATATCACCATAAACTTTCAACAAATCAAAATGATACATGGCCCTTAAAAACTTTGCTTCAGCAATCATTTGTTTTTTCAGGGTTTCATCCATGGTCACAGCACCAATTTTTTCCAACACAATATTTGCCCGGTAAATTCCTTTGTAGAGTTCTTTCCACCACTCGCTGCAATACCTGTTTGCGGAAATATGGATAAAGCTGTTTATATCCTGCATCGGAGGAAGGTCATTTCCGCCTTCCTGGCCGCCGGCTTCTGCATCATCGGAAGCAACATCGCCGAAAGCCCAGTCTTTTACTTCGTATAAATCGCGGGTAGTCATCACGTCATAAGTGGCAGCAAGTGCCTGATCCATAGCTTCGGGAGTGGTATAAAACGAAGCATCCGATTCCATACCAAGAGGCTCCTTATCCAAAAAGGATTCGCATGCCGGGAGCATCAGTACTATGAAAATTATGTAGATCAGTTTATTCATTTGCTGTTAAAATGTGACATTAATTCCCATTTGATAAACTCTGGCTTGTGGATAAATTCCCTTATCGACACCAATATCCAGAGTGCCTTGATTACCCATGCCAACTTCTGGATCGAAACCTGAATAATGTGTAAAACTGTACAGGTTTTGTGCGCTTAAATAAACCCTGAATTTAGAGATGTGCAATTTGCTTAAAACAGCCACTGGTAATGTATATCCTATTGAAAGGGTTTTGATCCGTAAGTATGAACCGTCCTCAATAAACCGGTCGGAAAACCGTAGGTTCTCATTACTGCTAGTGGCATCCAGACGGGGTATATTGGTATTGATATTTTCAGGAGTCCAGTAATTTTTCATTTGCGAACTGAGATTATAAGTTCCATTATACATCAGAAAATAATTCAGGCTGTTATAAATCTGATTTCCGTAAACACCCTGCAGAAAAATTCCCAAATCAAAGTTTTTCCAATAAACGGAGCCTGTCAATCCATAAGTAAATTTGGGCAGTGGACTTCCGATTATGGTTCGGTCTTCGCTGGTTAGCTTGCCATCGCCATTAATGTCAACAAAACGAACATCGCCGGGAGCCGCCTTGGGCTGGGCATAAATTTTTTCCCCATTTGCCGACAATGTATAAGGCTGATTTTCCACTAATCCGTCTCCATTTGTATCATCGGATTGCTGAAAAAGACCGTTGGTTTTAAATCCATAAAAAGAAGCAATGGAACCTCCCTCGCGCGTGATAGCAATTAAATCGGTACTGCTACGGACCGATGTTGAATAAATGGGTTCACCTGATTCTCCCAGGCTTAACACTTTGTTTTGTATGCTGCTGAAATTTGTCCCAATTTCATATTTAACTTCGTGATTATAGTTGCGATAATTAATGGTAATCTCAATACCCTTGTTTTGAACCGAACCTGCATTAACCGTTGCCGGGGTTGTAACGCCTGTAACCCCTGGCACAGGCAAATTAACCAACATGTTCTTGGTGGTTTTGATAAAATAATCGGAAGTTATTTCCAGTTTATTTTTAAAAGCGGCAAAATCGATTCCGATATTGGTTTGTTCACAGGTCTCCCAATGTATTTCGCTGTTGGCGATATTTAAAGGTGCTGCGCCATTCCAGGTGGTTGAGGGTATGCCAATTGTATAGTTTTGTCCGGAAATTACTGAAGTTACATACCGATAATCACCAATTTCCTGGTTACCAATCTGACCCCAGCCTGCCCTCAGTTTAAGGTTCGACACCATGGGAAATCGGCTCATAAAAGGTTCGTTGGTGATTTTCCATCCGACACTTACTGATGGGAATGTTCCGTAACGGTTATCGGGTCCAAACTTTGAAGAACCATCGCGGCGGATACTGGCTGTAACCAGATACTTGTTTTGATATGAATAATTTACCCGGGCCAGGGCCGATAAAATTGAAGATTCAATGGCTGTTCCTTCCGCATAAAAATATCTTGAATCGTTGCTGGCACTTAAATATTGCATATCGGGATTGTTGCTTGGTACATTGCGCCTGCCACCTTCCAGGTAATCGCGACGGTACGATTGTGCTGTGGCACCCAATAATATGGTCAGATAATTATTTTCAGCAAAATGTGCCTGGTAAGTAAGTGTATTTTCCGACAACCAGGTAAAATTCTTTTCAAAGCTTTTTCGAACTTCATTTTCGTCCCTTTTTGACGATGGTGAAATATAATAACTGGGATAAAATATGCTTCGCTCGGGATACGATAAGTCGATACCAAAACTTGTTTTAAACGAAAGATTATTTAACAGTTGCCACTTAAGGTAACTGGTTCCTAAAAAACTGTTTGTTAAAGTTTTATCGTTTGTCAGGTCAACCAGAGCTACCGGGTTGTTTCCTCCGCCAGTCCGGGATGAAGTCCAGTTTCCTGAGGTATCATAAACCGGAACCGTTGGATCGAATATTACGGCGTTAAGGGTGATACTTGTATATTCATCATCTTCAGCTACATTAGTTGCCAACGAATGGGTAAAAGCAAAATTTTCGCCAAGCTCAATTTTTGGCAATATGCGGTGACTTGAATTTACGCGGAATGATATTCGTTGATAACTTGATTTTCGCACGATACCATCCTGGTTTAACACACTTCCGCTGATATGATAAGTTGATTTTTCGTTTCCCCCTGAAGCGCTTAACTCAATATTTTTTACCAACGCTTTTCGGAAAATCTCATCCTGCCAGAATGTTCCTTTTCCTAATGCGGCGGGATCATCAAAAAAAGATGGTTTGTTATCAGTTTCCCTGATTTTATTATACAATGTGGCATATTCCTCAGCATTGCAAACATCAATGGTATTCCATACTTCCTGTACACCGCTGTAAGTGTTTATTTCAAGTTTGTCTTTGCCGGGTTGTCCCTGTTTAGTGCTGATTAGTACTACTCCATTGGCTGCTCTTGATCCATAAATTGCCGATGCTGATGCATCTTTAAGTATTTCAACCGATTCAATATCACCGGGATTCAAATATTTAATGGCTGTTGCATTTACAAACATACCATCGATAACATACAAAGGATCGGAATTGCCCACGGTTCCTACTCCCCTGATGCGCACCATTGCCTCCGAACCGGGCGAACCTGAATTCTGAGTTATTTGCACTCCTGCCGCCCTGCCTTGCAGTTCATTCTCGACACTTTGCCGGGGTGTTTCATTTATTTCCTTGTAGGCAATAGTCGCAATTGAACCGGTAAGGTCGCTTCTTTTTTGTGTACCATAACCAACCACAACCACTTCGTCCAGATTGAGAATATCCTGTTCAAGTTCAATATTTAAGATGGTATCATTATTTACAAACACCACTTTGGGCACATAACCCATAAAAGAGAATTCAAGATTGTTTTCATCTTCAGAAAGTTCCAGGTTAAATTGGCCCAGGGCATCGGTGGTTGTACCTTTCGTTGAGCCACCAACAACTACATTTACTCCCGGTATTCCTGTTCTGTTAACATGATCGATTACCGTACCCGAAACCTTAACAGCTTTGGTATTGTCGTATTTATAAATTACAACCACATTATTTTCGAGTATCCTGAATTTTATATCGCCATCTTTAAAAAGCTGATTTAGTAACGTTTCAAGGTTTATGCTTTTAACATTTATGGCTTGCTTTTTTTCAGTATCAAGTTGTTCGCGTTGAAAAAAGAATTTATATCCGGTTTGTGCCTCGATAGCATCGAAAATCTGGATAATAGTTACATCGTTTAACTTTATTGTTATTTTCTTATGCTGATCCTGGGCGAAAACAGGCAAATAAATGGCTTGTGTGCATTGAAATCCGCACAGCAAAATCAGCTTTAAATATTTATCTATTTTTTTCATTTTCCCTGTTAAAACACCCATAAGCAGCCTGTTATTTATACGGCAGCTTTTGAAATCACTATCTTATTATGATTTATTGTATAATTGAAATTCATTGTTGGCTTTATGATTTCCATTACTTCATTAATGGTTTCATTTTCAATAACCCCATCGTAATGATACTTAAGAAAATCTTTGTCGGTTACTTGTATATCAACGTTATACCACCGTTCTAATTTAACAATCAGGCTTTCGAACGTTTCATTTTTGAAAATCAATTTGTTATTCATCCAGGCCATTTCCAATTCGGTATTAACCTTATCGTTCAGTATCAGCTGTTCTTTTCGGTTGACATTTGAATTGGCATACTGCCCCAGACTACCGTCGTCCATAATTTTGCCTGTTTTTCGTATAAAAGTTGCCTTTTGATCGGGTTTCAGATACAGTTTTTCCATTTTTGCCCTTTCGGGACCGCGACCGGAAATGGTTACTGCTCCTCTGATTAAGGTTGTTTCAATTGTACCTTCCTCGGGATAAGATTTGACATTAAAAGCCGTGCCCAATACTTTTATAGTGATATCAGATGTTTGAACTAAAAATGGTTTCTTTTTATTTTTGGTGACATCAAAAAAGCCTTCGCCTGTTAGAAAAACTTCACGGGTTTTTCCCGAAAAATTCCTTGGGAATTTAAGCTGGCTGCCTGCATTAAGCATTACCTGGGTGCCATCGGGTAAAGTCACGTTCGACTTCGATCCCAAAGGTGTTGAAATGGTGCAATATTGTACTGTTTCGTGGGTTTGGATATATTGAGTCCTGGCAATAAAACCTAGTGAGATAAGCACCAAAATGCTTGCGGCGACTTTTGAAACGGTCCGGAAACGTTTTTGAATAACTTTTTGCCTCCTCTGTTTTAAACTATTACGTAATTGGTACAGGTTGTTAATCCTTAATTCATGGTACTGGTCATTTTCAGGGTTATTATCGTAAAATTGTTCAAGTTGCGATAGCATTTCCTGCTTTACTTCCGCTTCATTATCGCCTATTAGATCAGCAATCTTCTGTTCATCCCACTCAATTTCACCCGAGGCAGTTTTCCTTATATATTCTATTTTTTGATTTAAAGTCATGTTTATCAAATTTCATTAGTTATAACAATTAGGTGGGTTGTTATACTCACTCTGCTTTAAAAATAATTTTTGAAAATAGTTTTTAAATGTGTGAATAACAAGTGGAGCGGACTCGAATTACATAAAAAGAGATTTATTGAAGTTCCATAATATATGAAACTTATTTCTTATCTTTGCATCAATAAATTAAAGATTTTGAAATTATTACAGATACATAAACTTTATAAACTCAAATATAAGAATCGAGGCAATATCAAACTTATTAAGGCTATTGATAAGCTGATTTCAGATATTGAAAGTGCTGAGTGGACAAAACAAACTGACATAAAAGTTACTCGACCTGATGCCGATTGTGTTCATAGTGATGGATTTTACTTTTTTGATATAAATGTTCATCGCACCATGATTCTGATAGTATTTGAGGATAACGAGGCGACAGTTATCTGGACTGGCTCACACGATGAGTATGATAAAACTTTTAAAGGGAATAAGACTACAATTGAGAAATGGTTACATATTAATAAATTGATTTAAAATGGAAAAATTTTCAATACAGAATATACAAAAGATTAATTCACTAAAAAGTGAACTGGAATTTGAAAAAGCTTCTTCATTGTATTTACAGCTTCGAGTTCTTGAAAAAGAAGATGAATCATATAAACCTATAAGAGATCATTTACACGACTTGATTACTGATTACGAAAAAAATAATTGGACAGATGAGGATAGTATTACCGATAACCAAGTTAAGGAGAGTGATTTAGCGGAAGCATTGGTGCAAGCTGAAAATGAATTTTATTATAAAAGAAAAGAGCTGATTAAAAGCAAATTGAAGGAAGCAGGATTAAATCAAAATGACCTTGCTAAAATTCTTGAACACAAAAAAGGATATATGTCAGAGTTGATAAACGGTTTGAGACCTTTTTCAAAAGAGGACTTAGTTGTAATAAATAGATTGTTTAAAATAAAACTTGAGGATTTGATTCCTACTTTTATAAAGCAAGAAAGAGCAATACATATTAAAAGAACTTTAAAAGCAATCTCAAATAATAAGATTCGATTGACAAATAAGGACTTTGATTTACAAGTGGTTTGATAATGCAGAAAATAAGTATGCTATTCACATTTATACAATAGTGCAGGTGCTGGTTACAAAACTATTCAAAACAAAAAAGTTGGTATATCTAATTTATCGCGTAAAAATTTTATGGCGCGGAAGAGTTGATTTTCTACTGTCCGCTTCGAAAGGTTCATTTCTTTGGCAATATCCTGGGTTGAGTGGCCTTCTTTGCGGTTGAGGATAAAAATTTTTCGGCGTTGTTCGGGCAATTGTGCAATAAGCGTGTCAATTTGTTGCTCCAGCTCATTGTAAAAGACTTTTTCTTCCGTTGAATTGCTAAAGGGTTTGGCTGAATATTCAAAATAGTTTCTATAATTAGCTTCGTGCTTTTTATGCTTCAGAAAATTATAAATATCGTTAACAGCAATTTTAAAAAGGAAGGATTTGAAAGAGTCTCCCACATAAAACTTATGGCGGCCTTCCCAAATTTTTAAAAAAAGATTTTGAATGATTTCTTCAGAATCTTCTTCATTATTCAGGAATTTCATACAATAGCCAAAAAGCGCATCAAAGTAGTGGGCATAAAGAGTTTCGAATGCTTTAACATCCCCTTTCTGAACCCTGGAAAAAAGATTTGACTCGTTAAAATTATCTTTTGATTCCATTTATTACCCTTTTGAATACAAACGTACTGCTAAGATTGTAAAAATTAATGAAGAGTGAAATTTATTTTTGCTAATACCTTTCCATAGGAACCGGTTTTTGTATTGGGATTGTTGTTTTTACCATAATATAGCTCCTACGGAGTTTTTTTCAGAAATGATAATCTAAATACTGGGTTTTTCATTTTAAGTATAGCCGGTAAATTTCGTCGCATGAGAGTTTGGTTTTTCATGGTAATGGGAAAGTTGCGACGATTTTTTTGCTGTACTAATTTACCCGGGGTGGCAAAAATTTCAATAAGTTCGGCTATCGCTCTCTTATTTTCGTTTTTTCTGCTCCGGGTTGAATTTATATGCCCTTTCAGGGTCAAAAGATAGCACTGAAAGGGCGTTTTATTTCAGTCCAGGTGGTAACTGAGTTTGTCGAAGTTAGCCCTGGGGTAAAAAATACGAGTAAAATTCATCGCATCGCCTCTGTAGAATGGCTTCAGCGCTCTCGGAAGTACTCAGATGCTATGAAAAACTAAATTCTCATGCGACAAAATCCTCTGACTTATTTTTAATGAAAGCATTATTTCGATGATGGTATGTGTGTTGGCTCTGTTGAGCAACTTGGCAATGAGTTTGGTTGCGAAGGGTCGGCATTATTCCAAATATTTCTTTAAAATCAATTCTTTCTGTTTCGGTATCAATTCAATTTCCTTTTCTAAATCAGCTATTTTCTTTTCTATTTGCTCTATTTCTGCTACTATTTTTTCTTGTTCTTTTAAAGATGGAACTGATATTTCGATAGGATTTATATTCATAACTGAAAGTCCAGGTTGAGCAGCTCCTGTTGCATATTGGTTAAGGTTCATAAACATTAATTGATAGTGAAGCCAAGTAGTATTTATATCTTTTTGTGGGTAGGCAACCAAGGCGTGTTCTGTAGCATGAAACTTACCAGATACCCAATGGACATTTCCACATAATGCACCTTGGCGACCAACCAAAGAAAATTGACCTTCATTGGTAAATGTTTTAACATAGCCTCTTAGTCCATTACCACCATAACATGGAAATAGGTTTTCTTCAAAAGTTTTAATTATCTTATCTGCTTTTACAAATTGTCCTGCTTTCAATTCGCAAACTTCATCAAGTCGTTTTTTATTGCCAATTAAGTTTTTATAAAAATTGAACACACCATCTTTGAGATTGTCAATTTTTTCAACTGCTTTTTGCTCTTGTTGTTCTATTAGCTCAATTTCAGAAACAATCTTTTCTTGAATATTTTTAGGAGGAAGAGGAATTTGAATGCCTCCTAATTCATTTAAATAAATTCCTTTTTGTGCAACACCATGTGCAATATGCTCAAAAATATATTGAAGTGTAATTGAATTTAAAATACTTTCAAAATACTTGCTTGAAATTATGTTTATATCAGGTTTAAGTACAGCAACACTTCTTTGTAAAGTAAACGGTTGTATATTATTTGGCACTATTGCAACTCTTCCAATAGCTCCTACAATTGTTAAAAGAACATCACCAGCATTAATCTTTGTTCTTTTGTTTTCTATTTCAAAGTCTTCTTTCGAAATATATCTAATATTATCAAAACTTATTTTTCCATCATTAATATTTCTTGAACTTAACATTGGAAGACCGTTTGCTATTCCCTTTGGAGGATTGTGAGAGCCATCTGTTATTTTTAGACAAACATCCTTTAAACTAAAATTGTCCCATTTACTCTCAATCTTTACTTTTTTTTTAACCGAAAGCGAAATATTTTTCTCAAAATCCACGCGGTCAAAAGTGAGCATATCAACCAAGTTTTGATAGCTGATATTTGATTTTAAGTTTTCAGCTATTTCTAAATCAAATTCATTATTGAATGCTTTGTAAATGTAGGTACTTGCTTTTTCGGGATTAGAAAAACTATCAGCATCATATAATTGGGTACATTCATCAATTGATTTGCTACGTTGCATTGGGTGAATACCTTCGCTACCTCTACGATTGCTAAACTCATATCCTAAAAATCGCTTCTCAGCATCTTTTTCACCTGTTTTTATCAGTACCAGTTTTTGAGGATATGTAATTATAAAATACAGCAATTTGTTTTGTTCTAAAGCTAAAATACTATTCCAGAATTCCGGTTCATTTTTAGCTTTTATCTTTTTAATGTACTCCTTGTAAATCTCATGTTGTTGTATTTTATCGTTTGGCGATTTTTGTAACAATGTTTTATAATCGGCAATTGAAACAGAATCCCAAACATAAGAAACATACTTCTGCAATGGTTTTTCTATTCCATTAATGGTATTATCCAATAAGCCTACAAACGCCTTTTTTATGGCTTCCTCAATATTAAATGCAACGGCGTTGTTCCTGCGTTTTAGGAATAAAGTAACCGTATTGGTACCTGTAGCCATAAATGTATTTGACCCCATTTCTGTAATTGCCAATACATCAAAATATTTTAAGATTATTTCGCGTGTTTGGGTATAAATACCTGTATTGCTTAAAACACTACTTGGTAAAATAATACCGGCAACTCCACCGTCTTTTAAAAGTTGTTTGGTCCGCTCAATAAACAAGCATTCAATTTCAGAACTTTGGTCGGTTAACCTATTGAATAAATCAAATCCTTTTTTCGATTTTTCTTCAACCATTTGCCCCTTGAATGCTGAAACAGAGTAGGGGGGATTCGAAATAATTATATCGAATTGCTTGTTGTCCTGAGGATAGGTTCTATCCGTTTCTTTCAATAAATCTTTAAACTCTGTTGAAGTTGCAAAATCGCCCAAGCCATCGCCATGAATTACTTTTGCCAGACCATCACCATGCAAATAACAACTTACTTTAGCTGTTTTCACCAAACGATAATCTTTTTCAATGGCATAGACGTATTTTTCGGCCCAGTCAAACTGAACTCGTTGAAAACCGTCTAATTGCTTTCTTGTTTCCGGTTTAAAATCCGATAAAACTAAATTATCAATATACTTTTGTACAACTTCCATTGATTCGGTAATAAAATGACCGCTTCCTGCCGCGTAATCAATGATAGTAGGTAATAAATCATTTTTGTTTCCTTCAGCAATTTTTAATGATGCGATTTCCTGAATAGGTAAACTTCTAATTATAAACCGGGCATTTGGTACCGGCGTAAAAAACTGTCCGGATTCTTGTTTTAGTCCGGTAGTTAAAAGTAATTCAAAGAAATCACTTAGAAACTGTTGTCTGTAGGTATATCGTAATTGGTATTTTTGAAGTAATTCTACGACTTCTTTTACAACCTTTGCATTTTCCTGAAACGAAGCATCATCGAAAACTTCTTTTATAGCAAACTCATTATTCTTTTTAAGTCGTATTTCAGTTAAAATATCTTTAATTTCATCTCTATAGCGTTCTTCAACCTGCTGAAACCGGGTATCAAATTCATCATCACTAACATCTGAAACCTTTTTTTCAAGCAATTCCTTCATTCCTCTACGGTATAGGTCTGTTAGTCTTTTTTGAAACTTTACATGATTGTCTTCACCTTCGAGCCATTGGAAGTGTAATTGATCATCATTGTCCCTGTTTTCGTCAACTATTTTGCACAAAAACAGTGTGAAAATTTTATTGAAAGCATTTGGTTTGTCTGAAACAACATTGTGGCGAAGAATCTCTAAGAAGCGATTAAAAATAAAACTACTGTCTTCCTGTTTTAATACTTTTAAATCATTTTTAGTTAATGCTTTGCTCTGAAATTCATAAGGAGATACCCAATTTTCGAAAACTCCATTTGATTTTGGCAGTTTATTCCAGCGTTCAAATAAATCCTTTACATTGCCTGTTTGGCGATAATCTTCTTCAATCTTAACAATTTCGTTTCTGTATTTTATTTCGTTCTCGTCAAGCTCAGATGCATATAGCATTATGATTTCAGCATTTTTGTCCTGTTGAAAATAGGTAAAAAGCTGTCCGCCGTTTTTTCCTAAGTTTTTAAATTCTTTGTCAAATTCAGTTCCCCAGGTTTTACATTCTATCATTAGATATGCTGAACCATCATCATTGCAAACCAAGATATCCAAACGTCCACTTGTTCCGTGACCTGTAGCCCAGGTTTTTTCAAGTGTAAGATTTTGAGGTTTGTAGCCTTTTTCAAGTAATCTATTTACGCATTCCAGTACGACCCAATTCTCAGCTTGTGAAAAATTTTGAGTCGTCTTGCTTTCTGATTTTATTTTGTCTCCAAAGTTGAAATTTTCCTTTTCAAAATCTATCTCAATTTCGTAATTATCACATTTAGAATATGTTTTGTGAAAAATTCCAGAAGTGTTTTCTTTGGGTTTAAATCCTAATACTTGTATGAGTTTCTTCTGTTTCATATTAGAATTTCATTTTACCTTGTTTCACATTCTTTTCTTTGATGTATTTTGATTGTGATTCTGCAACAGAAAACACAGCGTCTGAACACTTGTATTTACGGGCTTCTTCAACTAAAATATCAGCGACAAATAAGTTTTTAACCGTCATAAAATCCATCTCCAGAAACTCAGCAAGCTTTTCAAGATTTGTAGAAGGAAACTTCTTTCGTCCATTTTCAATTTTACTTATATCAGTCATTATGATTCCAAACTGTTGTCCGAAATCACTTTGATTTAAACCTTTTTTATTTCGTTCTTTTTTTAGAAATTCTCCAAAAGTTGCCATTTATTATACTTGACGTTTTTAACCTTGCTAATAATTTGGCAATTTACATCAAAATTCAATCGAATGTGTCATTTGTGGTGTGGAATTTTAAGCAACTCTTTTAAAAATTCTGGAAGTGAGGCAGCATGCAGGATTTTTAAATGTGTTATTTGTGTGTTGGCATTACAAGGTCTCTCTAAGCATTAAATATACGACATTAAAAAAGGAGCCCGAAAGCTCCTTTTTTATTATAACAAATTCGGTGTTTTGCCTTCACGCCAGTGTTCTTCAATTTCTTCGAGGGTTTTTCCCTTGGTTTCAGGAATGTATTTCAAACCCCAGATGATTCCGATAATGGCTACTGCTGCATAAATAAAGAATGCCCCGGCTGGGTTCGGGTCGGTTTCGGTTTTCGAAACGCCATCCACCACCACCTGTTTGGTAATTTCCATTCCCGGACCGGTAAACAACCAAGCCAGTTTTAAAAAGGTAAAAGCCACAATGGCATTAAAAAACCAGTTTGAGAACGAACCGATGCTTACTCCAACTCCACGGTACTTGGTCGGGAAAATTTCCGAAATAATCAACCAGCCCAATGGTCCCAGGCTGATAGCAAAGAAAATGATATAAACCAGTACGGTTCCAACTGTAACCCATTTTAATGAATCGCCCAGGCTGTCTTTCATAAAGAAGAATGCCCCCAAAGCGGCCAGGGCTAAACCCATGCCAACCAATCCAATAAAATATAGTTTGCGGCGGCCAATTTTATCAATTAAAGCCATGGAAACCACGGTTGACAGCACGTTTACAATTCCTACGCTTACTGTAGCTGCAATGGCAGCTTTTGCTCCGCTAAACCCGGCAATCAGAAATATGGTGGGAGCATAGTAAATTACCGTATTGATACCTACAAACTGTTGCACAAACATTATCCCTATGGCAATAAAAATGGGAACTTTCCATGTTTTGGTAAATATATCTTTAAACCGGGCTGCTGTTTTATCTTTGGCAATTTCTTCTTTAATATTTAACAGCGAATTTTGAAATTCATCCGGATCTTCCACTTTGGCCAGCACTTTTTCGCCTTCTTCATCGCGGCCTTTGCTTAACAGCCAGCGGGGAGTTTCAGGCATGAACATCATACCAATTAAAAGAACAAGTGCCGGGAAAACCCCAACATAAAACATCCAGCGCCATGAGAACGGGTTGGCTTCGTTGGCAAAGGCCAGATCGCTAAAATAGGATACCACAATACCAATGGTAATCATAAGCTGGAATGAGGATACCAGCGCCCCTCTTGTTTTTGCCGGCGAAATTTCAGAAATATACAAGGGTACCGCAATGGATGAAACGCCAATGGCTATACCAATTAGTACCCTGCTGATCACTAACAATCCTACACTCACCGAGGCTCCACACAGTAACGAAGCAATAGCAAATATTACCGATGAAACCAGGATAATGCGTTTCCGGCCAAAAATGTCGGTAAACCGGCCCCCGAAAATGGCTCCCATAAAGGCACCAATTAAAACGGCTGTGGTTACCCATTCCTCCTGTCCGGTAGACAGGCTCCAGCTTTGCTTTAAAAAGGGCAGAGCCCCTGAAATTACGCCTGTATCAAAACCAAATAATAACCCTCCGGTTGAGGCAATTACGGCAATAATGATAACCGTAACATTGATTTTTTTGTTTGTTCCCATAATGAGTTTTTTTTGAATAATATGTCAAATAAGTATCAATTTTCATAGCTCAAAACCTCAAACTGTTTGGTAAATTGGGATTAAGAGTTTGTGATTTCAAGATGAGGTTAATTTATACTTTTTATTTGACAATGCATAAAAATTTTATGAAGAGAAAACGGGAGGTGTTTGATTATTCACCCACCTGACCTTCCCGATATTCGTGCTTTTCCTGAAGATTCACCCTCCTAACCTCCCTCAAGGGAGGACTTGTTCCAATTTGACTTTGCTACTAAATCTGAGGGAATCAATTTCAAATTAACTACTGCTGTTTAAACAGAGAAGTGTCCCCTTGAGGGCATAGCCCCCGAAATCAAGTTCGGGGCAGGCTGTCAAGCTAAGATATAAGTTGCTTAAAATGTGCAATATATGCACGCGCTATAATGATGAGTCAGTGAATTTCGTCGCAATAAAATGTACTATTCCAATTAAATTTTACTACTTGCGAC
>JBJKSB010000063.1:0-26464 GCA_046704385.1 Bacteroidales bacterium | reverse complement strand
TCCGGCCGATGATCCTCAAACAATCCAGGAAGGATTTGACCAATTGGCAGGAGTATACGAATGGAATTCTTCTACCGGACAGTGGACCTTTACTAAAACCGGCGATAAAATAGTTTTCCGTTTTCCATCAACGGAGAATGGAACAAGTAACAATGCTTCCTATACAATCACATATGCTGGATACACTGGTCCGAATCCTCTAAAAGACGATCCTGATATAAATTACGATGGAGACCTTCCTCAAAATATTACAGCAAAACTGGTAGTTGACGATGCTGAAATTTCAGCTTTTATTGTAAATATTACTTACGACGCTGCAGGTTATCCCCGTTTTATTGAATCGAGCTTTTCACTGGGTTCTTTTGTAATAAGCGGAAAAGTGTCAAGTACTGAAAATAAAGAATATAATTCCAGTTTGTCGCTAAAACATGATGATAAAATTTTGCTGGGATTATCAATGGATGCTTATGGAGACTGGAGTGAACAAAATGTTAACGATAATTTTGTTGAAACCACAAAATATTATGTTTGGCAATATAATTCTGATTCGGGTTATTGGGAAGAAGTTGAAGTTTCCGAAAATGACAATTGGGATTATTATGATACTTATACAGACTTTTATGTTTACAAAGTGGTTACTTCCGGGAATGCTTCATTCCAGGTAATGAATTTAAAGGTATCAGGAACCATTGATTCTGAACATTTAGGAGAAGAGATGAGAAGAATTGACAGCGTTTATAATTATGATACCCAACCGGAAGTATATGATAACGCTCAGATTGAGGCTATAAATAAGTATGTAAACCTGACATTGCGTTATGCCGATAATAACCAAATAATTGCCATGGTTGAGGCATATCCTGTTGACGGTTGGATTAGTCTGCGTTTTGTTTTTGCCGATGGCTCAAAAGTTGACGCTGAAACTTATTTTGGTGATTCATTTACTGACCTTGGTAATGCCATTGATGATTGGGTAAATGAGCTTGAGGATACCTACGGAAAATAATTTTTTAGTATTAGTTATTAAAAGGCCGGATTTTCTTTCCGGCTTTTTTATTTGGCTATAACCTGGTAATAGGTCGATCCGTAACCGCACCAAATTCCCAAACCATTGCTTACATTCGATTTTACCCGGGCATTACTTGATGCAAATGGATTTCCGGTATTCATAATCTCCTTTTGAAAAGTTAACCAAAACTCATAACTGGCAAAATCGACGGCACAAAACTTTACCTGGATGGTATCACCCTTATGGTAATAAAAATCATCATTCTTTTCAAGCGAAGAGGTATTTCCTCTATACAGGGCAATGTCGAATGATTTTCCGTTAAAGTAATCATCGTTAAAGTTTGACAGGTAAGTTGGAATATATTTACTGTCCACATTTTTTCTCCGGGTTAAAGTCCGGTAATAGTTTTTTTGATTTACAGGATCGGTAAACCTGATCCAAATATAACCGACACTATCTTTACCTTCTTCTGGTTTATACCAGATACTGTCGAGGGGCAAGGGTTCAGGTATTGTAGTGGTTGCTGTTGCCTGTGTACCCTGATAATCTACAGTAAGTGTATAAGTTTTGCCCACCTCGCCTTTTATTTCTGTTGAAATATATAAGTAGGGCGGAAAATAAGCATCATTTGGTTTCAGGGTTAATATTTCGGATTTCTCACCATCACTTAAAGTGACTCTTGCTTTGGTAAGGGCATATTTCCGAAGGCTGAGCGAATCAATATCTGAAAAATAAGGGACACTAAGCGTCAAAAGCACCTGGCAGAATTTATCCTGTTCAATCCAGCCATCAATGACAATTTCGCTGTGGTAATTCTCGAAATTGTAGTCTGTTTTAACACAATGGTTAAACATGATAAAGATAAATATTGATGATATGGCTAATCGGATAAATTTCATCTCCTAAAAATTTAAAGTCCAACTAACAGATGGTAAAATCGGAAACAGGCTCATCTGTTTGGGAGTTACGCTTAAACGGTATTCATCGAGGTTTCCTTCAGCTCTGAAATATATAAAATACGGATTCGACCGGTTGTAAACATTATAAATTGAAAAATGCAATACCGATTCATATTTTTCATCGGTTCGCAAGGTATAGTTGGCGTTAATATCGAGCCGGTGGTATGCTGGCATTCTGAAAGCATTAACATCAGTATATTGGTTGGCCACATTCCCCTGGATTATATACCGGCCTACAGGCAGAGTCATGGCATTGCCCGTGGCATAAATAAATACAGCAGAAAAATTCCATTTTTCATTTAATTTATGATTTACTGTTATAGATAAATCGTGAACCCTGTCGTATTTTGCCGGAAACCATTTGTCGTTGTTAATTTCTTCGTATCGACGCAAAGTTCTCGATAGAGAATAACTAATCCAACCGGTGGTTTTGCCCACACTTTTTTTTATATATAATTCAGCACCCATAGCTCGGCCTACTCCGGTGATTATATTTTTTTCAATGCGGGAGTTGTCAAAATTATCGAGTATTCCGTTTAAAAAATCAATCTGGTTTCGCATGTCTTTGTAATAAATTTCAAGTGATGTTTCCAGGGAATTCCATTTGAAATTTTTAAACAAACCCAGCGATACCTGGCTAACTTGCTGGGGTTTAATAAAACGTGTGCTGGGTAACCATATATCGGTGGGTAGCGATACCGAACCCACCGATGCCAGGTGAATATACTGATGGGTCTGCGAAATGGAACCTTTTACCGATGTTAGCGAATCGAGCACATAAACCCATATTATATTGGGATCGAGAGATTGATAGAGTGCAACATTTTCGTTACGATCGAATTTGGTTGAATCGTTTACCTTTCCGGCATCATCTCGATAATAAAATGTATATGGTCCTACATGCTGAAAGCAGGTGTATCGTGCGCCGGCAGAAATGCTTAGCTTTTCAGAAAATTTGAAATTTTCATTCATGTAAGCTGCACATTCATTCGAATAATACTTATTAACATCTTTGTAGGTTAAGTCATTTATCTCAACATCAACCCGGTTAGGAGTGAGGATATGATGCGTATAGGCCAGACCAAATTTCATGGGAAGTTTAGGTTTCCGCATGTAAATGAAATCAATATTGTTTTTCCAGTCGTCAATACCAGAATTTAGGTTCAGGCCATACTGGTCGAGCGCTGCATCAATGTTAAAATTGTAAAGAGTTTTGCCAGTGGAGATATTCATGTTTAGTTTATCACTAAAGGAGTGATTCAGCGAAATGCTTCCTACGGTGTTATTCCAGAACATGAAATTATCAATCTTATAATTGTCGTCAGTTAAATGATAATTATCGTTGCTGGTAAAGGCCATTATATTTAACCTGGTTTTTTTACCGAGAGCATATTTTGCTTTTGCACTTGCATCGTAAAAATGATAACTGGTGCCATTGAACAAACGGCTTTCGGGTTTAAGCAATGGATTTATACCTTTTTCAATAAGCTCCAGGTAAGTCCGCCTTGCCGAGATAATTATACCACCCTTGTCTTTAACTAATGGAGCCTCAAGCACCAATCCCGAAGAAAGCAATCCTACATTGGTGCTTCCCGCAATTTTTTGCTGGTTGGGCTCTTTCATTTTTATATCAATAACTGATGATATTCTACCGCCATATTGGGCAGGAAAGCCGCCTTTGTAAACAGTGACTTCATCAATAATACCGGAATTAAAAACAGGAAAAAATCCCAATAAGTGTGAAGGATTATATAAAACCATGTCATCCAGTAAAATCAGATTTTGACCAGCATCGCCTCCCCTGACATATAAGCCGGGATTGCCCTCGCCAACGCCCTGAATTCCTGGCGAAAGCCTGATTGCATTTATAATATCGGGTTCACCCATTAGGGCTGGCAGGTTGGTAATCTGTTTGCTTTGGAGTGTAACCGTTCCAATTTCGGTCGATTTTATTGGATCATCATGTCGTTTGGCATTTACGTCAATTGTATTCAGGTTTTGATTTTTGGGTGATAGAAAAAAATTTTTTTCATGGTTTTCATGCAATCCGAAAGTCTCCGATTTTGATACGTATCCTAAATAAGATACTTGTATGGTATAAGTTCCTTCTTGTAATTTGACTGAAAAATTGCCGTTTATATCGCTTATAATTCCTTTCCCGCCAGGATTAATAATCAGGGTTGCATTTACTAACACTTCTTTGGTAACCGAATCTTTTACCCTGCCATTAAATTCATAAAAGGACTGTCCAAAGGTTTGTGTAACCCCCAGGAAAATTAAAACGGATAACAGGATAAACCGCATGGAATTAATTCAGTTCGTTCGTGGCTTAAAAGTACAATATTCTTATAAAAATGGGTATTTTCAACCAACTTAAAATCAAATAAGCAATTTTTAGTTATTTTTAACGGGAAAAACCAAATTATAATAGATGAGTTAATCTGTTTTTTATTTAGTAACAACAAGATAAACTAACTTAAATATTCCGGCACATGAAAAAATTCTTGAAAATTGTTCTGTACCTGATCCTTTTAATCGTCGCCCTGTTTGTCGGGTTGCTGGTATACACCACTTTAGATGATTATAATCCGAAATCAGTTGAGACCATTGCAGAGGCAAAAGGTTCAGTCATTAATGTTTATGATACCATTAAAATGTTCGATTGGAATATTGGCTATTGTGGTTTGGGCGATGATATGAGCTTTTTTTATGATGGCGGCGACCGCATGCGTACCACAAAAGAACGCACTTATGAAAACCTGAAAGGAATTATGGCTGAAATGGAAGCGAATGATACCGTCGATTTTTATCTGATACAGGAGATCGACAAAAAATCGCACAGGAGCTACAAAATAAATGAATACGACAGTGTGGCTGCTTTATTTCCAAATTTTAAAAATTATTTTGGAAAAAATTATGATGTCGATTTTATTCCGGTTCCTCCCTCGAATCCTATGGGTAAGGTTAAAAGCGGTATTGCCACTTTTAGTCGGTGGGAGCCTTTTTCTGTTAAACGTCATCCCTTTATCGGTAATTATGCCTGGCCTAAAAGTTTGTTTTTGCTTGACAGGTGTTTTATGGTACAGCGGTTTTATACCTCGAATGGAAAAGAATTACTGATAATTAATACGCATAACTCTGCCTATGATGACGGAACTTTGCGTCGCCAACAAATGGAAGACATGAAAAAATTTTTATTGGATGAATATGCACAGGGAAATTATGTGTTGGTAGGAGGCGATTGGAATCAAAATCCACCTAAAGAGGGAGAAGCATCCATGGAATCGAAAGACAAGCATCTGACACGAATAAGGATTGCCTCTGATTTTATGCCGGAAGGCTGGGATTGGGAATTTTGTGAAAAAATTCCAACAAACAGGATGATTGATGAAGCCTATAATCCGAAAACGACAGTAACCACAACCATCGATTTTTATTTATTATCGCCAAATTTGAAGGCGGTTACTCTAAAAAATATCGATTTACAGTATAAAAATTCCGATCATAACCCGGTATTGCTTTCATTTGCGTTTTTACATTAAAACTTCAAGCTCACCATTTATAATTACAGCGTCAAGCTTCATGAGCAGGGCGCTTTTTTTTGCATCTTCTGTTGTATGAACGATGGGTTCGCCCCGACTGTTAAATGAGGTATTTATTAAAGCTTTTACATTATATTTTTCATCAAGGAGAGTCAATAAATCATAAATAAACGGATTTTCAAAGCGGCTAAAGACAGTCTGGATCCGGGCGTTCCCGTCCACATGGACGGATCCTTGTATTTCATCAGTTTTTTCACTGGAAATTTCAAAATCCAATAACATATATTTACTCAGTGAATTAACCTGCTTTTTACCTGTAAAATAACTGGTGTTTTTTTCAAGCATGATAGGTGCAACCGGGCGATACCATTCTCTTTTTTTATGGTATTCGCTGACTTTTTTTGCCAGTTTTTTAGAATTGGCCAGGCTTATTATACTTCTGTTTCCTAAAGCCCGGGGCCCAATTTCACCAAAGCCGTTGCAAACGCCGATCACCTTATTTTTTAAAAGTAATTCAGCCGTTTTTTCGAGAGTGCCTTTGTCAAATTCAATAGCCTGATCTTTAATATCCCAGGAATTCAGATAAGGGGAATGCAGTTTAATGCGATTGCCTTTTTTCCATTCCATGAAAGCCGCAGCACCGGTTGCCAGACCTGAATCATTACAACATGGAGGAATGTATACATTTTTAAAAATACCAGACTCAACAATTTTAGTATTGAGTAAAATGTTTAATGCTGAGCCTCCACTGAAATAAAGGTTTTCGGTTTGGTGTTGGCTTTGTAACTTTTTAAATTCATCAAAGGCATCACGAACAAATATTTGGTGCATGGTGGCTGCAATATCCCTGATAAAACTACTTTGCTGATCGATATGTTTTAACTCCAGGTTAAAGTTTGTTTTAACCGATTCGAAAAACCTTTTTTTACTTCCCCATATATCTTCAAAATAGTTATTTTGTTTTAACCAGGTCTCAATCCCCTTACTGTAGTTTCCGAAACTGGCGAAACCCATAAATTTTCCGGGCACGCTGTTCAATTCATAAGGTTTGGCATTAACAATAGTAAAAGTCAGCGCGTTGGCATTAAACATACCTGATAAGTATTTCAGGTTCCAGTGATAGTTAATGTTGGAAAGTCTGCCCTCTTTAAAAAGCCATGCCGAGAAATTGCTTAAACTGGCACCCCCGTCAAAATGAACCAGCAGGCTGTTTTCCTTAAATTCACCAAAAAAAGGCAAACAACTTCCCAGATGGGCAAGTTCATGATTTAAAATGTAAGCCTTTTTAGTTTTGTTGAGCCACCACAGTTTTCCTTCTTCAATATCGCTGCTTAGCTTGTTGGACGGAGGTGCCTCAAAGCGAATATTTCCTTCACTATTAATAAAAGAACGACCCAGAACATTATCGACAAAAACAAAAGTGGCATCCGTATTTAATAGTTTTTTCGCTTTTAGCAGGCTGTAAATCATGGTTGGCATGGCGACGCTGTGTTTTATGCGATTAATTCGTTCCAACTGAATATGGTCTGTAATTTCGCCATGCTTCATAATACATATTCCATGATCATGTGATAAGGTCGGTGTGTCAGAATCATTTACGTCCTGAATTCCATAAATACCTACGGTGAGCTCGGTTTTTTTTAACATTCTTTTATGTATTTTTGATGCGGTTTATAAAACCTGAAAGCAAGCAAATATAATTCTACATAAAATATTTTATTAAATAAAAATTATTATTTTTACGCTTGCTCAAATAGCTAATACTGCTGTATACTAAAAAACGACAGGTATTGTATGGTAACAAATGAAGATGTCCAGCGATTCATTACAGCAATCAAAATGTCATCTACTTATAATTTTAACGACTACTCAGAACGGTCGTTTAAACGAAGGGTAGAAAAAATTTTGATTGATAACCATATGGATATCAATCAATTGTCATTAAAAATTGCAAAGGATAAATCGTTTTTAGAGAAAGTGGTTAGAGATATAACCGTTAATACCACGGAGCTGTTTCGTGACCCGGAAATGTGGATAACACTCAGGCATCAGATACTTCCTAAACTTAAGAAAAACAAGTCAATTTTTATTTGGCATGCCGGTTGTAGCAGTGGCCAGGAAATATATTCGATGCTTATTTTATTGAATGAATTGGGGATGTTTGAGCAAGCAAAGGTTTTTGCCACAGACATTAATTCTGAAATGCTCGAATTTGCCAAGCAGGGACAATATAAATACCGGTTTAATCTGGGTTACCTCGATAATTTTGATAAAGTAATTCGCGAAAACCCTTACAATTATGAAGAGATGGTTGATGTACCTTATGAAAAATATTTTGATATCGATAAGGTAAAGGATACCATTACCATGAAACAGTTTTTAAGAGAAAAAGCTGTATTTCGCAAGCATGATCTGGTAAGGGACGGAAATATTTTTTATTCAAAGTTTGATTTGATATTGTGTCGCAATGTTATAATCTATTTTAATAATAAATTGCAGAACCATGTAATAGAGTTATTTAGCAATAATTTATATCGTGACGGCTATTTAATTTTGGGGGCTCATGAAAGTATTCTGGGTCCTGTAGCTAATAATTTTGACCGTACAAAAGGTTTTTACCGAAAAAAACAGTTTTAATACAAACATAAATAATGAGCAGTAATTTAGGGATAGTTGATACAAAGAAGATGATTTCAGCCATACGTGAAAAATATGGACTTGATCTTATCGACTTTACCCTGACTACTTTAAAGCACAGGTTTGGAATTATTCTGTCTCATTTTAATATTAATGTTGTTGATGAGTTTGTTGAGCAGGTGAAACGTAACAATTTGAATTACGATGAAATGCTCGATATTTTAATGATTGACACAACTGAACTATTTCGTGATCCTTCGCTATGGAGGGAATTGAGAGAAAATTATTTGCCCGAAATCAGCAAAACAGCGGGGTCAAAAATATGGATGCCGGGAATTTCATCAGGTGAGGAATTATTTTCATTGATGGTTCTTTTAAATGAACTTAATTTAAAAAATGATTTGAGGGTTGAGGCTTCCTGCCCTTCACAAATTCGGTTAGACCGTATAAAAAAAGGCGGATTATACGATTCGAAAAAAATGGAACTGGGTGAAGCAAACTATACACGTTTATCTGGTAAATTCGAATTTTCACACTTTTATTCGGTTGAGGATAATAAAGTGGTTTTAGATACGGATTTGATTAAAAATGTAGAGTTTAATAATTTTAATATATCACAGGATACACCTCATAAAACATACCGGATGGTATTTTACCGGAATGTGCTGATTCAATATAACCTGCCACTTTACGAAAAAGTGATCAGGAAACTTGTTGACAGCTTGGTAATTGGTGGATATTTAATACTGGGAAATATGGAAAGCCTTGAACATTCTGAGGTTGGAAAAAAGATGCAACTAGTTAACGAAGCTGAAAAAATATATCGTAAACGTATAGATTAAAATGGATTACAAAGCTGTTATAATAGGGGGATCAGCAGGAAGCTTTCAGGTAGTTACTAAAATTATTGCCTCGCTTCCGGCCAATTATCCTTTTCCTGTAATATTATGCTTACACCGCCTAAAACATGTAAGGTCGGGGTTTGTTGAGGCTTTGTCAATTAAATCTCAAATGTCAATTCTTGAGCCAAACGATAAAGATCCGATTAAATCCGGTAAAATTTATCTTGCTCCTGCTAATTATCATTTGTATATTGAGCTTGGAAATAGGTTTGCTTTATCCACCGAAGAAGCAGTGAATCATAGTCGACCTTCGATAGATTTATCGTTTTTTTCTGCAGCTTATAACTATAAAAAGAAATTGGTGGGTATAATTTTAAGTGGTGCCAACAAAGATGGAGCTATGGGGTTAAAAAACGTTAAAGAAAATGGCGGATTAACTATTGTTCAGGACCCTAATGAATGTCAGGTGCCAACTATGACGCTGGCATCAATGAATGCTACCAACGTTGATCATGTATTTAGTACGAACCGCATAATTGATTTTTTATTAAATTTAAGGTGATTCAATGGATGATTTAATTAAAAATAAAAAGAAAATAATTATAAACCTGGTACTATTATTAGGTATTGGGGTAATTTCTGTTTTTTTAGTTATTGGAGCAGCCACATCATTTAAAAGCAGCGGTTTCAGTATTGCCTTGTTGCTGATATTTATAATTGAGGTGCCTTTAATACTTTCAATTGGAATGTTGGGCATCCGAAGTATAAATCTTTATATTGAAAATGATGAGAAGCAACGGGCATCATCCCCGGATGAAATGGAGAAGCTTGAAAAAGAAGTCGAGGAAAAGGCAAAAGAGGCTGAGGATCTGACATTTAATTTACCACGATTGAGTGAAGATATGGGGGAAACTCCCGACTGGAAGACCTTTGGAGAAGCATTATTAAAAGCAGCAAGTAAACAAATTGAAATTGTAATAGGATTGGTTTATAAATTAGATGAAACAAGTAATACATATAAACCAATAGCTGATTTTGCCTATTATGGTGATGTTCCACCCTCTGAATTTGCTGTAGGTGATGGAATTACAGGACAGGTGGTTAAAGATAAAAGAGCCATGTTTATTAGTGATATACCTGATGGATATATTAAAGTTATATCCGGCTTAGGTAAGCATAAACCAAAATATCTGGCTATAATCCCCTTACTTGATGAAGAAGATGTGGTTGGAGTGCTGGAGATTGCTACATTTAAACCTATCGAAAAAGGATTATCAAGACGGATACACGAAATTTCAAAATATATAGGGCATAAAGCATCAAAGCTTGATTAGAACAATGAAACTTTACAAATAAATGACTAATGTATTTGAAAAAATAGCGCAACTACTGGTATTTAAGGTAAATAAAAAGGTAAATTATACTCCGGGCTTTATAGTTTTAGGATTTATATTTCCAATTTTTACCTGGATTGTCGGCTTTATTGGAACCGATGCTGAGGTTTCATTTAGCGGACTTTGGCAATTACATAAGGTTGCTCCGGTTTATTATGTAGTTGATTTTGCTCCCTTTATTCTTGGTGCCCTTGGATTTGTCCTGACTAAGTTTTACCAGAACACTACCCAGGAACTCTTGGGAGTTATTGAGGAAAAGGATGGTATTATTAATACCAATGCCCATTTTGCAAAAAAAATTGGAGAGGGAGATTTATCAGCCGATACTGAAGAGATTGATGTAAATGACATCTTGGGTAAATCGTTGGTAAAAATGCGTGAAAACTTAGCACGCACCAATGAGAATGAACGTCAGCAAAACTGGATTGCAAGAGGGAAGGATATTATTTCTGATATCCTGCGTATGCACAATGATCTCGAAGATTTATCCTATAAGACTTTAGTGGAGCTCATAAAGTATATTAATGTTTTACAGGGAGCTTTTTATTTATTTATGGAGGAGAGCGACAAACTGGTTAATGCCGCCACCTTTGCTTATAACAGGCAAAAATTTATAAAACAGGAATTTAATGTTGGTGAAGGGTTGGTAGGTCAGTGTGCATTTGAAATGGCTACCATTTTCCGCCGTGAAATTCCTGAAGATTATGTTACCATTTCGTCAGGTATATTGGGTGATAAAAAGCCAACATCGTTATTGCTTGTGCCACTGATTACCGATGAAAAACTGCAGGGAGTAATGGAATTTGCCTCACTGGATAAAGATATTGATGCCCTCTCCATCAGGTTCCTTGAAGAATTAAGTGATATTATTGCACGGACTATTTTTAACCTGAAAGTAAATGCCCGTACCGAAAAGTTATTAAAGGATGCCCAGGAAATGACCAACGAACTTCAGGAAAATGAAGAAGAATTACGTCAGAATGCTGAGGAGATGAGGGCTACCCATGAGGAACTCGAAAAAACCAACGCCAATCTCGAAACCCAGATACGGGAAGTTGAAAATGCACAAAAACGCCTTCACTCATTATTGGAAAATGCCTCTGAGATTATTTCCATTTATGATGAAGACATGAAATTGAAATACATAAGTCCTTCGGTTTTTAACATATATGGTTATACTCAGGCCGAAATGATGGACGGTAAAGATATGGATCGCCTCACAGCCAAAGGGGTTAAAGAATTTTCCGATATGTTTGCCGCATTACTTGATAACCCCGGTCAGGCCAAAGATATCCAGTACACCTTTATGCGTAAAGACGGACAGAAAATATTCATTGAACTTACCGGACGGAACTTACTTGAAGATCCGGCCATAGATGGAATTATAATTAATTCACAGGATATCACAGAACGGAAAAGAGCTGAGAAAGAGGAACGTATGAAAAGTAAAATGCAATCGCTGTCGGAAAACTCACCCGATATGATTTTGCGTTTAAGTCCAACCGGACAGTTCTTTTACGCGAACCCCATTGTGAAAATATTTACCGGTATCGATAATAACGATATCATTAAAAGAAGCCTTAACGATGTTAATTTTAACAAAGAGATAAAAAAATTCTTTGTTGACTCCATACAAAAAGTAAAATCATCGCAGCAGAAAACAAATACGGAAACAACTTTTCCAACCAATTTTGGCGAACGAATAATGCAGGTGAATGCAATACCTGAATTTAGTGAGGATAAGGACTTGGAAACCATTCTGTTTGTTGCACATGATATAACTGAACAGAAAAAGATTGAGCAGGAAATTAAAGAAAAAAACAGAGCAGTACAGGAGAGTATCAATTATGCGCAACGGATACAAACATCTATATTGCCACATACTGTTTTTATTCAGGAACATTTACCCAAATCATTTATTTTTTATAAACCACGTGATGTCGTTAGTGGTGATTTTCCATGGTTCTTTACAAAAGGTAATGATATTTTTATCGCCGCAGTCGATTGTACCGGGCATGGTGTTCCGGGAGCCTTGTTGTCATTCATAGGATATTTTACGCTAAATAATGTTGTTGACCATTATGATAACATTTCGGCTGGAAAAGTGTTAGACAAATTACATGAGGGTGTAAGAACCACATTAAAGCAGGACAGGATAGACACCGATGCCCGCGATGGTATGGACATAGCCCTTTGTAAAATTAATTTGAAAAAGAAGGTTCTTGAGTTTGCCGGAGCACACCGACCATTATACTTATTGCGTAAAGGGAAGTTGCATCAGTATAAAGGAAACCGTAAAGCCATTGGAGGTATTCCTCTGGGACGGAAACCTGAAGATGATTTTCAAAATCATATTGTAAATTTGGAAACTGGAGATAAAGTCTTTTTCTTTTCTGATGGATTACCCGATCAAATTGGAGGTCCTGACAGGAGAAAATACCAGGCCGTAAGGATCAGGCAAATCATTGAAGACAATCCAGGCTTGAAAATGGCGGAATATGAAAAATATTTCCGTGATGATTTTGAAGCCTATAAAGGTGATAATAAACAAATAGATGACGTTTTATTAATAGGAATAGAATTTTAAAACTTAATTTTACCAGCTATGGATGGGAATAGTGCCGATATAAAGGAGTTTTTGGAATTTGTATATAGCTTTTATAAATCAATGAAAGAAAACAAAGTGCAATTGGTTTATGAAGGGGAGATTACGCACCAAATTACCAAAGCATTTACATCGTTAACTGAAACAAATATGCAGTTGGATGAGGAATCGCACGCTACTCAAAAAAAGGTCTTTCATGTAATGGTTGAATGCCTTCAGAATGTTGGGAAGCATGCTGATTGTCTGGATAGTAAAGATGGGGTTAAAGATGGAAGAGGAATCTTTCTTTTGAGTAAGAATGATGAAGAATATTCAATTACAACCGGAAATGTTTTAGTTAAAAGTAAAGTTGCTGAAATGACCGAGGCTCTTGACCAGATTAACAGTCTCGATAAAGATGGACTTAAACAATTATATAAACAACAAATAAAAGAAGGTCGGTTATCGCATAAAGGTGGAGCCGGACTTGGTTTTATTGACATTGCAAAGAAAACCGGGAGTAAACTTTATTATAGTTTTCTTTCGATAAATGACGAATTTTCGTTTTTTGTGTTAACTAGTAAAATATCAAGAAATAACATTTAATAATATTGAATTATGGAGGTAATTAAAATAGTTGGAACTGATGACACGCCTAGTGTTACCCTGGATGTTGCAAATGAGATATTTGAAATTTCAGGACGATCATTACCCGAAGATGTGGCATCATTTTATGAACCTATTCTTGACTGGCTTGAAAGGTATTCGGAGGAAGCTTCTGGTAAAACGGTATTCAATTTTAAACTTGTTTATTTCAATACCGCATCATCAAAAATGTTGCTCGATATCCTTTTAAAACTTGAAGAAATGTACGAGTCGGGAAAAGAGGTGTTAATTCGTTGGCATTTCCCTGAAGATGATGAAGACATGGAAGAAGCCGGTGAAGAATATGCTGATATCGTTGAAGTTCCATTTGAGCAGATAAGTTATCCAATGGACTAATTGGCACATTTAGCCTTTGACCGGTATTTTTCATAAATTATAATCCTGCAGGATGAGTGAAGAAATTCTAAAAGCCCTTATGCAGCTTTTTGCCATTATTACTAAACAAGATGGCGGAGTTCAGGACAGTGAAATAGATTTTGTCGAAAGTTTTCTTACAACACAGCTTAGTGCTGATTTTGTTGAAGAATACCTTGGGCTTTTTTACAAACATGCAGGCATCACCAGTCGGGAAGACAACAAGGAGAAAAAAGATTCCGAAGAAGAAATTAAACTTACTTCGGTGAAAGATTCAGTTAAAATTCTGGGAATTTGTAAAAAAATTAACAAAACGCTTACCCAGGAACAAAAAGTTGTTGTATTAGTTCGATTATTCGAGTTAATAGCTGCCGATAAAAAATTTACAGAGCAACGGATGGCTATTTTGAATACAGTAGCAGAAGTTTTTAATATCTCTGTTGAAGAGTTTAAAGATACTGAAACCTTTGTTGTTAATGACTCAATTGCTGATATTGACATTCCAAATGTATTAATTATTGATGAAGAGCAGCATGAGTTCGAAAATGCTAAACATATTAAAAGTGATGAGCTTCATAAGGAAGTCATTATTCTACATGTTAAAAGTGTAGAGCTTTATTTCCTTCGGTATACCGGGAAGCATGACATTTTACTGAATGGTTTGCCTGTTCGGTCAAACAGGATTTACCTGTTTGCAAATGGAAGTTCAATTCGTTTCCCAAAAGGAAAACCGGTTTATTATTCCGATGTTGTATCGAAGTATATGACCGACGTAACTTCGGCTCGTATTACTTATAACGTCAACAATGTTGAATTTAAATTTAAAAACGGAGGCGTTGGCTTACGCGATATCAAGCTCAGTGAGGAACAGGGCCGTTTGGTTGGAATAATGGGAGCCAGTGGTGCAGGTAAAACCACACTTCTTAATGTACTTACCGGAATTGAATCGCCCTCAAAAGGAGAGGTGCTGATAAACGGGATAAACCTGCATACTGAAAATAAAAAGATGGAAGGGGTTATCGGGTATATTCCCCAAGATGACCTTCTTATTGAAGAACTTACTGTATACGAAAATCTTTACTTTAACGCGAAACTTTGTTTTAAAGACTTAGATGAAGAAGAATTGCACCAACGTGTTGAAGCCACTTTATCCAGTCTTGGTCTGCTTGACCGAAAAGATCTTAAAGTGGGATCGCCACTTAACAAAACCATTAGTGGAGGTCAACGAAAAAGGCTTAATATTGCGTTGGAACTTATTCGCGAACCACCCATTTTATTTGTTGATGAGCCAACCTCTGGCCTGTCGTCACGCGACTCTGAAAATGTAATGGACTTATTGCGTGAGCTTTCCATGAAAGGTAAGCTTATTTTTGTGGTTATCCACCAGCCATCATCAGAGATTTATAAAATGTTCGATAAAATGATCATCCTTGATACGGGTGGTTATGAAATATATTATGGGAACCCGGTTGAGGCTGTTACCTACTTTAAAAAACTGGATGCTCAGATTAACAGCGAGGTTGGGGAGTGTCCAACCTGTGGTAATGTAAACCCCGAACTTATATTTAATATTATTGATGCACAGGTGGTCGATGAATTCGGTCGATACACCAATAAAAGAAAAGTTGCACCTGAAGAATGGGAACAAAAATTCAAGGATAAAATTGTTCATGAAAGACATCCTGATTTAAATGAAGAACCTCCAAAATCATTAAATATTCCCAGCTGGTTCCGACAGGTGATGATTTATTTTAAACGCGACTCGCTTGCAAAAATCAGCAACAGGCAATACATTCTTTTAAACATTCTGGAAGCACCTTTATTAGGATTTATCCTGTCGTTTTTAATACGGTATATTGCTGATCCAAACTCACATATTTATATTTTCCGCGAAAACGAAAATATTCCGGTTTATATATTTATGAGTATGATTGTGGCCATGTTCCTTGGATTAATGGTGAGTGGTGAAGAGATTTTTAAAGATCGTAAAATACTTAAAAGGGAAGCTTTTTTGAACTTAAGTCGTTCCAGTTACCTGATATCTAAAATTTCAATATTAATAATGCTCTCAGCCATCCAGGCCATACTTTACGTTTTGGTTGGTAATTTAATTCTGGGTGTTAAGGGATTGTGGTTTGAATACTGGTGGGCATTGTTTAGCATTGCGGTTTTTTCAAACCTGATGGGACTGAACCTATCATCGGCATTCAATTCAGCAGTTACCATCTATATTATGATTCCGTTGGTTATGATACCGCAAATGGCATTGGGTGGTGCCATGTTTAGTTTTGATAAATTAAACAGGGCCATTGGTAGTGTTGAAGGTGTTCCCCCGGTTTGTGAACTTATGGCTACCCGGTGGGTTTATGAAGGGCTGATGGTAAGGCAGTTTAAGGACAATAAGTTTGAGAAGGATTTTTACGATATTGAGAAACAAATGTATACAGCCGACTTTAAAAATGTTTATTATATCCCTGAGCTGAAAGATCGGTTAGATGCATGTATCAACAGTATAGGTACCGATAACGATTCAATTCGGAAGGTAGACATTGAATACCTGGCCTTATTGAAAAATGAAATACACAAAGAAACAGTTAGGGTTCCGGAAGTTACCTTCGATTACCTGGATGATCTGACCATTGATAAATTTACATCGAAAATTGGTTCTTTCACCTCAGACTACCTTAATAAACTGGATATGTATTATACTAATTTGGCCAGTTACGCCAATGACAAAAGGGAAAAAATTATTAACTATCTCGACCAGCACTATCCAGGGGTTTATAACCAAAGAAGGCAGATGTATCATAACGAATCCACCTCTGAAATAGTTCGTAAGATTTATGAGAAAAACAAAATAATTGCTTATAAAGACCGCCTTATACAACAAACAGAACCTATTTATGAAACCCCTTGGGTAAGAAATGCGTTTGACTTCAGGGCACAGTTTTATTCTCCGATTAAGCATTTTGCAGGTAAAGATATCGATACCTTTTGGTTTAACATTTGGATGGTATGGGTGATGTCGATTGGCGGATATATTGCTCTGTATTTTGATTGGTTAAAGAAATTTATGGACTTGTTTCAAAAATAGAAAATCGTTTAACGTTTTTAAATATTATAAAAAAAGGGTTACTTTTATAAAAAAAATACTCATGAAGAGAATTTGGTATAAATTGGCATTTATTGCTTTGGCTGCTGTGGCATTGAGCCAGGCAGGATGTAGTGGATGTGGAAAGAAAAAAGCATCAGATGATATTAAAATACCGGATGAGGTGTTCGGAGACGATAAGCCTTTGATGATTTCACAGGAGGCTATGTCAGATATAATTGATAATATTTCATCGCCAGTTGAAATGGCGGCTTTATTAAAATCAACAGGCGTTCCGTTTTCACAAAAATATTTAGCATCTACTGACCGGGTTGATGATTTAAATACCAATTTTAAACAGGCGTTGAATCTTGGAATTTATGGTTGTGATTTGGGTTACCTGAATATGTATGAAAAAACTGGATCAGTTATCACGAATATGTCTGCTATAAAAACACTGGCTAACGAGTTACGTATTGGTCAGTTTTTTGATTTCAACACCATTAAGCGGCTTGCAACCAATAACGAAAACCTCGACTCGCTCATGTATATTTCTGTTTCAAGTTTTAATAACATGGATGAGTATCTGCGAAAAGCTAACCGAAGCAATATTAGTTCACTCATTGTAACGGGTATGTGGGTTGAAGGCATGTACCTGGCAACACAGGTTGCAAAAGAAGCCCCTAAAAAGGATGTGGTTGAAAGGGTGGCTACCCAAAAACTGGTACTTAACGATTTACTTTTAATATTGAAAAACTATAAAGCTGACCCGAATTATGCCAAGCTGGTTAAAGATGTCGAAGGCATTAAAAAAGAATATGAAAACGTTAAAATCACTTATGAAATGAGTGAGCCTGAAACCAAAGAAGTTGATGGAATGTTAATTATTGTTCAGAACGATAAACAACATGTTGATATTTCTGATGAGACACTTGCAAGCATTGTTAGTGCTATTGAAACGGTGAGGAATAATATAATTAATATGTAAGACAATGAAGTTTTTAATAACCATATTTGCCATAGTTTTTGGATTTCAGATTAGCCAGGCTTTTGCTCAAAGTGATGAGTTAGTGAATGTTTGCGCATTAGGTATTGGAAATGCTACCTATTTAAAAGACTACAAAGTCAAACTTTCTGCCAGCAGCGTTTCGCCCCCATCAGCTAAATTTAATGTGATACTTAACAAGGGCACCATGTATAAACTAACCGCTTGTAATGCCGAGGGCTATGCCGGTGAGGCTGTGATTCAGCTTAATGAGAATACCTCCATATTGGGTACCAATATTAAAGATGATGGTACATTTTTAAAAGCCATAGGTTTTCAATGCCAAAAAACCGGGATGTACAGTATAAATGTATCCTTTAAAGATGGAAAAGAGGGGGCTGCAGTGGTAATTCTTTCCTATATAAATATGTAAGGTATAAGAATAGAAATATTTTATAAGAAGCTGAATAGGCTTCTTTTTTTATTTTTTAAAATTGATATTTCCGCTATTTTAGTTTGTGAAAATTATACCAATTATACTTGTTTATTCATGAGCAAAGAAGTTTCATTCATTATAATTTTTATCTTCCTTGGTTTCCGGATTTCAATAGCACAACAGAGAGTAATTTCAGGTACAGTAACTTCCGACTACGAAAGTTCCAAATTACCTGGAGTCAAAGTAATTTTAAAAGGTACCACTGAATGCACCTATACAAATGACTAAGGATTCTATTCGTTGCCAATCCCTGATGAAAACTGAACCTTACTATTTTACAAGGAAGGAATGCGAAGTATCGAATTTGCTATTGGTTCATCAAATATTATTGATATAGTGATGGAAATGTCAATGCGTGGAATTTACGACACCGTTGTAACCGCTCATGATATACCACGTGACATGAATTCATTAGGTTATACAATTCAAACAATAAAAGGCGATGATATTAATGACATAAAATGGGACAATTTAATTTCTTCATTAGCTGGTAAAATTGCCGGACTTACTATAAAAAATACAGGAAATGTTTTGAACAGTGCTGCCGCTTGTACTCTTTACGGTTCAAGCGGATCCAATGGAGTAATCCTGATAACCACTAAAAAAGGAAGTAACGAACTCAAATCAGGAAAAACTTTTGGGGTAAAATTGAATTCAAATGTAACATTGGGGACAATCGACAAATCTACTTTTCCAAAATATCAGAAAGATTATGGTGCCGGATATGGAATGAACTGGTATGGTGATACGACAAACGGTTCAGAACACCCCGGGTTAGAATATTTTTATGATGTAAATGGTGACGGGGAAATTGATTATACCGTTCCTTTTTCTGATGATGCTTCAAGAGGTGAAAAATTCAATCCTGATTTATTAGTTTATCAATTTGATGCAGCTGAGCCGGCATCAGCCAACTACATGAATAAAACCCCCTGGATTGCAGCCGTCAATGGTCCGGAGTATTTTTTTCAAAATAGTGTTAACTATACTAATAGCATAGCATTAAACGGAAATATCAACAATTTCAACTTCAGACTCTCCTGTACCAATATGAATAAAACTGGTATTTTGCCAAATAGCCTCTTGAAAAGAAATAATTTAGCATTCAGGGGAGAGTATATAATTTTCAATAATGTAAAAGTAAGTGGTCAAATTGCTTATGTCACATCTGATGTAAAAGGGAGGAATGCTACCGGATACAGTGATAATATCCTTACATCATTTCGACAGTGGTATCAGGTAAATGTTGATATGAAAACACTGGAAAATTTATATAAAGAGACTAACAGAAATATTACATGGAACAGATCTTCATTTTATGATCCAACACCGGCTTATTGGGATAATCCTTATTGGGTAAGTTACCAAAATTTTGAGACAGATCATAGAAACCATTTAATCTGTGCTGCACATATCGATTATACTATTACCAGGGGACTTAGTCTCTTGGGTGGTATTTCAATTGATACATATAATGAATTACAAGAAGAACGAAAAGCTATTGGCTCAGTGGAAGGAGAATTTGGCGTGGGAAATCAAGATGTTACTTCAGGTTATTCCAAATTCACAAGAGATTTTAAAGAAACCAATATCGATTTTATTGCTACTTATAAAAAGGAGTTTGCTAATAAGTTTAGTATACATGCAAATATAGGTTTTGATAACCATAAGAATTCTTTTGAAGATTTTTTTATTTCAACCAATGGGGGATTAGCTATACCCAATTTGTATGTTATTTCTAATAGCAAGTATGCGAATTTATCATTCCAGGAGTCCAAAATAAATTATAACTCAAAGCGATTATTTGGATTAACAAGCATAGATTATAATGGTTTTTTATTTTTGGATGGTACCTATAGCAATGAAATAATGTCAACATTAGCGAATAATAAGATTGGAGCTTCATCTTTTTCTGTATCAAACAGTTTACTATTAAGTAAGTTTTTTAATTCAGATTATTTGACTTTATATAAAACCAATACAAATAATCAACTACTTAATGTGAGTACTTCAATTAATTCGGGATTTTGGTCAAAATGGGTAAATGCAGGAGAAATTGAAAATAAAGGAATTGAATTGATGATAAATGCGACTCCGGTCAAAAATATAAATTTGGCATGGGATCTTAATTTGAACTGGGCAAAGAATAAGAGTTTAGTGAAATCATTGGCCGAAGGACTTGATAACTTACAAAGATTTAAAATTCAGCTTCTTAATTGACTGGAAACAAGGTGGTGATATCTTCTCACTTGAAATGTGGTATGGTTCAAGTACAGGTTTGTATGAAGAATCAGCAAAAACTAACGATTTAGGTAATCCAATTCGTAATTATGTAACCGGCGATGCTGCTACTGATGGTGGTCAAATTCTTCAAGGCGTTTTACCTGACGGTACACCAAATAATATAAGATCTGATAACATGGGTACTTATTATACTCCAATTGGTTCAGCTTATGCACCTAATGCAATGTTTGTTTATGATGCCAGCTACATTAAATTAAGAGAAGTATCTCTTACTTATAATCTGCCTGCAAAGTTGTTTGAAAATATATTTATTCAAGATGCTTCAATTGCCTTCGTTGGCACAAACTTGTGGATTATTCACAAGAATCTACCTTATGCTGATCCTGAAGCTAGCCAAAGTTCCGGTAATATCCAGGGATGGCAGTCAGGTGTTATACCTGCTGTTCGTAATTTTGGTATAAATCTAAATATACAGTTTTAAAAATATGAATTTCGTAATCAAATACCGTTTTGATCTCCGTAAGTCAATAAATCTTTCAGTTTTTTAATTTGCGACGGGTTTCCAAGCGCAAAAATATGGCTGGCTTGTTCAAGTGAAAAATCTGCAGGTGGGTTAAGAATATATTTATCATAAATGGTTTTAATACCAATAATGTTTGAACCCGATACATTTCTTATATTAAGGTCACGAATGGTCTTATTTACAAAACTTTTATTAAGATAGGAGACGGATATTTCTTCCAGGTTTGTCTGGTCTTTATCCTGTAACAAAATATAATCAATAAATTCTACAACGTCAGGTTCAATGACCAATTCAGCCATTCGTTGTCCGCCAAGTTTATCCGGCATTATAACCTCATTAGCACCCGCGTTTAGGAGTTTTTTCACCGATTGGGGTTCTGAAGCCCTGGAAACTATTGGAATTTTTTGATTAAAAATTCGGGCCGTGATAATTACAAAAAGATTATCGGCATCTTTGGGTAAGGTGGTTATCAGGGCTTTAGCCGATGCAACCCCTGCCATATTCAGCACTTCATCGCGAGTGGCATCACCAACAAGGTAATATACTTCAGGGAAATGTTCGAGTTCTTTAACTTCTTTATCCTCAATTTCAACTACTAAAACAATCTGATCGTGGCTAATAAGCTCTTTAACGGTTTGCTTACCGTTTCGACCATAACCACAAACAATGGTATGCCCTGTAAGAATGTCAAAGTTTTTTTGAAGCATGTTGGTAAATAATTAGCGTTAGTTCAAGCCAAAGAAATTATCAAATAATTAAACTTCATTTAGATTAAAACGAACCATTTTTCTTGAAAGATGGAATATTGTAATGAATACTTTATAGATGATTCTATATTTCCAATTTTCCATTATTCCAAAATTCCACATCAATAATAGTAATATTTATAATTAGTTATAAACTGTTTTGTTAAAAGGAACTGAGTTTATTCATTCGAATTTAGCCAAACAAAACAGAAAAACCTAAAACCTTATTTTTCCGTAGCATCTCAGTAAAATATTTTACCTATATTTAGTTTCATTGATAATTCTGTAGCTATGTCTCACAAAAAAATTTATATTATTCTGATCCTGATTTTGTCTTCGTTACTCTCATGTAAAAATCACACAAAAGTTGATTCCACGAATAATTATGATTTAGATGCCATAAAAAGCCGCGGCAAATTAGTGGCCGTTACAGATTATAATTCAACAAGTTATTTTATATACCGGGGCACTCCAATGGGTTATCAGTATGAATTATTGCAGCTGTTGGCCAAGCATTTAAATGTCGATTTGGAATTAATTGTCAGCAATAATCTTGATGAAGCTTTCAGTAAGCTCAATGATCATGAATGCGATTTAATTGCCATTAATTTAACCGTGACAAATAATCGTAAAAAGCAAATGACATTTACCGAACCCATTGGACAAACCCGTCAGGTTTTAGTTCAGCGTAAGCCATTAAACTGGGAAAATATGTCAAAGTCAGCTATTGAAAATCAATTGTTGAGGAATCAGCTTGATTTGGCCGGAAAAACGGTTTATGTCATGAAAAAATCGGCATATGTTGATCGTTTACACCATCTGGAAGAGGAAATTGGCGACACAATAAATATTGTAGAGGTTGATGATTATGAAGTTGAACAGTTAATAGCACTTGTTGATAAAGGCGAAATAGATTATACGGTTGCTGATGAGGAGGTGGCCTTATTAAATCAAACGTACTATCCGTCGATTGATGTAGGAACAGCCATTTCATTTCCTCAAAAGCAGGCATGGGCAATTAACAGCAATAATAAACAGCTGCTCGCCGAAGTGGATAAATGGATTGAAAGTATTAAAGGCACTGACCTGATGGCTGTTATTTATAACAAATATTTTAAGGATATAAAAGCAGAAAAGCGTAGTATCAGCCCATACATTTCCCTTAAGGGAGGTAAAATTTCAGAGTATGACAAATACATTAAAAAATACAGCAAATTAATTGATTGGGACTGGCGATTATTGGCCTCACTAATATATCAGGAGTCGCGATTTAATCCTAAAATTAAATCATGGGCAGGTGCCTATGGATTAATGCAACTTATGCCGGTTACCGCAAAAAGGTTTGGCGCTTCACAAAATTCTCCTCCAGGGGTCAATATTAAAGCGGGAGTGAAATTTATCCGATGGATCGACGATCAGTTAAAAGATAGTATTTCGGATAAACAGGAACGGCAAAAATTTATTTTAGCCGCCTACAATGTTGGACTTGGCCATATTTTGGATGCGCGTCGTCTGGCGGAGGCCAACGGAAAAGATCCCAATGTTTGGACCGATAATGTTGACTATTTTTTATTGAATAAATCAAATCCGCAATATTACAATAGTGATTTGGTGAAGTTTGGTTATTGTCGGGGAATTGAAACCTATAACTATGTGAAAGAAGTTATGGCACGATACGAAATGTACCAAAATGTAATCAGGTAAATTCAGGATATTGTGGTAACCGTTCGGGATCAATCCTTCTGAGTATCTGTTCAAATTCACTGAGGATCATGGCCGTGGCACCCCAAACTTTTTGATTTAGGAGATGATAAAAAGGAACGTTCACATTATTGCCTCTGATATTCCATAATTCCCTCATCTTTTTCACCGGATTTAATAAATCAAGCAGGTTTACTTCATATACAGCATCCACTTCATGAGGATCAATGGTTAGTTTGGGTGTTTGCTTCAGGTATCCAATAACTGGCAGAACCTGCATGTTTGTTACGGGAATGTAAAGTTCAGTAAGCGATCCAATTACTTCAAGATTATCAGTGGGCAAGCCAATTTCTTCATGGCTTTCACGCAAGGCTGTGGCAATTAAATCAGTATCGGTTTTTTCAAGTTTTCCACCCGGCAGAGCCATTTGTCCGCTGTGTATTCCATTATATTGAGGGCGACGTATCACCGGAAAAAACATTTGTCCGTTTGATTCATACAAAGCCAGTAAAACAGCACTGGGCTGAGGCTTAACCCCATGATTTGGTGACATTATTCTTCCTTCGGGCATCATAAGCCGCTGAGCTTGTTCTCCCGGTTTTTGGATACAGAGGTATTGTTTTAAAAGTTCTATTAACGGATGGAAATTGTAATTCATAAAAAAGGTGTTGCATAAAGATACAACACCCATTATTATTTTGTTAATATCTGGTCTTAATTTGCAATAAGCAGGTAATAATTTTTCTTGCCTTTTTGAACCAGGACATATTTATCGTTAATTAAAAATCCCGAATTGATAATCAAATCGGCTGATTCAACTTTTTCTTTGTTAATACTTACCCCACCTCCGCTTAACAAACGTCGTAATTCACCTTTTGACGGGAAAACAGCAGCATGTTCAGTCAGGAGATCAATAAGGTTAATACCACTATTAATATCTGCTTTTTTTATATCGAAAGTAGGAACACCTTCAAAAACGGCAAGAAATGTACGTTCATCCAATTTTGATAAAGCTTCGCCGGTGGCCTTTCCGAATAAAATTTCAGAAGCTTCAATTGCCATATTATAATCGGCTTCAGAATGTACCATTACGGTAATTTCGCGGGCAAGCCCTTTTTGAAGCACACGTAAATGAGGAGCTTCCCTGTGTTCTGAAATTAGTTTATCAATTTCGTCTTTTGACAGAAAAGTAAAAATCTTGATATATTTTTCTGCATCCTCATCAGAGGTATTCATCCAGAACTGGTAAAAACTGTAAGGTGATGTTTTTTCCGGATCGAGCCATACATTTCCTGATTCGGTTTTTCCAAACTTACCCCCATCCGATTTGGTAATGAGCGGGATGGTTAGTGCAAAAGCTTCGCCACCTTCTTTACGACGGATTAGTTCTGTACCTGTGGTAATATTGCCCCACTGGTCGGAACCTCCCATTTGCAACTTGCAGTTTTTATGTTGGTACAACCACAGAAAATCGTATCCCTGAACTAATTGGTAGGTAAATTCAGTAAAAGACATCCCGGCTTTTGAGTCCGTGCTTAAACGTTTTTTAACTGAATCTTTCGCCATCATGTAGTTTACAGTAATATGCTTTCCAATATCACGGATAAAACTTAAAAAGGTTTGTTGTTTCATCCAGTCATAATTGTTCACCATTTCAGCTTTGTTGGCGCTTTCCGTTTCGAAATCAATAAATTTTGACAACTGTTTTTTTATACCATTCAGGTTTTTATCCAGGGTTTCTTCATCAAGTAAATTTCTTTCGGCTGACTTTCCTGATGGATCTCCAATCATTCCCGTAGCACCTCCAACCAGGGCAATTGGTTTGTGTCCTGACAGTTGGAATCGTTTTAACAAAATTATAGGAGCTAAACTTCCAATATGTAATGAATCGGCGGTTGGGTCAAATCCTACATAAGCTGCGGTAATTTCTTTATTCAATTGTTCCTCGGTTCCCGGCATGATATCGTGTAACATGCCCCGCCATTTTAATTCTTCTACAAAATTCATCGGTGTGCTATATTATTCATTATCAGGAGGGCAAAAATAGTAATTTACCGACATTAATCAATAGTATTTTTGCATAGTTGAAAAGATGACTTGAATTTAGTAAAAATTATTCAGCTTTCGATTTTATACTGAATGACCCGGATGTAAAGCAGGTTTATTTTTATGCAATTCGCGTATTTTAACGTATTTTAAGAAGGTAAAATGCGCCGAAACAGAACAAATCACAAAGCCATAGAAACCATCTAAAAAACCTGCTTTAATAAAGTAATCGCGGATGAATTTCCAGACCGGATAAATTACAATTTTAATGAGCGAAACTTTACGGCCTTTTTTAAATGCCACCTCGGCACCGATGTCAGTAAATTTGTTCATTTGAGCAATATGTTCGCGGATGGAATAGTAGGTATAATGCAATAAATCGCCCTTTAAAAATTTTTCGGAAGTTCCGGGTTGCATAATAAATTTATCGTGTGGATTTTCACCGCCCCAACAACCTTTACGTCTATCCCAAAGGCGTAGTTTTCGGTCAGGATACCAGGCGCTGTGTCTGATCCATTTTCCACAATAATAATTTAAACGGTTAAAGTAGTAACCATCGGCATCGAATTGTTTTTTTACACGATTTATACTTTTTTTGAGATTATCAGTTAATGCTTCTTCGGCATCCAAACTAAGTACATAATT
>JBJKSB010000062.1:0-7222 GCA_046704385.1 Bacteroidales bacterium | reverse complement strand
ACATGAATAGCTAAAATTAATATGATTGCCTAATTTATCAGTAATAGTTTCTAACACAGCTTTTGTTTTAAGCTGCTAAGTTAATATTATGCTCCGAATGCCAGAAATTGACCTTCAGGTCGGTAGTTATTGGCCTGACGTACACTAAACAAATGCGCAACAGTATGATTATTGCAGTATTTATTGTTTTTTTTCCTGTTTGGATACTTTTAAAAAACCTCTATTTTAATCATGCTTTATGGTTGGCATTCTTGCTTTTTCTGCTTACACGAGGACTGGTTCAAACCATTATGTTCGGTAAAATCAGGAATCGCAATTATAAATTCAAAAAAAATATGGGTTAAAAAAAACGTAACACCCATACTGTTAAGAAGTTGTTAATAAAAACTAAAATTTATTTGCAAAAAGGTTGCTCCTTTTATAAAATTAATACTATATTTGGACTGCACTCTTCACTTCATTTTGTTACTTTTTCATGGGTTAATTAATCAAGTGCGAAATTCTTTGGGCTGCCTCCCGGCAGCCCACACTTGTTTTTAGTCAGATCCTTAACATAATAAGTTCCTTACAAATAATTTAATTTATGTTTATGGCTAAAAGTTGCAAAGCCATTTTTAGAATTATACATTTGCACAAATTTTTTCATTATGCAATTTGAATTAACACAATGGTACCTGGGCAATCTGCGAATTGATGAACCAGTGACGGTTTTGACCGATTTAATTGTTTCGGCCGTGTGCTTTTGGTCGTTTATAAAACTTACCCGGTTTCCTATCAAAAATAAAGTCCACCTATACCTGAAATACTACTTTCTTTCCATGAGCATTGCCACTTTTATTGGAGGCATTGTAGGTCATGGGTTTTTATATGCAATTAAGGCAGAGTGGCATCTTTCTTCAGGATTTGCGAATGTCGTGAAGGGAATTGTTGGAGCCAAACGCATGAATATAGCCGCAAACCCATGGAAATTACCAGGTTGGCTCACCAGTATGTTTTCAGTAATGTTGGTTGAAAGAGCATCTATTGAATATGCTCGAAAAATTATTAAGCCTGGTATTGGAACCTTTTTTGCATGGTTCAATATTTTTGAATTATTGTTTTTTATAACCATAACATTTTCAACGCTCAATTTCTTTTTTGTTGAAGTACATACTTTTTATGGTTTCATGATCATTGTACTCAGCTTCAACCTGATTATTTTCTACAAAACACGCAGCAAAGGAAGTAAAGCCTTTTTACTTGCCGTTGGATTTGCTGCACTGGCAGCCCTGGTTTTTATGAACCAATGGTCGTTACATAAATGGTTTAATTATTTTGATTTAAGCCATACCTTTATGGCCTTGTCGGCATATATGTTTTACAGGGGTTCAAAGTACATTATTGATCACCCGCTTGATACACTGGAAAGTTTTCATTAACATATTTTTTTATGCCATTTTTTAAGTTCATTTGTAATTGCAAACTACAATCGCAATTTTAAAAATTAATATGGTATTAAAATGACAAATAATTATGAATTAGCCACATTTGGCGGAGGCTGTTTTTGGTGTGTAGAGGCTATGTACAATAAACTTAACGGAGTAATTATTGCAACTTCAGGGTATGCCGGGGGAACTACCGAAAATCCAACATACCAGGAGGTTTGTACAGGAACCACTGGTCACGCTGAGGTAGTTCAAATTAAGTATAACCCCAACGTCATTGGATACAAGGAATTACTTGGCGTTTTCTTTAAAATGCACGATCCGACTTCTATTAATCGCCAGGGTGATGATGTTGGCACACAATATCGCTCGATTATACTTTATCATACTGCCGAACAAAAAGACATTGCAGAATCCGTAATAAATGATTTGACATCCGAAAAAATTTATGAGAATGATATTGTGACTTTAGTTGAGCCATTTACCATGTTTTACAGCGCTGAAGATTATCATCAGGATTATTTCAATAATAATCCGGAAAATAAATATTGCCAACTGGTTGTGACACCCAAAATTGAAAAATTCAAAAAAATATTTAAGAATAATCTTAAAAAATAAGTTAGCCTGATTAACATTCCTATTAAGGTTATAAGACAATATCTTTTTCCAAAGCATTTAAAATTAGACCGGTTGATTTGATTAACCGGAAAAAATATTTAATTTCGGACTGAATCTGAAGCAAAATTATCTATGTTTTTAAGAAAGCTATTGATTTTCGCCTGCTTTATCCTCCTTAATATAATCCCAAAGCCAGGATTTTCGCAAGACAGAAAAATTGTAAACGGAATTCTTGATGCAAGAGGAGTTGACTGGAATCATCACCTGATAAAACTTGAGGGTGATATGGATTTTTACTGGCAGGAATTACTACTTCCGGCTTCTGCAGATGATTCATTGCCAGGATATACCAAATACCACGCACCTGTTCCAAAGCCCTGGACCAAAGTAGTAAAACCTGATGGAACAACACTGCCTGCGTTGGGATATGGAACATACCGCCTCCGAATATTGGTAGATAACAAAGATGAAATATACGGGCTGAAATTACGAAGCATTTTTACTGCATACAAATTATTTATTGATGGCAAATTAAAAACCAAATTAGGTACGGTTGGTACTACTAAGGAAACCAGTGCACCTCAATTTCTTACCCACGAAATTGCCATTCCTATAACAAAAAAAGATAGTGTAAGCTACCAGGTTATTGATATGGTAATACAGGTTTCGAACTTTTACCATAGAAGGGCTGGAGCGCAGCGCCCTATTCATTTTGGAACACTAAAACAGATAATAAATTCGACCAAGGATACCCTTATTTTAAATCTTCTGTTAGTTGGAATTATTTTAATAATAGGGCTCAATCATTTATTAATGTATGCCTTACGACGACTCGATATTTCCAACTTTATATTTGGATTATTATCTATCATTATGATTTTGAGAAACCTGTCGACCGGTGAACGATTGATTGCGTATTGGTTCCCAAATATGAGTTGGGAGTTATTAATCAGGCTCGATAATTTCTCGGGTTTTGGAACCATGGCACTTTTTGCGACTTTCTTTTATTTCAGCTATCGCAAAAGCTTCCCAAAAATAATGTTCTATATAATTACCGGAGTTGGTATTCTTATAACCATTGCAGTTTTTTCAACAAAAGCCTGGGTTTACGGACAAATCCGTTTGCTTTTTGAATTGTACATAGGTTTGGGAGGATTATACCTGGTATTTGGGGTGCTTTTAAGAGCGGTGGTACAAAAACAAAAAGGATCAGTAATATCCTTCATTGGCATGTTCCTTTTATACTCTACTGCCGTAAATGACCTTCTTTACAGTATGGGAGTTATCAACTCGGTATACATTGCAGAGTACGGAATAGCAGCATTTATGGTATTGCAGTCGTATTTATTAACTAAACAATCGGCTGTTGCTTTACTCGATAACCGAAAGTTAAGCCTGGAATTAAAACAGGAAAAACAATCACTTGAAGAACGGATTGAAGAACGAACTCAGGTACTGACCAACCAGGCAAGTGAACTCGAAAATTATAAGAAGGAACAGGAAAATCAAAACTGGATTAATGAAGGTTTGAACCAGATTATTGATGTTATGCGCAAAAACAAAGATAATCTGTCAGTACTTGCCGATCAGCTTTTATCAGCCCTGGTGAGAAGAATTAATGCATCAATGGGAGCTTTGTATTTGCATACCCGAATTAACCATGAGGACAAACTTAAAATACTTGCCAATTACGGATTAAATAAGGAAGCACAAATTGATGTGCTTGATTCAAAAGAAGGGCTTACCGGTCAGTGTTTCACCACAGGAAAAGCCAATTATATAGAAGACCTTCCCGACAAGTTCTTCTCTATTACTTCAGGGTTAGGTAATGCAACACCAAAGGTTCTTGCCCTGATACCTATGAAAATTGATGAACTTACCATTGGAGTTGTTGAAATTGCTTCGTTCCATCCGGTTAATGATATGGAAAAAGCGTATCTGATACGTGCCATTGAGAATATTACCTCACAGCTTAATATTGTGAAGATAAACGATGAATCGCAGGTTCTGATTAATGAATCGCGTAAGCTTGAAGAAGAAGCCCGGCAGAAAAATGAGGAAATGCGGGAAAACCTCGAAGAATTAAAGGCTGTGCAGGAAGAGGCAGAATTTAAAGAAAAAGAAAATATAAGGTTATTGGCTGAAGCGAAACAAAAACAGGAAGAGCTGGAAGCAAAACTGAAAGAAGCACTCAAAGAGAATAAATTACTTCAAAAAGATTCTGATATGCCTAAAAAAACGGCTGAAAAAACCAGAAAACCAAGAGAGAAAAAATAGAAAATAATTGTTTTCTTTTTCGGAAATAATTAAAGTTTAATCCTATTCCTTATTTAATTCCGGAATACACTTTGAAAGTTTTCTACCAAGTGATTAATTGAGTATGTTTTTATCGGTTTTCGCAATAAATATACAAGTACAAATATCACAATTAAATAAAGAATAATATATCCAATAGTATCTGTTAGAGTCAAATCAATATATGCCCACGAATGTTTATCAAACCAGTTAAAAATAATATGGACTACAGAAGTAACCAATACAGATTCAGACCTATAATATAATACACCGAATATTATACCGGAAATAAATAATGCTGCAAAATAATTTTTAATAGTCGTAACGTGGACTAAGGTAAAAATCACTGATGATAATATTATCGCTTTTTTAGGTGAATATTGCTTAAGGAATTGTTTTAGTATAACCCCTCTAAATATAATTTCCTCAGGAATCACAAGGGCTACTATCATAAAAATATCTAATATGCTGTTTTCATACGTAAAAGTGAGAAACCTTAACTTTGAATTAAATAAAGATTTAAAGAAAAGACCAGGTTGATCTAATGGTACAGTGATAATGTATCTCAACGATGCACCAATTAAAACTATACTAATAAATGAAACAACGCTTGGGATTGAAAAAGAACTTAAAATGTCAACTTCGGATTTTTTTGCAAAAAAAAGTACGACAGGAATATACACAACAACGCCAACGGCATCTATAATTGAATTAGTTCTTTTATGCTTTTGATTTGTGAAGCCGCATTCACCGTATAGCCAATCACAGTAAAATCCTTGCGATCCTGTGTTCCAACCTCGACCTGAATCACTATTCCTGAATTAATACCAATCAGATATGGTATTCAATATTTGGACAGTTTGTTCATCAGACACCAACTTATTACGATACTTCATAAAAAATAGTATATCCAAAACTTACATGAGTAATTGTTTTGAGTATACTACTTTTTAAAACAAGAATCAATATTCTGATTCCTAGAAATTTTACATCATATCGCCGCCGCTGTCGTCCATTCCACCTTGTTCGCCATTACCCTGACGATCGCCTTTCATCGCTTTGTAGTTATTTAGTTTGTACGATATGGTCAACATCACACCAGGTGTTTTTGGCTGATACAAAGTATACTGATAAAAATCTGGCGTTTCGTTAATATGAACATGTTTCCAGGTTCCGAATACATCGCGTACCTGGAGTGTGGCTGAAAGCTTACGCTTCATAAAATCCTGTTTATAAGCTACATTTGACGCAAAGAACCCTTCAGAATGACCTTGTGCCTCTACAGTTGGGCTATGATACATAAAATCTAACTGAAAGCGAGAATTAGGGCTGGCTTTAAAAGAATTATTAAATCTCAAATCCCAGCTGAAATCGTGTTGGTCAACCGGTACATCATTCAATGTTCCTTTCAACCTGTAATCATAAGTATCAATCATCAGGTTTGTAGTATACCATTTAACAGGAGTGTAATTCACCATAAATTCCAACCCCAGGGCATAATCGGTTCCGGTATTGGCAAAAGTGTGCAGGAACATCGTACTGTCTTCCTCATATTTACTCATTACCCGGTCGGTTTTGTTGTGGGTAACCCTGTAATATCCGTCAAGAGAAAAGAAATTTTGCTGTTGGAATTTTTTCTGATAGCTTAAGTCGTATGAATCAATATATTCTGGCTTCAAATCGGGGTTTCCTTTACGAACATTATAGGCATCCATAAAGGTAACAAAAGGTTCAAGAAACCAACCGTGAGGTCTGTCAATTCTTCGCGTATAGCTTGCCATAGCCTGTTGGTCAGCGGGCATTTTATAAGAAATGTGCATGGTTGGGAAATAATCGGGCCTGTCGATTTTAAACGATTGTTGTTTCTCAACCATTTCCAGGTAACGATAAGTATATTCAACCCGTAACCCCAACTGGTAACCAAAATCGCCATATTCCCCGCCAAAAGTAGTATAGGCAGCATGCGTATTCCTGGTGTATTGGGTATGGTTACTATATAAGGTATCATATGGAAAATAAACCTGGTTTACAGTATCAAAATTATACACCTTATTGTAATCATCGCTTAAATCGATTTGGGTTTGCCAGCCGGCTTCCAACTTACCTCCCCAGGCAAAAGGCTTGGTATAATCAAGCTTCATACGTAATCCCTTTGAAGGTCCGTCTTCTGTTGATCGGGTACCTGAGGCAATCCTATCATCCAGATACTTCTGCACATTTTCTGATTCTTCTTCAGAATCATGGCCATCAGCATTTATTTGGGCTTCAATGTAATGCGTCTTTTTTTCATCAAAATTATGACGGTAGTCTAAATTAGCTTGCCAAAATGTTCCTCCCCTATTTGAAACATCCTGTGTTATGTAAAAATTATGGATAGCGTCATTATCAAAATATTCCTCATAATTTCTGGTACTTCCACCGTCGTGCGATCCATTACCAGTCCTCAATCCAATACCAAAAACATCCTTATCGGTAAAATCCCAGTCAAAACCACCTTTGATGCTGTATCGGTCTCCACTACGCGTAAATTCACCGTCAGAAAGCACATGATAATCATTCCCTGTTGTATAAAATACATCGCGTTGGTATTCCATATTTCCCGGACGGTTCCTGTTATTGTAATCACCACCCAGGTAATAGTGCAGCTTTTTCGACCTTCCATCCAGGGTAAAATCGCCCCCATAGTTATTAAACCTTCCTGCATTTGCATTAATTATACCACTCATGCCTTCCAGTTTATTCTTTTTGGTTATGATGTTGATAATTCCGGCAGCACCATCAGGTTCATACTTAGCCGAAGGATTTGTTATTAATTCAATATTATCAATAGCACCGGCCGGAATCTGGCTCAAAGCATCGCTGGGTTCAAGCACCGTAGGGCGGCC
>JBJKSB010000061.1:0-172944 GCA_046704385.1 Bacteroidales bacterium | reverse complement strand
ATTTCCTAAGTTTTGGACAAATATAGCTATTTGGATGTCGATTTGGAAAGTGAATTATCAACAGCTGTTGATAATTCACTTTCCAAATCGACATCCAAATAGCTATATTTGTCCAAAACTTAGGAAATGTCTGCAGTATATTCAGAAGACGCGATTAAAACGCTCGATTGGAAACAGCATATCCGGCTTCGTCCGGGTATGTATATTGGTAAGCTGGGTGATGGCTCATCCCGCGATGATGGTATTTATATTTTGTTAAAAGAGGTGCTCGATAACTCTATTGACGAGTTTATGATGGGGAACGGAAAACAAATTGATATTACCATTAACGAACGTGAAGTATCGGTTCGTGACCATGGGCGCGGAATTCCGCTGGGTAAGCTTGTTGATGTTGCATCAAAAATGAATACCGGCGCCAAATATGATTCAAAGGTGTTTAAAAAATCGGTGGGCTTGAATGGGGTTGGTATCAAGGCTGTTAATGCATTATCGACCAAATTCAACATTAAATCGTTTCGTGATGGTGAGGTTAAAGCTGTTGATTTCTCTGCAGGTGAAATTATAAATGATTATCCAGTTGAAAAAACAGATGAGGATAACGGTGTTTATACGGTTTTCAGGCCCGATGAAGAACTTTTTGGTAATTATCATTTCATTTCGGATTACGTTGAAAACCTGTTACGGAACTATACTTTCTTAAATGCCGGGCTGATAATTACTTTAAATGGTGAAAGGTTTGTTTCACGCAACGGATTAAGGGATCTGCTTGATGAGTACATGAGTTCTCCGGGATTATATCCGGTAATTCATTTAAAAGATGAAGATATTGAACTGGCCATGACTCATGGGAATCAATATGGCGAGGAATATTATTCTTTTGTTAACGGTCAGCATACAACACAGGGGGGAACCCACCTGGCTGCTTTCCGCGAAGCCATTGTGAAAACTATCAGGGAATTTTATGGTAAAAGCTTTGAACCTTCTGATATCCGTTCATCTATTTGTGCGGCCATAAGTATAAAAGTGGAAGAGCCCGTTTTTGAATCACAAACCAAAACCAAGCTGGGGTCGAAAGATATTGGGCCGAGTGGTCCTTCGGTAGTGAAGTTTATTACTGATTTTCTGAAAAAGCACCTGGATGATTTCTTGCATAAAAATTCAGAAACCGCCGACATTTTACTGAAGCGTATCCAGGAATCGGAGCGTGAGCGCAAGGCCATGTCAGGTATTAAAAAACTGGCAAAGGAAAGGGCTAAAAAAGCAAACCTGCATAACCGAAAATTACGCGATTGCCGAGTACACTATAATTCAAACCACGATCGTAAACTTGATACTTCTATTTTTATAACCGAGGGTGATTCAGCATCGGGTTCCATTACCAAAAGCCGCGATGTGGATACCCAGGCCGTATTTAGCCTGAAAGGTAAACCGTTAAACTGTTACGGGCTTACTAAAAAAATAGTTTACGAAAACGAAGAATTTAACCTGTTGCAGGCAGCGCTTGACATTGAAGAAGATCTCGAAAATCTTAGGTATAACAATGTAATTATTGCAACAGATGCCGATGTTGACGGTATGCATATACGTTTATTGCTCATAACTTTCTTTTTACAGTTTTTCCCTGATTTGATAAAGAATAAGCACTTATTTATTTTGCAAACCCCGTTATTCAGGGTAAGGAACAAAAAGGAAACCATATATTGTTACTCAGATGAGGAGCGGGAAGAGGCCATTAAAAAACTGGGTGCTAATCCTGAGATTACACGTTTTAAAGGGCTTGGTGAGATATCACCCGATGAGTTTAAAAACTTTATTGGGAAAGATATGCGGCTTGATCCGGTAAATTTGCGGAAAGGGGATTCAATTGCTGATTTGCTTGAATTTTACATGGGCAAAAACACACCCGACAGGCAACAGTTTATTATTGAGAATTTAAGAATTGAGGAAGAAATACCGGCCTGATGGCTGGCATTGCAGCTTAAGATATTCAGTTAAAATATGTCCGAAGAGTTAGAAAAACAAGAGCCTAAGCCAGGCAATGGTCATTCGCATGACCCTGAAGATGTAAAAACCGATAATCTGCAACACATTTCCCATATTTCGGGGATGTACCAGAGTTGGTTTTTGGATTATGCCTCGTATGTTATCCTGGAACGTGCCGTACCACATTTAAATGACGGGCTAAAGCCTGTTCAGCGCAGGATTTTGCATTCCATGAAGAGGCTTGATGATGGCAGGTACAATAAAGTGGCCAATATTATTGGTAATACCATGCAGTTTCACCCGCACGGTGATGCGTCAATTGGTGATGCCCTGGTGCAACTTGGGCAAAAAGATTTATTGATTGATTGCCAGGGAAACTGGGGAAATATTTTTACCGGGGATGGTGCTGCAGCGCCCCGTTATATTGAGGCGCGTTTATCAAAATTTGCCCTCGATGTGGTTTTCAGTCCTAAAATTACCGAATGGAAACCGTCGTACGATGGCCGCAACCAGGAACCGGTAACCTTACCGGTTAAATTTCCTTTATTGCTGGCCCAGGGAGTTGAAGGTATCGCAGTGGGGCTGGCCTCAAAAATTCTGCCTCATAACTTTATTGAATTAATTGATGCCTGTATCGCGCATTTATTAGGGAAATCATTTGAGTTGTTCCCTGATTTCCCCACAGGTGGTATGGCTGATGTGTCGAAGTATAACGACGGCCTACGCGGTGGAGCTGTAAAAGTAAGAGCACGTATCGAAAAATTGGATAAGAAAACCCTGGTAATTAAGGATATCCCATTTGGAAAAAATAGTTCATCATTAATAGAAACCATACTTAAGGCAAATGAAAAGGGCAAAATAAAAATCCGTAAAATTGATGATAATACGGCTGCCGAGGTTGAAATTCTGGTTCACCTTTTGCCCGGCACTTCTCCAGATAAAACCATTGATGCTTTATATGCTTTTACTGATTGCGAAGTATCCATTTCGCCCAACTCATGCATAATTGAAAACGATAAACCCCAGTTTATTGGGGTTACCGAGATGCTTAAATTTTCGGCAGAATATACCAAAGAACTGCTTCGACGGGAGTTGCTGATTAAATTAGGCGAGTTGCAGGAAGCCTGGCATCTTTCATCGCTTGAAAAAATATTTATTGAGGAACGAATCTATAAAGATAAAGAATACGAAGAAGGCAAAGATTATGAGTCGGTTATTGGCCACATTCATAAACGGTTAAAGCCATTTAAAGATAAATTTATCCGTGAGGTTACCGATGAGGATGTAAAGAGGCTGTTTGAAATAAAAATGCGCCGTATCCTGAAATTCTCATCAAAAGAGGCCGAAGATCAATTATTGTCATTGGAGGAAGATATTGCCGAAGTAAAAAATCATCTGGAAAACCTGAATGATTATGCTATTAACTACTTTAAGCAAATCAGGAAAAAACACAGCAAGGGCCGTGAACGGAAAACAGAGCTCCGCAACTTCGAAAATATTGAAGCTACAAAAGTGGTGGTTGCCAATGAAAAACTTTATTGCAATTACAAAGAAGGCTTTATCGGAATTGGGCCTGCTATGCGTAAAGAGGAGTTTGTTTGCGACTGTTCCGATATTGATGATATCATTATTTTCCGTAAAGATGGTATTTACCAGGTAACCAAAGTATCTGATAAAACATTTGTGGGGAAAGACATTCATTATTTGGCAGTGTTTAATAAAAACGATCAGCGGACCATTTACAACGTGGTTTACCGCGATGGTAAATTTGGTCATACTTATATGAAACGCTTCCCGGTTAAAGGGGTAACGCGTGATAAGGAATATGATTTGACCAAAGGGACAGAGGGTTCGCGTATTCTTTATTTTAGCGCCAATGCAAATGGTGAAGCCGAAACCATAAAAATTTATCTTAAACCCCGGCCGAAACTTAAAAAACTCATTTTCGAGATTGATTTTAGTGAACTGGCAATAAAGGGGCGCCAAAGTATGGGGAATATTCTTACCCGTCACCAGGTACATCGCATTGTTCTGAAAGAGGAGGGGGTTTCGACACTTGGCGGGCTCAAAATTTGGTTCGACGAAGTGGTTTTCCGTTTGAGTACCGAGGAACGCGGATTGTACCTGGGCGAGTTTAAAGGTGACGATAAAATCCTGGTTATTGGTAAAGATGGGGAATATCTGATGACCAATTTTGATATCAGTAATCATTATCCTGATAACGTTTTGCGTATTGAGAAATATAAACCGGGTAAAGTGTTCTCAGCAGTCTTGTTTGATGCCGAACAGGGTTTTTATTATTTGAAGCGTTTTGAATTTGAGGAAACTAACAAGGATACAAATTTTATTGGCGAAAACCCTGACTCAAAGCTGGTATTGATTAGTGATGAAAAATGGCCGCAGTTTCAGATTTCCTTTGGTGGTAAACATGCCAGCCGCGAGGATGAAGTTATTGATGCTGAGGAATTTATTGCGGTAAAAAGCTATAAAGCCAGGGGTAAACGGTTAACCAACTACGAGGTGAAGAAAATAGTTGAAATAGAACCATTGCAGAAAGAAGAACCAGAGCCAGAAGAAGAGATGCCGGATGAAATTATTGATGAAGTTCACGATCAGGATGAATCAAATCCTGCACCTCCGGAATCGGCTGGCGAGCAAATGTCGTTGGGGTTTGATTAGTGTAATTTTGACCTTTGTGCAATAATTGGTCAATTCACCCTCCTGACCTCCCTTGTGGGCATAGCCGTCAAGCTAAGATTTAATTTAAATCAAAATGAAAATTAAAAAAATGATAAGGACCTTGTTATTAAGCTTTTTTCCCTCTCTGAGGGAAACGAAGTTCGTGAACACCATAAAAAATAATTTTATGTGTGAACAAAATCCCGATGACCTGTCCCGAACTTGTTTCGGGAGGGAAAAGGGTGAAAAAAAGGCAAATCAAAAAAATTATATTTGTACCCTAACGAAGAAGTTGAAGGCTGTGCTTTACACACAAAATTCAATAGAATATTTTGTTAGCTTAACGGCTATGCCCACAAGGGAGGACTGTTTCAAATTAGCTCTTCAGATAAATTGATACAGCCCCTATAGGTGTGAACAAACACAAATTTAAGACGAGTTTAATAACTTTATCTAAAATGCTGATTTATTTAATAGGATATATGGGTTGTGGCAAAACCACAGCCGGCAAGCGGTTGGCAAATAAACTGGGCTATGAATTTGTCGATTTGGATTCTGTGATTGAAACCGAACAAAACAGGACCATATCGCAAATTTTTGAATCAGATGGTCAGGATGCTTTCAGAGAAATCGAACGGAAAACCATACATCAATCTTTTAACTTAAACAATTGCGTGATTGCCACAGGTGGGGGAGCTCCGTGTTTTTTTGATAATATTGAGCAGATGAATGCCCACGGCAAAACCATCTATATAAAACTATCGCCCAAAGCCCTGGCCAGCAGGTTGAAATCTGCCAAGGCCGAACGGCCCATCATTGCAGGCAAAACCGATACGGAATTACTCGGATTTATAGAACAGGCTCTTGGTGGACGCGAACCTTTTTATTCAAAAGCCCAAATAATTGTAAATGGCATAGGTTTAAATGCGGAAACTATGGTAAAAGCCCTGGATTTGGGAAGATGATCAGTTGCCAAATTATTCTGATGGAAAACTGAACCCAAGTGGGTCGAATAGGTCTTTTCAAGCAGTAATATGGTTTTAAATATTTGTGTAAATCTGGCGGATAGGCCCGAAGGAGTCATTCAGTTGGGTTTGTGCCTAACTATACTTTAACTTTTTCCGGCAATTTTTCAATCCATTCTGTCTTGCCTTCTGAAGGTCTGGGGGCATCATTATCAATCAGGATGCCTTTATCGTCAATAATTAAGTAATGAGGCACGGTTTTAATCATATAAGTGTCAAGTAACTCTTTGGTATTTGTTACAATAAATTGATTTTTAGCGAGTTTTTTTATTTCTAAAAACTCCTTCCAGTCAGCTTCCTTATTATCAATAGACAGGCTTACAAATTCTATGTTTTTATTTTTATAGGTTTCAGCTAACTGTTCAAAAATGGGCAATTCCTTTTTGCATGGCAGACACCATGTGGCCCACACATCAATATAAATATACCTGCCTTTAAATTCATTCAGATTGTGGCTGCGGCCATTTACGTCCAACATTACAAATTCCGGGGCTTTCTCTTTTTGCTTTAATTTCTGATAATCCTGGTATGGGGTTAACAGGCCCTTTTTCATCGACTCATTTTTGCACTGTTGTTCAAAAAGTGTAAAAAGTGCATCTGTATTTTTATATCCATAATATTTTACCTGGTCGTGTAACAAGGTAAACAACAGGTAATCTTTTATTTTTTGATTTTGAATCCTGGCCAAAACCTCATACATTTTTTTCAGGGTGAGCTCACCGGACGAAAGGTTTTCTGTACCATGCTTTACCAGGGTATAAAAATTAATATACGATTGTAAAAAGCTACGGTATTCATAAATATCAAGCCATTTTTCCTGGTTTAGATCCACTTTATTCAGATATTTCAGATAATTGGCTGTGTCAACTCGATCCAGATTTTGGTTGGCACCTAAATATTCGGTTAAAGTAGTGGCCCTGTCATAAGTAAGCGAAGCCTGTTCAGAGTTTTTAAAAACTTCTGGTAAATCAGGATTTTTTAAGATAAAATCTTCAAGAAACAGCTTATCGACAACATAAAATGAATCAACGAGGTAACGGAATTTTTTTACCGGCATCTCATATAACCGGGTCACGGGTATGGCATGGTCAAGCATTAACAAATACTTGTTACGTATATATTGATTGGCCTGGCATCCTTTACCACTAAAGGCAATAGATTCGAAGATATGATTCAGGTCGTATTTTATTTTAAGCGTATCATCAGGGCTTATAAATACTCGTAAATTATTTTTGCCATCGCGTAAATAGGAATATGTTGGCGTATCCAGGTAAATTGAAAAAATATACCGGTTTTTGGAATTGATAAAGGCCGTGTCATTAAAGCGGTCTTTATTCAAAACCATATAGTTATTTATAGGATTCTCAACTTCAACCATCATTTCAGCGTTCGGCGATGCTGATATGAATGGATGTTTTATTGTTTCTGTATTAGTTTTTTTCTGCTGGCATCCCAGGCCTACCAAAACAGAAATAATGATAAATATTTTCAAATTTTTCATGAAACAGATTTAAGAATTAAAAACGCATTCCCATCAGACAGATGTCATCAACCTGTTCCACGTTGCTTTTCCATGCATTTATTATCTGGTTGTAAAATTCTTTTTGCTGTTCCATATCAGAATTCTGGTTTTCAAGCAAAATTTCTTTTAGGTGTTTATACATAAACTTTCTACCTTTTGGTCCACCAAACTGGTCGGCATAACCATCGGAGAAAATATAGATGCTGTCGCCCGGTAAAATTTTGTATTCATTACTGACAAACGGCACGCGGCTGATATAGGCTCCAATGGGTTGTTTATTGCCTTTAGTTTCATATAACCGGTAATCACAAAGTTCCATGGCAGGCTCCATTGTTTCGCCATCTTTTTGTAAAGGCGGTTTTGAAGTTGATCGGATAAGATAAAGCGGGTTATTGGCTCCGGCATATTGTAAAATCGATTTTTTTGGAAAATAGACACACAAAGCCATATCCATACCATCTTTAACATCAGGGTTATTACCGCTTCCGAGCGATTCCTGAACCAAATCGTTAAGCTTGTTAAGAATATCGGCAGGGTTACGCAATTTAAATTCACTAACCGCTCTTTGTAAACCCTCGTTCCCCATAATACTCATAAATGCACCGGGCACACCATGGCCGGTACAGTCTACGGCTGAGAATATCAGTGCATCATCAATAGACCTAAACCAATAAAAGTCGCCACTGACAATATCTTTAGGTTTAAACAGGACGAAAGATTCAGGTATGTGCGATTTTATGAACGCATCTGATGGCAGAATGGCTTGCTGAATACGTTTAGCGTAGGTAATGCTATCTAAAATATCTTTATTCTTTTTGGCGAGTTCCTCATTTTTATGCTGAATTTCAGCAGTACGCTGTTTTACTTTGTTTTCAAGTATAACTTTTTCACGTTTTAAATTTCGTTCGCGAATATTGATGTAAGCAATGATTCCTGCAATTGTAAGTACCGTAACAATTAAAATAAACCACCAGGTCAAATAAAAGGGTGGCTTAATTATAAAGGAATAAGTAACCGGATTATGATTCCAGACACCCCGGTTATTACAAGCCCTAACTTTAAAGGTATATTTACCCGGAGGCAGGGGACTGTAGTTTTTAAAAGTTTGTGTAGTGGGAGGGAGCCAGCCTTCATCGGCACCTTCAAGCATTACCTGGTATAAAACTTTGTCGGCATCGGTAAGGCAGATGCTATGATATTCAAAAAGTATATTTTTTTCAGTATAACTTAGTTTCAGGTTGGGGGTCATATCCCTGTCTTTCAGATTAATTTTCATGTTGGTGATATGAGTCAAAGGTTCCAACATATTTTTGCGGTCTTTATCAGGACTGTATTTAAAAAGCCCGTTAACTGTGCCGCACCACAGATTTCCCATATCATCAAAATACAGGGCATTATTCTTCACTTCAATCCCGGTAAATCCGCTGCGTTCGGTATAGGAATAAAACACCTTATTCTCAGCAGAAAATTCATTCAAACCTTTATTGGTCCCAATCCAGATATTATCGCTTTTATCGGTCACCATTGCCGTGATATAATCGGCCAGTAACCCGTTTTCCTTTTTGAACCGTAATATGGTCCCATCCTGTTGATATTCAACAACTCCCTGTCCTTCAGTTCCAATCCATAAATTTCCTTTACTGTCTGATGTAAAACACAGCGGAGTTATGGTTCCCAGGGTGTCAACATTGTTAATATCTGTACCATCTACGCGGCTGACTCCTTTGCCTTTGCGTCCCACCCACATGGTTTTATTACTATCAAAATAAAGGCTAAGAATTTCGCCTCCCATTATCCGGTCGAACGCTTTCTTTTCTGGTTCCAGGTAAAATAACCCATCAATGGTTCCGACCCATATATGATTATCGGAATCAATTTCCATGCAGGTAACAATTTTTCCATACCGTATCACAGTGCTGCTAAATGCACCCGTGTATTTTAACCCTGTTTCCCCTGGCACGAATGAAAAAATTCCGTCTTCTTTGGTAGCTACCCAAACCGTTCCATTTGAGGCCCGTTTGAGGCTGATAATTTCCTGTGATAAGGTTTTTCCTTTTTCATTGAAAGGTTTGATATGCTTGCCTGTAAGGTTATATTTACATAATCCTTTGTTAGTTCCTATCAAAATGTTATTCCGGTCATCCTCCACAATGGCCGAAACCTGTTCGCTCAATAATCCATGCTCCGGCAAATAACAAATAAATTGTTCGCCTTTGAAAATGCTAAGACCGTTTTCATTGGTTCCAATTAAAATATTTCCTTCCCTGTCGGGGATAATTCTTCTGATTTTATTTCCTGCCAGACCATTATCCTGGTTAAATATTTGAAAATTAGGGTCAATGCGGGTTACTCCCGAACCCCATGTACCAATCCAGATAGCTCCGTTTTTGTCCTGGTTAATACAACTTATAAAATTATTGGCCAACCCATCGCGGATATCAAATACTGAGACATTACCCGATTTTTTATCTTTTCGTAACAGCCCTCCGTTGTAGGTTCCAAACCAATAATTTGATTCTTTATCTTCGAACATGCAGGTTATCTGAAAAAAGAATGTAAGGCCCTGGGGTTTATAAGTAATAAAAGTATTGTTGGCTTCGTCATAATATTTCATCTGATTATCAATAACAAAATAAATGACGGAGTCGGAGGTTTCAGTGATAAAGAATACCCTGTCGCTGAGTTTGGTTTTTCCGGTATAATTTACCATTTTGGGCGCTTCGGCCGGTATGTTGCCCAGGTTATCAATCCTGAAAGCTCCTGCACCCTGGGTACCAATCCAAAGCCTGTGTTTCGAATCTTCAGCAAAACTGGTTATATCCCCCTTTATTTTTACAGAATCGGGTAAAACCTTTTTAAAATTTCCATTGGAATAAATGGTTAAGCCTCCTCCGGTATGTCCGAACCAGATATTGCCGTACGAATCCTGTAAAATAGTTTGTACCCCATTCCCGGCAAGGCCGTCGTCAGCAGTATAATTCCTGAATGTTTTTCCGTCAAAAATTGAAACACCGCTGGCTGTTCCCAGCCAGATAAAACCGGCAGAATCCTGAATGAGGTCATAAACTTTTGATTGTGATAACCCTTCTTTCACACTATAATTATCGAAATAATAGCGTTGAGCATCTGAAAATTGTGCAATTAATACAATCAGCCCAACGATTGGAAAAAATTTTAACAGCTTCATTTTGGGTAGAATTGGATGAAACAAAAAATCCCGCAGGTATGCCCTGCGGGATTAAAGTTACAATATTTTCAATTAAGTGCTTACTTTTTGATAAAGAAGAAAGTACCATTCTCATCTTCAAAACCGGCAATCTTTCCAAATAATGGTTTCTGGCTTTCATTGGTGGCAGTAGCTTCAGTAACTTTTGAAACTATCTTTTCGATTGGAATACAGGGATCTTCATTAAACTGAAGCGATTTGGCAAAGGTTTTTGTAAACTTTGAGTCGTCTGATGCCAACTCATATCCGGCAGATGAAAATACCTGTGATGATTTGAATTTAGTTGCCGTTACATCATCACACGATCTGATTTCAGGTGCTGAACGCATAGCCTGGTAAAATGAAGGCCCTGATTCACAGGCATCGGTAACCACTAAAGTATGAGTAATATAACTGCTGTATGACTGCATACTTGCTTTTAACTGATTAATGTTAAAATAGGTAAACTCATCGTCACGGGTGGCATCAACCGGAATCCAGTAACCGGTTTCATTAATAAACTTGCCATGACCTGCATACCAAACCAAAAGTGAATTAACATTGTTTTTCTTTACTAAATCGCGTAATTCTATAGAAAAGAACCGTTCCATCTCTTTTTTGGTCATGTCCTTTTTGTGTATAAAATTATGAATCTGATAATTCGACAGAGCATTTTTCATACTGCTCACATCTTTGGTAGGTCCTTCAAGGCTTGCAAAGGTTTCATAATTTGAATTTTCAATAAAAACCACCCAGGTTTTTCCCATCGGATTCGATTCAGCAATTTGTGCACCTTCCCTGTTTAACGAAAACTTTGTATCCACTTCATTCCCAAAAGTATCCATGGCTTTAATTGAAATGGTGTTTTTGTCAGCAATATTAATTGTGGCTGAGAACGGAGGATTTAACTCTGTATCATTAAAAGTGGCTCTGACCCCGTCAACAAAAATATCTTTAATATTGCTCTCGTCCTGTACTACACCTTCAAGGAATAAATTGGGATCTTCGGAATCAAGATATATCTCATTATTGTCGCCAGCGTAGGGATTGGTTATCCGAACTACGGGAGGGTTGACCTCCATGGCCATTAAATCGTATTCAAGTTTGGTATCGTTGTTATAAATATCTTTGGCATCAATAGTTACAAGGCTAATACCTGTAATATTCATCAAATAATTAAATGTTTTGTTTTTTAAAGGTACATCCTGGTCATTTATCGTAAACGAGGCTATCTTACTTTGATCTTCAATTTTACCCTGAATGGTTATCCTGTCGGCGTTGTTCAAAACAGCCATTTTGGTTTTCTGAACAATCATAGGGCTGTCGATTACAACAACCGGGGCAACATTTTCCCGGTTAATTTCATAAACCCTTGATTTTGCATCGGCTATCAATGGAGATTTTTCGTTTGATTTTTCCGACTGGGTTATAAAATTGTTGTAGTCGGCAGTTGCTTCGGCATTTTCTGTCAGTTCTTCCGACGAACGGGCTCTCCAATAAAAGGCTTCATAGTTATTGGGATCAATACCAATAAGTTGTGTAAAGTCAGACTTCGCATTTTGATATTGCTTGTATTCAAAATAATACAAACCCCGGGTAAACAAAACTTGTTTTTTATCTTCAACCAATGTCTCAAGTTTTGATAAATCGTTGATTGCAGCCGGAAGGTCATTTTTGGCATGATAAACCAGGCTTCTAACTTCGTAAGCTTCAGGTGAATTAGGAAATTTTAAAACCGATTTATTGGCATTTTCCATAGCCTTATCAAGTTCTTTATTTTCAATATACACTTTGGTAAGGGCATAATAAGCTTTTTCAAATTCAGGACTCAGCCCAAGCGCTTTATTATAATCCGAAATGGCTTCAGAGTAATTTCTCAGGCTGTCGTTAGCAACACCTCTTGTATAATGGCACAAAAATGTATTTTGTATGGCCAGGGCATTGTCAATGGCAACAATAGCGTTTTTAAAATCGTTCGTTTTTATATGTGCAAAACTTTTATACTGAAAAGCCTGAAAATTTGATTTATCGAGTGTTACCGCTTCTGTAAGGTATTTTAGTGCCTTATCGTAATTCTGAAGTTTATAATTAATCTTACCGGAATGATACAAATAATCAACCACACTTGGTTCAAGCTCTGCAGCTTTTTCATAATCTTTGGCAGCTTCTTCGTTTTTGTCAAGTTTTTCGTAAGCCTCACCACGTGCAAAATAGGCATCCACATAGGCATCATTTAACTGAATAGCCTGATCGAATTCTGCAATAGCTTCGTTTAACTGATTGTTCTCAGCCAGTTTAACTCCATTTTTGTAGTTTTTTTTCGGATTTTGGCCATAAGTGCCAAATGAAGTCAAAATAATTAATAAAAGAATGATCGAATTTTTCATGACTGAATCCCCCACTGTTTTGATTTAATTCGGAAGGTAAATATAGCTTTTCCTCAAAACAAATATAATAATTATCAGATAATATGTGTATTAACACATAACAGTTTTAAATCATTATTTGATGTATTTACAATACATTAGGATGAACGATGATGAAAAATCTTAAATTGTGTTTTTTGTAGTCCATCGTTTAATTACTTTTACACGTGATAAGTAAATAACAACAGTTAAATTTAAATTGGTTATATGAAACGGTTAAGAGGTTTTGCCAGCGATAATAATGCAGGTGTGCATCCGGAAATTTTACAGTCAATTGTTGAGGCTAATTCAGGTCATGCTATTGCTTACGGTGATGATAAATATACACAGAGTGCTATTGAAGAATTCAAAAAACTTTTTGGTAATGATATTGAGGTGTTTTTTGTTCTTACAGGTACGGGTGCTAATGTGTTGGGGATAAATAGTTTTGGATCATCGTTTAACTCAATATTTTGCCCTGAAACTGCGCATATTCATGTGGATGAGTGTGGTGCCCCTGAAAAATTTACCGGGATGAAAGTAATCTCAGTTTCAACAACTGATGGTAAACTGACACTGCAAAATCTTAAAAAACACGTGCATGGCTTTGGCTTTGAGCATCATAACCAACCGGGAGTGATTTCAATAACACAACCCACCGAAGTTGGAACCTTATATTCGGTTGATGAAATAAAAACCCTGGCCGATTTTGCCCACCAAAACCATATGTACCTTCATATGGATGGAGCGCGGATTTCAAATGCTGTAATATCATCAGGATTATCGGTTGATGAGTTTACCAAAGATGCCGGGGTTGATGTGTTATCATTCGGCGGAACTAAAAACGGGATGATGTATGGCGAGGCGGTTGTGTTTTTTAACCAGGATCTTTCAAAAAGTTTCAAATATTACCGAAAACAAGGTATGCAACTGGCCTCAAAAATGAGGTATATTGGTGCGCAGTTTAGCGCCTTCCTAAAAAACGATTTATGGCTGAAAAATGCTGCCCATGCTAATAAAATGGCCACGATGCTGAACGAAAAAGTTAAGGATATTCCCGGAGTGACTGTTACACAAAAGGTTGAAGCCAATGGGGTATTTGCCATAATTCCGGGTGATTTGATACCCAAACTGCAGGATGAATATTTCTTTTATGTTTGGGATGAGCTTAAAAATGAAGTAAGGTGGATGTGTTCTTTTGATACTACTGAAGAGGATGTGGAGGAATTTTCATCACTTTTGCGTGAAATGATTTAATCCCATATTATGGAAATATACCCTTGGGGTCATCCACGGCGCTACAACGATTATCCGGGTTATATTAAGAAAGTTTTTGGCGGAAGGGTTCAAAAAATTTCCGTTAATGTTGGTTTTTCCTGCCCAAACCGTGACGGTACCAAAGGATTTGGTGGTTGTATTTATTGCGATAATAAAACCTTCAGACCGGGTTACTGCGAACCTGAAAAGCCGGTAAAGGAACAGGTTTTAAGAGGGGTGGGCTTTTTTGAAGAGAAATACCCGGATATGAATTATCTGGCTTATTTCCAATCCTATACCAACACCTATGCGCCCGCAAATCAATTATGGGCATTGTACCGGGAGGCTGTTGCGCATGAAAAAGTTGCAGGCTTAATTATTGGGACTCGTCCTGATTGCATTAATCAGGAAATAATTGAAGTACTAAAAGAGATTGCACTGACCAAACCAGTAACGGTAGAATTTGGTCTGGAAAGTACCAACGATCAGACACTTAAAGAAATAAACCGTTGCCATACCTGGAAAGATTCTGTTAAGGCAATAGAACTATGTAACAAAAACGGAATTGAAGCAGGTGTTCATCTTATTTTGGGTTTACCCGGTGAAAGCAGGGTTGATATGTTAAATCATGCCCGGTTGATTTCAGACTTGCCTGTTAAAACCCTGAAATTGCATCAACTACAGGTTATTAAAAATACAGTTTTAGCCCGACGGTTTGCTGAAAATCCCGAGTATGTAAAGTTATTTAACCTGGATGATTATATTGATTTTGTAATTGATTTTATCGAGCAGTTGTCTCCTGAAATCATTATTGAGCGTTTTGTTGGCACCTCGCCGGTTGAAAAGCTAATAGCGCCTAAATGGAATAAAACCAAGAATTTTGAGGTGGTTGCTAAAATTGAAAAAAGGTTAAAGGAACGGGATACTTTTCAAGGCAGGCTATATGGAAATTAAGATATTAAGCCTTTCATTTTTGATAAATTCATGATAATATCAACCGTTTGCCGAACATCAAAATTTTTTCGGTTTAATGTGGCATCAAATAAATAGTCGAGTGATGAAGGTTGTTTTTCGAGGAACATATAAAAGAGTTTGAAACGGTTTTCATCTGATTCAATAGCCCATTCTTCGGCTTCTTCAATTGAGGTTTGTTTGTTTTGCATAATGTTTTCAATCCGCCAGTAAAAAGGTGCTGTCAACCTTATATTTAGTACATTGGGTTGTTCCTGAAGAATGGCGGCACCCGCCCGCCCGACAAGAATAATATGCCCTTGCCTACATAAGGAAATCATCACTTCCTTAATGGTATTTTTAATCTTCACATCATTTACATGAGTTTTGCTAAAGGCAATAAACATATCAATAAAGGACGATTTTTCCTGGCCTTTGTAAAAATGTTCAATTTTTGAAGTGGATAAATTAAGTTCCTTGGCTGATTTTTCGAGTATTTCACGGTCAATACAGTGCCATGTTCCAGTTTTGTCAATACTGTTTAATTCACTGCAAAGACTTTTACCTATTTTTTTTGCATCACAACCGGATTGTCTTGAAATGGTTATTACCGGGCCAAATTTTTTTTGTAGGTCCAACTTGGTGCTGGCCATTTTGTACCTGTTCTCAAAATATTGAAATAGAACATTATCCATGGTTCCTCCGGTATTGGTAAATTGTACATGTAATTTAATAAAAATCAGGATATTAATCAATACTTAATTAAAATTAATTTTATGTTTTACAATGAAGGATTTTATTTCATTTATTTTTGCGGGCATAAAACTGATGGAATGAAAAAAGTACTATTGGGAATGAGTGGTGGAATTGACAGCACAGTGGCTGCCATTATGCTTAAGCAGCAGGGCTATGAAGTAATAGGTGCCACTCTTCGGTTATGGTCACAGGATGATGATATTCACAATTCAGAAATTCCGAATTATATTACTGAAGCACAATTAATGGCTTCTGAAATTGATATTCAACACATTACAGAAGATGTCCGGAGTGAATTTTACAATTCAGTAATTACTTATTTTAAAGGAGAATACCTTGCCGGTCGCACCCCAAATCCTTGTGCCAAATGTAATGTAGTATTGAAATGGAGTACCTTAAATCGCCTGGCCAGGCAGTTTAACTGCGATTTTATTGCCACCGGTCATTATGTGGATAAAGTTTATAAAAATGATAACTGGTATATCCGAAAAGGGGTTGATATGGATAAAGAGCAATCTTTTTTTCTTTGGGGATTAAATCAATCTTTATTAAAGAAAGCTGTTTTTCCACTGGGAAATTTAACTAAACAGAAGGTTAGGGAGGTGGCCTTGCAACAGGGTTTTAAATCGTTGAATTCAAAAAAGGAAAGTACAGGAGTCTGTTTCATTAAAGATAATAATTACCAGAATTTTCTTGAGAAATCATTTTTAAATACGGGTATTCTTCCCGGCAAGGGAAATTTTGTCGATAGCGAGGGGCATTTTTTGGGGGAGCATAATGGATATCCTTTTTATACGGTAGGTCAGCGCCGGGGACTTGGACTGGTGCCCCAAGAGCCTTATTATGTGACAAAAATTGTTCCCGAAAATAATACGGTAATTTTGGGTAATCGTGGTGATCTGTATCAAAATGAAATGATAGTCAGCGATTATAATATTATTAACCGAAAGGATTTTAAAGGGGAGGTAATAACCCGGGTCAGATATCGAAAGCAATCTGCTTTAAGCAAAATCCATTTTATGGATGATAACACACTGAAAGTTATGTTTATAAAACCCGAATGGAGTATTGCTCCTGGGCAAACCGCTGCATTTTATGAGGATGATCGACTTTTAGGTGGTGGATTTATTGTTAGATAGAATAATTAGCATCTATATTTAAAAAGAATTTTCAATTAAATACTTTTATATCAGTAGTAAAATGTATATTCGCATTCTTGAAAATAATTAAACGAAATATTATGAAAATTACACATTTGGCAATCGCATTCTTATTTGGCGTGACAATGATTTCATGCCAACAATCATCTACTGTATCCATTACTACCGAAAACGATTCAATTAGTTACGTTTTAGGGGCATTACAAGGTCAGATGATGATTCAAAATTTTGAACGTGTTAAAATTGATTCATTAGTAGATATGGATCTTTATCTGGAAGGTTTAAAAGCCGGATCGACAGAAACTAACATAAAAATAGATCCCGATTCTAATAAAATGGTTCTGAATGTTTTTTTCCAGAGGTTGCAAACTTCACAAATGCAGGCTGCAAGAGATACTACCGGTACAGTTCAGGTATATCAACCTGAAAAAGGCTTGATGGATTCAATTAGTTATATTCTAGGTGCTGATTTTGGAAGAGGTATTACAAAAAGTTTCAAGGAAAATGGGTTGGATACTGTTCTGAATTTAAAACTTGTTTTTAATGCCTATGTTTCTGCTATTAAAAATGAAGACTTAAAAATTGATGCACAGCAAAACAGATCAATGGTTGATTCTTTCTTTCAAAAATTTCAGGAACAACAAAATATGGCTAAATACGGAGCTAATAAAAAAGAGGGTGAAGAATTTTTAGCTAAAAACCGGGGACTGGAAGAAATAACTGAAACACCAAGTGGTTTGCAGTATCAGGTACTTGTTGAAGGTCATGGACCAAAACCAACTCTAGCTGATAAAGTAAAAGTTAATTATACAGGAAGCTTTATTGATGGCAAAGTTTTCGACAGCAGTGTTAAAAGAGGTGAACCGGCCGTTTTTGGCGTTGGACAGGTTATTAAAGGATGGTCTGAAGCTTTACAGCTGATGCCTGTTGGTTCAAAATGGAAACTTTATATTCCTTATGATATTGCTTATGGAGAGCAGGGTACCAGGGGAATACCACCATACTCAATGTTGATTTTCGAAGTTGAATTATTAGAAATAGTAAAATAACATCACAAAAAAGTCCGGTATAACCGGACTTTTTTATTTTATTAATTCAAGGTTATTTCTTCTGTTTTACCATCCGGGTAAAAAACTTTTACCCAATTTTTGTTTTGTAAATCTCCCTGGGCAAGTTTATACTCTTTTTCACTATTTCTGACATACCAGGCTCCTTCAGTCGTTTTGTATACTAAATCAACAGTTTGGCCTATTCCCTGGCCGGCAGTTTGTTCAATATGGAACTGGTTTTTTGATGCGGTAATTTCAAAGGTTTTATCTCCCGATTGCACGATCTGCATTTCCTGTTCACCTTCATTCATGGTTAAAGGATTGCTCCCGGTCCAGAATTCAACCGTATTTAAAACTATGAAGTCTACAAAGGCGCAGAATTCATAAACCGGAACAATTACCATGGCCCACATTACTATACTATTGGCAAATTTATCGTTAGTAACCTTGCCATTCCATTTATATACACTTTTGGTAAGTGTAAACGACCCATAACATCCGGTAGCAAGTATCATTATTGAAACAGCTACCAGAGCCAACACAGTTTTTTTTAACGTTTTCATAGATTCCAAGTTTTGATTTATTTTGGTAAGATTTGTTAAATTAACAAGTACCGGTTTTAATTGTTTTAACATCCTTACTTATCTGAAAATTAACTATAATTCTTTGTATGTTTGCCAAAAATTATAAAAATGTCATTAATATTAAATATAGAAACTTCAACACCGGTCTGTTCAGCATCACTTGCCAGGAATGGTGAAATAGTTGGTATTCAGGAAAGTTTCGACGAAAAATCACATGCTGCCCTTTTATCGGTTTTTATTGATAGCCTTTTAACGGAAAACAAAGTTAAACCGGAAGACATTGAAGCGGTTAGTGTGAGTGAGGGGCCTGGTTCTTACACAGGGTTACGTATCGGAGTTTCGGTTGCCAAAGGTTTTTGTTATGCTAAAAATATTCCACTAATTGCGGTGAACACTTTACAGGCCATGGCAATAATGGCCGGCCGGCAAATCAATGATCGTGATGTTTTGCTATGTCCTATGATTGATGCACGTCGTATGGAAGTTTATTCAGCCTTGTTTGACAGCCAGGGTACTGAAATTAGGGGAACTATGGCTCAAATTATTGATGAAAGTACATTTACACAAGAACTAGCAAAAAACAAGATTATGTTTTTTGGAAATGGATCTGATAAATGTAAGGAAAAAATAACACATCCAAATGCTATCTTTCTTAATGGAATATATCCTTCAGCAAAATATATGGCACCCTTATCGCAAAAAGCTTTTAATAGTAAAGATTTTAAAGATGTTGCTTATTTTGAGCCTTTTTATTTGAAAGATTTTGTAGCCACAATTCCAAAGAATAAGTTATTTTGAGAATAAGCTTTTTTTACATTATATCGATATTTTTGTTGGGTTTAGGTACAGTAAAATCCCAAACTTCCCTGGTAACTTTTTTTAATGAAAATTATGATTCGGCTTATTACGATAAGTTAGATAACCTGTTAACAGCCAGGATTTTTACAGGGCGTAAATTTTCTGAATTTTCCATTAGCGATAATATTTTAAATAAATCACTTAATTACAATTCAAACCCGGAGTCATCGGTTGGTTTAGGACTAAGCTATAAATGGCTGGGCCTTAATTTGGGTTTAGGATTAAAAAATCCTTCCGATTCTTTATACGGCAAAACCAAGGGCTTCGATCTGCAAACCCAGATTTACCTCCGAAAGCTTACATTAAATATTTATTCGAGTGTATATAATGGTTTTTATCTTCAAAATTCAAACGAAATGGTTGTCCATTATGGCCTTGATTCCTATTACCAGCGTAGTGATATCAAAAACCTGACTTTGGGTATAAACAGCTATTATATTTTTAATTCGAGCCGTTATTCCAACAGGGCTACTTTTATTCAGAATGAATGGCAAAAGAAAACTGCCGGCTCATTTCTGGCAGGAGCCAATATATTTTATAACCAGATTCAGGGTGACTCTTCGCTGATACCGGTCCAAATAAGAGATACCAGTTTTCTGGGAGCCTATAATTACAAATCATCCGGTTATTTTGCCATTGGTGGCGATTTTGGCTATACCCTTTCGTTGGTTTATAAAAAACACTGGTTTTTTGATTTCACCATTTTAGGAGGATTTACTCTGGGAAATAGTGTTATAATTGAAGAAACCAAAGAAAAAAAGGCCGCAATAAAAACAGGGTTAAATTTATTAAATCGGGTAGGGGTTGGTTATAATAACGAGCGAATATATTTTGGCATCAATTATACCGATATGCAGGCAAACACTCCGCTTCCCGTTGAAAAAATGGGATACGGTTTTGGGATTGGAAATGTAAAATTAATTCTTGCTTACCGTTTTAAATTGCCCGAGCATAAAAATATTATGCCCGATTGGTTTCCAGGCTCTCTTTAAATATTTTTACAACCGGGTTTTTAGTTTAACTTTGAATCCTGTGAGCGAATTCCTTGTCAGCTTGCTGCAAGGAGCTTCAATTCGAACCCAATAATTTACCCGGTTAATCAATGAAAGAAAATCTTAAAAACCAGCTTATGGCTGAGCTGTCACGCAGGAATATTGATATGGTAGTCCATTGGATTTTGGAGCGGCCCGATCGGATTGAGTCATTAGTTGATTTGGTTTTAGATCATGATGATGTAGTATCAACCAGGGCTTCGTGGGCTCTTGAAAAAGTTTCAATGAAAATGAACGAACCCGTTCGCGATTATATAGATAAAATTATTGGTGAGCTTCCTAAAATCCGACAAAGCAGTACACGGCGCACCTTATCAAAAGTTTTAGCCTTACATTCAATTCCTGAAAAATATGATGGTGAAATTTTTGATTTTTGCATGCAAATGATAGAATCGCCATCAGAACCAGTTGCTGTAAAGGCAAACTGCATGACCATTATATTTAATTTATTAACGAAATACCCTGATTTGAAGAAGGAGGTTTTTACAGTTATCGAAAATCAGATATCCAACAATAGTGTGGGATTTAAGTCAAGGTTTTCGGTACTGAAACGTAAGTATCATATGTGAAACGAGCATTTTATTCTAAATAGTCGTTGAGTGTTTAATTTGAGAAATAAGACTCAAGATACAAGGTGGAAGACCCAAGAAATAAGATTTAAGATTAAGAAAAAGTGTGTGATTATTCCGTTGGTTATAATGAAAATTACTGATCTAGTTGATTTTCAGGTTCAGAATTCTCAGCCTTTGATTTGGAGTGGTACACATCAATAGCTACCAATAAAGCCGTGAAACCCCAGAAAGGTGCCGAAGCCTTGTCGGTATCAAGAAAATTGTTAAGTGTACCATGAAGGTAATAGGTAAATAGTCCAATTATAGCAGCCAACCCCAGGCTTTTAAGTTCAAAGCTGTTGGTTTTTTTAATGGCGCGTAAGCCCGTGGTTACTGTGGAAATAATGATTATAACAAAAAATAGGGTACCTAAAAATCCCTGTTCCGATAAAGGTCCGAGATATTCGCTGTGGGCATTTCCCATATTACCTTCATTTGTACTGATTATGGTTTTTTCATACGATAACTGAAAAGGGGCATACTGAAACATGTAAGTACCCGGACCCCAGCCAAAAACAGGTTTTTGTTCAAACATCCGCAAAGCGCAATGCCAACGGTTTAGCCTTTCAAGGTTTGAGGCGTCAGTTGATACATTCGAAATGGACTCAACGTGTTTTGCCAAATTGGTAGTGGATGAATCTTGTTTATTGGCTTTTAAATCACGGGTAATGGTCTGGCTCAAAATAAAGGCAATCAGACCTATAACTACAAGTCCCGACATTATTACCCACAATCTTATCCGCAATTTAATAATTACCCAGATTCCAAAAGCTCCTAATAAACTAACCCATGCAGCCCTGGAATAAGAAAATATCACTCCAAGCGTAAGAATAACCAATAGTATTCCGAACGCAAATTTTTTACGTGTTGAATTCGCTCTAAAAAAGGTCATGGTAACTAAAGGCGGAATATAGAAGGCAAGTATGGCACCGTACGAAGTGTGATCTTTATAGAATGGGTTTGCTGCCCAGTGGGCTATTTTTTCATCGAAAATTCCATAGGTGACATGCCTGTATAGCGCATAACAAACAACTATGGCAAGGGCATAAATATAATAAGCATAATATCTCTGTGCATTTGCCTCTTTTCGGAACAACTGTGTCGTCAGGAAATAGAATGTGGCAATAAACCAAAGCTTAGAAACAAAGAATTTAATGGATACCAGAGGCATGGTACTGGTAATAGTAGTTATAAGCATCCAAACCAGGTATAAATAAATACTAATGGAAACCGGGTGCAAAAGAATTTTCCTGTCAAAGTTTCCTTCAAAAATAAGTTTAAGGATAAAAATGATCAGGATTCCCGCCATTAAGGGTTCTGTGGGTAAAGCCATATCAATGGGTAACCCGTGAATCAATTCGCTTAAAGGAATTGAAAGAGGTACCAAAAATACAATGGCCAGCAGTAACTTATCAAGGGCCAGGAATGCAGCAACTATCAATAGCAAAACAATGGGGAATATACTGAAATAGTAAAACTCTTTATAAACGAGCAATCCATTTAGCAATATAAAGAATATAGCTGCGGTATAAACCCACCATTTTTTGTTTAAATTCAGCACCAAACCAGGTTTTAAAGTTGGTTCTTTATTTCGTTTATTCTGTTATTTATGGCATCGTAAATTACCAGCAATAGTAATGATAAAATAAAAGCAGAGAATGTTGAAACCACAACAATTAGCCATCGGATAGGATAGGATTTCTTTTCAGCTTTTACGGCTTTATTTACCACAAATTTGGTAGGCAGGGTTTGTGTGGCATCCACCACCGCTTCTGCATATTTCGATTTGAGGTCGCTCAGGTGTTTCTTTTCAAATTCCAGGTAGTCGCGAATTGAAACGTAAGCACCCCCATATTTAGCTAAAATATCTAATTTGTCCTGTAATTTTTGTGCTGCAGTTGTTTTTCCAAGGATTAATGCCTGGCCATAAGCATCGGTAAGTACTTCAGCCTGAGACTCATAGTCAACAACACCATGCTTCCTTAAAACTACCAAACTGTCTTCCATTACCTGTATCTGATCCCTCAGGTTAAAATATTCTTTCTGAACCAGGGCCAAAGCTTCCGTGGCTCTTTCCCGTTCCATATTCGTTCTTACGGTATCAACCAGATTAGAAATATCGTTGGCAATATCAGCCGCCATTTGTGGGTTTTTATCCAGTACACTGACCCTTACCGACATAAACTTGGTAGGAATAAAGGATACATTATTATTAAACTCGCGGTATAATTCAGTACGTTTATATTTATCAGTGGTATCAATATCATAGTGATCCATAAGATTATATTTTTCAATAATCCGGTCCCTGATTTCGTCAGAGTTCAGTACCTGGAGCAACTGTTCTACCTCTTCGTCTTCACCCAGGTTCAGAATCTCTTTTTTTGCAAGGTTCATGGCCAACAAGTCGTGCGAAACAGAACTTGTTGCTACCGGGAATAAAACTACTTCTGATTTGTACTTATTATCAATAAGTAATGAAACAACGATTGACACAACAGCAGCAATCCCTGTTAAGATAATTAATGGTAATCTTTTTTTCCACAGATACAGGATGAGATCAACTGAATCAAAGCGGTACTGATTTTTATTTTCTGCCATGATAATTTATTTTTTGAATCGCCAAAAATAATAAAAGAAATGTGAAAAATTCCAATTTGTTATAATTATGGATAATTTGATTTTGATAAGCAGGTAATTTAAGGGGTTTAATTTTGGTTTCGAATTTTCATCGCTAAATAAATTTTGGGTAATTACTGTTTTTAATGAAATTCTATTCCCATAAGCGAAATATCATCAAAAAAGTCATTTTCTCCTTTATGTATATTTAATTTTTCGATAATGTCATCAATAATATAATTAATGCTGTTATCATTTTTCATACACTGTTCCATAGTTTCAGTGCCGAACTGAATTTTTTTATCATTTTCAAGCTCAACAATGCCATCGGTGTAACATATTAGCTTGTCGCCCGGATGTATTATACGTTTGCCAACTGTAATTTTGGGAATTTCATCGAGCATGCCCACGCCAGTGCATCCTTCAGTTAAAAATTGAATTTCGTTGTTTTGTTTGGTATATAGTAAGGATGGATTATGACCTGCATTAATAAATTCAAGTTCGCGTGTTTGGGTGTTATACCTGCCAATAAAAAGAGTAATGAATTTTTCTCCGTTGGCATTCTCCATAACCCGGTCATTTAATTTATTCACTGTGGTTTCAAGTGCAATATTTGCAGAAAACAGCGCCCTGATATTTGCCTGGAAATTAGACATTAATAAGGCGGCAGAGATTCCTTTTCCCGACACATCGGCCATACAAAATCCAAATTCTTCATCATTAAGATTTATAAAATCGTAGTAATCGCCTCCAACTTCAAAGTGTGGTAAGTAATATGCTGATGCATGAATTATGTCATTATTGGGCAGCAATGCCGGGTTTGGGATCAGCATGGTTTGCATACGCGATGCCAGTTCAAGCTCTTTTTTAATAGCCTCCTGACGGACATTTTCATCCAACAGCCTTTTATTTTCAATAGCCACAACAATAATGTTGGCCATGGTTTGAATAAAATGGAGATGTTTGATGGTTGGACTCATACCTGCCCGTTCTTCATCAATGTCACCAATTATCAGGTAAGCAATTGGGGTTTCATGATGATATACAGGAATTATTACATCAAATAATTCAAGATTGGGATTTAAAGCAACCGAGAGGTTTGTTATTTGCTTATAATAAAGCAGATCGGTTTCAACCCTGATGCCCTCAGCTACATTGCGATGAATGCCTGATGACAAAAGGCATTCCCATTTTTCGTTATAGCGGTAAAGTAAAATTTTGCCAATGTTTAAATCATCGTGCAAAACTGATTCGAACTGGCTCAGGAGTGCTTTAACCGGAAGGTTATCGTTTATAGCCAAAGTAATATTGAGCAAAACATCAAGCTTGAAATTGCTGGTTTGTAATCGTCGTAAAGAAGCTTTTGCTGACATAATTACCTTATTCTAAATAATTAACCAAAATACAAAAAATGCATTAAATTAATTATAAAAGCATTAATTGATTGTGAATTTTGGAATATTGGAAAAGAAAACCACCGTTTTTCGGTGGTTTTTATTTAGTTTTTAACACGTTCTGCATAGGATTTATCGCGCGTATCTACTTTAATTCTGTCGCCTGTATTTATAAACAGCGGTACCATTACAGTTGCACCTGTTTCAACCGTTGCAGGTTTTAGTGTATTTGTAGCTGTATCACCTTTTATGCCGGGTTCGCTGTAGGTAACTTCCATTTCAACAAAAGGAGGAAGGTCAACCTGTAACGGGGTTTCTTTTTCAGCATGGAATACAATTTCACAATCCTGTCCTTCTTTCAGGAATTCAGCAGCATCAATTAATGACTCAGGAATTGGAATTTGTTCAAAGGTTTCACTGTTCATGAAATTATACCCCATGTCATCTTTATAAAGAAATTGATACGGTCTGCGTTCAATTCGAACCGTGGTTATTTTTACACCTGAAGTAAATGTATTATCAATAACTTTACCCGTTTCAATGTTTTTAAGTTTGGTTCTGACAAAAGCCGGACCTTTACCTGGTTTTACATGTTGAAATGATACAATGGTAAAAAGTTTTCCATTGTATTCAATACATAAACCATTTCTAAAATCTGAAGTATCAGCCATATTATAATTTAATTATCTGTTAGCAAATTTTTTGCAAAATTAACTTAAAAGCTTAAAAATTCAAGCTAAATAAATCGAATTTATTTTACGGGTTAATTTCCTAAATTAGTCCGGCTAATAATATGACATGCACCACTATGGAAAAGCCTAAAGACCAATAAAACCAGCGATTTTTTATGAGTTTAAGTAGTACAATCATTCCGGTGGTATAAACCGGTATCAGTCCCAGGTAATCGACCCATGTGAAAAATGATATCATATGAAAGCCTAAAAAAGCCGGCAGAAAAAAGGAAAGTAAAAACCAGAATTCAGGATTTACCTGGTTGGGTTTTTTAAAGAACCGGCCAAAATATTTTAAGGTTACCCACCATAATCCAATGTATAATACGGGGTAAATCAGTACAATCTGAAATCCGATAAAACCTATATAATTAATTGACGACAGGTGCAATATTTGGGTTATCCCGTTTATCTGTTCACTGGTTGGCAAGGGGTTCGATAGTTTCATCATTCCGTTCCAAATCGGTAGTGATAACAAAAATGACAATATCAGGGCGATGTATGGGCCTGGTTTAAATAAGAAATACCTGTATCGAGATGAGAATATTAAAAAAACCACTAATCCAACCGGAAGAGCAATACCTGATAATTTATTCAACATGGCCATACCCATAAATATTCCTGAAAGCAGCCATGATTTTTTATCGACATTAAAAATGGCATTATAAAGTGTTAAAACCGATAACACCCAGAATAACATCAATAAAGTATCGGGGATAGCTGAAACAGATAGAATAGTTAAGGAAAGAACGGAACTTATTACGGCCCACGAAATATATTTTCGTTCGGGTCTTATTATTTTGATAATCAGCAAATACAAACACCACTGGGTAAGCAGGGTTATAATAAAGAATAAAATTTTACGGACAATTAATCCCGAACCCAGCAGATGTGTGGTTAAGATATTAATCCAGACGGTAAGCGTCGGGAGTAAGGAACCGGTATTAGAGGCAGCCTGAAATGTATCGAGGTAATTCGTATCGGTTGGCAGGTGAACAATAAAGGGGATCAGTATCAGCCTTAAAATATTAACCAAAAGTAAAATCAGAAATGCCTTTCTCATGAAAAAATTATGCTAACGCCGCAAATATACAGCATATTGAATAAGTAAAAATGCTGATTTTTAGGTTACTAAATAAACTTTATAATAAGCAGTAAACCAAGTTTTTAATTAAAATTTAAAAGTAACTGTTTGTTTGGTTTTATCGTGTAAACTTAATGGAACCGGGCTTACCTTAACCAGTTTTTTTAGAATTTCCTTGTCTTTATCAGCTAGTTTACACATGGTAAAATCAAATTCGATTTTTACCTCGGCTACCCGGCGTGGATTTTCGCTCATTATTTTCCAGGTTTTGGCTTTTGCGCCATCAATACTAAAACCATTGGCTTCAGCTTTAATGCCCATAATAGTGAGTATGCAACTGGCCAGCGAAGTGGCAAGCAAATCAGTTGGGGAAAAAGTTTCACCTTTCCCATGGTTATCAACAGGTGCATCTGTTAGCAGTTTATTTCCTGAACGAACATGGATAGCCTCAGTTCGCAGCTGTCCTAAATAAGTGGTTTGTATGGTTTCCTGCATGTTATTATTTTTTGTTGAAATTATTGATTTTTTTTGAAAATGTAAGTTAACGAATATTTTAACTTAAGCGTGTAATATCAAAAAGAAAACCCCACCAAAGGCGGGGCTTTCAAAGATTATTCTTCTGGAACAGTTTTTATGAATTATATTTAAATTGGGTTATAATTTATAACACACCCAAATCGAGCATAGCGTCAGCTACTTTTATAAATCCTGCAACATTTGCTCCTTTCACATAATTAACATAACCATCGGGTTCGGTACCATGAGTTACACATGAACTATGTATCTGAGTCATGATATGGTGTAATCTTGAATCAACTTCTTCACGGCCCCAGTTAAGTTTCATTGAATTCTGGCTCATTTCAAGACCTGAAGTAGCTACACCACCAGCATTTGCTGCTTTTCCCGGAGCAAACAGTATTTTTGCTTTTTGGAAAACATGAATAGCCTCAGGGGTACATGGCATATTGGCACCTTCGCAAACGCAAATTACACCATTGTTGATAAGATGTTTTGCATCCTCCTCATTTAATTCATTCTGGGTTGCACAGGGCAAAGCAATATCAACCTTTTGTTCCCAGGGACGCTTGTTTGAAAAGAACGTGGCTTCAGGATACTCATCGGCATAAGGTGCAACTACGTCATTGTTAGTGGCACGTAATTCAAGCAGATACTCAATTTTATCACCGCTTATTCCTTCAGGGTCGTAAATATAACCGTCGGGGCCTGAAATGGTAACTACTTTTGCTCCCAGTTCATTAGCTTTTGTAACTGCTCCCCAGGCCACATTTCCAAAACCTGAAACGGCTACAACTTTGTCTTTAAAACTTTCGCCTTTTGTGGCTAACATTTCTTTAGCAAAATAAACATTTCCAAAACCTGTTGCTTCAGGGCGGATTAATGAGCCTCCCCAGTTAAGGCCTTTACCGGTTAAAACCCCGGTATGTTCGTTACGCAGTTTTTTATACATACCGTACATATAGCCAATTTCACGACCACCCACGCCAATGTCACCGGCAGGTACATCAGTTTCAGGTCCTATATGGCGGAATAATTCTCCCATAAAAGCCTGGCAAAAACGCATAATTTCAGCATCCGATTTTCCCTTTGGATTAAAATCGGAACCTCCTTTACCACCGCCCATAGGCAGGGTAGTTAAGCTGTTTTTAAATATTTGTTCAAAGCCTAAAAATTTAAGAATGCTCAGGTTAACACTCGGGTGGAAACGCAGTCCGCCCTTATAGGGACCTATGGCACTGTTAAATTCGATGCGGTAACCCCGGTTTACATGAACTTCACCTTTGTCGTCAGTCCAGGTAACCCGGAACATAATGGTGCGCTCCGGTTCCACCATGCGTTCTATTATTTTGGCATTATCGTATTTAGGATTATCATTGACAAAGTCAACGATGGTTTCTAACACCTCTTCAACTGCTTGAAGGAATTCTACTTGACCTGGGTTTTTCTTTTCAACTTCGGCCATTATTTTTTCTAAATTCATAAGGCTTATTTTTTTTGAAATTCTTTTTTAAATCGTAATGATTATAATTTGTAATCGAAATTTCACATTTGCTTTATCTGGTGCAAATTTTATCCTTTGTTTTTATGTGTGCAACATATTATTAAACATCATATAACAACTTGTAATTCATGTAAAAAGTCAGGTTTTTAACTAAAAATATTTTATACATTGCCAACCCGTATGTGCCAATTTAAAACTTCATCATTATGCTGTTGAATTTGGATTTGAATCCATAAATAATTATAAATTACTTAAGTCTGCTTATAAACTGTTACTTTTTAGGTTTACGTATCAATCCTTTGTTCTTTTTACCGTCAATTTTTATCTCAATATATTTATTAAATGTAATATGTTTAATAAAATCATCTTCGTAGGTAGCAGGTTGTGAATTTAAAAATTCAAGATCATAAAAACCATCATGAATAAACGGATTGATGGTAAAATATCCTACCCTAAACGAGGTAAGATTCTGAAAAAAATGTGTTCCCTGACTGGGATCAATCCTATAGTCCTGTAATCCGGATTCAATTATTACCCTGGCTTGCGATATTTGCGACCATTTTACAGGAATACCCAGCCAGGGATCGCTTGATCCCCAACGACCAGGGCCCGCCAGAACATAATTTTTCTCGCGACTGGCAAACTGGGCATTTATTTTTTCAAGAACAGGAACAATTTTCTGATTATTTGCAGCATTAAAAGTTTCAGGTTTTACATAAATAAAATCATATACATCTTTTATTATACCATTCCCAAGAGCTGTTTCGCAATAAACCAGCCAGTCTTCTTCCATATCTTCAGAAAAATCTATGCTTATTTCCTCATGGTTGTCCACAATAGGTCTGATTTGAAGAAAATTGAATATATGAGGTTCCCCATGACTGGTATTAAGGTTGGCTGCGAATTCAATTTCAACCGGATTATTCATCTCCTGTGAACCTATCCGCAACAAAGTATCCAGTATGTTAGCCAGGGGGAATGAATTATATTTTAATATATTGGCAAAGGTAATTAGCTTTTTCCCTTGGTAATTAACTCCGTCTCTGAGTAAGTTGTCGTGGTAATCATAGGTTGAGGCAATTTCTGATATACTTTTGTCACTTTCAGCATCATTAATTTTCAGTTTAAAAAGATTGATACCATCATCAGTTGAAAGTTTAAGAGCTTCCGTGTCAAGATCAAGTGCATAAAAGAATTTTTGGGTATCACGCATGGCAAGTTTAGGGTCGGATAATTGCAAAACTTTTTTCGGATATTTCGGGCTAAAGCGTAACGATTTGCCCCCTTCAACAATTTGTTTACCCAGGCCAAGCGCAATGTTGGCGATACCATCCTCTGGTTTTTCGGGGGCAATGGGGTAAAAGTTTATCGATCGGGCAACTCCCGATAAAGTCGGATAATACCTGTTTCCGTATTGACTGCCACAAACTTCCTGGATAATGATTCCCATTTTTTCCTCATCAATTACATTCTTGGTTACCTTCATATAGGCTTTACTGCTTTTAAAAAATGTAGAAGCATATACGCTTTTAATAGCCTGACCTAACATGTGCATCATTATATCGCGATAATCGCTGTAAGGCACCATGTAGGTTGAGTATATTCCGGCAAACGGTTGATAATGTGAATCTTCAAGCACGCTTGACGACCTTACGGCTAACGGTGTTGTATTCACGTCAAGAAATGAATGAATCATGGGAATGACATGCTCAGGCAGGGTTGCCCGGTTAAATGCCTCAAGAATTTCACTATCGTCAGCCGTTGAGAGGGCGACCCCGTATAAGAGGTTTTTCTCCATAAATTCATCAAAAACATCGGTGCTGAGCACCAGGGTCCTGGGAATAGTAATTACTACATTATCAAACTGGTACAAAATCTGATGCTTTTTTAGTAATCCGTCGATAAAAGCCAGCCCCCGGGCCTTACCACCCAAAGAGCCTTCGCCAACCCTTGAAAAAATGCAGTATTGATCAAAGTTTTTATCACTAAAACTGGTAATAATTCCCCGCCCCCTATTCAAACGATATTTCGATATTTCGCTATATATATAGGTGCGTATCTCATCGGGAGTACCGAAATCGGCAACATCGGCTGAGCGAAAAATTGAACCCAGTGAAAATAGTGCCCGAGCGTTTAACCAGCGTGAAAAATCGTTTTTATTGGCATGATATTTTAGCGATTCGTCGGGAATATTTAAAAGCTCATGTTGGAATTGCTTCAGATTTGATGCCCTACTGACGATACTACGGTCGGGTAAGCGAAATATAAAGTCACCAAAGGCAAAATTTGATTTCATATAGTTGGTGAGCTCCATATTAAGTTTTGAAGAATTTTTGTTCAAAAACAGGGCTCCGATTTCTTCAACCTGTCTGCGGTTTTTTTCCTCTGACGATTGCATTAAAAAGCGCATATACTTATTATCTGCTTTAATATGCTCAAACAGTCTGAACCCAGCTTCAGGATCTTCAACTCCATTCCGATTGTAGCGGATATCAGTTATAACTCCAAGTATATTTTGTTTATATTTTTCGTAGTAATCAATGGCTGCTTCATAATTGGTAGCCAGTAAAATCTTAGGCCGGCCCCTTTTACGCAACATCTGTTGATATTCATTTGCCCCTTCCTGTTTAAATTCCTGCGATTGCTGCAGAATTATTTTATACATAGTTGGCAGGTAGCTGCTATAAAACCGGATGTTATCTTCAACCAGTAAAATGGCTTGAACTCCAACAATTTCAATGTCGTTGCGGGCATTCATTTTGTCTTCAATCAGTTTGATAATAGCCAGTAAAATATCGGTATTGCCCAGCCACGAAAATACGTAATCAACTGCAGAAAGATCGGCCCTGGCCATACGCATTCTCACTTCACGTGAAAAATGGGTTAAAAGGACAAAGGGAATCCGGGGATGTTCTTTTTTGATAATTTTTGCCAGTTGAAAGGCATCAATATCATCAATACTTAACATGGAAATGACCATATCAATATCGCCTTTATTCAAGAGTCTGAAGGCCTTTTCAGAAGTGTGGGCATGAATAAAAACCGGTGGATAACGCAGATTTAACGATACATATTCTTCAAAAATCTGCTCATCAATCCGCCCATCTTCTTCAAGCATATAAAAATCGTAATTTGAGCAAATGATTAAAACGCGGTAAATGCGTTTCTGCATCAGCATTTTAAAAGCAGTTTCGTTAATATAGTATTTCTTGGTTTGTAAGTAGTCTTTATAAATCGACATATTTGGATTTTTGTATTTTGTAATACAGGCAATTTAGTAAAAATAAAGTTTTATAATCGGATGCCCGCTTAAGAAATGCCAGCCGGAACTAAAAATATTCAACTATTTTAAACTAATATATCATTTTATTGTTATAAGGTATAAGTCAGCTTCCAAAGTTCACATCGCAAAAAATGAATTATCGATAAGTATAAGATAATCAGATATGTTGTAAAAAATAATTGTGGAGTGATTTTTTTAAATAAAAATTTTGAGATATAAACTAGAATAACTATTATTGCAACGTTTTCAAGGGTCGAAGTTTCTCACCCATGATCAATCACCTCATAATTTTCATGAGTCCTTTTCAATAAATTAAAAACAATCGAATTTTATTCGAAAAAATTAATAAATCATTTACAATATGTATGACATTCTCGAGTTGAACAAGATGCTTGTTCCTGAGTTAAAAGAGATTGCAAAGAATTTGAACGTTAAAAAGATAGAGACGCTTCGCAAGCAGGATCTTATTTACAAAATTCTTGATCAGCAGGCTATTGAAGCCTCAAAAACTAAAAAAGTGGTTAAGAAATCTTCAGATGAAAATACTGACGAATCAGGTTCAGACGAGGGAACACCTCGAAATAAAAGAGCCCGGACACGCTCGGTTAAAACGGATTTTAGAGCCGAAAAAGTGATGAGTGTAAACCCGGAGAATAAGATTGAACGTAATGAACCCGTTCAGGAAGCTAAACCTCAGCAAAGCAGTGCGCCTGAAAAAAGAACTATTACTATACCTTCCTATGAGGACAGAACACGTGGGGAGGAAGAAAAAGAAATCCCGGCTCGGCAAACTGAAAAACCGGTTGAAAGAGAGGCTCCGAGGGAATTTCCGGAAAGGGTTGAAAAGAGAGAACCGATTGATCATAAGCATAAAACGGATAACAATGATCAGCGTCGCAAACCTGAACGTCCTCAACGCGAGCAACGGGAAGATAAAAAATATGAATTCGATAGTTTAATTATTACCTCGGGTGTTTTGGAATTAATGCAGGATGGTTACGGTTTTCTCCGCTCATCGGATTATAATTATCTGAATTCACCTGATGATATTTATGTGAGTCAGTCACAGATTAAACTCTTTGGATTAAAAACCGGTGATACTGTTACAGGCGCAATCAGGCCACCTAAAGAAGGTGAAAAGTATTTTCCGCTGATAAAAGTTGAGAAAATTAATGGCCGCGATCCTCAGTCAGTTCGTGACAGAGTTCCGTTTGATTACCTGACACCGTTGTTCCCTGATGATAAATTCGATCTTACCAGTCATCCACAAAGTTCTCCTTCCACAAGGGTAGTTGATATGTTTGCCCCTATTGGTAAAGGACAACGCGGACTTATTGTGGCCCAGCCGAAAACCGGTAAAACCGTTTTATTAAAAGAGATTGCCAATGCTATTGCAGCAAACCATCCTGAAGTTTACCTGATTGTGCTTTTGATTGATGAACGTCCTGAAGAGGTTACAGATATGGCACGTAGTGTAAATGGCGAAGTAGTAGCTTCAACGTTTGATGAACCTGCGGAAAAACACGTAAAAGTGGCTTCAATCGTGCTCGAAAAGGCCAAAAGATTAGTTGAATGCGGACATGATGTTGTTATCCTGTTAGATTCAATTACCAGGTTGGCGCGTGCATATAATACCGTTTCCCCGGCTTCAGGTAAAGTGCTTTCAGGTGGTGTTGACGCTAATGCATTACATAAGCCTAAACGTTTTTTTGGAGCAGCCAGGAACATTGAGAACGGAGGTTCGCTCACCATTTTGGCAACAGCACTTACTGAAACCGGTTCAAAAATGGATGAGGTAATTTTTGAAGAGTTTAAAGGTACCGGTAATATGGAGCTGCAACTTGACAGGAAATTGTCTAATAAAAGGATTTATCCGGCTGTGGATATTAATCTGTCGAGTACACGTCGTGACGATCTGTTGCTTGATAAAGATACATTAAGCCGCTTATGGGTATTGCGTAACTACCTGGGCGATATGAATTCTGTTGAGGCCATGCAGTTTTTGCGTGACAGGTTAGTGAAAACCCATAATAATGAGGAATTCCTTATTTCAATGAATGATAATTAAGATATATGATATTTAGCGGGGCCCCAATGTTTTTAAAACGTTGGGGCTTTTTTTTACCTGCACACAAACGGGAAGAATCTGTTGTCTGAGAGGTAAAACCATATCAGTGATAATATTTTGAACATAAGTTTTTATAATAAAACCAGGGCTTGTATTTAAATTACAGGTTTACTATATTTATGATGTCTTGATGCAATGGCTGAATGATACAATTTCTCGAAAATTTATAAAAATGGAAAAGAACTTAAAAAAAGAAAGGGTTAGAAAACTTTCTTATAGAATAGGCTTAATGATTATACTCACCCAGGTAATTGCCCTGGTTGGATTAGGTGCATTTTATATTACCCGTTTTACTAACCAGTTGAATTCGGGAATTACAGAGAAGTTCTCCACTCCAGGATATCTCATGTCGAAAGGGATGTTAAGATATCAGACTGTTCAGGACAAAGCCACCATGGAAAGCCTTGTAAGTGAGGAAATTGATAATTGTATGATTATAGGTGCAAATGGGAAAGTATTTTATGCATTAAATAAGCAATATCAGGATCAAAATGTGGATGATATTTCATTCTTACGTCAATTTCATGAACTTTCGCAGGAGGTCACTGAAAACATTTTTATAGAAAAAGTGGAAGATAACGAGAATTTCCTGTATACTTTATCACCAATACACCAGGAAGATGGCAAATTTCTGGGATACCTGTTTATTAAGGCCAGGATGGAACAATTCGTAAAAGAGAAACATTCCATTTTATTAATATTTATCCTAGGCTCTATTCTTTGCATAGTTCTGTCAACTTTGATAATTCTGTTTGTTTTCAATCAATGGTTTGCCGTTAAAATTAAAGTAATTGTGGGACGTATTACAGAACTGGCCAAGGGCAAACAGGTAGATTTGCTCGAAGTAACAGAAGATGATGAAATTGGCGTTATTAAGCGTTCAATAAACGAGTTAATTGAAGGTACTGAAGGCAGGATAGTATTTGCTGATGAAATTGCCCAGGGAAATTTCGATGTAAAATTTGAGGCACTAAGTGATGGCGATTTAGTAGGTAAATCGTTACTTAATATGCGTGAAAACCTTAAGCATGCGCAGGAAATGGAAGTTGAACGACAAAAAGAGGCGAATATTCAAAATTGGATTACCACCGGGTTGGCAAATTTTGCTGAAATACTCAGGCAGGATAACGATAACATTAAAAAGCTGTCGTATAACTTTATTATTGAGTTGATTAATTATATGGAGGCTACACAGGGCGCTCTTTTTGTGTTAAACGATGCCGATGAGGATGATATTTTTTATGAGGCTTCAGCAATTGTGGCTTATGGAAGGGAAAAAACCGTTGAAACACGTATTAAGGTGGGTGAGGGTTTAATCGGCCGTGCCGCACATGAAAGGCTGACCATTTATATGACAGAAGTCCCCACAGGTTATGTGAAAATTACATCAGGGCTTGGTCAGGCTAATCCGAACTGTGTGCTTGTAGTGCCTTTAGTTGTTGAATCAAATGTTGTGGGTGTCATTGAACTGGTATCATTTAATAAAATGGAAAAATACCAGGTGGAATTTGTTGAAAAACTTGCTGTAAGTATGGCTTCAACTCTGATAAATGTTAAAATTAATGAACGCACCGGACGATTATTGGCTGAATCACAAAAACAGCGTGAAGAATTGCTGGCACAGGAAGAAGAGGTTCGGCAAAATCTGGAGGAAATGACTGCCATTAAAGAAGAGGCTGCTCGTAAGGAGGAGGAAATGAATAGTTTGTGGCGGGCTGTTAAAGAAGAAAATGCTGTCGCTCTCTATGAGTTGTCGGGAAAAATTACTGAAGCTAATAACCAGTTTATCGAGGTATTTTCTGAATTTATAGCCGACCGTTCCAATATGAATATTAAGGAGATTATGCAAAAAGGATTTTTAAGCGACAATTCGTATCAGAATTTTTCCAATAAAATTAATCTGGGACAAAGTCAGCGAACCGAGATTGAAATAAAAAGAGAAGGGGTTGTTTATAAATTGATTCAATCACATGTGCCTATGAAAAATTCAAATGGTGCAGTTGACAAATTTATGAGCATTGGAATGCTTGTTAAGGCATAACAACTGACATTTGTCAGGTATTTTCTGCTTCTTATCTAAAATCATTTTAAATAACGACTTAACCATCATTTTGTAATGTAAATATTGCAATACTTGGGGTTATTTTGCTAAGTTTGCATTGCAATTTTAGGTATGCAAAGATTTTATCAGACACACTTTGAACTTTTAGAGTCGGTTAAATCACCAATTACTCGGGAGCTTAAAAACGAGATTGATTGGAGAAGCAGGCTTATTGGTATTAAAGGCCCCCGGGGTATTGGGAAAACCATTTTTCTGCTCGACTATATCAGAACGACATTTGGTACTGATAAATCCTGTTTGTATGTTAATCTGAATAATTTTTATTTTTCGGGTCATACGCTGGTAGATTTTGCAAGTGAATTTCGAAAAACAGGAGGAAAAACGCTCGTACTCGACCAGGTTTTTAAATATCCGGAATGGTCAGCTGACCTACGTGAAATTTATGATAAGTTTCCTGATTTGCAGGTAATTTTTACGGGCAGCCCGGTAATGAGATTAAAGGAAGAAAATCCTGATTTACGGGGCAAAGTAGCTGCTTATCAATTAAGGGGATTATCATTCAGGGAATACATGAATTACATAACCCAGAATAATTTTTCAAAATATTCGCTCGATGATATTTTGAAGTATCACGTTGAAATCGCCAAGGACATCCTTTTTAAAGTAAAACCACTGGCCTATTTTGATGATTATCTAAAACAGGGTTTCTATCCCTTTTTTACTGAGAATCTTAATTTTAAAGAAAACATTATTAAAATAATCAATCTCACTCTTGAGATAGATATTCCTTTTTTACAGCAGATGGAGTTAAAATATCTGCCCAAGCTTAAAAAGTTAATTTACGAGCTTTCTGATAATATGCCGCATTCGCCTAATGTAAGTCAACTAAGTAATTCAATTGAAACGAGCAGGGCTACGGTAATGAATTATCTTAAATATTTACGGAATGCGCGTTTAATTAATATGATTTACCAGGGTGAGGGAGATGATAGCAAAAAGCCTGAGAGGGTTTACCTGAAAAATCCGAACATGCTATATGCTATTGCGCAGCAGGAACCTTCAAAAGATGCGGTGCTTGAAACCTATTTTTTATACCAATTGAAAAAAGGGCATAATGTTTCTGCTAATGGAAAGCAGGGTGAATTTGTGGTGGATAATGAAATGACTTTTAAAACAGGAAATCATAAGCGAATTACAAATGGAAATAATCAAACTTATGTGGCCATTGATATGGAAGAGGTAGGAGAGGGAAGCAGGATTCCATTGTGGTTGTTTGGGTTTTTGTATTAGGTAGCAGGTCGCAGGTTACAGGGAGCAAATAGCAAGTTACAAGTTGGAGATAAGTGAATATTAAATATTAAAATATGAGTAGTTGTATATAGAAAAAAAATTGAATGAAAAATAAAAAATAGAGTTCTGAAATTAGATTCGGGTTTTGCCCTTGCACCTTGCACCATGCAACCTGCACCTTGAAACCTGCAACCTGTTTCATGAAACTTATCTTAATTATAAATTTTTAACAAGTATAAAAATGGCTAAAGAAAAAAAGTTTATCACATGTGATGGTAACTATGCCGCTTCGCACATTGCTTATATGTTTAGTGAGGTTGCCGCAATTTACCCTATCACTCCTTCGTCAAACATGGCTGAAAATGTTGACGAATGGGCGGCGCATGGCCGGAAAAATATTTTTGGTGAAACTGTTACAGTCGTTGAAATGCAGAGTGAAGGTGGTGCCTCGGGTGCTGTTCACGGTTCACTACAGGGTGGAGCATTAACTTCTACTTATACTGCATCACAAGGATTATTGCTGATGATTCCAAACATGTACAAAATTTCAGGTGAATTATTACCCGGCGTTTTTCATGTATCAGCACGTAGTTTAGCTGCTCAGGCTTTATCAATTTTCGGTGATCACTCTGATGTTATGAGTGCTCGTCAAACTGGTTTTGCCATGCTTGCTTCAGGATCAGTACAAGAGGCTATGGATTTGGCTGGTGTTGCTCACCTTGCTGCCATCAAAGGTCGTGTTCCTTTTGTGCATTTCTTCGATGGATTCCGTACTTCTCACGAAATTCAAAAAGTTGAAATGTTAGAAGAAGCTGATTTAAAACCACTTATTGATATGAAAGCCCTTCAGGCATTCCGCGATGGTGCTTTAAGTCCTAATCACCCTGTAACACGCGGTTTGGCTCAAAATCCTGATATTTACTTCCAGGCTCGTGAAGCTGCTAACAAATATTATGATGCAATTCCTGATATTGTTGCAGATTATATGGACGATATTACCAAAATAACCGGTCGTGAATACAAACCATTTATGTATTACGGTGCTGCTGATGCTGAAAATGTAATTATTGCTATTGGTTCAATTACCGAAACCATTCGTGAAGTGGTTGAACACCTGAATGCAAAAGGTGAAAAAGTAGGTGTATTGGTGGTTCATTTGTACCGTCCATTCTCAGCAAAGCATTTTATGCAGGCTATGCCAGCATCAGTTAAACGGATTGCTGTTCTTGATCGCACTAAAGAGCCGGGAGCCAATGGTGAACCTTTGTATCTTGATGTTAAAGATTTGTATTATGGTAAAGAAAATGCGCCTATTATCGTTGGTGGACGTTTTGGTTTATCATCAAAAGATACTACTCCTGCCATGATCATCAGTGTTTACGATAACCTGAAAATGGCTGAGCCTAAAAACCGCTTTACTTTGGGTATTGTTGATGATGTAACCTTTACATCGTTACCATTATTGCCTGAGGTAAGTTTATCAACCGATGGACGTTTTGAAGCTAAATTTTATGGTTTAGGTTCTGATGGTACTGTAGGTGCTAACAAAAACTCTATTAAAATTATTGGTGATTCTACCGACAAATATTGCCAGGCATATTTTGCTTACGATTCAAAAAAATCGGGTGGTTTTACTGCATCACACCTGCGTTTTGGTGATAATAAAATTATGTCTCCATACCTGGTAACTACTCCTGACTTTGTTGCATGTCATGTTCCTGCTTACCTTGGAAAATACGATATGTTAAAAGGTTTGAAAAAAGGCGGAACTTTCTTGTTAAACGCCCTTTGGGATAAAGATGAAGTGAAGAATCATTTACCGGATGATGTTAAGAAATATCTGGCTGCTAATGATATCAGCTTATATATAATTAATGCTACCCAAATTGCTGAAGAAATTGGTTTAGGTAACCGTACCAATACCATTATGCAAGCAGCTTTCTTTAAAATTGCCAACGTAATTCCTTACGATGTAGCTGTTGAGCAAATGAAGAAAATGATTGTAAAATCGTTTGGCAAAAAAGGTGAAGACGTAGTTAAAATGAACTATGCAGCTGTTGATGCTGGTAGCGCTGTAATTAAAGTTGAGATACCTGCTGAATGGGCATCCATTGAAGTAAAAGCCGGATCGAAAAAACGTACCAACGTTCCTGAATTTGTTGCAAATGTTGTTGATCCTGTTAATGATTTAGCTGGTGATGACCTTCCAGTTTCAGCATTCGCTGGTCGCGAAGACGGAACTTTCCCTGCCGGAACCTCACGTTACGAAAAGAGGGGTGTTGCAGTAAATGTTCCTGAATGGATTTCAGATAATTGTATCCAGTGTAATCAATGTTCATATGTTTGTCCTCACGCTGCTATTCGTCCATTCCTGTTAGATGAAAAGGAAGTGGCTGGTGCTCCTGAAGGAACTGTAACCTTAAAAGCTATTGGCAAAGGTTACGATGGACTTAATTTCCGTATCCAGGTATCAACGCTTGATTGTACAGGTTGTGGTAACTGTGCTGATATCTGTCCATCAAAAACAAAAGCTCTTGAAATGAAGCCATTGGCTAGCCAGGAAGCTGAAGTTGCCCGTTGGGACTATATTGCTGAAAATGTTACCATTAAAGAGATTTCTCCAAGAACCACCAACTTCAAAGCATCACAGTTTATTCAGCCTTTATTTGAATTCTCCGGAGCTTGTGCAGGTTGTGGTGAAACACCTTATATCAAAACCATCACCCAGTTATATGGTGAAAATATGATGGTTGCCAATGCCACCGGATGTTCTTCAATTTATGGTGGTTCAGCTCCTTCAACTCCTTATTGTGCAGCTAAGAGTGGTAAAGGTGTGGCTTGGGCTAACTCATTATTTGAAGATAATGCTGAGTACGGTTTAGGTATGGCTATTTCAGCCAAAAAACTTCAGGATCGTATTGAACGATTGGCAAATGAAGCCAATGGCCAGTTAAGTGCTGAAACTAAAGAAGCATTGACTGAATGGAGTGCTGTTCGCAGAAAGACAACTGAGTCATCAGCGGCTTCTGATAAATTAATTGCTTCGCTTGTAAAAGAAACCGGCGATAAAGCTAAAGAGATTTTAGCGCTGAAAGATTTCATGCCAAAACGTTCGAACTGGATATTTGGTGGCGACGGTTGGGCTTACGATATCGGTTATGGTGGTCTTGACCATGTATTGGCCTCAGGCGAAGATGTAAATGTACTGGTACTTGATACCGAAGTTTACTCAAATACCGGTGGTCAATCAAGTAAGTCTACTCCTGTTGGTGCCGTAGCTAAATTTGCTGCTGCCGGAAAACGCATCCGCAAGAAAGATTTAGGCATGATGGCCATGAGTTATGGTTATGTTTATGTTGCCCAGGTTTCAATGGGAGCCAGTAATCTTCAATATTTTAAAGCTTTGAAAGAGGCTGAAGCCTATCCCGGACCCTCATTAATTATTGCTTATGCTCCTTGTATTAACCACGGTTTACGTGGAGGTATGGGTGGTTCACAAACTGAAATGAAGAAGGCTGTTGAATCAGGATACTGGCATTTATACCGCTTTAACCCTGAGTTAGAGCAAGAAGGTAAAAATCCGTTTATTTTGGATTCAAAAGAACCTAACTGGGATAATTTTGAAAACTTCCTGATGGGTGAAGTACGTTATACCTCACTTATGAAGAGTTTCCCGGAAGAAGCCAAAGAGTTATTTGCTTCAGCTCAGGAAAATGCTAAGTGGCGCTATAATTCCTACAAACGAATGGCCGCTATGGATTTTTCTAAAACTGAATAATTTTTAAGTTAATCTTTATTTTAAACTCCATCTCGTTGGTTCGGGATGGAGTTTTTTTGTGGGGGGCGGCCATTTCGACTGCGTTCAATGACCTTTGTTTTGAACTTAATCTGAAAAATAGTAATTCGACTGCGCTCAATGACCGCTTTTTTAGTGTACAAAGGTTACAGAGCATCATTTCTGTTGTGCTCAATAGCCGCTGCTTTATGATACTGTCTAGAGGTTGCTGAGCGGAGTTGATTTAGAAAGCCTACATTAACCACTGCATAAAGGTTGCTGAGCGGAGTCGAAGCAACCGGTTATACTAAAATTTTCTGCTACATTTGTAATTATGACAAGTAGAATATTCAATTTATTCATTATTGTGATATTTTTGCTGGCTTGCAACGCAACACAGCCCGTGCAGGAGAACAAAGCTCCAATACCCGAAGTTAAACAGGTTGTTAAGCCCGAAAAACCGGCGGTTGTTTATCCATTCCGTGAAGCGAAAGACTCGCTTCAGCATTATTTTGAACAACAACCCAATAAATATTCAGGGCTTTTTCAATTTTATAAGGAGAATAATTTTGAGCCTGTGTGGGTTACCGACTCTTTAATAATTGCAGGCATAAAACTACTTAACGATGCAAAATTCAATGGACTTAATCCTGAGGAGTATAGAATAAGTTCCATCAGGAAATTAAATATTTCAAGGAGTACAAACAAGAAGGATGTGGCTGCAAACATTCGGCTTGATCTGGCTTTGACCCGGGGAATACAATTATATATACACCAACTACAAATGGGCAAACTAAACCCCAAACAGTATCATTCAGGCTGGCCGGTGAAAACCGGGAAAAAGGCAAATTCGGATACAATTATTTTGCGCTTTGTTAAGCAGGGCAAAGTGGCTGAAATTGAAAATTATTTTGAACCAAAATACCCGGATTATGCACATCTTAAAAAAGAATTGGCTGATTATATCCGTAAAGCCCGACAAAAATCCTCAGAAATAACACCTAAATATCCAGGTTTCATTCTACATAAAGGCGATTCAAACCAATTTGTGGGAGTATTAAAAACAAAATTTGGAATAAAAGGTAAACCCAGGGTATTCGATCAGGAGTTGGAAGATTCCATAAAATCGTTTCAACATAAGCATGGGCTTAATTCTGATGGAATTCCAGGAAAAAAAACCTACGAATTTTTAGGTTGGACCAGTAAAAGATATATTGATGCCCTGCGGGTTAATATGGAACGTATTCGTTGGTTACCCGACCCACGGCCACACACGGCAATTTATGTAAATATTGCTGCTTCCGATTTAAAATTATATCATACTGATTCTTTAATCTTTAAATCGAAAGTAATTGTAGGTAAGATTAAAGACCAAACTCCTGTGTATTTTTCAGATATTAATTATCTGGTCTTTAACCCTTGTTGGACAGTTCCCAATTCAATAACCATTAAGAAAATTTTACCACGCTTAAAAACTGACTCCTTATATTTGCAGCATCACAACATGTTTGCAGGGCTAAATGGTGCCGAAGAAAGTGTTGAGGGGATAGATTTCTCAAAGTATACTGCTGATAATTTTCCTTATAAAATTTATCAAAGAAGTGGTCCTGATAATGCACTTGGAAAAGTAAAATTCATGTTTCCAAATCCATATAATATTTATTTGCATGATACTCCCGGCAAAAGTCTGTTTAATCTCGACAACAGGGCGTTAAGTCATGGTTGTGTGAGGGTAAATAGCGCTATGAATCTGGCTTCGATACTATTATATACGGTGGATCAGCATAATAAACCTGTTTCGTATTACCTGGGAAAAGGATATCCGATAAAAGTTTATCTGAAGAGACCTGTTCCGCTTTTCATTCTCTATCAAACCTGTGCAACAGATAATAATGAGGTAATTTTTTATAACGATATTTACGCCAATGATTATAAGGTTTTGTTTGATTTGGACAAGGTCAGATAATTGGCGGTTTATCCAATCGTAATACCCGTATAGGTCATTCATAATGGCTAATTACTTAATCATAAGGTCCAATTTCATAATTGGAATGCCCCCAGTGTTCCATTATAATGACTAATTAACCAATCGGGAAACCCGGATCACTTGAAATTAATGGTGGATTCAAATAGTTTATCCATACAAACAAGAAATATTCTCTTTACTTTTCCCTTGATGGAAAAGTAACAAAAGATCAAGACAAAATTTCAATGAATTACTTATAAACTGATACAGATTTAGAATAGCTAATTTAAAAATTAAAAAAGGAAAAAATTGAGCGGGAGACGGGATTCAAACCCGCGGCCCTTAGCTTGGAAGGCTAATGCTCTATCAACTGAGCTACTCCCGCATTGTCCGACGAAACCTTGGCGAAGTCGGGCAGTGTCCGCCTACGCTAAAGCTTCGGCGGACGAAGTGGGGAGAGCAGGATTCGAACCTACGAAGACGTACGTCAGCAGATTTACAGTCTGCCCCAGTTGGCCACTTTGGTATCTCCCCAAGAATAATTTTCAATAAAATAAGAACTAATTGAGCCGATGGAGGGATTCGAACCCACGGCCTGCTGATTACAAATCAGCTGCTCTGGCCAACTGAGCTACATCGGCTTCACAACACAACCATTTTAAGAGAACTAGTGTTCTGACATTCTCAAAACGGTGTGCAAAAGTATAACTATTTTATTATTGTGCAATACCTGATTATAAATTAATTAAAAAAAATGAGAAGCGCCAAAGTCCCTGTTGGTGAGGGTTTAATTAAATATCTGAATAGTAAATCATTATAATTCTTTATCCAGCGATTTTCTTTTTAAATTTCAATAACGAATATTTTATGCACTCTTAAAATTATCGTTTATGTCACCTTCACTAAAAAACTCAGCTTCCATAATCCTATATTTACTCAGGAACTCAGCAACACGTTCATCCTCGGCTTGGCATTATCTTTTTATATTTATTCTTCTGCTTGCTGGTGCTACTATAGTGCTTTTAGTACGGCAAATGGAGTTAAACATATATATTGTTTTGTGTCTGGTGATTGTACACGGAATTTATTTGCTGATTTTACAAACGAATTTCTCAAAACGGGTCCCCAATTATAAAAACATTAAACAACAAATTGAAGACCGGGAACACCGTGAATTATCAGGCGATCTTTCTCCCGACCAGAATGATGAGGAAATAATTGACCAGGAAGTGAATCTTAAGGCAGAAAATGAGCGAATGAATGCTCATGCAATTTGATAGTACAAATAATGAAGGGATTAACAGATACAATAACAAAATAAAAAACCTGCTACGTGAAGGATATAAGAAACAGGATGAAATACGGCCCATTATGGAATATATGCAGTTTTTCAGAACTATTGGTACTGTAAGGTTTTTTGTTGTAATTATAACCGGAGGATTATTTATTACTCCGTGGATGTCTGTTATTCTTTTCTTTATTTCAATGCTATGTCATGGAGAATCTACATGCTCTCTGATGATACCTTGCTACTAAAAAGCGCTTTAATGTGGTCATAAAAAACAATTGAGCACGTAGAAAACCGGATGTGGATAGATACCTATGTGTCTTTGCATTATGTAAACAAAAAGTTTAAGGATGCAAAAATTTTTGCGGGAAAGGCCTGTAAATTAGGGATGGATAAGACTACAAAACAGTTAATAGTGAAAATTGATTCAGTGTTGGCCATTAAAAACTATACCACATTTATGGAATAAATACCTTGGGGTTCGATGGAATTATGAAGATTCCTTACTTTGTTCGGAATGACTTAAGTTAGTGATTTTTTTGGGTAGGAGGGGGATTGTTTGCCGCTGGCAAACAATCCCCTTCTTTTAATTTACAACCAACTGCCATCCTGAGCGTACTGAAATGGAGTGAAGGATCTTAAAATTTTAGTCGGTCTGTTGTGATAGATTAATTACAATGTATTAAGATAATCTTTTACATTTTTCTCAATACGTGAAGCCACAGCACTTACATCTGCACGTTGGAATATATCGCCCGTAATATTTTCATAAAGTTCAATATATCGTTCCGAAACCTCATTGATAAAACTATCGGTCAACTCAGGCATTTTATCGCCGGTACGTCCCTGGAAATTGTTTGCCATAAGCCATTCACGTACAAATTCTTTCGAAAGTTGTTTTTGGTTTTCGCCTTTGGCAAATCGCTCGGCATAGCCATCGGCATAAAAATACCGGGATGAGTCGGGAGTATGAATTTCATCAATCAAGTAAATTTTACCGTCTTTTTTACCAAACTCGTATTTGGTATCTACCAGAATTAAGCCCATTTGTTTGGCGATTTCGCTACCTCGTATGAACAAGTCCATAGTATATTTTTCAAGCAAAGCATAATCCTCTTCCGATACCAGCCCCTGCTTAATAATTTCATCGCGCGAAATATTTTCGTCATGCAGACCTTGTTCGGCTTTGGTCGACGGGGTTAACAGTGGTTCAGGAAAGGCCTGGTGTTCCTTTAATCCTTCGGGCAACGGGAGGCCACAAATTTCACGTCCTCCGTTTTTATACAGGCGCCATGAGCTACCTGTAAGGTATCCACGAACAATCATCTCAACCGGGAAAGGTTCACAGGCAATTCCTACAGTAACATTAGGATCGGGCGTAGCCAGTTTCCAGTTGGGTACAATGTCTGCTGTGGCATCCAAAAACTTAGCAGCTATCTGATTCAGTACCTGCCCTTTATAAGGAATCCCTTTGGGTAAAACTACATCAAAAGCCGAAATGCGGTCCGATACCACCATAACAAGGTATTCATCATTAATGTTATATACATCGCGAACCTTACCTTTATAAACGCTTTTTTGGTTTGGAAAATTAAAATCGGTTTTTACTATTGCTCTTTCCATCTGTTTGGTTTTTTATTGGTCAGTTTAATTGTTTGAATATTTCTCGTACGCCTTAACAATAGCCTTCACTAAGCGGTGCCGAACGATGTCAGTTTCATTTAGTTCAACTACGCTTATTCCTTCAATTTTATCTAATATTTTGATTGATTTTACCAGTCCGCTGTCCTGAACTTTCGGCAAATCAACCTGGGTTATATCACCGGTAACAATAAATTTGGCATTCATGCCCATTCGGGTTAAAAACATTTTCATCTGCAATAATGTTGTATTTTGTGCTTCGTCCAGTATCACAAAGGCATTATCCAACGTTCTGCCCCGCATAAATGCAAGAGGTGCAATTTGTACAATTCCTTCTTCAATGTAGCCTTCAAGTTTTTTTCTGGGGATCATATCATGCAGGGCATCGTAGAGCGGCTGAAGGTAAGGATCGATTTTCTCTTTTAAATCACCGGGTAAAAATCCCAGTCGTTCGCCCGCTTCAACAGCCGGACGGCTTAATATTATTGATTTTACCTCGCGGTTTCTAAGTGCCCTAACTGCCAGGGCGATTGCAGTGTATGTTTTACCTGACCCGGCAGGCCCCAGGGCAAAAATCAGGTCGTTTTTGGTACTTTCTTTAACCAGTCTTTTTTGATTTTCTGTCAACGCCCTTATGGGTTTTCCGTGATTTCCAAAAAGTATCAGGTCGTCAATATTTCCATGAATTTGGTTAATTGTTTTTGACGAATTTAAGATTTGAAGAATATCGTCCTCCGAAAGCCTGTTAAACTTGTCAAAGAAATTGATGATTTCAATAATTTTCGCTTCAAATTCCGCGATATCCTGTTCTTCACCAATTATTTTCAGTTCATGTCCCCGGGATATAATTTGAACTTTTGGAAATGCTTTTTTTATTACTTCGAGTTTGGCATTATTTACTCCTAAAAGCTCAATAGGATCCATAGCCTCTATATGCAATATTTTCTCTGTCATTTGTTTTAACTATGTCTTTTATTGCATTATTAACATCATTATTGTCTCAGCAAAAATAATAATATTATAGCAACAACAGGATTATTTTAATGCCTTTGTGAAGGCAGTTATTGTTATAATCAGGTATCCATTTTTATGAACAAACTATAGATATTTTGATTGACTTTAGCCAGGTATCTAAATTTTGATTAAATTTGTATAAAGCCCTAAAAATGAACAGAATAATATGTACAGGTTTTGTTTTTATTGCCTTTACAGCCCTGTGTTTTTCCCAGGCAAGCAACCGGCCTTTTAGATTAGAGGCAGAGCCATCTTCGTATATTGCGAAAGGGTGGAGTCTTTTGGGAACTTATGGTATCAATAATGACCGAACTTTACATGCCGGCTTGTATACTATGGCATCTACTCTGCCTGTTGGTCTCAACGAAAAAATGTTTAAAAATGTTGTGAAGGCTGACGAGCTGAGATTAACTTTTGAGATTGCCTCAGTAATCAGGTACAGGATTCCATATTTTTTAAATACTGAGAGTAATCCTTATATTGGAGTATTTTTTGGATGGGAAACTTTTACCCATACCAATTCGGCTACCAATGAAATGACAGATATGTCCAATTTTTTTCTTACTCCACAAATCGGATACGAGATTTATATTTACAAACAAATGGTATATTTAAATCCCAGTGTACGGATTGTGTATGAGTTTGGTATTGAATCGGATTATAAAAATCCGGCCGATCCTGATGATATTGGGCCCAGGATTTATGATTGGCTTTGGTTACCTTCGTTTTCAATCGGGATAAGATTATAATAGTGAGTACAACAATTATTTCAGGTATAAAGGCTCGTTGGATTCTTTATAGAATGTGGGAACGAGTAATGTTTGTGGCTTTTTCACTAACAAAAAATCCTATAAAGATTATGAATGCCCTGTTTGTGATAGTAAAGAGGAAAAAGAAGCTGGTTAGCAGGCAATCTATACGTAAGCTTGTTAAATTTAATAACAGGTACTTCTGGGATATGCATCAACCGGGATGGCCATCTAAATCGTTCGACGAAAATTTTAAATGGATGATATCCAAAGTTGTACTTAAAAATGAGATAAAAACAGAAAGTGTTCGCCTGGTTTTTATGGCTATTACCAAAAAATGCATAATGAAGTGTGAGCACTGTTTTGAGTGGGATGAAATTAACAAAAAGGAAGTGTTGGAATTGAATACTTTAAAGGCAATAGTGGCAAAATATCAAAAGCTTGGAGCCTCTATTTTCATACTAACCGGAGGTGAGCCAATGACCAGATTTGATGACCTTATTGAGTTATTAAAATATGCCGAATATACTTCGGATTTTTGGATTACCACTTCAGGTTACAACCTAACTGAAGAAAAAGCGCTGCAATTAAAGCAAGCCGGGCTTACGGGTGTTTCCATTAGTATTGATGATTACAGAACAGAAGAAAATAATGCCTTCAGGGGTCACCCTAAAGCAATGGAATATGCAACTGCGGCCATTGAAAGCTGCCGAAAGGCCGGGTTGGGTATTGGTACCGCTATTTGTACCACGAAGCAATTTATTTCAAAAGAAAACCTGTTGAAATATGCCGAGTTTACAAAAAAGTTGGGCGTGGGGTTTATTTGGTTAATTGAGCCCAGGGCAGTAGGGAAATATGCAGGGAAAGATGTCCGGTTAACAAAGCAGGATTTTGATCTTTTGGATGAATTCTATCATTCGATGAATAAAGACAAGGCTTTTCGTGATTTTCCACGGGTTATATTTCCAAATTATAATCACAGGAATGTTGGGTGTGCCGGTGCAGGCAAAGGCAATGTTATGATTGATACCGATGGTTTTATAAACCCATGTCCCGTTTGCAGGAAGAAAATTGCATTTGCACTTGCTGAAAATTCTGAAGAAAATGTAAGGAAAATGCAAGCCGAAGGGTGTTTTAAGTTTAAATCCAGGGTTTCCTGAAATAATTTATTTCGAAAAACAATTTATTTTTTTGCATCGTCCCAACGGATAACCAGGAATACCCTGAAAACACCGATTACTTTTTTTTGTGGGCTTTCATAATCAAGCGAAGCATAAAGATAATAATCGTTATTATTGAGTTTTAGATAATAATTATCCTTTTCTTTACCGTGATTCCCCATAGTTGAAGATAAACCCGTCTCCATGGCAAAACAAACTGATTTGCTGATATTGAAATTTATACCGGTCAAAAACTCATAGCGAAAAAATATGGAAGGATTTGACTCACCAGTTTTAGTGCCTGAAATATACTCCCATGATTGCATTAATTGTCCGGTGGATTGATCAACCCACGAGGTCCTGTTATAATGGTGGTGATAATCGAAGGTATAGTAATCGCCAATCCCAATATTAAAACCCTGTGCTAAATAAAAAGCATTTTTTGTATCTCCCCAGGGAAAGAATTTGGGATAAATTCCAATTTGAAATTTCAGTTCCCGTCCATGATCAGAGTTATAGGTGTAATCGATGTGGTTATTATAAATAAAGTACAATGTGGGTGTAGTATTACCGGAGTAAGGATCATAATAGTAGAGGTCATAGGAGGATTCATTAATTGGAAATGACTGTTGGTTTAATCCGAACGTAACAGGCATTTTAATTGAGAATTTATGACTGAAAAAGTATTCAGATTCCAGGCTTAAAGCTCTGTTGTTGGAAAAGAACCTGGTGTTCCCATTGTATGAATGGGCAAAAAATCCGGCAAGATTGGTTGAAATGGCAACCTTTCCATAAGTGTATTTTGCAGGGCGTTCAAAAAAGCTATAATTTTTTGTAAATTCTCCGTGCGATTTTTTTGCCAGCCGGGGTAAATTATCTGGTATATCATGTTTAATATCGGAATGGATATAATATTCTTTTAAAACGGTTTTACTAATGCACAAGGTGTCTTGCTTTTGGAGGGTAAGAATAAATCCGAGGTTATCATCAATCATTAGAACATGAACATTTTCTATTTTCCCGTTTTTATAAATCAGGGTGTCCTGTGAAAAACCTGATTTAACTGTTATCAATAACAGAAGGAATAAACAGTACCTCATTTTACGGAAACTTGATAACCAGATTACTAAAATATTCATCATAAAGGTTCTTTGAATAAAGGGAAAGTGCTCCTGGTTGTTGGAATTTTTTTAGTTCAGCCAGTTTAAACCTGCCTTTTATTTTTGATTCAGGAACGTAATAGCCTTTACTGTGTAAAATCAGCGTCCTTGTTTTAGTGGCATCGTAATTTATGCCCTGAAATGCAATAAAGGCAGAATCTCCATTTTGTGAAAGCTCAAGGTATTTAGTATCATCGCATTGTATCGTTTCACTCTCACCGGGCTCATCTGGCATAATAGGGTTTAGATATTGTATATCGAGGTTCTTTGCCGGACTGAAATCCATCGAAAGGTAATCGAGTTTCCAAAACCGGTAGGCACAGCGTAATCTTACTTCGAGTTGTTTATTTTTTATCAGGTTTTCCGGAACCGGAACTATTATGGTATTATAGGCAATGTCACTTATTAGATCAATTTTCTCAATATCAATCCATTCATTGTTAATTTTAACAGATACCAGTAAAGGTATACCCTGTTCCATAATGCTGTTCTCCATCTCAGCCCGGGTTTTTTTCTGGTTTTTTTTCACCCATCTTTTATGATACCAGCCAAACTTTTCTGAAAATTTATTATAAACAACGGCTCCCCATTCTGCATTTTTAACTTTTAGAATTATTTTAGCGTTGTGTTTTTCCTCACCGATGTCAAATGTAGCATAAGCATCAGAAAAGTTTTCGGGGCTTATTGCATCAAATTCAAAAGCATCATTATCATTAAACGATACTAATTCTTTAATTGACTTATTTAAATCGTTTACAGCTACAACCGGACTTTCCGGATTCGAAACGGAATAAGTATTTCCATCCTGATCGGCATATATTTGCTCATTATTTTCATGTTGAACCGACAGCAATTCCAACTGGTTTATATACTGCTGCTCGTTTTCTTCGTTTTTTATAATGAGTTGATAGTTTTGGGAATCGGGAAAATAATCCGGCATAATTTTATAATCTGACCGTTCAATTATAGGTGATATAGCCCCGGTAAACAAGGTGTTGTTATAGTGGTACGTATTTCCGTCGTAAGCGTATACGTGCGGGCAATTACATAAAATTGCAATGCTGACTGAAATGGCAGCAATAGTAGTAAGAGCCGCAGTTCCGAGGCCTGCAACAATAGTCAATCCATAGTCTTTATTATAGATGTTAATCCCCGTAATATCATTCTGGTCAATCTGAATCTTACCATCATCTAATTTGAATTTATTTGCATAAATGTGTATCTGATTGATGTACGAATGATCAAAGCCCGAGTATCTGGCACTCGACTTTTTATCATCTATTTTATTGTAATAATAAACGCTTTTATCGCTAAGGTCTTTAATATAACCATTTATCGAGGTTTCATTTAACCTAACTCCGTCAAGGCCCCACATTGCATCCCCTGTATGCAAAACAAACTGGTAATTTTGTTCGTTAAATTTATTTAAGTTCTCATTTCTTTCCGGATTTTCCCCCTTAAGGCTTCTGGCTCTGTAGTACGATATACATGATGTTTGAAAAAAAAGTACAGCAAATAAAAAAACAAGCTTTTTCAGGGTTTTAAAATTCCGGTATCGTAAAAGCTTTTTTTTCATTGAAATTGGTTTAAAATAATAATAATCAAGCATGTACAAGGTACAAAAAAAAATATTAATTACTCAAATCTTTCAGTTATATAGTTAATATTTAAATAGATTTCACAAGATATTTATCTCTTTATAATTTAGTAGTTTTATAGTACACCAAAACATGTTTTAGAAAGATGATCGAGAGACTTTAGCTGCGGATCGGGCAATTTTAACAGAATAAAATCAGAAATAAATATTTCAATAAATTTCCATTACATTTGTCTAATATATAGCAGTTTTTTCACTTTATGTCCATAATAACACTTACAACCGACTGGCATAACGACGATTTTTATACGGGTGCGATTAAAGGATTACTTTATAGCCGGTGTGATGATGTAAATGTTATAGAGATTACCAATAAAATTGAAAGTTTTAAATATGCACAGGCTGCGTTTGTTTTAAGAAATGCCTTTTCCTTTTATCCTGAAGGAACGATTCATATTGTCGGGATCAACAGTGACCCCACTGAATCACAGCCTCCTATATGTATTAAGATTAAAAATCAGTATTTTTTAGGTACCGACAACGGGGTTTTCAGTCTTATGTTTATTGAAAAACCCGATAAAATCATTAAAATTGAAGAGCATGACTCTATCAAAATAAGTTCTTTCCCTGAATTAACCGTATTTGCAGAAGCTGCAATTCATCTGTATAATGGTGGGAAAATAGAAGATCTGGGGTCAGAAATGCCGGCTCAGAACAAGCATGTTCAATTTATGCCTGTTATTGATGAACATGATATATCGGGAAATGTTATTTATATTGACTCATATCAAAATATTATAACAAATATAAGTGAAGAACTATTTCACCAGGTTGGTAAAAAAAGCAGTTTTGTAATAACGGTAAAAAGTGAGACATACAGTGTAAACAGGCTTTGCAAAGCATATTCGGAAGTTGAAGTGGGAGAGATGCTCGCCCTTTTCAATTCATTGGGCTTGCTTGAAATTGCCATGCGTAATGCACGTTTTGCCGAACTTATTGACATTAAAATTAATTCACCGGTAACAATAAAATTCAAATGATTACGAGGATAGTTAAAGTTAAGATTAAACCCACAAGTATTGATGCATTCAACAAGTTTAAAACCGGATTTTTGAACGAGGTAAGAACTTTTAAAAACTGCCATCATGCGGATTGTTTTGCTGATTTAGATGAAAAATATCAGTATCATATTTATACTATTTGGCATACTCAAGGAGCCCTAAATAAATTCCGGAAATCGGATATTAATATTGAATTTAAGGAGAAACTCACAGGTTGGGGTGAGGCACCATTTACTGCCTGGACAGTTGAGAATATATAGTAAAGTTTTTGGTATAGCTCTTGTTTGTTTAAATAATTTGGATTTATTTGAAGTATTTATAACATGACCATTAGTTAAAGATAAAAATCTATTTCAAATTAAGTGTTAAATAAACCTTAAAGTGAAGTTTCGTCTCCAATTAATAAATACATTTGTATATAATTTTTAATTTGAATTATGAGTAAATTGCCGAATGCTCCACTAATGGAGGTTATTTTCGAAATAAAATGGGATATTACAACTAAAAATGATATTGTAGATTTCCAATATTTGCACGGTGATTTATATACAAATCTTAAATCTAAGTATTCTCATAGAGAAAATTTAATACCTCCGGATGTTCCGTTGGAAATTGTAAAAGGTAATCCAGTTTTTAGATTTAGAGAAAAACAAGGAAGCTATCCATTGGTTCAGATAGGACCTGGATTAATTTCAGTTAATACGATTGATGATAAATATTACTGGGAACAATTTAGAAATGAATCAAATGAAGTTCTCAATGTATTATATGAAATATATCCGAGATATTCAGGCCTTGATATGTCACCAGCATTAACTTATATTGACTTCTTGGAATATGACAAAAGTAAAGAAACTCCTTTGTTTTTTATTAATTCAAACCTTCAATTAAGCTTGAAAGACAATTTTATGAATGGTACTGATTCTGTAATGCAAGATGTAAATTTCACATTCAACTATAAAGTTGAAGAAAATATAGTTTCTTTAAACTTACGTGATGGGAAGATTAATAATGAAAGGGATGGATTAGTCTTACAAACAAAGATTTATGGGAAAAAAGAAAAATATAATACTGACAAGCTTAAGTATTGGTTAGATAGCGCACACGAATTAGGTAGTAATATGTTTAAGTCATTAACTGCTGGTAAATTATATGAATCTTTTAAATAGAAAAATATGCTCTTGATAATTCCTCCTTCAATTGATGTTGATAATTGCATAATTACCCAAATTAAACATGAAGTGTATTTTGAGAGTAATATGTCAAGCACATGTTTAAATAATGCATATTATATTGTTCCAGAAGATTTTCTTTTTTCCAATTGGAAGAAGGAAAATATTTATTCTACAAATTTAAGTTTAGCAGGTTTAGAATCACCAAATACCTCAACTTGGGAAGAACGTGATTTTAGTGAATTTGATTTAGTAGCAACTGTTGATTTTAGTAATACGATTAAACTTAAAAGTAAAATTAAAACCGTAACTAAATATAGACCATATATAGTAATTGATTGAGATAATATGGAATTTGTATGGTATAATCAGGTTAATCAATCAGCTGAAATTGAACAGGGCGATATAATTCCTGATTGTCCAATTGTTGTGCCTCCATCGAGAATCGCTGTAGGAGAAGAACCCGAAATAGAGATTAAGCTTATTGATTCAATAATTTTATCTCAATCCTGTGACCTTACCAACAATAAGATACAGATTGTTCTTGTCTGTCCATATTTTTCTTTGAAGACATTTATTGAAAGTTTGCCAGAAAATGAACAGTCCAAGAAAGCAGTAAAAAAAAATATAGAAAATTTAAAGAGAGGTTTTCTTCCGGGTTATCACCTTCTAAATAAATCTGAAGATAATAATATAAGAGATTACATAGTTGTTGACTTTCGCAATGTTTATGGAATTCAAATTGGTAGTTTAAGAGAAATTGCTAAGAGCCTAGATTCAAGGCAAAGACTTCTTCCCCCATATCGTGAACATTTATCACAGGCTTTTGCTAGGTATTTTATGAGAGTCGGTTTACCTCAAGATATTATTATTGAGGGCTATTAGGTAACTAATGGAAAAAGGATTTTCATATGCCTTAAGATTAATGAAATAAAGTGTTGTGAACCATTGATTCCATTTTTTATTTTATGAAGAATTTGATAACAAATAACTTTGGATATTTTAAACGAAAACACATTTGTTTTTCCTAAACATATAATTTTTAGAAATGATTGAAAAACACAAAAATAACTTTGCCACGCTGCTTGAAATTATGGATGAATTGCGGGACAAATGCCCATGGGATAAAAAGCAGACACTGGAAAGCCTACGAACATTGACTATTGAAGAAACATACGAACTTTCTGATTCAATTATTGATAACAATTTGGAAGAAATAAAGAAAGAACTTGGCGATTTAATGTTGCATATAGTGTTTTACTCAAAAATAGGATCGGAAAAAAATGCTTTTGATATTTCTGATGTACTTGAAAATATAAACGAAAAATTGCGATACCGGCACCCACACATTTTTGGTGATACAAAAGTTTCAACGGCTCGTGATGTGGAAGAAAACTGGGAACAACTGAAACTTAAAGAAAAGGGAGGTAACCGTTCGGTTCTTGAGGGCGTACCCCGTTCGTTACCAGCGTTGATAAAAGCTTACCGGATTCAGGATAAAGTCCGAGGCGTTGGGTTTGACTGGGACGAGCGTGAACAGGTTTGGGATAAGGTGGCCGAAGAAATTTCAGAACTGAAGGAGGAATTACATAAGGATCCTGAATCAGCCGAAGCAGAACTCGAGTTCGGTGATTTATTTTTTAGCATAATAAATGCAGCCCGGCTTTATGGAATAAACCCGGAAAATGCACTGGAACGAACGAACCTTAAATTCATTAAAAGGTTTAACTACCTGGAAGAGAAAACCATTAAGCAAGGCATCGATTTAAAATCCATGCCTTTAATCGAAATGGAAAAAATCTGGCAGGAAGCCAAAAAATTCGACCATTAATAACCTGTACTAACTATTTTTATCGAATCAGGTTAATAATAAAAAACAGGCTTTTCATCAGAATCCTCTGTTTTTTTCAGCCAACGATATACTGTGTGATAGGTTAATCCAGTAATATTGGCTATTTCAGGAGCCGTGTATTTTTTTGACAACTTGTAAACCATCGTTTTAACCTCGTGATTGTACCGAGGCGATGCATTTTTCTGTTTGCAATAGCGTTTCCTGATCCTGGCAATCGACATTTCCGAAACGCCGTACTCAACGCAAATGTCCTTGGCAAACTCACCATTGTCAAGTCTTTTAGCAATTTTTAATGCTTCTTCATAACTAATGGTTGAACTACCACGATACTTAATTCCGCCATCATCAATCACCTGACGGTTTTTAGCATACAAATCTTTACCTGTACCCCATTTTAAGTTGGTGTAGTGGTTGTTTGAAACATCATTGTTTAGGTGCAATACGTATTTATTGGCAATTGGCCTGTCATTGTGCACATAAGCTTCCGCTACAATGCGGTGCACATAAAAGCTTTTACCGTTAATACTAACTGCCTTATAACCAGCATTATGCTTTGAAGTTTTGATAACATGCTGGTTAACTTCTTTTCCCTGGTACTTTAATATAGTACCGTCTTCATTAACCTCAATGATGTCGTTAACACCTTTAAGTTTAACTTGCTTAAATTTTCCCATTTTCTTGCCCTATTAGTCTGGCAAACTTATGAAAATTTTCAAAAATTTTCAAAAGCCATTGTTTATACTCTTCATCTATTACTCATACATGAGTAACTATCAAAAAAAGATACAAAAAAAAAAGGAAATTGTTTAGGTAAATGTCAATTTTCTTTAGTTTTTATTAATGCATTAAAGTCCTTGATAACGGTTTCAATTAAATCGACGGGTTTTTGTTCAGTAGATATTCCAAAACGGGTTTCAAGGTTTTTACGGGTTTTGTATACCATTAATATAGCTTCTTTCTTTTCCGGATTCTCTTTATAAAATTTGATAACATCTATCAATGTTTTCAAATGTTTATATTCCAGATCGGCCGCCTGGGGGAAAGTTACTTTATAATCATCGGGAAGGTTTACAAATACAGATTCATCAAATTTGGTTTTTTCTTTTGTACTAATTAAAGATGTCCCGGCTGCAAGGTCTCCAATTCGCTGCCCTTTTTTAGAGGCAATTATGGTTATTACCGCAAAAAAACCCCCGCTTAAACCAATGTCCATTAATCGTAATACCCACCTTATCAGGTATTTTCCAAAAGTTACCGGTGAGCCATCGAGGGCTATAACTTTTATTTGCATGGCCTTTTTACCCAAACTCTGCCCATTCATTACATTTTCAAAAATGAGATGGTAAAATAAAAACGGTATTGATATCACAATATACATGGTTGGGCCTGAAATGCCATCAACTCTTAATAATCCAAATAAAAACAATTCTATAACAGCAATAATAAACATGTCAATAAAATAAGCCAGAATTCTCTCGCCAATGCTGGCCATACGGTAGTTCAACTGTACATTTTGTGTGGTTTGTATTCCAAAATTTTCCATTGTTTAATTTTTGGGGTTTTAAAACTTGCCTAAATATACCAAAATTGATAAAATTCTAAATAAAACTAATTTGGGTTTTGTGCAGTAGTAAAATTGATTTGGTATTGAAGTGTCCGGCTTTGATGATATTCAATTTTTTTTATCTTTGGTTTTATAAAACTAGCCGGTATATATTGAAAGAGATAACCTTTATAAACAGAAATATATCAAGATGGAAAAAACTTGATGAGGAAATGACCCGTTTGGGGAGTCAAAATCCCGAGGATTTGGCTAATTTATTTATTCAATTGACTGATGATCTGGCGTATGCTAAAACCTATTACCCAAATTCTGATATTACCGGATATCTTAACGGCTTAGCGTTAAAGCTCCATCAAAATATATATCGCACCAGGAAGGAGAAGAAAAGCAGGATTCGTGAATTCTGGGTAACTGAGCTCCCGTTAGTTATGTATGAAACAAGAGTACAGTTGCTTTATGCTTTTTTAGTTTTTATGTTGTCCGTTGCTATTGGATGGATTTCGCAAGCCAACGACACTACTTTTTCAAGGTTGATAATGGGTGATAGTTATGTGAATATGACAATCGACAATATTGCAAAAGGTGACCCGATGGCTGTTTATAAATCAACGAATGAAACTTTAATGTTCCTTGGAATTACAATGAACAATATAAAGGTAGCCTTTATGGCTTTTCTTATGGGCATTTTTACTGCTGTTGGTACCGGATTTGTCATTTTTAAGAATGGTATTATGCTGGGTACTTTTCAGGCATTTTTTGCCCAACACCATTTGTTTTTGCAATCGGCTAAGGTTATCTGGATTCATGGCACTCTTGAAATTTCAGCAATTATTATGGCCGCTTCTGCTGGTTTTGTTCTGGGTAACAGCTTATTGTTTCCTGGGACTTACAGTCGGATGAGATCATTCAGGCAGGGTATCCGAAAAGGGCTTAAAATAGGCATAGGTTTGGTGCCGGTTTTTATTACAGCCGGTTTTTTAGAGGGATTTGTAACCCGTCACACTGAGATGCCAGCCTTTTTGAGTACTTCAATTATTGGTATTTCATTAGTTTTTATAATCTGGTATTTTATCTTATATCCCATTAAAGTTCATGAAAAATTGAATAGATATGCAAAAGGAAAAAATTGAATTTATAAAAGAGCGCGATTTTGGTGAGATTATTAATGTCACACTGTTATTTATTAAACAGAATTATAATATATTATTAAAATCTGTTTTGTATTACCTGGTTCCATTTGCCATTATTGTTGGGGCGCTATTGGGATTAAACCAACATTCTTCAATGGCGCAATTGTTTAATCAATCAGCCGTTTCTTACTCGAATCAAATCATTGCCATTATCATTATAGTTATACTGGCAGTAATAATTTTTTCTTTGATGCCGGCTATTATTCTTGAGATATTCAGAGATTATCAGACCTACGGACCTGAAAACATGGATATGGCCCGGATCTGGGAGAAAGCCAGAAAATCGTTGGGCCTGATTTTAGGACTTACTGTATCTATAGTGGGCATTATGATTGGTTTTATATTTCTTATGGTACTGTTTGCAAAAGTGACTCCATGGTTAATAGTCTTTTTCTTTCTGCCGCTCTTTTATGCTTCCATTGTTGTTTATTTTGCTTTTCCTGTAAGGGTTTTGGAAGGTGGTACCATTGGTGAATCTTTAAAACGGGCTTTCTTTTTGGTAAATGGCAATTGGTGGTGGACATTCCTGATTTACTTTGTTATTTCGTTGATAGTGAGCATTATTGGAATGGCTTTCGCAATTCCGCAATATGTTTATTTGATTTTTATTGGAATTACTTCGGCAAAAGGCGGTACTCCTGAATTATCGATGGGAGTGATGATTTTCACCTATGCATTAACTTTTGTCGGGCAGATTATTGTAAACAATATTCCCATTATTGCACTGACCTTTCAGTACTACAATCTGTTGGAAAAGAAAGACAAACCTGGTTTGCAAAGGCGGATTGATGAAATTTTGCCTGAATCGGAAATCCTAACAGAATAGTTTTCATGCCCGGTTGGTTAAAATATTTAATTTTTATTTTCTATATGCTGGTTATTTTACCGGTTTATTCTCAACCCGATGGGATTAGACCTGTAGCCGGGCGTACTTTTAATTCGCACGAAATTGATAGTTTACAGCAATTAAAAAAGTATACCTATAAAATACCTTCTAAGCCACCCGTGAGCATATGGCAACGACTAAGATGGTATGTGGGGCGTTTTTTACAAAAGATTTTTCAAAATACATCGGGGGCAAAAGCCTTCAGGTATATAATTGTTGCCGGAGTAATTGCTTTGATAATTATGCTCATGGTTAAAGCAAATTTTCAAAGTATGTGGTCGAGGGAGACAACTCCAATATCAACTAGTTTTGCATTTGTCGACAACCCGGTGGAATTCGATTATAGTCCCCTGCTTGAAAAAGCTGAACAAGATGGAGATTTCCGCGAGGCCGTGAGATTATGGCATTTTAAAACTATAAAGGAATTACATAAATTTCAATGGATTGTCTGGAAAGAGAACAAAACCAATACTGATTTTTTAAGGGAGATAAAAGATAAAGGCAGGGCTGGAAGTTTCAGCCACTTGTCAACAATCTATGAGCATATTTGGTATGGTGAGTTTCTGGTTGATGCCAGGGTGTACGAACAAATAGCCCGAGTTTATACTAAATTTCATAACGAATTAGCTGTAAATGAATAAAAAGGAACGTAAATATATAATGTTTCTGATCCTTTCCATTATGCTGTTATTTGGGATGGAAATTTTTGGTCCTCAGGAAGCAGATTTTACTCCCGATTTTACGGCAAAAAGTAACAAGCCCTATGGTTGTAGTGCAATGTATGGTTTACTCGATAATTTTTTTGGCCGTGAATTAACTACCAGTAATTTACCTTTTTACAATGTGGGGATGCTGAAGGATTCTGTAATAAAAAATTATCTGGTAATTACATATAATTTTAATCCCGATGCTCTGGATGTTCGAACTATACTTGATCTGGCGTATAGTGGAAATAATATTTTTGTTTCGGCATTTCATTTTAACCGTGAATTATTCGATACGCTCAAAATCCATATAAATTCTAATTTCAGAATTTCAGGGATACTTGATAAGGATACCTCGAAGATTTTGATACGAAATAATGAAGGCATCAATAAAAAATTTGAAGTAAACCGAAGTTACAATTACCTTAGTTTTGATAGTGATACTAACAATTTTGAAACCCTGGGCACTACTGAAAATGGAAAGGCGAATTTTATAAAAATTGAACTGGGTAAAGGTGCCATATTTTTAAACACACAACCTTTGCTTTTTGCCAATTATCATTTTTTGAAAAAAGAGCTTAATCCGTATTCTCAAATTGCATTAAATTATTTGCCTGATTTGCCTACCGTTTGGGATGCATATTATAAACCGAATAAAAATATTACAGATACTTCTATGGTTAGATTTATTCTAAAATCGCCTGCTTTACGCTGGGCCTGGTATATTTTGCTTGCAGCTATGTCAATATACCTGCTTTTTGGAAGTCGGCGAAAGCAGCGTAAGATTCCTGTTTTAGTGCCGCCTCAAAATACATCCCTGGAATTTACAAAAACGCTGGGACAGTTATATTTTCAGAATAGTGATCATATTGACCTGGTAAAAAAGAAGATGCAACATATGCTGGCTTTTATTTATGGTAACTACTTTATTTCAAAAGATTTAGAAGGTGAGGAATTTTATAGCCAGGTGGCTCAAAAAACCGGAAATCAATTTGATGAAATCAGCTACCTTTTTAAAACCTATAATTGGATTGTAAAACAACCCAAAATAAGTGATATAGAACTAACCCGTTTTGTGGGACTGGTAAACCAGTTTTATGAAAAATGTAAAAATTAATTTGTATGGAAAACCTTGAAATGTTTGATAACCGGACTGATTTAACGGAATTTGCAGATAAAATTCAACTTATAAAAAAACAAATAAGTTCAGTAATTGTGGGTCAGGATGAGGTTATCGATTATGTTCTTACTGCATTGCTTGCCAATGGGCACGTTCTAATCGAAGGTGTACCCGGCATTGCAAAAACTTTGCTGGCCAAATTAATAGCAACAACAATAAACGCCGGGTTTTCACGGATTCAGTTTACGCCCGATTTAATGCCATCGGATGTAATTGGAACCACAGTTTTTAATGCTGGCAAGGCTGAATTTGAATTTAAATCGGGGCCGGTTTTTTCAAACCTGGTACTCATAGACGAAATAAACCGGTCGCCAGCCAAAACACAGTCTGCATTATTTGAAGCCATGGAAGAGCGTCAAATTACGGTTGATGGTACTACCCACAAAATGGATGCATTATTTTTAGTGTTGGCCACACAAAACCCGGTTGAACACGAAGGAACATACCGTTTGCCTGAGGCTCAGATTGATCGTTTTATTATGAAAATTGAGATGGGCTACCCAAACCTTGATGAAGAGACCGAAATATTGCGCCGTGCTCACGAACGAAAGGAATTACTTGAAATTGAGGCCGTTCAAAAAATCATTGATATTAATGAAATAAAAGCATTCCAAAAGTTGGTGCATCATGTAGTGGTTGAGGAAAAGTTGCTGGGTTACATTGCATCTGTAATTCAAAAAACAAGGAATTCAAGTGCCATTTATTTGGGAGCCTCACCCAGGGCTTCTCTGGCCTTGCTAAATTGTTCAAAAGCTTATGCCCTGCTGAATGGCCGCGATTTTATTACCCCCGATGATATAAAACTCATGGCAATTCCGGTATTAAATCACCGGGTTATTCTTACGCCTGAAAAAGAAATGGAAGGTTCAAAACCGGGCGACGAGATTAAAAAGATTATTGACAGCATTGAAGTACCCCGTTAAAACCATTTTGGAGTTGGCCGGAATAGCAAAAAATATCAGGATAGTTGTTCGTAATACAGGTTTTACAAATCGGTTTTATTTTGTGATGCTTGGTATTGCAATTCTTTTTGTACTGGGATTCATAGTACACTCGTGGTTTATGGTTGCACGTATTATTTTTGTACTTTTTTTATCTGCTATTTTGGTGGATTATCTTTTATTGATCAAACAAAATCTTAAGGTTTTTGCAAAAAGAATTGTTCCACCACGATTATCAAACGGTGATATTAACCAGATTAAAATCGAATTAAGCAACCATGCGCTACTTACTAATAAGTACAGTATTATTGATGAAATACCCATACAATTCCAGGTTCGTGATTTTTTGAAAGTTCTTAGGCTAATACCGGGTCAGTGTGATGAAATCAGTTATACGCTAAAGCCACTGAAACGTGGTGAATACAAATTTGGAAGGTTATTGGTTTATGTTTCAACACCACTTGAACTAATTGTTAAACGATTTGTATTTGACCAGCAGGCTACTGTACCGGTTTATCCCAGCTACATGCAGATGCATAAATATCAGTTAATGGCAATTTCAAACAGGTTGGTTGATGCGGGTATTAAACCCATCAGGAAAGTTGGTCATCATTCCGAGTTCGACCAGATCAGAAACTATATTACCGGCGACGATTATCGAACGATTAATTGGAAAGCCACGGCCCGTAAAGCCGATCTTATGGTTAACCAGTTTATGGAGGAAAAATCACAACCGGTAATTTCTATTATTGATATGGGGCGGAATATGCAAAGCCCGTTTGAAGGAATGACATTGCTGGATTATTCCATAAATGCGTCACTTGTATTTTCCAATATTGCGCTTCTGAAATCTGATAAAGCTGGTTTAATAACCTTTTCAAAGGAAATTGATTCCTTTTTACATGCGAGTAACCGACCTGTTCAGATGCAGTACATTATGGAACTACTCTACAGCCAGCGTACTAATTTTGATGAACCTAACTTTGAACTTTTATATGCAAGCGTAAAAAGGAATATAACGCAACGCAGTCTGCTGCTTATATATACCAATTTTGAAAGTGTGGTTTCGTTAAAAAAGCAGTTGGGATTTTTGACAGGTCTGGCAAAAAACCACGTGGTTTTGGTGATTTTTTTTAAAAATACCGAGATGTACAAACTCACCGAAAGCAAGCCTGAAACCACTGAAGATATTTATATACAGACTATAGCAGAAAAAATGATCTATGATAAATCACTAATTGAAAGAGAATTGCAAATGCGTGGAATACTCACACTTTTAACAACACCCGAGCAATTAACACCCAATGTGGTAAACGAATATCTTAAAATAAAGGCACGCGGAATTTTATAATGCTGCCAGTTCCTGTTTTACAAAATCCATTAATTCCTGAATGTACTCTTTGCTGAAATTGAATTCAATTCCTGCTTGTTTATATACGTGAGGGATGGGTGAAGTATAACCCATAGCAAGAGCAGCTTTAAAATTTTTGATGGCTTCTTTTTTATTTTCCTTAAAGTTTTTCCATACTGCAATTGCTCCAAGCTGGGCAAAACCGTATTCAATATAATAAAAAGGGACTTCAAAAATGTGAAGTTGTTTCTGCCATTGATTTTCCTTAAAATTTTCAAATCCGGAGTAATCTACCACATCGCTGCCTAATTCGGAAGCAATATCTAACCAGGCTTTGGTTCGTTCCGCTATGGTATGATTTGAATTTTCATACAGATAGTGCTGGAACTTGTCAATAGTGGCTACCCAGGGAAGTATTGTCAGAACATCTTCAAGATGAGTGCGTTTGGCGCGGTTTAAATCTTTAGGATTATCAAAAAAATGATCCCAGTAATCCATAGTAATTAGTTCCATACTCATGGAAGCAAGTTCAGCAATTTCTGCCGGAGTTTCTTTAAAGTTTACCAATTCCTGGTTAGCACACAAATAAGCATGAACAGCATGCCCTCCCTCGTGTAACATGGTAATTACATCGCGTAAATTTCCGGTAGCATTCATGAAAATGAAAGGTACATTGCTTTCGTGTAAAGGATAATTGAATCCGCCGGGTGCTTTGTTTTTTCGCGAATCGAGGTCAAGAAAACCCATGTTTTTCATCTCGTTCAGATACACTCCGAATTCCAGCTCTAAATCGCGGAACACAAAGGTTGTTTTTCTGATCAGCTCCTCAGTTTTTTCGAAAGGTTTTAAGGGTAGCCGGTTATCTTCATCAACATCCAGATCCCAGGGTCTTAGGGTATCAAGACCAAGCTTTTGTTTGCGTTTACTATGCAATTCATCAATAAGGGGCTTTACAGTTTCTTTTATTGATTCATGAAATTCCTTGCATTCCTGAACGCCATAATCAAATCGGCTAAGGCTTTTAAATTTGAAATCGCGATAATTATCAAACCCGGCATTTAGCGCTATTTTGTGACGAATGCTGATTAAATCGGTTAGTAAATGATTTAGTTTGTCACGGTCCTCCAGGCGACGGTTATTGATTAAAGTGTAAACCTCTTCACGAACTTTACGATTCGTATCTTTCAAATAATTGGCTGCTTGTTGCAGTGTAATTTCATTGTTATGATAATGGATAAGCATTTTTGATGAAATAATGCCATATTCCTGTTCCATTTGCTGCATTTTAGCCTCAAGCGGAACATTCTCTTCCCTGAATAGTTCAATATCTTTGCGCAGTTCCCTGATAATGGTAAATAATTTGGTATTGTCTACCTTCGATAAAATTTCATCGGTATAAAACTTTTTATCGAGCAGGTTCGAAACGACGGAAATTTCCGGTTCTATTTCAGTAACAAACTTGTTGAATCTTTCAGCCAGAGCTGTATCGGCAGTATTACAGTTCATTTTAATATATCGCCAGGCCAAATCTTCACCAAGAATACTCTCAAGTTCACTTCGGTCGAGCAGCCATTGCCATATTTCCTTTTGGTAGGTTAATGGACGTTCCTTTAAATCGTCAAAGTAAGGTTTTACATCTTTAAAGGATTCAATTACCAGATTTGGAGTAACAAAATTGCGCTCTAATTTTTTTGCCATTTTATATCGATATTTTTCTGCATTAGTTCTGTTTAATACGATTGTGGTATAATTGAACCGTGGCAAAATTAAACTAAATTTCTATTTGGAAAACTGGAAAATCTTATTAGCAATAATTATATAATTCCATCATTCCGCATTTCCAATTCAAAACCTTAATAAATATAATACCTTCAGCCAATTATGTTATCTGCTTCTAGCATAGGATACCATCCTTAAGGGGTCGAAATTATAAAAAGAAACTGAAATTTATGTGTTTTAATGATTATTTAAATTTCAACTTTTTGGGAGTGGTTCGATCTCAAGTGTCAGTTTTTTTGTGCCATAATTTATAACAGCCTTATGGTCGACTAAAAAATCACTTCCTATAAGACCTGCAATTTTTTTCTTGCTATATTTTTTGTAAATGTGGTTAATGTGCGATAAATCAAGTAGCAGCACCTGGTAATTTTCAACTTTTAATTTGCCTACCTGAAAATGGTCAATAATACCAATGTGTGCGTTGGTTATCATGGCATTAATACCTGATGAATCCTGATTTTCAATTTCTTCGATATTTAATGCAAAGGTTTCAACAAAATTCTGGTCGAAAACGGTTTTTGAAGCTCCGGTATCGATAATTAAATTGCCGGAAAGTTTATGGTTAAATTTTGCCTCAATCATCAAATGGTAACTGGCATCCTCAAGTTCAATAATTTCAATAGGAATGTTTGTTTTCATCTTAATTACGTGAATGGTTGATTTATAAGATTTGTTTACTAGCCGGTTCAATCGGATAATGATTGTGTTGGCCGCATACCAAAAAGAATGTGTACATGGTCAGAAATGCCGTTAATAGCCAGGAGTTTATGCCCATGATTTTGGATGATTCCGGTAATATATTGGTAGAGGCGTTTCTTCCATGTGTCTGTGATTAGAGAAACCCGGTTTTGCACTGCAAAAATTGCCTGGATATGGATTTGTGTATAGGTGTTAGGCATATTTAGAGAGTTCTGAAAGGTTAACATTGGATTATAATTTGGACACCAAAATAATACAAAATAAAAGAGGCGTTTGTGCGCCCCTTTTATATATTTTATTTAATGATTAAACTTAAACTTCAGGAACAGGATTTTTTCTTCCAAATTTTTGTTCAAACAAGTTCATGTCATCCAGAACAGCCATTACTTCTTTAACAGCCTTAGCTGATTTGTAAAGTAATTTTTTCTCATCACCATCAAGTTCTAGTTCAACTACTTTTTCGATACCATTTTTGCCTAAAATTACAGGTACTCCAAGGTAGATATCTTCCAATCCATATTCACCATTCAGGCTGGCGCAAACGGGGAATATTCTTCTTGAATCTTTAATAATAGCTTCAACCATTTGGGCAGCAGCAGCTCCGGGAGCATACCAGGCAGAAGTTCCCATAAGTTTAACTATTTCACCACCACCGGTTTTTGTTCTGTCGATGATAGCCTGTAGTGTAGGTTCGTCAATAAATTCGCGAACCGGAATTGATGCCACAGTAGTGTAGCGAGGTAGCGGAACCATGGTATCTCCGTGACCACCCATCAAAATGGCATGGATGCTTTTTGGCGAAATGTTCATGGCTTCGGCCAGGAAGGCTTTGTAGCGGGCTGTATCCAGGATACCGGCCATACCAAAAATTTCGCTTGAACGTTTTGGAACAACTTCGTTGGCACCAAGATATGCTGCATAAGTCATCACGTCAAGTGGGTTCGATACTACAATGATTTTAGCCTGTGGTGAATGTACAATGGCTTGATTTGTCACTGATTTTACAATATTGGCATTTACTGAAATCAGATCATCGCGGCTCATGCCTGGTTTACGGGGCATTCCTGAGGTAATTACGATAATGTCTGATCCGGCGGTTGCCTCATAGTCATCAACAACTCCTTTCACCCGGGTATCAAATTGCAAAATTGAAGAAGTTTGCCATAAGTCAAGGGCTTTACCCTGTACCATACCTTCGTTGATGTCAACCAGTACTAACTCGTTAACTAAGTCTTTGTTGATGATTTCGTTTGCGCAGGTAGCTCCAACATTTCCTGCTCCTATAACTGTAACTTTCATACGTTAAAATTTTAAATTGCTGTATTTTAATAATTTTCGATGTTTCAGGGTTTATCAGAACTTTTCATCAAATTTTGTCCAAAAGTCATCGCCAAGTTGCCATGCTTTATCTACAACAAAATTACCCCATTTTATTGTATAATTGGTAACAAATTGGCAACGTTTTTCAATAGATTGTAAATCTAACGCCTGCTTTTCAAAATCTGCCTGTTTGGCAAACAACTCCTGTTGAATAGGATCAAGCTCATTCCCAACAAAATAGCGTGCATCACCCCAGCGCTGTGCAGCTAAAGTTCCTAACCGGTTAAATGCCCACCAGGCTGATTGCCTGGTAAAACCATTTACTCTTCCTGGGGTCTTATATGGTATGGCTAAATCATGGGCTCCGGCATAAACCGGAACATAAACCGAAGTTGCGATGTTATCCTGGGCCAGCCATGTTACTCCTCCAATTTCATCGGGCAGCCAGTCGCGCAATTGAATTATAGTGCCGTACATGGTATACCAGCGGGCAATGGTTCGTTCGCCCAGAAAGTCAACCTTACCGGTTTTTGCATCAGTATGATACCATCCTCCCGAAACATTTTCAATGGCAAGCTGATCGTAAGGCATAAAAGGATTTGCCAAGGGTGAAATCACAGTTCTTCCATCTTTATCAGTGGTGGTTGTATTACGAGTCATGTCGTAAGGAGTGCCTTCATAGTAATCTTTAAAAACCCTGACCATATCATTCAAAGTTACTTTCTTGTCAGGTTTCACCGAGAAAGGATAGTCTTTATCATCAGGACTTAATTTTAAGGATGGGGCCAGTAGATCAAACACACGCCATTCTCTTCTTCGGGCGGCAACCGATTCACGGCTTTTGGGTGCATAGGCATAGCAAAATTTAAAAGGGGTTTTTCCATCCCACCATTTATTTTCTTTAGCCACATCAAAAACATTTTCAGAGGCCAAAAAATAATCCGGGTTTTGCAAATCGATTTCTTTAATGGTACTTGCATTGGCATTAACAGCCACCTGATCATCAGGAACGCGCTGTGCTGCCCAAACAGAACCGGTTTTACCCTTACCTGGTCCAACAATTTCAAAATGCCATACTTCTTTTTTATCGGCTATAGTTAAACATTCTCCATAATCCATCCAGCCGTATTTTTTGGTTAGTTCGCCGGCCATTTTAATGGCATCACGGGCTGTGGTACAACGTTCGAGCATAAGCTGGCACAACCGCTGGCAATCTATCAAACCGTTGTCCGATTGTAATTCCTCACGGCCGCCAAAAGTGGATTCTCCAATACCCAATTGCTTTTCATTCATGCATGGATAAGCTGTGTTTAAAAAAGCATAGGTATGGGCTACCTGTGGAATTTCACCAATTGGATTGTGTTTGTAGCTTGGCATAGCAAGTGAATCGAATGCCACACGCTTATACATGGTTTCAGTTTCATTTTTTTTATGGTCTTTTGCCGGAACAATATCCATCCATGATCGGGTTCGGTGGCTGTCATCGGTATGTGAGGTCATTACCGATCCATCGGTCGATGCACTTTTCCCCACTGTAATACTGGTGCACCCTTCAGGAACGCCTCCCATCCAGTCGGATTTGTCTTGTGCCTGTGCTCCTATTACAATAAACAGGAACAATTGTATTAGTTGAATTGTAATTTTCATTTTAGCTCAATTATTTTTCGTATGAAATGTCAATTTTCTCTCAAAATTTATCAAATAAAAGCGTGTTGCTTGTTTAAATCTTTATAACTTATAGCTTTATTTTTAGCTTTCTGAAAAATATTTATATAAGTGGATTAATACAAATTATAATTTAATGTTTCACATCATGAAAATGGTGTGATTGGGAATTCGAAAATTTCGACTTTGGTCAGTTTATTAATTACTAAAAATCAGATACCGTGAAGAATCTTTTGTTGCTTGTCAGTATAATATTTACCCAGGTTGTTTTTGGACAGGAGTGGGTAAAAAATCTTCCAATGGATAAAGTTCAAAAAAATGAAGTAACCTTTGATGATGTAACAAAAGTCTTCAACGATTATTATCAACCCATGGCAGTTGTTAAAGGGAAGTCCACTGTAAACGGACAATCAAAGAAAATACCTGGTTGGAAACAATTTAAAAGGTGGGAATGGTTTTGGGAATCCCGCATAAATCCAACCACCGGTAAATTACCTGAAGGTGCTTTAGCTGATAAAATATTTAATACGGCTGTAAAATCCAGATCGAAAAGTTCTTTAGGTAACTGGGTATCCTTGGGTCCGTCTGCTTCAGATGGAGGATATGCAGGTTTGGGAAGGATTAATTGTGTTGCTTTTCACCCAACCGATAACAATACTTTTTGGATAGGAAGCCCTTCGGGTGGTTTATGGAAAACTACTGACGGAGGTAATACCTGGACTGTTCTTACTGATAATAACACGGTATTAGGTGTAAGCGATATTGCTATTCCTTCGGATTACGATACCTCAAAAACCATATATATTGCGACAGGCGACAAAGATGGAGGTAGTATTTGGTCATTAGGCGGCGGAGGAAATGCCGATAATAGTTCTGTTGGAGTTCTTAAATCGACCGATGATGGATTAACCTGGCAGTCAACAGGGCTTTCATACACTATTTCGAAAAAAAAACTCATTGGGCGGTTATTGATTCATCCAACAGATAATAATATTCTTTTTGCTGCTACAACCGATGGTATTGAAAAATCATCAGATGGAGGTAATACCTGGACAAATGTTTATTCTTTTACCCCTCAATATTCGTCCGATATGGTTATTGATATGGAATTCAAACCGGGTTCATCTACCGAAATTTATGCATCGACAAAAGAATATGGAAAAAATCCTAAAATTTTAAAATCAGTGGATAGTGGAAATACCTGGGCCATTATAAATGAATTTGTTGCCACCGATTACCGTGTTGAAATTGCCACGACCGCAAATGATGCGAATTATCTGTATGCCGTTGTTTCAAATCAAAGCAGTGGGCTGGGAGGAATTTACAAATCAACTGATGGTGGAACCACCTTTGTTCAATTGGTGAACGGAAGCGATCCAAACAAATCGTATTTGTATTATTATAGCGATGGTTCCGGTGAAAACAAAGGGCAGGGGGGATATGACCTGAGTATCGCAGCATCGCCAACTGATAAAGATTTGGTATTAATTGGTGGAATTAATACATGGAAAACCACCGATGGCGGAACCACCTGGAATATTTGTAACATGTGGACCTCAGATAAAAGCTATAATTTAAGCGGAGCTCCTGAGATACATGCAGACAAACATACACTTTCATTTCGGGCCGATGGAACCATATTCGAAGGGAATGATGGGGGTATCTATAAATCAACAAATAAAGGAGTTGCCTGGACCGATCTGAGCAATAACCTGGTTATTAGCCAGATATACAGGCTGGGGGTTTCACAAACGGATTCCGGTATGGTACTTAACGGTTTACAGGACAATGGATGTAAATTATATGGGTTAGGCGGCTGGTATGATGTTACCGGTGGCGACGGTATGGAATGCATTATCGATTATACCAATAAAAATATTCAATATGCTTCCTATACCAATGGTGAAATATACCGGACAAAAAAATTGTGGTCAGATCAGGGGGCTACTATTTCTGATAATATTGCAGACACAAATGGTGGGGCCTGGGTTACGCCTTATATTATAGATAAAACCGATCCTTCGACCTTATACGTCGGATATGCCGATGTGTGGAAAACCACCGATAGAGGAAATACGTTCACTAAAATATCAACTATGAATACTGTCAATGATATTCGATCGTTGGCCGTTGCTCCGTCTGATTCAAATGTTATTTTAGCTGCCGACTTTTCACATATCTGGAAAACCACAGATAGTGGGACAACCTGGAATGATATAACCGGAACATTACCTGTAACCAGTGATAAGATAACTTACCTTTGTATAAAACAGAACGACCCTTCAACATTTTGGGTAGCTATGGGAGGATTCGATAGCAATCGTATTTTTGAATCGATTGATGGAGGTACAACCTGGACCAATATTTCGGACGGATTACCTTCGATACCGGTCATGTGCGTGGTTCAAAACAAGTTAAACACCGGTGAAAATGAAATTTATGCTGGAACAGATGTCGGGGTTTATTTAAAACTTGGAACAGATTATTGGGTTTTATATTCTTCAGGATTGCCGAATGTTGTGGTAACCGAACTTGATATTTATTACGATGCAAATACCCCTAAAAACAGTAAATTAAGGGCTGCAACCTATGGCAGGGGATTATGGGAAAGTAGTCTGTTTTCAACCGGCTCTACCAAACTGACAGCTGATTTTGCTGCTACGCCGGTTAATTTAACTGTTGGTGGTGTTGTAAGTTTTACTGATCATTCGCTAAACGGACCAACCAGATGGCACTGGATTTTTGAAGGTGGAAGCCCGGATACTTCAAATGTACAAAATCTGACAGTTAGGTACGATACCATTGGTGATTTTGATGTTACGCTTACCGTAACCAATGCTACAGACACGAATACTTTAATACGTAGTAATTACATTACTGTAAATCCGGTAATAAAACCTGTTGCTGGTTTTGTGGCTGATGTAACAGAAGGGGTGTATCCTCTGGAAGTAACTTTTACAAACCAATCGGAAAATGCAACCAGTTATGTTTGGGATTTTGGTGATGATCAGGCAAGCACTGAGGTTTCGCCCGTTCATATTTATAATCAACCCGGAGATTATTCTGTAAGTCTGGTTGCATCTAATGACAATTATACCGATACCATCGTTAAATCAAATTATATTACTGTAGGCTGGCCTGTGCCATTAGCCGATTTTGATGCCTCCCCTTTAACAGGTGCTGATCCTTTAACTGTGGTTTTTACCGATCAATCGCAAAACGCAAATACCTGGTTATGGGACTTTGGTGATGGCCAGTTTAGCGTTGAACAGAATCCAACTCATGTTTTCCAGAAAGGGATCTATGATATTTCGCTACTGGTGACTAATTCCTCAGGAAATAATTCAACCATTAAAGAAAAATTAATCAATTCAGGATATGTTGATCTGCCGGAGAAATACAAGGATATTTTAAAAGTTTTTCCCAATCCGGTAAGCAACTGGCTAACTATTGAATTGAAGAATGACCATAATAAAGCGGTTGAATTTGCTTTATATAATGCCAGTGGAAAACTGATTAAATCAATAATCTCCAAAACTGAAACAAATATAAAGGAGCAGGTTGATATGAGAGGATTAAAAGCCGGTAATTATCTGTTAAGAATTTCTTGGGGTAATGAGGTACTGGTTATGAATATTGTTAAAGAATGAAAGCGGTGCAAGCAATAAATTAAATTTGGAATTATAAATTATTATACACCGCAATTTACAAGTCTAATATGTTGATATGTAATGAACCTTATACAGGTAGATTAGCCTCTTATCTTCTGCCTGAGTTTCAAATAATCGATATAATACAAAATACTGATTGAAATGCTGTTCTGTTTATCGAAATCCATTAGTTTATTGAGGTCGTGAAAATAATTAAACTGTGAATCGGCATTGGAATTTTCGATGGCATTTTTCCAAACAAACGATAACTCACTTCCGGGGGCAAATCGCCAGGTATAAACCAAATCGATATTGAAAAAATTACTGTTAATATCATCCGATTTGTAACTTGGGGCACCGGCCAGATAACCATCTTTATTTAATGTATAAAATTCCGAATAATCAACCAGCCTCCAGTAATGGCGGGCTTTTAATGAGAGGGCCATGTTGGCATTAAAATTATAGTTGACGTTAAGTGAATTAACCAGTGTTCGTACATCGCGCCTTCCAAAATAAATGGTATCGTTGGCATCGGTTTTGTTCACAAATCCTACATCGCGTAAATCGACACCGAAGTTTATACCACCATTTAAATTCAGGTGATCACTAAAACGGATAATAGGCATTAATCCGCTCCAGTATCCCCACCTGTTATCGCTATATGATTGCCAGATACCACCTGTTACATCAAGCACAAATTTTTTGCGATAATCAGGCGATATATAAATACCCAGATTGTAATACCCCGGTTGTTTTAGAATCCTGCCGTCAACCCGTGGTTCATAAAAATCGTTGTATTCACCTAATGAGAATTCGCTTGATATATTTATACTTAAATAATTCCTGAGAGTCGTAAAACTATTAGCCCTTGCTATGGTACCTATATAAGCTTTTTTGGAATATAGGGTCATTTGGTTTATATCGAAACTATTAAACCACTTCAGAAAATGGCCAAATGGTTTATAAATATTGTAAGCAAAATTAATTTCAGTTGCCATTTCATTAGTCTTATCAAGGTAACCCAAATCGTTTTGATTAAACTTCTTGGCAGCCAGTGAATTTTCAACTTTAAACCGGAAATTTCCTGATATTTTTCCAAATTCAATATCATATTTCAACCCTGTGGAATCAGTATGATTTGTATCGTTTACATAGCTTAGGGCAAAAATGCTTTCAACAGCATAGGCTCCATCTTTATTTTCAATATGCATATGGGTTGCCGTAACGTTACTCAGATAATTAAATTCGGGTTGTAAATAATTGGTGTTTGCTAAGCTGACGAATGATTTGTTTTTAAGCGTCTGGTCAAAAACCAGGACATTATAATTGGTATAGGGCTGAACCTCTTTTTTCCGTGTATTTCCGGTAAGGGTATCAGTAATAGTAACCTGTGCAGGAGCTGCTACACCATTTAAAAAACCTATACCTAAGCCATTTTTGCCTTTTCCGCTGATTTTAGATACATTTATTAATGAAGTTTCATTGGGTGTAAAGCTAACCTCCTCATGGGATTTTAAATTGAAATCTTTTTCTTTCCATTCATTTTTTACTGAACCAATCCTTCGGGAGTAAAATATTTCCCCTTTTTCAAACAATTCGGTACCCTCGGTAAAAAAGGGCCTTTTTTCATCATAATAGGTTTCATAAGCCGATATATTTAACTCCTTGTCATCTGATTCCGTTTGTCCAAAATCAGGTATCAGCATCATGTCAAGTGTATAACTTTCGTTGATACCATATTTCAGATCAAGCCCACCCCGTAGGTCAGTTGTCAAGCCGCTGGTTCCTGATTCATCAATAATATACCCGGCTATATATGGTGTGAATGATAACCGGACAGGCGGTTTAATATCGGTAATTCCGTCAAGCTCGCCCATCTGTTTTAAAAAACCGTCAATTTTCGCATCCACAAAACTCCAGAACGATTGTTCGCGGGTTTGTTGAACATTACGGGCAAAATTTATACCCCAAACCTGCACATCTTTTTTTGGAAACCGGAGCTCCGAAAAAGGAATTTCAATCTCTACAGTCCAGCCTTTATCATGGATTCGTGTTTTTGAAAGCCAAACAGCATCCCAGCTGGCATCTTCATAATCGCTTTGCCGGGCATCAAACTGCACATTGCCTGGAGTAACCACAAAAGTATAACTCACCAAACCATCGTTAAAAGCGTCAATGCTAAGTCCAAAATAGTCTGTCTGGCCTAATTCATCGCGTTTTGATAATTGTTTCATTATACTGTCGGGGTGTGGATCGTACATTTCAGCGCCAATATAAATGGCATAATCAGTATAGATTATTTTCATCTCAGTTTTGTACTTCGATGGTTTGCCGTTATAGGGTTCAAACTGTATGTAATCGCCTCCGGTTTCGGCCTGGCTCCAATCTGGCTCGTCCAGCACGGCATCAACTTTAATGGTACCTGTAGCTCTATGCGCATTAATTTTCTTTTTGGAAGGCTGAGCACTCAATGAATTGAATGCTAAAATAAGGGCTAAAAATATGAGTTTGTGTTTCATGATAAGGGTAAAAATCGCAGCAAAACTAACTTTCAGTTCTGTTATAAAAAAATTTTATTTTCTATTTTTTAGCATCTGTTATAACTAAATATTGAACATAAACTACTGTTCTATTGTTATTTAAATCTTAGTTTGTTTTTATTGAAAATAAAAAAATAAAAAGATGATATTATCTTAATATTTGCATTTTAAAAAATAATATTTAGATTTGCTTCACATTATTACAAAAAATGGCAAATAAACATCAAAATACAAGTTTATATTTTAAACCAGCTTTTATGGGCTGTTGCCATGTTTGTATGTGTATGCGTTAGCGCACCCTATTTGATTTCGTTTTCTTCACTTTTTGTCAAATACTGGTGCGCTAAATAAATCCGACCGAAGACTATTCCAATTTAAAACTTATTAATAAAAAAATTATGAGCAAATTACATTTTGATACTTTACAAGTACATGCAGGAATCGATAAAAAAAATCAGGGAGAGAATTCTGTTACGGTTCCAATTTATCAAACAGCCGGTTATCATTTTAACAGTTCGGAACATGCGGCCGGCTTATTTGGATTAAAGGAATTTGGAAATATATATTCACGATTGACCAACCCAACTGTGGATATTTTTGAGAAACGGGTTGCAGCACTCGAAGGTGGGGTAGCTGCTGTTGCCGTTTCGTCGGGACATGCAGCCCAGTTTATCGCGTTGACAAACTTTTTACAATCTGGCGACCATTTCGTAGCCAGTGATTCGCTTTACGGCGGATCGTTTAACCAGTTTAAAGTTCAGTTTAAACGATTGGGCATTGAGTCATCATTGGTTGATCAGGATAATCCGGAGAATTTTGAAAAAGCCATTAAACCTAATACCAAAGCATTATATATTGAAACGGTACCCAATCCAAAACTTAATATTGCTGATTTTGATAAAGTTGCGGCTATAGCCCAAAAACATCAAATCCCTTTAATTGTAGACAATACGGTTGGTGGCGCTGGTTATTTTTTCAGACCATTTGATCATGGTGCCAATGTAATAGTTGAGTCTGCTACAAAATGGATCAGTGGTCATGGTACTTCGCTGGGAGGAGTAATTATTGATGGCGGTAATTTTAACTGGGGAAATGGTAAGTTTCCGTTATTTACAGAACCATCGGAAGGCTACCATGGATTAAAATTCTGGGAAGTATTTGGTGCCGGCAGTCAATTTGGAAATATAGCATTTGCTGTAAGGGCCCGGGTTGAGGGATTGCGCGATTATGGTTCATGCCTGAGTCCGTTTAATGCCTTTTTATTGATTCAGGGATTGGAAACTCTTTCGCTCAGGTTAGAACGTCATGCTTTTAACACGCAGCAATTAGCCGAATGGCTTGAGAAACAAACATGGGTAAGTCAGGTGGATTATCCAGGGCTTAAATCATCAAAATATAATAATCTTGCACAAAAATATTTACCCAAAGGGGCAGGAGCGGTACTTACTTTTAAACTAAAGGCCGGTAAAAAAGCCGCCGATGAATTAATAGATAATCTTGAACTGATATCGCATGTGGCTAACCTGGGTGATGCCCGAACATTAATTATTCATCCAAGTTCAACCACGCACGAGCAATTACCGGAACAGGAACAAATTGATGCCGGGGCCGGACCAGGGTTATTGCGTGTTTCGGTGGGAATTGAAAATATTGAGGATATAAAAGCTGATTTTGTTCAGGCAGTTGAAAAGCTGGGTTTGTAAAGAGTAGAATAGAAATCCAGTAATTTAATAGGTTGTTCAATTGGTAATTTACAAATTGAACAACCTTTTTTTTTGAAAACTTTTTAACAAAAGGAATTTTTATAAAGGGTATTTAATAAATTGGGTCTTTATTCTAAACAACCCAAATTATGAAGTATTTGACCCTGATTATGGCCTTTTCCTTTTTGGCTTTAATGAGCAAGGCAGCCCAGGATTCTGTAGTAACGGTTTTAAGTACAAGCACCTGCCCGACAATTGATGGTAAACCTGATGATGCCTGCTGGGCTACAGCAAAATGGCAACCTATTAACGAAGTTTGGATAAAATGGGGTTGTCCGATTGACAGCTCTGATTTTTACGGACGTTATAAAGTGGTTTGGTCCGAAAACGAAAACATGATTTACTTTTTGGCTGAAATTACGGATGATAGTTTTATAGAGGGATATAAATATCCTGAACGGAATTATCCGGACTATGATATTTTCGAAGTTTTTGTGGATGAAGATCAATCGGGAGGGAAGCATGTTTTTACCGGTAATGATAAAGTGGGGTACAACCTGGGAAGAAATGCTTACAATGCATTCTCGTATCATATCGCGCCTGTTCAGAATTTTAGCGGCGATTCAGTTATAAATCAATTTGCTGTTTGTGATCTGGATGGAGAAAGCTGGCAACATTTTATTATACCCAATTACAGGAATCATTTCGGAAATATTGTTTTGGCAAAACATCATAACAAGTATTATTGGGAATTTTCATTGAAGATTTATAAGGACAACTATTCCAATTCCAGCCCGGAGAAATCGCGCCGGAATTTAAAACCCGGTTCCTACCTGAATGTTTCAGTTGCTTATTGCGATGCCGATGGTAACGTTGGCCGTGATAATTTTATTGGTTCGGTTGCAGTAACCAAAGAAAGGTACAACCATCATTGGGACGATGCCGATGATTATGGGACTTTTTATTTGATGGATTTGGTGCAAAAATGATAAATGATCATAAAATTGATTGACGTATATCACTAAATAAAATGCGATATAGAATTTTAATTATTAAAAATATTCGTCAACTTTATTTTACATAAATATTTAAAAACCTATATATGTAACAATATGAATATTATTCGACTCAAATCGGTTTCTGTTCTCCAACCAGACAATCCAGGTTTTTAATTAAAAGGAAATATCTTCTTTTAATGATGTAATCTACAGAGATTACGAAGTTACTAAACCGTTATTTTTAAAATTTACCGTTATAGCATAAGAACGAAAAATTGATGTGTGACTGAGGTCACAAAATATTGGCATCAACTTTTATTAATTTGGAATGAATTAATGGATGGCTTTATTTTTATTCATAAAAATATCCGCCAGTGTGTTAATAATCAAGGGTGCAAAACACAAAATTCATTATAAACTACAAAATCACCTAATAGTATGAAAAAAAAGAAAATTAAAATCAGAGCAGGTGCTCTGATATCGAATGGAATTATAGTAATTCTGTTTTCAATTGTTGTTGTATGGTCCATATCTAATACCAGTCAATTGCTAAATGATTCTAAAAAAATAGAATATTTAAATCAACTAAATGCTTCCATAATACAGAAGCAGGTGGATCATCTAAAATGGAGTGCTGCAATTAGTAAAGTGTTGTTGGATACCAGTTCCAATGTTTTAAATGTAGAAACAGATCCACACAAATGTGCCTTTGGTAAATGGTACTATAGTGAGGAAATTCAAGAGCTTGAAAAAGAGGTCCCTGAGGTAAAGGAAATTCTTGTTAAACTTGAACAACCACATAAAATGCTTCACGAAAGTGCCGAAGAAATATCTGATCAACTGGCACTGGGAAAAAGTGAAGAAGCCATAAATATTTACCACACAAAAACGTTAGTTGAATTAGGTGAAATAAGTAGCTTAATTGATACCTTAAAAAAGACATATGCTGATAAAATCAATAAGCAGGAAGAATCTATTGTATCGTCGGATACTAAGGTGCGTACCAAAATTATTTTCGCCGTCATAGTTGTTATACTAATAGCGGTATATTTCTCACTATTTTCATCAAATTGGGTAGTTAAACCGCTGAAGGATTTTCAAAAATCATTTTTTAGGTTATCAAAAGGAGAGCTTAATGTTAATTACAAGATTAATAAAGTAAATTGTTCTCAAATTATGCGATGTGGTAAGACAGATTGTCCTGATTATGGAAAAGATGGAGTACTGTGTTATTTTGATGTTGGGAGTTATGCTCCTGAGTTTGGAAGGGAAATACATTGTCCAAAGATTCTTAAAGGAGTCTATAATTCCTGTCAAGAGTGTAAAGTCTACAAATTAATTGCTAATAATGAAGTTGATGCCTTGGGGGCATGGTTAAATAAATATGTGGATATCTTAAAAGGTGTTGTTACGTCAATCAGAGATGGAGCTTATTTTGTGGCAAATGCAAGTGAACAAACCAGCCAGGCAGCTCAGGAATTGTCAAATAATAACAGTATTCAAGCTACTTCCATCGAAGAAATTTCATCATCAATGGAAGAAATGGTTTCTACCATTAAAAGCAATGCTGATAATGCAAAACAAACAAGTAGCATTACCGCGCAAACTACAGGAAAAATTAATCAGGTTGGAAAAACTTCAGTTAGTAGTTTTAATTCGGTAAAACACATTGCCGAAAAAATAAATATTATAAATGATATTGCATTTCAAACTAATATTTTGGCATTAAATGCAGCTGTAGAAGCCGCAAGGGCAGGAGAGCACGGTAAAGGATTTGCAGTTGTAGCTACGGAAGTCCGAAAGTTAGCCGAGAATAGTAAGGGTGCTGCAAGTGAAATTGTCGAATTAGCAGCAACGAGCAAAGATGTAACTGAACAGGTTAATGAAATTTTAGAAAAACTAATCCCTGAAGTTGATAAAATTACAACACTTGTTACTGAAATCTCAAGCGCAAGCGAAGAGCAAAATTCAGGGGTAAATGAAATTAATAATGCCATTCAGCAGTTGACTCAGTTAACACAACAAAATTCTTCAGCTTCTGAAGAACTGGCCTCAAATGCGGAAGAGCTTGCCGGACAGGCTGAGCAGTTAAAGGAAACAATATCGTTTTATAAGTTTGATTGAGAAGGCATTTAATAATTTTTAAATTACATACGGTGTTTGGCTAAAAAGTTATATAAATTGGAACTGTCTCAAAAGAAATTTTGGGACAGCTTTTTTTACCTAAAACAGTTAATTGTTAATAATTCGGAGAAAAAAAAGTGTCAATTTGTGTAATTAGTGGCAAAAAAAGAAGGCCACCTCTTTTGAGACAGCGCATTCCTATTTTCTCAATACTCGCCTTTAATCACAAAAAAAGAACCCCGGATTGTTCCGGCAAGTTTCGACTTTTGCCTGGCAAATTTAAATCTTCCTTCTAACTCTGGTGGTACTTCCATACCTTCAGAAAGCTTAAATCCCACAGCCCTTTTCTTGGGGTTATCTAAGGTATACATAACATTAATAGCAAGCCCGCTCTTATAAAATACATGAGTCCATTTTATGTTCTCAACTACTAAACTTGAGGTTTCGAGTGGGGTAGACGAAATTTTAATATCACGTTCCTTCTGAAGGATATTATGTACATATTCGATTATATCCTGACTTTCTGCGGCAGAGTTTACCGTAAAATCATGATTATATTTATTTTTAAAATACCTGGCTTCATTGGCACGTAAGCCTGCAAGTGCATCTGCAACCGGTGATGACTCCAATCCGGCTAATGATACATTTTTAAAATCTACAATTGTTGCCATTGTTTTTATTTTAAATGATTGAACTAATGTGTGACGAACGTTTAGTTGCATAAAAATTTATTACCTTCATAAAATCAATCTTTAAATTTACTTAAAATATCCTGTAACCTGTCATGTGCCATATTTATTCCTTTGGCAAATAGTAATTCTCTGATTTGATCCCGCACTGTCACCGATCTGTAAAGCATGTGCAAATTAAGCTTGCTGGTATCTTCAGCCAATTTTTCAAAATCTAAAAATTCAAGTTGGACACCATACGGCGTATTTTCAACTTCAAAAGTCCGGGTAATGTTTTGGTTAGGGATAAGATTGTGAATTACCCCATTAGCCCTGAATACCACATTCCCTTTATCATCGGAAGATTCAAACTGGTTGCCGCTATGTTGTTTATTTTCCAGTTTCAGAATGTTTGTACCCATCCATTGCGCTCCGCTCATGAAATTTGAGTCTTACGAATAAAAGTAAAAGCCATTCACATGAACGGCTTTTACATCATTTAAGGCAATAACTCAATTATTTTTTAATGAAACTACCCGTATAAACATTGTTTCCGGTAATTGCCCTGATTACAAAGATTCCTGCCTTTAAATTTCCTACGTAAATATTATTATTTCGGTTAAATTCCGAAGTAACATTCATTACCTGACCATTAGCTGATATAATTTCAACGCTATTTATGGTTTTCTGATAATCAATATATAAGGTCTGGTCAACAGGATTTGGATAAAGAGATAAGTTACCGGCAACATGATCATTAATGCCCACCTGGTTTGTAATGGTTATTTCAGCTTCGCCTGTAACTGCAGCATCAGCATTTGAAGTGGCAATAACTGTAACTGTACCATCACTTACAGCGGTTAATAAACCGGTAGTGCTTATGGTTGCCATAGCAGCATCGTCCGAGGCAATACTCCATGTAACTGTTGAATCAGCTCCTGTTGGAGTAACTTCAGCTAACATTTGTAAGGTTCCGTCTTTAACATCAATGCTGGTTGCACCACCTTCACCTGATACCGTAATGGCTGTAGGCCTAGTTAACTGGTTAGTAATAGTAATTTCAGCCTCGCCTGTTATTGAAGTATCTGAAATTGAAGTTGCAATTACAGTAACTACACCATTATTTACAGCGGTTAATAAACCGGTAGTGCTTATGGTTGCCAAAGTGGTATCATTGGCTGCTATACTCCATGTTATTATTGAATCGGCTCCGGCTGGAGTAACTTCTGACAACATTTGCAAAGAGCCTCCTTTAACATCAATACTTGTTGAACCACCTTCACCTGATACCGTAATGGTTGTTGGATTAATTATCTGGTTGTTCAAGGTAATTTCAGCCTCGCCAGTAATGGAAGTATCTGAAACCGAAGTTGCAATTACGGTAACTACACCGTTATTTGCAGCGGTTAATTTACCGGTTGCACTTATTTTTGCCAAACCTGCATCATTGGCAGCAATGCTCCATGTTACTGTGGTATCTGCATCAATAGGTGTAACTCCAACTAACATTTGCAGGGTGCCGTCGTTAACGTCAATGCTGGTAGCACCACCTTCACCTGTTACTGTTAAAGCTGTGGGTTCAACAATCTGGTTAATTATAGTAATGTCGATAGTATCGGCTAAATTTACAAGGGTTGAAGATACCTGTACAGAAACTACGCCGTTCCTCATGGCAGTTACCAAACCTAAATCACTAATGGAAGCCAGGTTTAGTGAATCGTTCAGGATGCTCCAAATTACATTTTTAGCAGCATCTGCAGGTGTCGTTACCACCGATAATTCCAAAGTTCCATCATCAGCTTTTATGGAGTCAGCGCTGTTTTTGCTTTGAATCGCAATAGCAGTAGGTTCAACTATCTGGTTGGTAATAACTACTATGGCATCATCATGTTTTGAAGTATCAGCAGCTGATGCAGCACGTACGGTAATGCTACCATTCCGTATTGCTGTAATTAATCCGGTTGACTCATTTATGGTGGCGGTATCGGCATCGTTACTTACAATACTCCATGTCAGGGTTGTGTCGGATGCATTATCAGGATCAACATTTACCGGAAGGGTAAGAGTGCCATTATTAATATCAATTTTAGCACTATCCACAAGAATGTCAACCAAGCTAACCGGAAGCATACCGCTAACAGTTATTTTTAAAGAATCGGTTTTACCGCTGCCATCAAGGGCTGTTGCTTTGGCATAAACCACACCATCAGCTGCAGGTGTCACCAACCCAGTATTGGATATTGATGCTGATACTGTAGTAACACCTGGTTCATTCACAATCGACCAGGCCACATCCTGTTTAGCAGTTGCAGGAGCTACTGTAGCAGTCATTTGGATAGTTTCACCTGCAGTAAGTGTGGTAGCATTGTTATTCGAGGCTACTGTAAAACTGGTTATAGGATCATAAATAGTTATGATTGTTTCTCCTGTTACACCGCTACCATCGTTTGCTGTGGCCTTAACAATTACGGTTCCGGCTGTTACGGGAGTCAGTAATCCTGTTTGGTCAATGGTAGCACTACCGGTTCCATTAACCACACTCCATGTGGCCGTATTATCAAATGCATTTGCCGGAGATGCACTATGATTAAATTGTAAGGTGGAACCCGAGAGTACTGACGTATTGTTATTCGCCTCGGTAACACTAATTGAGCTGACTTTAACAATGGTACCCAATACACCGATATCATCAATCCATTGTCCATCCCAGCTGTTGTGACAAGCCAGCATAACCGCCAAAGTGTCGGCTGTTTGAATTCCGGTTGGAAGATCGTATTGCTCCACTTGCTTGCTTACAGTATTTTTATTAGTGTAAGTAATTTGCGTCCAGGTACCATCGTTAGCTTTAACAAACACGTCAGGAGCTGATGTGTTATAATACCCACCACTTGAAAGTAAAATCCGGTAATCAGAAAATCCTTTTACCTTAACACCTGATAGTATTAAGGTATCCTTTTGGTCAACAGTGTTTGTTATACCAAGCTCAACGGCCCCTAGTTGAGAAGGGTAAGGATATGAATAGGTTCCACCAAAAGTAGTTCCTGGCCAGCCATTAATTTGTATTTGATCGTTAGTTATAGCCCCGTTTTTACCTGTCCAGGTGGTAATGCCTGAAACCGCACCAGAATAATTAGTCTGGGGAAATTTTTCCCGGGCAATTACAGCGTCGGTACTATTATCGAATCCTGATTTAAAAGTCATGTCGTCGAAATAGTATGTTTCTGCATTTGTACCATCATTATAATTGGGATAAATCTCGAATGATTTGTAGTTTAGCGAAGGAAGTAATGATCCGGCAAAATCAAAGGTCACCTCAGTCCAAACATTTGCAGTGGCAACTGTTGATGCAACTTCTCCAATTTTGGTCCCGTTTTCATCATGCAGATCGACCCGTATTTTGGCTCCTGCAACCGGTGAATATACCAGCATAGAGAAAACCGGATTGAGTATGAGTTTACTTGGTGTAAACTCCACATGAAAAGCCTGGTAAGATGCTGCCGGGCGATCATACTGAAGAACTTTGGCACTGGTATTGAGTCCTGTTGCATCAGGGTTAGCAACACCCTGAGTTAGTGTACCTGCCCAAACATAGGCATTGGTTGGATTCTGTGTATCCCAATCAGCAACCAGTACTTGTGCGTTAACTTGCTGTAGCAGCAAAAAAACCATGGGCAATGCCCACAAAAATGTTAATTTTCTCATAATATATTGGTTTAAATTAATAAATAAGCCGGTTTGATCGATTTCCCTATAATTTTTTAACCAAAATATTGAAATGTCTTAATAAAGCGGAGTATTATTTTTGTCTTTTGGTGTACAAAATTGTAGCTTTAAACCTCAGTTATGGGGAAAAATTTATAACAAAAGTTGATATTTTTGCACACTAACGTTATAACGTCTTGGTACAATGTTTTTTAAAACACGAATAAGATTTTGTGATTAACCTCTTTTTATCTTTTGATTTTTAACAAAATAAAAAAAACCACCCATTACCGGGTGGTTTCATATATTCATAACCTATAAGGTTTCAAGAACCTTCAAATTTAATTAAAACTATTCAAGAGTTTTAAGCAATATTTCCAGGATTTGGATAGCTGCTTTCGAAACGGAAGTTCCCGGGCCAAAAATGCCCACCACTCCGGCATCATATAAATACTGATAATCCTGGTGAGGAATTACACCACCGGCAATTACCATAATGTCTTCGCGCCCCAGTTTTTTAAGTTCGGTGAGTACTGCCGGCACCAGGGTTTTATGCCCGGCTGCTAACGATGAAACCCCCAGTACATGTACATCATTTTCAACGGCATCTTTGGCAGCTTCTTCAGGGGTTTGAAAAAGCGGACCCATGTCCACATCAAAACCAATATCGGCATAACCGGTGGCAACAACTTTGGCACCTCGGTCGTGACCATCCTGGCCCATTTTGGCAATCATAATACGGGGTTGGCGACCTTCTTTTTTAGCAAATTCAGCCACCATTGCCTGTGCTTTGGCAAAATCCGGATCGCTTTGAGCTTCCGATGAATAAACTCCTGAAATTGAACGTATCACAGCTTTATATCTCCCAACAACTTTTTCACATGCATTTGAAATTTCACCCAAGGTAGCACGTTTTTTCGCAGCTTCAACGGCTAACTCCAATAAATTACCTTTACCTGTTTCTGCGCACCTGGTTATGGCATCTAAAATATTCTTTACTTCATTTTCGTCACGGTTTGCTTTCAGCTTAGCAATGCGTTTGATTTGTGCTTCGCGAACTGCAGTATTATCCACCTCCAGAATTTCTAACGGATCTTCTTTTTCGAGACGGTATTTATTGATACCCACAATAGTTTGAGCATGTGAATCAATTTTAGCTTGTGACCGGGCAGCAGCCTCTTCAATCCGCATTTTGGGTATACCGGTTTCAATGGCTTTTGCCATTCCACCCAGTTCTTCCACCTCTTCAATAAGTGTCCATGCTTTTTGATATAGTTCCTGGGTTAAGCTTTCCACATAGTAAGAACCAGCCCATGGGTCGAGCGAACGGCATATCTGTGTTTCATCCTGAATGTAAATTTGTGTATTTCGGGCAATACGGGCTGAAAAATCGGTTGGCAAGGCTATAGCCTCATCCAGAGCATTAGTGTGCAACGATTGGGTATGACCCAATGCAGCACTCATAGCTTCAATGCAGGTACGCCCCACATTGTTGAAAGGATCCTGCTCGGTCAGGCTCCAGCCTGAGGTTTGTGAATGGGTACGTAATGCCAGCGATTTTGGATTTTTCGGATTAAACTGTTTTACCAGTTTGGCCCAGATCATACGTGCAGCACGCATCTTGGCAATTTCCATAAACTGGTTCATGCCCACTGCCCAGAAAAATGACAGGCGTGGGGCAAACGCATCAATATCAATGCCGGCCTTTATTCCTGTGCGCAAATAATCTAAACCGTCAGCCAGCGTGTAAGCCATTTCGATATCGTTGGTGGCCCCGGCCTCTTGCATGTGGTAGCCCGAAATAGAAATAGAATTAAACTTAGGCATATATTTCGATGTATATTCGAAAATATCGGCAATGGTTTTCATGGAGAATTCAGGAGGGAATATATAGGTGTTCCGTACCATAAATTCTTTTAAAATGTCATTTTGGATGGTACCGGCCAGTTCCTCAAGTTTGGCTCCTTGTTCAAGGGCTGTTGCAATGTAAAATGCCATAATGGGAAGCACCGCACCATTCATGGTCATACTTACCGACATTTTATTCAGTGGAATCTGGTCGAAAAGAATTTTCATATCCAGGACAGAGTCGATAGCAACCCCGGCTTTACCCACATCACCAATAACTCTTGGATGGTCGGAATCATAACCCCGATGTGTGGCTAAATCAAAAGCTACTGAAAGCCCTTTTTGTCCGGAAGCCAGGTTGCGACGGTAAAATGCGTTTGATTCTTCAGCTGTAGAAAATCCGGCGTACTGACGGATTGTCCACGGGCGCATGGCATACATCATTGAGTAAGGGCCGCGCAAAAACGGAGCAATCCCCGCCGCATAATTTAAGTGTTCCATTCCTTCCAAATCGTCTTTGATATAAACCGATTTCACGGGAATTTGCTCTGCGGTCATCCAATTTTTTGAAATGTGATTCAGTTTTTCCCATTCTTTTCCTGACATTCCGGGTTCTGAATTGGCTCTGAAGTCTATATTTTTAAAATCTGGTTTCATTTTTTAAGATTTACAGATCCAAGACTCAAGACACAAGATTTACTTCTTGATACTTGATACTTGCATCTTGTTACTTTATTCCTATATCTTTTTGAAATCCGCTTAATGTTTCAAGCAAGTTGCTTTTTACATGAATGAAATATTTAATTCCGGCAGCCTTTAGGTCGTCCATTATAGCTTTTGGATAACCGGCGACTACAACCAAAGTATCACCAGCCAACTTTTGAGTTTCAGGTGCAAAGGTGGTATATTCCTCATCGGAACTACAAATAACAATAATATCGGCATTTGCTTTTATGGCTTCATTAATACCTTCTTCAACTGAATCGAACCCATTATTATCCTGAACATCGAAACCGGCAACTGCAAAAAAGTTGCACGAAAACTGAGCCCGGGCTTTTCGCATGGCCAAATTTCCTATAGTTAGCATAAAAGCTAAGGGGCGTTTATTTGATTTTGAATAAATATCCGTTTTATAGCGCAGGGCTTCAAAAGCCATGGCTCCGCGATATTTTATCAGGGGTTCGGCAATTACATCAGAAAAGGTTGGTTTTTCAAAAACTTCTGCAGGCAGCTCTTTTTCTATATGTTCGTTAAAATTCGGGAACTGATTTACTCCCAGGAAATTTTCCTTACGGTTGGCAATATCTATATCGCGTTTTTGGGCGGTCTCTTTTATAATATTTTGGATAAACCCCGATTTGAAAGCTTGTATAAAACCTCCTTTTTCTTCCACTTCAAGAAACAATTTCCATGCTTCTTCAGCAATGCTGTCGGTAAGTGATTCTATATAGTAGGAACCCGCAGCAGGATCAACCACTTTATCAAAATGTGATTCTTCCTTTAACAACAATTGTTGGTTTCGGGCTATGCGCCCGCTGAATTCAGTAGGTTTTTCATAAACGGCATTAAAAGCTTTAACCGTCATGGAATCGACACCGCCCAGGACAGACGACATTGCTTCTGTTTGGGTGCGGAGCAAATTTACATAGGGATCATAAATGGTTTTATTCCAATCGGAAGTCACCGCATGGATATTTGCCAGGCAAACCTGTTCATTTTCCGGCTTGTATTGTTTTACAATGGTGGCCCATAAAAGCCTTGCTGCACGGATTTTTGCAATTTCCATGAAATAATTTGAGCCCGTAGCAAACTGGAATTTAATGGCTTTAGCAGCATCATTGGTTGAAATGCCCGATTCGGTGAGTTCGGAAAGGTATTCATTGCCTACTGCCAGTGAAAATCCTAATTCCTGGACAATAGATGAACCGGCATTTTCAAAAACATCGCCGCGAATCGTAAGGCTTCTGAAATTAGACAGTTGTTTGGTAGCATTTACCATTTCAGTTGCATCCGATATTGGATTGGCTGAACAAAACCTTCCACTTTTTGCAATGCACATCAGCGGATCAAAAACAAACGAACCAGAAAAAGAAGGTTTGTTTTCTAAATATTCGTTAAATGCTTTTACAAAGGTTAAGGCTCCATAACCTGCATTGAAATTAATTTCAAGCTCATTTATTGGTAATCCTTCAAGAAGTTTGGAAATATCATCTTTGGTAAATAAGGCATCTTTATTTAAAATGAATCCAATGGAATTAACTCCTTTATTCACAAGAATCCGGGCTTTTTCATTTGCTTTTTTCAGATCGTCTGCTTCAATATCCTGGCGGATGTACCATGTGTTTTTGTCCTTTTTATTTCCACGAATAAATGGAAATTGACCCGGAACACCTTCCAGATAATCAAAGTTTTTTAAATCTTCCTGCCGGTAGTATGGTTTTACATTAAAACCTTCATTGGTTTTCCAGATGAGTGTTTTTTCGTAATCGGCACCTTTCAGATCAGCTTTAATTTTCTCCTCCCATTCCTCAGTTGAAACCGGAGGAAATTCATTAAATAATCTTTCACCTTTCCCTAATTCTGACATACTTGAATTATTTTGAAATTTCTGCGCAAATTTACTAAGCTTTATCAATGGAAAACCACCTAAATACTGTTTTTTGTCAGATATTTAATGCTCTGCATTTATTAGTTACTGGTAGTTTAAATTTATAACAATTTCATATACATTTTGTTAACATAATGTTAAGCAGGTGGGTGTTATTAAGGGCTTTTTTATATCGGTTTCAGACTTGATCAGGGATGGAATATTATAGGTTTTTTTTTTATCTTTTAAGATGGAATTCAATATTTCGATTCAGTTATGTCCGGTAAAATTGTAAGGATTCCTCGCTATGCTCGGAATGACAATGAGTTAGTGAGTTTTTTAGTTGGGGCTGTCTCAAAAGTATTAAAATGAATATAAAGCCAAAAAACCACTAAGACACCAAGAAACACAAGGCGTTAAAAATTAATACCTTACAAATTCGTGAATTTAAGTGCCTTTGTGCCTTAGTGGTAAAAAAATTACTTTTGAGACAGCCTCTGTGATCCACAAACCGCAGTCATCCTGAACGCAATGAAATGGAGTGAAGGATCTCAAACATGATCGAATTTTTATTGGACCATAGTGATTATTTTTTTAAAAATCGATGAATATAGGTCCAGAATCTGCAATTACCAGCCCGTTTTTCATCCTATTTTAACTTTTGAGAATCATTGATTATATCTTCAATATCTAAATTTGAAATTGATATATGGTTTATAACAACTAATGATTTAACCATTCGCGGGTTTATTTTAGTAACTTTCTCACCTTAACAAAAAATAGTTTCAAATGAATAAATATGCCTATTATTTAGTACTGGCTGTCTTTTTTACAGCTTGTAAGATGGAAGCGCCTCAGAAAATGGACGCTCCACTGATTAAGAAAAACGATCTAAAACTTACCTCAAACATTATGACTCCGGAAGTTTTATGGAGTTTCGGAAGACTTAGCGATGTGCAGGTTTCACCTGATGGAACCAAAATTGTTTACGGAGTTACTTATTATAGTATTGAGCAGAATAAAGGAAACCGTGAATTGTTTGTAATGAATGTTGACGGATCAGGAAAAAAACAGCTTACCCAAACCCCTGAAAGTGAATTCAATGCCATATGGCACCCCAACGGGAAAGATATTGTATACCTGACATCCCGTACAGGATCGGTTCAGGCATGGAGTATGTTGTCTGATGGAACCCATTGTGAACAAATTTCGGATATAGATGGTGGAATTTCAAGCCTGAAATTCTCACCCGATGGTAAAAAGGTAATGTTTACCAAGGAGATAAAAGTGGATAAATCGACCTCCGACGTTTATCCCGACCTGCCTAAATCGGACGGTAAAATTATTAACGATTTAATGTACCGGCATTGGGATACGTGGGAAGACGGTTATTACAGTCATGTTTTTGTAGGTGATTTTGCAGATGGAAAAATAACTAATTATAAGGATATTATGACTGGTGAAGCTTTCGATTCACCCTTGATGCCTTTCGGCGGAATTGAAGATATTTCCTGGACTCCTGATAGCAAAAACGTGGCTTACACCTGTAAAAAACTTTCAGGAAAGGATTATACATTAAGTACAAATTCTGATATCTATTTGTATAACCTGGAAACAGGTGCAACTAAAAATTTAACCGAAGGAATGCCGGGTTATGATACTTCTCCTTTCTTTTCGCCTGATGGAACAAAGATGTACTGGCTAAGTATGGAGCGTGCAGGCTTTGAATCGGATAAAGACCGTTTGTTTGAACTTGATTTGGCTAGCGGAGAGAAAAGGTACCTAACTGAAAATTTCGATTACAGCCCTTCTGGAATGATTTGGGCCGATGATGGAAAAAACATGTATTTCATTGCCGGTGTAAATGCCACATTCCAGATATTTAAAATGAATGTAAATTCCCTTGAAATAGTACCTGTAACCGAAGGTTATTACGATTATCATTCAGTAGCACTGGCCGGAAATAAGCTAATAGCCACACGGGTTGACATGACAAAGCCTGCTGAGATTTACAGCATCGATACAAATACCAAACAGGTAACTGAAATTTCATTTGAAAATAAGCACTTACTGGATCAGTTGAAAATGCCAACTGTTGAAAAGCGAATGATTAAAACTACCGATAATAAGGATATGCTAACATGGGTTATTTATCCGCCCAACTTTGATAAAACCAAAAAGTACCCCACTTTACTTTATTGCGAAGGAGGTCCGCAATCACCTCTAAGCCAGTTTTGGAGTTACCGCTGGAATTTTAGCATGATGGCCAGCGATGGTTACATTGTAGTTGCCCCAAATAGGAGAGGAACTGTTACCCTAGGTCAGGAATGGACTGATGAGGTTAGCAAAGATAATGCCGGTCAACCCATGAAAGATTTATTGCAGGCTATTGATGTAATGAAAAAAGAACCTTTCATTGATGAGAATCGGTTGGGTGCAGTGGGAGCAAGCTTTGGAGGATTTTCTGTTTACTGGTTAGCCGGTAATCATCAGGGCAGGTTTAAAGCTTTTATTGCGCATTGCGGGGTTTTCAATTCCGAAATGGAATATATGACTACCGACGAAATGTTCTTTGATAACTGGGAAAAAGGTGGTGCTCCCTGGGAGAAAGATAATAAAGTAGCAATGAAATCATTTGCCGGATCACCGCATAATTTTATTAAAAACTGGGATACACCTATATTAATAATTGAAGGGGAACAGGATTACCGAATACCTTATACTCAAGGCCTGGCAGCATTTAACAGCGCCCAGTTATTGGGTATTCCAAGTAAACTATTGATTTTCCCTAGTGAAACCCATTGGGTAGTACATCCTCAAAACGGTATTTTATGGCAGCGTGAGTTTAAAGGCTGGCTCGATAAATGGTTAAAAGAAAATTAAACGCTAAAGAAAAAGAGGCTGATAAAGGCCTCTTTTTTTGGTTTAGATTAAAATTATTCAAAAAACTTATGAATACTTAATTGTCTTCGGCGGAATTTTCATCGCCGGTAGGTTTATTTTTTTCTTTTAAATCAGAGAGGTATTCTAATGCTCTATCTTTTATCGGGTCATCAAATAATAACATGAAACGTTTAAATGGATTTGCTTCGTAAGCCTCTTCGGTGTATCTGATGGCTGTTTTCCCATTAAAATCAGCAATGGTAATTACCCGGTTAAGCTGTTCACCGTTTGGGTTAACAATAAGGCAAATGTAATCCGTTTCGGTGGTTTTTTGAGTGATTAATAAAACAGAATCACCATTGGTATAATATTCCATCCAGGCATCCTGACCATCTACAACCTGTTGCTGAATTATTGTATCAATATTATGACGCCATTGGGGTTCTTCCCAGTGGTTGGTGATATCACCTAAAATATAAAAATACATTTTATCGATTATATCTTTTTCAACAATAGTACGATCTTTGGGCTGAAATAAACCTATAGTGAGAGGAATTAAAATAAGTATTACCAGAATAATAATTATTTTTATTGCAGTCTTCATTTTTTATTAATTTTCCTAAAGATATTAAAAAATTAGTGAAAAAATCTACAGCCAAAGATTTTATGATAAAGAAAGGGTCTATTTTAGGTGGTTGGCAGGAATTTTAATATCCTTAACATAACTTTCATGGATGCTTTTACCAGCATTAAACCCTGTAAAAAGCAATTTTGCCAAAAACTTATAAAATGTAATTTTCCCTATTATTTTCCGCTTCCTTCCAAAACGGTCTTTACGGTATAAATAATGATTTTCATATCGACATACAATGACATATTTTCAAGATAGATGATGTCATAATTCAGCCTTTCAATCATTTCGTCTACATTTTCGGCATAGCCAAATTTTACCTGTCCCCAGGATGTGATTCCGGGCCTGACTTTAAACAGCATCAAATAGTGCGGGGCGCGTTCTGTAATCTGTTCCACGTAAAATTGCCGTTCTGGTCTGGGTCCAACCAACGACATATCACCAATTAAAACATTGTAAAATTGAGGGAATTCATCAAATCGCATTTTACGCATGAATTTCCCGAAAGGAGTAATCCTGGGATCGTTTTTACTGGATAAAGCCGGACCATCTGTCTCTGCATTTACATACATCGATCGGAATTTAAATATTTTAAAAGGTTTACCATATCTTCCCATCCTTTCGTGGGAGTACAGAATAGGGCCTCTTGATGATAAAATTACCCCGGTAGCCAAAAATATAAATCCAGGGCTAAAAATGATCATTGCAAGTATTGAAACCACTACGTCAATTACCCGTTTAATGTTTTCCTGCCAGGCAGGCATCATTTCATGTGAAAGTTCAATTAGCGGAACACCAAATAATGACGACATTCGAACTGATCCGGATAGTATGTCCAGCAAGTCGGGTATGGCTTTAATCATTGCATTGGTGGCTTTTGTTTTTACCAGAATCTGCTGTATTTTTTCCCGTTCCGACGATTCTATGGCAATAATTACTTCTTCAATTTTTTGGCTGTTTATGGTTTCAATGAGGGTATCCAGATTTCCCAAATTAGGTAAATAATTTGAGAGGCAGTCTTCGCCATTGCCATTAATGGTAACAAATCCAACAATCTGGTTTCCTGACGACTTGGGCTTGCGCTTAAAATCCTGGTAAAGGTCTAATGCCTTTTTATTACTTCCAATTATTAGTGTTGGAAAACCAATTCTTTGATTTCGGATAAAAAATATAGTCCTTGTGGTATAAATTAACCTTGGAATATAGGTAAACGAAAAATGGATTCCCCACAGAAAAAAGAATGACTGATAATAGTTTCGGTATGACACAATGGTGTCATCGAGTATTAAGGCAAAAAAGATTAAAACTACTCCTAAAGCGGTAACAAAAATGGTACGCCCCAGTTCCTGTAAACGCGACCGGCGAAATATATCATGATACTCTCCGGCTACATAGTAGAGTAGCAACCAAAACAGCGGTATTATTACAATACCTTTAACAAAAGCATTATCAGATAATACATCAGCCCTAAAAGAAAAAGTTAACGGGTGGGCAATAACAATTTTTCTATAAAGGAAGAATAATACCCATGAAATAGTAGCCGCAAAATAGTCGGTTATTACATATTTAAACACCTGTTTTTTAGGATTCTTATTTCTCATAATTCCTCTAATTGCTGCTTTGTACTATCCTAAAATTGTCAAAATATAATGTCGATTTTGCATTTTCCATATCAAGATTCGATGTTATAAATACCCGATATGGTGTATCCTTTGGGTACTGTAGCAATGGGTTATATAAATCGATATAAATTTTTTTCCATTCTTCTGAAGCTTTTATCAATATTATTTCATTTACATCAACATTTTGCTGGTTATAAATATATAAACCTATTCTGAATGCATTGTCACATTTATAATTAAGTTCAAGATACATACCCGGAGCACCTGTAAGATCGGGTCGGGTAAGTTCAGGCGTAACTGCCAGAAAATTGCGATGAGTTGTATCAAGGTTTACCATACCGGCGTAAGAACCCTCATAACTGATATTACTTGATAATTCAATAATGGTATCACTTTGTTCGCTTCGAATAAATTTATGGCTTCCTTCAAAGGTCTCTTCCCATTCTATATTTGTCCAGGAGTTGTATGTCGATTGGGGATTAAGTACATAAGTTTCTGATGGCTTTAAATCGATGTTTTTTACGTAAACCTGATAAAATGGGTAATCGGTACGGGTAGCAGAAATTCCGTTTACCTTTATTCCTGCTGAAATTTTGATATCTGAAGGACCGTTAGCAATTACAGGAAATTTTGCAGGCAGGCCAAATACTCCGATAAGATTTCCGTTTACATTTACCCAAACATCTGTTATTCCCAGCGCATTTTCATTGGTAAGTTTAAAATCGTTTATTTCAATATATGCCGGCACCGGAATATCAGAATTTGAATCCTGACATTGTGTTAAAAAAATAGGTAAAAAAGAAGTAAAAAAAAACAAAGTAAAAATATAGCGCATGCGGCAATTTCTTAAAACTTTAGAACGATTTTAATCGAAAATTATTGCAAAGGAAACAAAATTTTCAAGCTTAAAAAATGTTAATATTAATTCTAAGTTTTTCTTTAACTTTTTCAATTACTTTTTGCGTTAAAATTTCGTTTTCGATCGAATTTACCGGGGTTTGAAAGTTTTTTATATTAAAATAAAAATTAATGAGTTGCTTTTTTAAAATCATTTGTAACGTATTGTTTTCCTGGTTGGTATTTATCAATATTTGCTGATCGTTTATAGTCCCCGAAAATTCATTTTTCAAAAAATTAATTTCAAAATATTGATTATACTCGTAACATTTTAAAAAATTTGCCGGGTAGTTTTCCAGGTTATTGACCATTATCTCTGTAATTCCACCATTATCAAAATCAATACGAACTCTTATAATATCGGGGACTTCGGCACATGCTGCAATGGTATTTGCTGTTACTTTTCTGACATTGCTTTTATTTACTGAAAGGAGTGCACCTGCCACCGACCGTGATTTAACCAATAATTTGCTTTCATTTTTATCACTAAAGTTATATTGTAATAATAACGGGTTTTGGCTAAATTTTCGATATTCCAGAAAACCATCATGAAATATAACCGGTTGATAAATTTGCAGTACTTCACTGGCTTCTTCATGGAGTTTGCGCAATCCCAGTTGTTCATCTAATGATAAGCTGTGAACACTATGCAGAAAAACAGATTTGGAATATTTAAGTGCTATTTCAATCAGTGGCAGATAAATTTTCTCAGGGCTTGCAAAAACTATAGCTTCAGAATTATTAAGCAAATCATCAAAGCTGGTAAATATATATTTTGGATCGATATTTTTCGGTGATTCAAATTGGTAACTGGGGTCGAACAGCCCGGTCAAATTGAAATTTTCAAATTTTGTAATTATTGACAAATAAAGTTCACTGTAATTTTTCCCGACAATACTTATTTTAAGCATGAAATAAATAATTTTTTACAAAACTACTTTTTATAACATTTGTAATTTCGAGTATCTTTGATTTGTTATTAACCTAATATTGTTAATAAAGAATAAGAACAGGCTTTCTACGTATAATTTTACAATTATGAAATTTTATAAATCTTTAACAATTATTGCTTTACTTTTATTTGGTAATATGGCTGTAATGGGGCAATACAATTTTTTTGTGGGGCCGGATGCAGGTCAGCTTAAAACTACCGTAAAAGGTTTTGGAAGTATTTCGTTTCCTTCCATAATGTTTAACCAGTCAAAAATAGTGGGATCGCCCAAGGCTGATGTTCGTCCGTTTTACAGTATCAATTTTGGATTTAACTGGAAACAGTGGCGTTTTATTGATAATCCGGCTTTAGGACGCGATGATAACGGTGTTGTTGTGGTTTTTCCAACTCCTGATGGTGAAGATTATAAAGATGGTTTTTTCAGTTATACCAAAAGTAAACTGGCAGTTGGAGTAATCAGGCTAAGACCTGAATTTGGAATTACTGCACTAAATAATAAGCTAAGTATTGGAACAGGACCTTTGTTAGAATTTATTACCAATGCAAAACATAAACGAAAATTTTATAGTGGTGCCAGTAAAGATAAGAAAATACAGAAAGGGGTTGATTATTATAATTTAAACAGGTTTCAGTTTGGTTGGGGAGTCAGCATAGGAACGTACCATTTTGGTGTTTTTTCATATGTTATGCTTACGCCGATGTTCAAGGAGGATTTGGGTCCAGGGGTTAATGCCGCTGAGGTTGGGTTATACTGGAGAATTTTAAAGGAAGATTTACAACAGTTTAAAAAGGAAGATAAATTTACTTATGCCTTTTAGTGTTAACTTAATAGTATAGCATTGTTTAATTCATCGAATGACTTTGTTGATTAATTAAGACGCAATCATCCGATGAAAAGCGTAATAATAAAAACGAATTGCTAGAAAAAGTGGGAATTAAACAATTCCCTCTTTCAATATATCATGAATGTGGATTATTCCACTATAATGTCTGTCTTTAACCACTATTAACTGCGTAATGTTATTTTGTTCCATAAGATGAAAAGCATTTACAGCCAGTTCTTTCTCCTCAATGGTGCGAGGATTTTTACCCATGATATCCATAGCTTTTAGTTCATGCATGGGTTTTTTTGACATTAACATCCGGCGTAAATCACCATCAGTAATGATTCCTGTAAGATCGTTCTTTTCATTTAACACGGCAGTTGCTCCCAGTCGTCTTGATGTCATTTCCAATATAACTTCATCAATGCTGGCATTCTCCAAAACCTGTGGTTTTTCATTCTTTAAATATAAATCACCAACCGTTAAATAGAGCTGTTTTCCAAGCGTTCCGCCAGGATGATAACGGGCAAAGTCATCCGATGAAAAATTTCTGTACTCAAGTAAAGCTATAGCCAGAGCATCGCCCATTACCAATTGCGCCGTGGTACTTGAGGTTGGTGCCAGGTTATTCGGACAGGCTTCTCCATCAATATAAGCATGCAATATCAGATCAGCTTGTTTAGCCAGAGTTGAATTGCGGTTTGAAACCATGGCTACAATTTTATTACCCATCGTTTTAACCAAAGGCATCAAAACTTTAATTTCAGGTGTATCGCCACTTCGTGAGATACAAATTACAATATCATTTTTCTGGATAATTCCAAGGTCACCGTGAATGGCATCAGCTGCATGCATAAAAACTGCCGGAGTACCTGTTGAATTTAATGTGGCAACTATTTTTTGTGAAATATTTGCACTTTTTCCAATCCCGGTAATAATAACTCTTCCCTTGCTATTGAAAATAAGTTGAACACATTGTGCAAAATCGTCGTCGATATAGTTTTCAAGGTTAGTTATACTTAAGGCTTCATGGCGGATGGCCTTTTTACCGATTTCTTTTATTTCGTCCAACGTTTTCACCTTACAAGTATATAAATTAAATGACTTGAATAAATTTCCGGCTACGAATTCAAATGTTTCGCGGGGGTTAAAGGTACACACTTATTTTATGCAGATAAAATATTTATTAGCTTTATGCGTTAAAACTTGATAAATTTAAAACTTTAATTTAAATTTAATGTTGCGGTTTATTTAACAAACAGGGTGTAAAATAAATCCATTTTTTTTACTAACTTAGTTATACAATCATTATCCAAGTATTAATTTTGCATTCCTTTTTTTTGGATGGAAACTGTTAAGTTATGGAATTAACGGAGTATTTAAAAAAGCATTTTGGATTTGATACCTTTAAGGGAAATCAGGAGGAAATAATTAAAAATTTACTGGAAGGGCGCGATACTTTTGTTTTGATGCCGACCGGTGGCGGTAAGTCTCTTTGTTACCAGCTGCCGGCTTTAATACAGGAAGGAACAGCCATAGTTATTTCTCCACTAATTGCTTTAATGAAAAACCAGGTTGATGCTTTACGGGGATTTAGTGAAGTAGACGGGGTGGCACATTTTTTAAATTCATCTCTCTCAAAAAGTGAAATCCAAAAAGTAAAATCTGATATTACTGAAGGCAAAACACGATTATTGTATGTGGCACCAGAGTCGCTGACCAAGGAAGATAATATAAAATTTTTACAAAACATAAAGATTTCATTTTATGCCATTGATGAAGCTCATTGCATATCAGAATGGGGGCACGATTTCAGGCCGGAATACCGCCGGATAAGGCCAATTGTTGAGGAAATCGGGCAGGCACCTATAATTGCCTTAACTGCAACAGCCACACCAAAGGTTCAAAATGATATTCAAAAAAACCTGGGTATGTTGAATGCCGATGTTTTCAAATCCTCGTTCAACCGGGCAAACCTTTATTATGAAGTTCGTCCAAAAGCAAATGCCACAAGGGAAATAATTAAAATTGTTAAAAACAACCCCGGTAAATCCGGCATAATTTATTGCCTTAGCCGTAAAAAAGTTGAGGAGTTAGCAGAGACATTACAGGTTAATGGAATTAATGCTTTACCCTACCATGCCGGAATGGATTCATCGACCCGTTCGGGCAACCAGGATAAATTTTTAATGGAGGATGTTGATGTAATTGTGGCCACTATTGCATTTGGGATGGGGATAGATAAGCCGGATGTACGGTTTGTAATTCATTATGATATTCCAAAAAGCCTTGAAGGATATTACCAGGAAACCGGTCGTGCCGGTCGTGACGGTGGTGAAGGAAGATGTATTACATTTTATTCCTATAAGGATATTCAAAAACTTGAAAAATTTATGCAGGGTAAGCCTGTGGCCGAGCAGGAAATCGGGAAACATTTGCTGCTTGAAACGGTTTCATATGCTGAATCGGCACTATGCCGCCGGAAACACCTTTTGCATTATTTTGGAGAAGAATATACGGATGATATATGCGATTCATGCGATAATTGCCTTAATCCTAAAGAACAATTCGAAGGTAAGGATGATGTGGCAAAGTTGCTGGAAGTAGTTCTTGCCGTAAAAGAATATTTTAAAGCCGATCACATTGCCAGTATTTTATGCGGAACAGCAAATTATAGTGTTAAATCATATAAACATCACCATATTAAAGAATTTGGAATTGGTAAGGATAAGGACCAGAAATTCTGGAATGGTGTAATAAGGCAGGCTTTAATTGCCAAATTATTAACCAAAGATATCGAGAATTACGGGTTGCTTAAGGTTACTGAAAAAGGACATGAATTTTTAGCCAACCCCCATTCTTTTATGTTGGTTCAGGATCATGATTATGACAAGGAAGAAGAGGAGCTCACAGCTCCACAGGGTGCTGGTGGTTCAGCTGATCCTAACCTTTTTGCCATGTTAAAGGATTTACGTAAAAAAATAGCTAAAGATAAAGGATTACCACCTTTTGTAATTTTCCAGGACCCATCGCTTGAGGATATGGCCATTCATTACCCCATAACTATTGAGGAAATGCAAAATATGACCGGAGTTGGAGCAGGAAAGGCCAAGAGATATGGAACGGAATTCTGCAAGCTCATTAAGGTTTATGTAAATGAGAATGAGATTGAAAGGCCTGTTGATATGGTGGTTAAATCGGTTGTGAATAAATCAGGTTTAAAAGTTCACATTATTCAAAGTATTGACCGCAAAATTTCTCTTGATACCATTGCCGAATCAAAAGGTATTGAAATGAATGATTTGTTGAAGGAAATTGAAGCTATTGTTAACTCAGGGACCAGAATAAATATAGATTATTATATTAATGAAGTACTTGATGAGGAACACCAAGATGAAATTTATGAATATTACCGGGACGAAGCCGAAAGTGAGTCCATTGATGAGGCATTGAAAGAATTGGGTGAGGACGAGTATACCGAAGAAGATATTCGTTTAATGCGGATCAAATTCATTTCGAATGAAGGCAATTAAACAATTCTAAACAGCATAAAAAAAACCACCGGTGCTCGTCCGATGGTTTTTTTTAACTCAAAAATCAACATTATGCTCAAGAAAACTACTTGCCAATAAATTATCCTGATCGCTATATTACTCCAAATTATTGAAAATCATTACATTGTTTAATACAGATAACATTCCTGTAAAATAATTGTTTGTTTTAACTTGCTATTTTACAGCATGTATTTGAGGATTCGAATTTAATATTCAAAAGTATTAGATATTGAAAAATCAGTATGTTTTTCAATACCCATTCCTAATGTTAAGAAGCATGTAATTAGTTACTTATCCTCGGCAGTCCCTTTTAACATGGGCACAAATGAAAACTGGCTATACGTTTCTTCAAACAGATCACCATTTTCAAGTTTTGTAATACGGGTCATTATTTGTACCGGTTCTCCTAAAGGCAAAACTATCATGCCACCCGGTTTAAGTTGCTCAATCAGTTTTTCAGGTACTTTGGGTACAGCAGCGGTAATTAATATTTTATTATATGGCCCATAAGTTGGTTTACCCAGGTAACCATCCCCAAAAAAAAATTGAGGATTATATCCTAATTGGGGTAAGAACCGTTGTGTCTTAAGAAAAAGCTGGCGCTGCCGTTCAATGGTGTATACCTTAGCGCCTAACTCAATTAATACTGCCGTTTGATAGCCTGAACCTGTTCCCACCTCAAGAACTTTATCTCCCTTTTTAATTTCCAGCAATTCTGTTTGATATGCAACAGTATAAGGTTGTGAAATGGTTTGCCCACTACCAATAGGAAAAGCTTTATCCACATAAGCGAAGTTTACAAATGCGCTATCCATAAATAAATGGCGTGGAATTTTACCGATGACATCAATAACCTGCTGATTTTTAATTCCTTTGCCAACTATCTCTTTAACCAGTTGTTGCCTAAGCCCCTTTTCCTTAAAACCATCGTTAAAACCCATACGTGTTGAATATTTTGCTGACAATATAGGACAAAATATCTGAAATTAATTTTAGCAGGTACGCTATTTTATATCATTTTATAATTAGTACTTTTGTTCGATATCAATAAAGATCACTATTTTGAATGCTGAGTTATTTATAGCCCAAAAAATTACCCAAACCGGGGAGAATAATAAACAAGTTTCGGGGCCAATCGTAAAAATTGCAGTTTTTGGAATTGCTCTTGGCCTGGCTGTTATGATTGTTTCAGTCGCTATAGTAACCGGCTTTAAAAATGAAGTTTCAGAGAAAGTTATCGGTTTTGCCGCTCATATCCAGGTAACTAATTTTGACTCGAACCGTTCATACGAGACACTTCCCATTGACAGGTTTCAATTATCACAACCTCTTTTAAACAAAATTAAAGGGATAAAGCATTCACAGGTTTTTATTACCAAATCAGGGATAATTAAAACCAAAAATAATATTCAGGCCATTATTCTTAAGGGAGTTGATAAAGAATATGACTGGACCTTTATAAAGAACCATTTGGTTGAAGGTGAGGTGTTTACTTTATCGGATAGTGTAAAATCTAATAAAATTATTATATCGCAATACATCGCCAATTTATTGCAATTAAAACTGGGCGATAATATTACGCTATATTTTGTTCAGGACCCTCCCAGGATGCGGGCATTTAAAATTGGAGGCATCTATAAAACAAGTATTGAAGATTTTGACAAGACTTTTGCCATAGTTGATTTACGACATCTTCAAAAATTGAATGGATGGGCACCAAATCAAGTGAGTGGTTACGAAATTATTATTGATGATAAGGCCAACCTTCAGGCATTAACCGATAGTGTTTATGAGTTGGGGGGATTTCATTTCACAGACGATGGTGCAACACTTAAAATTACCAATATCAAGAAGTTATATCCCCAAATTTTCGACTGGTTAAATTTACAGGATATAAATGTCTGGATTATTCTGGCTTTGATGTTGATTGTTGCCGGTATTAATATGATATCAGGGTTACTTATACTGATACTGGAACGCACCAATATGATTGGGTTATTGAAAGGTCTTGGTTATGACAATTGGAGGATTCGAAAGATATTTTTATACCAAAGCGGTTTTTTGATTATGCGCGGTTTGTTTTGGGGAAATGTAATAGGCCTGGCAATATGTTTTATACAAAAGTATTTTGGATTAATTCCTTTGGATGAAGCCACCTATTATATTGACAAGGTTCCAATTAATCTTAAAGCAATGCATTTATTATATCTGAATGCTGGTACTTTGGCTTTAATTGTTGCTATGATGGTTATTCCATCGTACCTGATTACCAAAATAAAACCGGCTAAGGCTATTAAATTCAATTGATGAAAGTTTAAGCTTGTGCAATTGTTTTATTGAACACAGGTAATATTAAACTAATTGGAAAGATGGAAGAATTCAGTACATAACTATCCAATATTCCAACATTCCATTTTTCCAGGATAGATTATCAATTCCATTAAAATTTCTGGATTCGTGAATACAGCTAAATCTTATTCTGGCGCTGATCCTGTGTTTTTGTGTTCTGGTTTTTTATAAGGCTTCCGTCTTTTCTTATTCGAATTATACCTGAATGGTTTTTTTTCAGCAGCCGGCTTTTCGGTTTTTGTATCTGTTTCAGTTAAAGTTGCTTTTTTTTCAGCACCTGCAGCACCTTGTGCCTGGTTTTTATTATCCTTTTGATTTTGAGGACGTGCTAACTTTGAAACCTCTCTTCTTAAATTACGGAGGTCTCTTGCCAGGTCAACTTTAACATTCTCCATGGTAACATTCAGGTCATCTTTTTGATTCACCATATCAACTTCGGCAATTCTTTTATAGGTTGATATTCTAAAGAAATTAATAACTGCTAATATTAATGCCAAAATTGCTACAATCAGAATCAGGATAATGGCAATCGAATTGTCGTTTGTACCATTTCCCTGGTTAAAAGCAAATAAATACTGATAACCCAATATTAATGAACCAAGTATGAATATTTTTTTTATCATAAGTTTTTGTTTTAATGTGCAAAATACATATAGAATATTTTACCAATTCCAAAATAAATAAATAATCCGATCACATCGTTGGTTGTAGTCACAAACGGACCGGTGGCAACAGCCGGATCAATATTAATCCGATTTAGCGTCAAAGGTACAAAAGTACCGAAAAGTGAAGCAAAAATGATTACAGAAAGTAATGCTGTACTAACAGAAAAAGTAATTGCATACGAATCGCTGAAAAAAGTATTGTACAAAAAGGCCATGGAGCTTAATATTATTCCATTAAAAAGAGCCACGCTCAATTCTTTAATCAGTTTCTTAAACATTGATTCCAACCCGAACGATTTATTTGCCAGGCTTTGTACTACAATTGCTGATGATTGTATGCCAACATTACCTCCCATTGCTGTAATCATTGGGATGAAAAATGCCATTTCAGGATATAGCTTTAATTGATGTTTAAAAAGGCCAATAACCCGTGCGGCCAAAACTCCCCCAACAAGTCCTATTAATAGCCAGGGAATACGTGCTCTGGTGAGTTGAAAAACATTGTCCGATGATTCCACATCTCCGCTAATACCTGAAATCATCTGGTAATCCTTCTCAGCTTCTTCTTTAATTACATCTACCACATCGTCAATGGTAATTCTTCCTTTTAAACGGCCAATACTATCAATAACAGGTAGCACAATAAGATCATATTTTTCCATAATTTTAGCTACTTCATCCGATTGCATATCGGTTTTTACTGAAATAACCCCGGTATTTGAGATATTTTTAATTAGTGTTTTACCTGCTACTAACAATAACTGTTTTAACGGAAGTGTGCCCCTTAAAATATTATTATTATCAACAACATACACAAAAAAGACTTCTTCAACATCTTCAGCCTGTTTCCTGATTTCGTCGATGCATGTAGTTACGGTCCAGTTTTCGTTAACAGCAATAAGCTCGGTTGCCATAAGACCTCCAGCTGTATCCTCATCATAGTTTAATAAATCAACAATATCACCTGCCTGATCAGCATCACTTATATGTAATAAAACCTCTTCTTTCTTTTCATCAGATAATTCAGCAATAACATCAGCTGCGTCATCAGAATCCATATGGTCGATAAAAACGGATGCGATTTCCTGGCTGGTTAAGTGTTTCAGGAATCTTTCGCGAACGTCTTCTTCGAGTTCAACAAGCGTGTCCGCAGCCAATTCTTTATCTAATTGCAGATAAACATACCGTGCTTCATCAATATTTAACTCGTCGAAAATTTCTGCTACATCAGCCGGATGCAGTTCCTGTGTAAGATTTTTTACTGTTTTTTCATCCTGCTGCTCAATGGCTGCCTGAAGTTTATCAAGGTATTCTCTTGTTAATTCAAAGCGCATTCCCTAAATTTTTTGACCTGTTGATTTTAATGTTTCAATTAGTTGGGTTAGTTGTATAAATTCTGAAACACTTAGTTGTTCAGGTCTTTTCCTGAAAATTTCCTCTTCCGGTTTTAAACTTGCTAATATACTTTTTAAACTGTTTGATAAGGTTTTTCGTCGTTGATTAAAACTGGTTTTAATTACATTAAAGTAAAGTTTTTCATCACAGGGAAGTTTCTCAACATTATTTCGTACCAGCCGTATCACTCCCGATTTTACTTTAGGCGGTGGATCAAACACATTTTCATTTACAGTGAACAAATATTCAATGGTATAATAAGTTTGCAACAACACACTCAAAATTCCATAAGTTTTTGATCCGGGTTTGGAAGCAACCCTTTCGGCAACTTCTTTTTGAAACATACCCACCAGTTGCGGAACTAAATTACGGTTATCAATAAGTTTGAATAATATTTGAGATGAAATATTGTATGGAAAATTTCCGATAACAGCGATAGGTTCAGTGAAATAATCAGAAAGCTTCAATTTTAAAAAATCGCCCTCGATAATATTTGGTTCAAGCTGTGGAAAGTTGTCTTTCAGGTAGTTAACAGACTCAGAGTCTATTTCAACCACGAAAATTGTAACGGTTTTATCATCCAATAAAAACCGGGTCAACACACCCATTCCCGGACCAATTTCCAAAACCGTTTTCGGTACATCCCCCGTAAAACTTTCTGAAATTTTCCGTGCAATATTCTGATCTTTAAGAAAATGCTGACCTAAATGTTTTTTTGCTCTTACCGAACTCATTGTTGAATTATTTGTGCTGCAATTTACATTTTAAAATAAGAAGAAATAAATATTAGCCGGAGTAATAACAAAAATCAAATCTGGAGACACAGGAAACATACAGTTATAGTCGCCAAGAATTAAACTACTATTTTATCAGTATTTTAAAATAACCCCGTATATTCGGTTTATGAAGAATACCGGCAGATTTTTGTTTAAGATATTTAAAATGCTGATTATCATAATCAGTATAGCTTATATAGTTTACAAGCTTTATAACGAACAGCTTAATGGAGCTACGTTCGACTATTTTAAACGCTTTAACCTGAATGATATATTTGTAATTGCCTTTGTATTGTTACTTTCATTATTAAACTGGACTACTGAATCTTTTAAGTTTAAGTTTCTTATTAAATCATTCCAGTACTTAAAATTGACTATGGCCTTGAAGGCAGTATTGGCCGGCATTACTGTATCTATTTTTACGCCACGGCGGGTTGGCGAATTCGGAGGTCGTATTTTTGTACTTGACACTAAAAACAGGGTCAGCGGAATTTTTGCAACACTTTTGGGTAACCTTTCACAATTGTTGGTTACACTATTGGTTGGAATTATTTTTCTTCCACTATATCTGTCACATAATAAAGATATTATGCTTGGCGGGAATAATTTGTCCTACTTTATTGTTTCGTTAGTTGTAGTAATTGCTATGCTTTTAATCGTCTATTTTAACGTATCAAAAGCAGGAAAACTTTTTATCAAGGTAAGGTTCTTAAATAAGTATGTTGATTTTATTGAATTCATTAAGCAATATAGAATTATTGATTTAATTGAATATTTAGCTCTAAGTCTTACTCGATATGTGGTTTTTACATTTCAGTTTTTTATTTTGTTGAAATTGTTTGGCATTGAAATCAGTTATATCGAAGCAATAATAGGTGTGAGTCAAATGTATTTAATAATGGCCATTTTACCCACTTTTGCACTGGCTGAATTGGGAGTACGTGGTTCAGTTGCCGTTTGGATTTTTAGTTCAATAAGTAATTCGGCCTCAGGAATTATTGCTGCTTCGGTTTCATTATGGATTATCAATCTGGCACTGCCTGCATTATTTGGTACCTGGTTTTTATCAAAAATGAAGTACTAAAAGGCTCGTTTATGGCTGATTTTTTATTATTTGGATTAGGTATTTTGCTTTTACTGGTAGGTTTTATTGGTTGTGTTGTTCCAGTTCTGCCAGGACCGCCTGTAAGTTTCCTTGGATTATTGACTCTTAATTATACACGGTGGGGGCCGGTTGATTCCGATATGCTTTGGTCTTTTGGCTTTGTTGCTTTGGCAGCTACAGTACTTGATTACATAGTTCCCATATGGGGAACTAAAAAATTTGGTGGTAGCAGGTATGGTTTATGGGGTGCATCTATTGGATTGGTAATTGGTTTGTTTCTGGGACCTTTAGGTATAATACTTGGTCCTTTTTTAGGAGCATTTCTTGGAGAATTAACCCAGAAAACTCAAAGTGAAAAAGCTTTAAAGGCTGCTTTTGGATCATTCGTGGGATTCTTAATGGGTATAGGATTGAAACTTATTGCTTCGGGAATTATAACCTGGTATTTTTTTACCATTGTGGTTTCATAAGATAAAGCAAATAGTCAGGTTATTAAGTGCATTTAAACCAAAACATTTTGTCGCAATTATCTTTGTTCTTGCAATTTGATTAAACAACTAATAATTACCATCTTTGCAAAAAATCAGAATATGCATACATCAGGCAAATTGATGGATCCTATTGGAAGGTTAATGGGATTACGGTACAAGTCGCATCCGTGGCACGGAATTGATATTGGAGAAAATGCTCCCCATATGGTCAGGGCTTTTATTGAAATGGTGCCAACTGATACGGTTAAGTATGAGGTTGACAAAACCAGTGGGTATCTGATGATCGATCGTCCTCAGAAATATTCTAATGTAATCCCGGCTTTATATGGATTTTTACCTCAAACCTATTGTGGTAAAAGAGTAGGGGAGTTTTGTATGCAAAAGTCAGGACGTAAAAACATAACCGGTGATGGCGACCCGCTTGATATATGCATCCTAACTGAAAAAGTAATTACTCATGGCGATATTCTGGTACAGGCTGTTCCTATAGGCGGGTTCAGGATGATTGACGGGAATGAGGCTGATGACAAAATAATAGCTATTTTAAAAGATGATGCTACTTATGGCCAAATAAAGGATATTAGTGAATTGCCAACTATTGTGGTAGACAGGTTGAAGCATTATTTTTTAACTTATAAAGATTTACCCGGTGAAGAAGCAAATGCTGAAATTCCCGGAATATACGGACATGAAGAAGCTATTGAGATAGTTAAAGCAGCTATGTCAGATTACATAGATTGGCTCGATAATATTCAGTACGCATTATCAAAAGTATAACAGGGTGAAGGTTATTAAAGAGAATTTATTGTTGTTTATTTGGTGGGCTGTTGCATATGTAATAGCCTTTTCTGCTTTTAATCATACATCGGGTTTAAGTTGTTCTCGCAGTATTGAAAAACCCGATAGTCTGGTCTTTTTCACATTTACATCGTTACAAAAAGAGCATCTCAAACAGTATTTTGAGGCAAAAAATGTCTTTAATGGATTTAATGGGGTTGTTTTGGTTGGGCAACGCGATTCTGTTTTTTATTTTCAACCTTTTGGATATGCAGATTATAAAAGTCGTGATTCACTAAATATAAATTCAGATTTTCAATTAGCAAGTGTTTCAAAACAATTTACAGCGGTTGCTATTTTACAATTATGCCAACATAACAAAATAAAATTATCGGATAGTCTTCAAAAGTTTTATCCTGATTTTCCCTATCAGGGAATTACGATTCATCAGCTTTTAACACACAGGTCGGGTTTGCCCAATTATTTGTATTTTTTCCAGCACATTCCGACAACTTGCGATACCTTAATTATTAATCAGGATGTGGTAAAGGAAATGATAAACAAACAGCCCAAAGCATATTACAGACCAAATCAACGATATCATTACAGTAATACCGGATATGCTTTACTGGCTGCTATTGTCGAAAAAGTCTCGGGTTTATCGTTTAATGAGTATTTACATCAAAATATTTTTGGCCCTCTTCATATGGATTCAACTCATACTTTTATGGACTTGATTCAGGGTAGTTCACGGAATAATACCGAGGGATACCTGTATCGTTGGCGTCTGGCAGAGGATAATTACCTTGATGGAGTGTTGGGAGACAAAGGTATTTACACAACTGCTAACGATCTTTTCAAATGGGATCAAGGCTTATATAAAGGTTTAATTATTGATACTACATGGTTAAATAAGGCTTTTCAACCTATGGGTAAACCCTTGAATTATAGTTCGAATTATGGCTATGGTTGGCGGATTATTCATTGGAATGATACCATAAAAGTTTTATATCATGCGGGTTGGTGGCATGGTTATAAATCACTTTTAATGCGTATTCCTGCCGATTCAACTACAATTATCGTTTTAAAAAACAGGAGCAAAGGAGGGTCGGTAAGTTCAAGGCAATTGTTACGGATTCTTTATCCGGATAACATTACGGTTACTGATACCACCGAAGTTGAATACGAAGAGTGAAACAGTTCATTTATTCCTTTGACCTATTTGTTTATTAATTTAACAGAACTTTATAAACGCACTTCCAGAGCTTTTAGTTCAAGCGATCATTTGTTAAAGCAAAAAAAAAGCCTGGCTCAAACCAGGCTTTAAATATATTTGATATTTTAAATTATTCAACTATACCTTTAAATGTTGCGTCGTTAGCATATTGAGCAAATTCAACATCATTTTTTACATAATCTTTGTATGAAGGATCCTTTTCTATAGCAGTTCTTAAATTATTGAAAAGCAGATCAGAATCTTGTTTTCTTGCTCCAAGAATAGCTTTTAAATAGTAAACATTTGCAGCATCCTGGTTATCAACTTTCGATAAAATACCTAAAGCAGCATCAAATGCATCAGCATTGTTGGTATTAGAATAGTTAAGCATTTTAGCCAGTGCAAAGTTAAAAGTATTGAATTTGCTACTTACGAACAGATTTAATGCATTTTCATAGTTGCCTTTTTTAGTTGCAATTAAAGCCTGGTTATAGCTAACTTCATTTCCGGCACCAGCAGCAGCATTATAAAATTCCTGAGCAGCATTAAGATCACCTTCCATATGTGCACAAACTCCAAGGTTATTTAATACTGTGGTGTTGCTGGCATCAATTTTCTTGGCTTCTTCTAAAGCAGCTTTAGCTTCTGCAATTTTGCCTTGTTTAATTAACACATAACCAGCATTGTTGTGACCTCTCCAATCGTCAGGAAAATTGCTGGCAACTTTTTGATAAATTGAAAGTTTGGTAGGTAGGTCAGTGAAAAGAGTAGCAGCATACATTAACTCTTCAACTTTTAAAGTATCAGGATTTGATACAGCTAAGTCTTTAAGTTCTTCGTCAGAATGTCCGATAATAGCAATATTAACAGTTAATTTTGACCTACGCAATTGAGGTAAAATTTCCTCAGCTATTTTTTCGTAAGCAGCACTTATATTTTTAATTTCTTTCTCACGAACTACAGGGTCAGAATACATTGAAAGTACACGTAAAATTAAGTCTTTATCCTCGATATTTGAAGCTTCCATTAATTTTTTAAATCCGTCCCAGTCTTCAGGAGTCGATTTAGCGTTAATGAAACCTTGATCTTCCATTCCAGCAACTTTGGATTTTTTTAATTCACGAGCAAAATATTTTTCAGTATTGGTCATCCTGTGCTCGGCCAGGTTAGTATTTAATTTTTCAGGTCCATCAGGTGATGCATAAGCTGAAATTTCAACACCTTTAAATTCAACATTGTTTTGACTGGCATTGTTTTTAACAAAATCAGTTAAAGCTTCCATTTGTTCTTTTTTAAGTTCCTGACCACGAATGGTAGCCTGGTTAATAACAAAATGGATTGCAGCATCTTTTGATTCTGTGGTTACACGTACAAACTTGTCATCAGCAGCAATAGGTTTAGCATCAGCTTCAAGCAATAACGCTGTTGACATGGTACCATCAGCAATTTTTATTTCAGGTAATTCAGCACTTTTGTCACCCATAGAAGCTTTTACGCGGGCTACTAATTCGCCTTTTCGCATACCTTCAACAAAAGCTACTTTTGAAGAAACGGAATAAGACCCGCCGCTCAGGAAATTAACTACCTGATTATTGGCTTGTACATCTTCTCCTTGCAGGGTTAAGCTTTTAAATGCAACCTCACCACCGTCATATTTATATACAGGGGTAATTTCAAGAGTAGCTTTCTTTTGAAAATACTTCGCTGGAAAGGTAACTTTTAATGCTGAGGCTACACTGTCACCATGCATTTCAAGAACCTTGGGAGTAACATCGTACTTTACTTCAGACGCCAATTTCACCATTGTTTGAATTCCACCACAACCGGTAAGTAAAAGGGCGGCGATAACAAATGATGATAAAATGCTAACATTTACTTTTTTCATAATTGCCTAATTAGTTGATTTATCGTTAATAATTTCAATTTTCTCCGTTCTTACAAAACTATAATGTTTTTGTTAAAAAAAAAACATCATTCCCGGTTTTGTTTACCTCAGAGAGTTTAATAAAATTTGTTCTATGCAAATTTAGTTAAATATAAGTTTTTTTCAACCATTTTATGCAAATCAGCGATAATTTGATTGAATTCTTTGTCAAATTCTCTATAAAATAGTGTAATTATATCCATTGCCTGTTTATAATTGGATGGCAACGATGTCTTTTTTGACATACCTGTCAGTACTCTTTCAATTCCATCGAGGCTTTTATACATAATTAACCAGTTGTTGCTAATAATATTCGGAGTTAATGATTTAAGCCTTTCAGGTACATAAATGATATTCATTTCAATATAACTGTATACTTGCTGTATGTATTCTTCAAGAGGTTTTTTATGAAATGAATTCCATTCTTTTGCCAGGAAATGATCGTAAAGAATATCGGTAACAATTCCCGAGTGCAGGCCATAGAATTTCCTAAACCTGTCACGGCTGCTTTTGTGTGCAGGATGGTTATCTGTAAAGGTGTCAATTTCGCGATGTAGCATAATGCCAGCTTTTATTTCTTCGGGGTAGTCCTGGAATTGTTTACCTTTTACAAAATCACCCATAAAATTTCCCAACATTAGATGATTTATGCCTCCTGATAGATATAGGTGTGCCAAAATATTCATTTATTTTTTTATGTTTTATGCAAATCTACTTTTTTCAATATCTATAAGAACAGAAAATTATCCTTATTGTTAAAAAAACAGCCATAAAATTATGTCGCTTAATATGTCGCAATATTTTTCTTAACATATTATGTGTTTAAATACCATGTGCTTAAAAATCTAAATTTGTGATACACAATCAATTTCAACATTTTAAAAAACGGAGGACTTATGATTAAAAAAAACGTCATTATAATAGGTGCTGCCGGCCGTGATTTTCATAATTATAATACTTACTATCGTGATAATGAGGGGTTTAATGTGGTTGCTTTTACGGCAGCTCAGATTCCTGATATTGATGGTAGAAAATATCCGGCTGAGTTGGCGGGCAAGCAATATCCTGCCGGTATTCCTATTTATGCTGAAAAAGATTTACCAAAGCTTATCAAGGAGCTTAAGGTGGATATTTGCACTTTTTCTTATAGTGATATTCCTTACCAGAGAGTTATGGCCACAAGCGCAATTGTTAATGCAGCCGGTGCCGATTTTAATTTATTGGGGCCCGCTCAAACACAGGTAAAAAGTACCAAACCTGTAGTTGCTGTAGTAGCAACCCGTACAGGTTGCGGGAAAAGTCAGACTTCGCGTAAGGTAATCGAGTATTTAATGGCTAAAGGGCTTAAAGTTGTGGCAGTGCGCCACCCGATGCCTTACGGAGATTTAATTGCTCAAAAAGTACAACGTTTTGCCAGGGTGTCTGATCTTGAGAAACATAAATGCACCGTTGAGGAGATGGAGGAATACGAACCTCACGTGGTACGTGGTAATGTGATATATGCCGGGGTGGATTATGAGGCTATTTTACGGGAAGCTGAAAATGATCCTGATGGCTGTGATGTTATTTTATGGGATGGTGGAAATAACGATTTTCCGTTTTATGTTCCTGATTTGACTATTACCGTGGCCGATCCTCACCGGCCTGGACATGAGCTTTCCTATTATCCTGGCGAAGTAAATCTTCGAATTGCCGATGCTATTGTTATTAATAAGATGGATTCAGCATCGCCCGAGGGCATTCAAACAATACGCGAAAGTATTGCTAAAGTAAATCCAAATGCGATTGTTATTGATGGAGCTTCCCCTATTAAAGTTGATAATCCGGATATTATAAAAGGGAAAAGAGTATTGGTAATTGAAGATGGACCAACGCTTACTCATGGTGAAATGAAATTGGGTGCAGGAACTGTGGCTGCAATGAAATTTGGAGCCATTGAACTGGTCGACCCAAGGCCTTATACCGTAGGTAAATTATCCGAAACTTTTACAATTTATCCTAATATCGGGACCCTTTTGCCAGCCATGGGTTATGGCGACGAACAACTAAAAGATTTGGAAACCACTATTAATAATGCTGATTGCGATTCGGTTATAATTGGAACACCCATTGATCTTAACCGTATTATAAATATTAATAAGCCCAGCACAAGGGTTTATTACGATTTGCAGGAAATTGGCCAGCCTGATTTAAATGGCTTGTTAACTGATTTTATATCGAAACATAAACTGGTTTGATAGAATTTTAGTCAAATTAAATATAGTGATGAGTTGGAACCCTATGGCCTTGCTGTAGGGTTTTCTATTCTTTGTAGAAATGTACGTCGCGTTGTGGAAATGGAATGGTAACTCCATTTTCAGCAAATTTTTTATTTATCGTGAACCTGATTTCACTTTTAATTCGTTCAACACGAAATGTTTCTTCTGTCATAAACAATAATTCAAAATTAAGAGAGGAATCACCAAAATCCTGGAAATAAACCAGGGGCTCAGGTATGTTCTCAACGAGTGGATTTTCTATTGCTGACTCAATTAGCAGTTTTTTAACTAAATAAACATCGCTGCCATAGGCTACCCCAATTTTTACTCCAAACCTGGTTCTAAAACTATTATGACTCCAATTTATAATATTGTCCGTGGTAAATTTCGAATTGGGAACTATTATTATTACATCATCACGCGAGACAATTTTTGAGGTACGCAGGTTAATCTCTTCAACTTTCCCAACTATTTCGCCTTGAATTTCAACCACATCGCCAACTTTAATGGAACGATCGAGCAGAATTATTATACCTGAAATAATATCGGTAAAAAATTGCTGGATACCCAAACCCAAACCAACCAGTAAGGCTGATAAACTGGCAATTAAAAAGGTAATGCTGAATCCAATGTTATCAAGGAATAGTGTTGTAGCAATTACCCACACCAGGTATTTTACAATTTGAAATAGCGATTTGCTTTTACCTGCTTCGAGCCGTTTGGTTTTAACGCTGTCTTCAAATACAAGTTCAAGTAAATAAAGTATAAGTTTGGTGATAAAAAATATTACCAATAGTACAATTAGGTTATTAAGACTAAAACTTATTTTGTTAGTTTTAAAAAGTTCATGTTGCATAACCTCCTTTATATCGAATCCCAACCCTCTTATTAATAAAGCAACAGCCATAATAATTATAAGCAGCCTGAAAAATCGTATAAGCGATTGCGTATTTTTTATACTTAAACGACTAATTAGTTTCCCTTTTTTCAGGTATCGTTTGGCGAGGGCAGACAACACCATGGCTGCCATAATAATAAGTACAGAAACTATCAATTGTTTAATCTCGAGATGATAATTTCCGATTTTAAAAAGAGTAAAGTCCAGTATGTTTTTCAGAAAAGTCATGAATTACTTATTTATGGCAATATACAAAAAATGCTGTCAGCATAAATACTGTCAGCATTTTTTGTATGTAACGTTGACCTGATCACATTCAGTGACCATAATTATATTAAATGTGTTTTTGGAATCCTGGATTTTGGTAAAATGGAATCGTTGTTAATGTATTTAATTACGATTTTCCATCATTCCAATTTTCCAATTTAAAGTCTACAATTTTGATTTAATAGATTTTGTGGCTTCCTCGTAGCCTGGTTTTTCCAACAAGGCAAACATATTCTTTTTATAGGCCTCAACCCCGGGTTGATCAAAAGGATTAACCTCCAGTAAATAACCAGAGATACCGCATGCAATTTCATAGAAATAGATTAACTGTCCCAGGTGATATTCGTCAAGTTGAGGTAATTCAATTCTTATATTGGGGACTCCACCATCAACGTGTGCTAAAATAGTTCCGAGTTCAGCCATTTTATTAACTTCATCCATCCGTTTGCCGGCTAAAAAGTTCAGTCCGTCAAGGTTGGCTGAATCTGCTTCAATAACAACCTGTGTGTCAGGTTTGGCTACTGATATTACTGTTTCAAAAAGGTTACGTGTGCCTTCCTGAATGTATTGTCCCATACTGTGAAGATCGGAGGTGAAATCAACACTGGCAGGATAAATTCCTTTTCCTTCTTTTCCTTCACTTTCACCATACAATTGTTTCCACCATTCAGCAAAATAGTGAAGTTTAGGATTATAATTAGCCAAAATTTCAATGCCTTTACCTTTGCGCAATAAAGCATTACGGGTGGCTGCGTAAACAGCTGCCGGGTTTTCTTCAAAAGCTACCTCAGAATTAGTTTGCGATTGCATATCAACAGCACCTTTTACCAATTGGGCAATATCGAAACCTGAAATAGCGATAGGTAGTAATCCAACCGGAGTTAGTACGCTGTATCTGCCACCAACATCGTCGGGTATCACATAAGTTTTATAGCCTTCCTGTGTGGCAAGTGTTCTTAGGGCACCTTTGCTTGCATCAGTAACGGCTACAATTTTTTTGGCTGCCGCCTGTTTACCTAACTTATTTTCCAAATCGGCTTTTAAAATACGGAATGCAATAGCAGGTTCTGTTGTGGTTCCTGATTTTGAAATAACCACAATTCCCCAGCTTCTTTTAGAAAGCATTTGGCGCAATTCGGTCATATAATCCTCAGAAATATTTTGTCCGGCAAAAACTATCAATGGATTTTTCCGGTCCTGCAGCATGGCAAAATTATCTGATAGTGCATCAATTACGGCTTTGGATCCAAGGTACGATCCTCCAATACCTACAACTACAACAACGTCACAATCATTGAATCCCTCAGCAGTAGCCTGTATATCTTTTATCTCTTCAATTGTGATTGAGGAGGGAAGATTAACCCAGCCTAAAAAATCGTTTCCTTTTCCTGTTTTTTTATAAAGAGCTTCAATGTGTGATTTTGTTTCGCCCTGAAACCCAAAAATATCCTCTTTGTTAATGAAATTGAGTGTTTTTGAATAATCTAATTTAATGTTTCCCATTTTTATTTAATTTGAATATGAATTGGTTAAAGACAACTATTTAATTTTCCTAAGTCAGCAAATTCGTAAGTTCCTGAATTACCCTTCGCGGTGATTGTTTTTCATATAATATATTATAAATACTGTCGGCTATTGGCATTTTTACCCCGTGTTTTTTATTTATTTCATAAATGCCTTTTGAGGCAAAATACCCTTCGGCCACCATATTCATTTCATTTTTAATATATTTTACCGAATAGCCTTTGCCGATCATGGTTCCGAAATAGCGGTTTCGGCTGAATTGTGAATAGGCAGTAACCAATAAATCACCCAGGTAAGCACTGTCTTTAATATCACGTTGAATGGGATAAACTGTATCTGTAAACCGTTTCATTTCTCTAATAGCATTTGATATCAGAACTGCCTGAAAATTGTCACCAAATCCAAGACCGTTGCATACCCCGGCTGCCAAAGCATAAATATTTTTAAGTACAGCAGCATATTCTGTTCCCAGTATGTCGTCGGAAATGGTGGTTTTTATAAAATAGTTATTATATAAACCAGAAATTGCCCTGGCTTTTTCTTCCTCTTTAAAAGCAATGGTTAAATAGGAAAGGCGTTCCATGGCGACCTCTTCAGCATGACAGGGGCCGGTTATTATACCAATTGATTCATAGGGAACATCGTAATTTTGATGTATAAACTCACCAACCAGTAAATTATCTTCGGGTACAATTCCTTTAATGGCAGAAATAACCGTTTTGCCCTTAAGTGGCAGGGTTAATTTCTCCAGAGCAAACTTTAAATAAGCAGAGGGAATAATTAAGAATATTGTATCTGAATTTTCAACCAGTTCATTGATATCATTTGTGAGGTTAAGTAATTCTTTTTCAAAAAATACCTCACTTAAGTACAGGGGATTATTTCCGTTTTTTTTAAGATGCTCAATTACTTCGGTTTCGTGAATATACCAGTTTATGGATTGTTTTTTTTCCTGAATAATCTTTGCATTGGCTGTAGCCCAGCTACCTGCACCAACAATTCCGATTCGTCCAATATCAAACATGAAATGTTTTATTAATTCGGGGGACAAAGATAGCAAATGAATTTATATGATGCGAAAGTTTTCGCCAATCAAACGGAGCTAAAAAAAGCCTTAAACGATTTTTCATTTAAAGCTTTTTTGAAATATTATTATTTTTATTTTTCCCTGTAAATATCAAATGCAAAACTTTCAATCATACGTTCATCGGGAGGTATACTCATAATCCAATCTGTAATATCTTTATAATTTACATTGCCGATATAGTATAGGTTTTGTTTTAAGAGTACTATAACCAAACGATTTGTTTCCCTGTCAAGGTTGGGGTCTTCAAGGGTCATTTCATAGCTGTCAACTACCTTTTCATCCGGAAATTTATATTCGGTCATAGGTTCAAGTAGCTTAGAGGGCTCCCAATCATTAGGAAGTAAAATATACGATTTGCTGGTGAACATAAAGGCCCTGATATAACATTGTTGCGTTGGTTTAACCGTAAAACCTAAACCCTCGCCCACCTTATAAATATTTTTAACACCATCAATCCAGGCTGTAAAACTTTTGTCGGTACTTGTATTATATTTAATTACAGTACAGTTTATTTTAACCGTATATTTTAGCTGGCCTTCGGGAGTAACCCCAAGGTTTGCTTCAACTACTTCGATTCCCTTAACCGTACCATTTATATTCGATAAAATATCAGAGGTGAACAAATCCTGAAAGTTGTTATTTGCCTCACTACGGAAGTAGTCAGTATAGGAATTGATATGTTCCTCGATACCGGCTTTTTGCAGAGCCTTAACCTTAGCATTATTAATTGCTTTTTGTTTCACCTGCTCAGGAGTCTCGCTTGGGCCACCGATACCCACACCTTCAATAGCTTTTAATTGGGTTTCGGTGGTTTTCTTTTCTGCAAAGGTAGTTGCAACCAAACTTAATATCAGAAATAATATATAGGCTCGTTTCATTTGTAATTAGTTTATATTCATATGTTTATATCTTATTCGTTTCGTTTTAAAATACCTGATTGGTTTCAATAAATTGACCTTCTTTAATTTGAAAAACTGACCATTTGTTACCTTTTACTCCTTGAGGAACTTCAAAAATATATAATAACCTTCCTTCGCCATAAACTTTAACGGTGGCTTTCGATTTTGAAAGATTACTGGTGTTTTTATCTGCCCTGTCGGTAAAGTCGTGAACAAAATAATCATAAGTAGCTAAATCATCAATATTTCGCACAGTAATAGTTTCAGGACCGTAACCGTTCATATCGTCACGATCAAGTTCACCTGTGCCATCGGCTAAAACTTTGGTAAACCGGTATGAAATATGATAACTATCCTCTTTCATAAAATGTGCATCCAGATCTGCGGGTGAACTATCCCAGTCTAAAACTATCCTGACATCTTTGAGGTCGAGCATGGGTGAAACTGAAAACCGATTGAAGAAAAGTGTGCCTGCAATTACCTCTACTTTAAAATCGCTTGTAATATATTTCGGACATTCAAAATGAACCTGCATAATTCCATCTTCTTCAGGTATTGGGAATCTCACTCTTCCAAGCGTATCACTTTTCAAGGGATCCATATCATCAATGGTGACATTTGCCCCTTCAATGGGATCACCGGTAAGTGCGTTAAAAAACCTCAGTGTCAGGTTCTGGTTCTCTTCTTCTTCAAAAACATCATCAAATTTATTTTTAAATTTATCTCTTGCGTCCTGTGCCTGGAGATTTAGCTGTGACCAGACCACCAAAAGGAGTAGTAATACTTTTTTCATTTTCATTACTTAATTGGTTAATTGTAAAATTATTGTTTTCTATCTTAATTACAAACGCTCCAGAGCTTTATTAGTCATTTTTTGAATTGAAAAAAAAGCTCAAATAATTAGTTTAAACTAAAATTTTATTACAGATTAGCAATCTTTAAAAAAAGTTGCTTGCTGCAAATAACGTACTATTTGCAAAGGCGTTTTTTTAATAATTGGTTAACTTTATAGTAGTAAACCAAAAAAGAGGAATCATGAACAAAAAGAAGAAATTTGCGGTAGTTTTATCTGGCTCGGGAGTTTATGATGGTGCCGAAATTCATGAGGCTACTTTGTCATTATGGGCCATCGATAAAAGTGGAAGTACTTACCAGTGCTTTGCACCTGACATTAACCAACATCATGTAATTAATCATTTAACCGGCGCAGAGATGCCGGAAACCCGAAATGTTCTGATTGAATCAGCCAGAATTGCCAGGGGAAATATTAAACCTTTATCAGAATTTAAAGCATCTGATTTTGATGCACTTCTTTTTCCGGGAGGTTTCGGAGCCGCCAAAAATCTTTCAACCTTTGCATTTAAAGGGGCCGATTGTTCTGTGAATCATGATGTTGACCGTGCAGTGCTGGAAATGGCTGAAGCTCAAAAACCCATAGGAGCTCTTTGTATCACTCCTGCTGTGATCACGCGCATTTTAAAGGGTGCCAATGTAACCATAGGTAACGATAAAGACACTATTGAGGCTATTGAAGGAATGGGTGGCAAACATCAGATAAAAACCCATGGTGAAGTAGTTATAGATGAACGATATAAACTGGTTACTACGCCTTGTTATATGCTTGATGCTACTATTTCGCAAATTGCAGAAGGTGCTGAAAATGTGGTTAAAATCATCCTTTCAATGTAAATTTCGAAACCTTCATTTGTAATATTTAATGAAGACACTGTCCATATTACGACATGGTAAGTCAAGCTGGGATCAACCGAATTTGGATGATATTGACCGCCCTTTGTTACTCAAAGGAGTAGAAAGAACCAAAAAGGTTTGCAATTACATGAAATCAAAGGGTATAAAGCCCGATTTTATTATCACAAGTCCGGCTTTGAGGGCTTTTGATACGGCCCGTATTGTAATTGAAGAATTAAACCTATCTTTACTGCCCGAAATTAATAAGCGTTTTTATCCCGGGAAATCCGAATCTGTTCTGGATGAACTATCAGAACTTGATCGGGATATAAAGCACGTATTAATTATTGGACATAACCCTGTTTTAAATGATTTAATCCATGAAAAAGCAGAAAAAATAAAATTAGACTGGTTACCCACTTCGGGACTGGTAACCATCGAATTTAAAATGAATAGCTGGGAATATGTGTTGACGGCTAAAGGAATATGTAAGCATTTAGTTATACCTAAAAAACTTAAAGTGAAAAAATAAAAATATGGTTTCGCTGGACGATAAATATTTTGACAGGGAAATTAGCTGGCTCAGTTTTAACGAACGGGTTTTGCAGGAAGCTGCTGATGAGAGCAACCCGCTTAATGAGCGCATGAAATTTTTGGGCATCTATTCAAATAACCAGGATGAGTTTTTTAGGGTTCGTGTAGCAACCATTAACCGTTTAATAGAACTAAGAGAAGAAAAATCAGAAGACGGGAAGGATTTTGAAGAAACCTATAAGGCTATTCTTGCAACCATCAGGGTGCAGCAAAAAAAGTTCAATGAAATTTATGAACAGCTTAAAAATGAGTTGATTCAGCATAATATTTTTATAGTAAAAGAAACGGAACTTGATGAAGAACAGGGAAATTATGTAAGAACTTATTTTAGGGAAAAAGTACGTCACAACCTTTTTCCACTTATGCTAAAAAGTTTCCGTACAACCCAGTTTCTGGCCGATCAGTCGATTTATCTGGCCATTATGCTTTGCCGTAACGATAAGCCTGAGAAGGATGCTTATGCCATTATGGAAATTCCCACGCAAGTAGTAAGCCGTTTTTTAGTATTGCCTAAAAAGGATGGTAAGAAATTTATTATTCTGCTCGACGATATTATCCGTTATTGTTTGGATGAGATTTTTGCCAGGTTTAAATTCGATTCATTTAAAGCCTATACGTTCAAGTTTACCCGCGATGCCGAATTGGATATTGATAACGATGTTTCAAAAAGTTTCCTCGATTTAATGAGTGAAAGCCTTGAGCAACGTAAAAGTGGAACAGCCTTGAGGTTTGTCTATGATAAAGAAATGCCTGAAGATTTACTTAATAACCTTACAGCTAAGCTTAAAATTACCAGTAACGATCATTTAGATAAAGGTGGGCGTTACCATAATTTTAAAGATTTTATGAAATTTCCGAATTTGGGCGGACCTACCCTCGAATTCAGAAAATACCCAATGGTTCCACACCGTGATGTTCCAGAAGGGATAAGGATTATGAGGGCAATAAGGCGAAAGGACATTATGCTGCATTATCCTTATCAATCGTTTAATATTATCGTGGAATTGTTAAGGGAAGCCTCTATTGATCCCAAAGTCAGAACGATTAAGATGACACTTTACAGGGTTTCAAATCCTTCAAATATAATTAATGCCTTAATTAGTGCTGCCCGAAATGGTAAAAAGGTTACCGTATTTTTGGAACTCCAGGCTCGTTTCGATGAAGAGGCCAATATTTACTGGTCAGGGAAACTACAAGAGGCTGGCGTAAATGTATTGACCGGCATTCCGGGATTAAAAGTTCATTGCAAGCTTATTTTAATTACGCGGCGCGAAGGGAATGTTTTCCGATCTTATGCCAATATTGGAACAGGGAATTTCCATGAGCGTACAGGTGGTCTTTATTGCGATGATGCTTTATTAACCTGTAATCCTCAAATTACCGGTGAGGTTGAAAAGGTTTTTGGATTATTTAAAATGTCATTCCGACCGTCACGATTTACCACTCTTGTTGTAAGTCCTTTTAGTACCCGAAATTTCTTTTTACGGATGATAAACCATGAAATCAGGAATGCCAAACTGGGTAAAGAAGCCTGGATGATCATCAAATTGAATAACCTTTCCGATGTACGGCTGATTAATAAACTATACCAGGCCAGTCAGTTTGGAGTTAAAATAGACCTTATAATAAGGGGAATTTGTAAGCTGATACCTGGAATTGAGGGATTAAGCGAGAATATAAAGGTGCGGAGTATTTTGGATAAGTACCTTGAGCATTCAAGAGTAACGGTATTTTGTAATGGTGGCGATGAACAGTATTTTATTTCATCTGCAGATTGGATGATCCGTAATCTCGACAACCGCATTGAAGTTACTACCCCAATTTTTGATCCCGAAATTAAAAAGGAATTAAAAGATATATTGGAGATCCAGTTAAGAGATAATACAAAGTCACGTATTATTGATAAAGATATGCAAAATAACTATTATGAAGATGGCAATGAGCCATTACGTGCACAGATTGAAATACATAAGTATTTATTAAATATACATACACCTCAAATACAAAATCAGGAATAAATTAAAATGGTTTTTGCTGCAATAGATATAGGTTCGAATGCCGGAAGATTTCTGGTATCTTCGGTTTATGAAACGAAAACAAATCCGATAACTGAGAAAATAACCCTGGTAAGGGTTCCTTTACGATTGGGTTTTGATGTTTTTGACAAGGGTATCATTAGTATTGAAAAGCAGGATATGCTTATTCGTACTTTTGAGGCTTATCATCAGTTATTGAATGTTTATCAACCCATTGACTGTGTTGCCTGTGGTACAGAAGCAATGCGTCAGGCTAAAAATGCCGATGAAGTTATTGAACGCATTAAGAAAGAAACTGGTTTTGAAATAATGGTTATTGACGGGGACAAAGAAGCTGCAATTATCAGTCAGGCCTCAAATACCAATATGATCAAAGCACATGATTATTCTTTATATATTGATGTAGGTGGGGGAAGTACAGAGTTGTCGTGGTTTGAAAAAGACAAATTACTGGATGCCAGATCATTTAAAATAGGAACCATTCGTTTATTACTCGATAAAGTAGCTCATTCCGACTGGGAGGAAATGAAGCAATGGATTGAAAGCATCAGGACTGAAGATGTTCCTATAAACTGTATTTGTTCAGGCGGAAACATAAATAAGCTTACCAAACTTTATGGGAATCGTGACAAAAACACGCTGAGTTATTCACAATTAGTTGAAGGTCATGAATACCTTGAGGGTTATCCCATTGAGTACCGTATTGAAACACTAGGTCTGCGTGCCGACAGGGCTGATGTAATTGTTCCTGCTGCCATTATTTTCAAAAAGCTGATGAAATGGGGCAACATACATGAATTACATGCACCTAAAATTGGTTTGGCTGACGGTTTAATTGTGGAATCTTATAAAAGATACAAGAATCTCCCTTCGTTGCTTGACTAAAAACTCGGGTTAAACGGTAATATTTTATTTTCGGATAATTTTAACAGTGGCATCTTTACCTATTTTTATAATAGATGAAGGTAACGATGCTGTGTGGTCACCCTGACGATACTGTACCACGTAATCTACCTGTTTAAGAATTTCCTGGTTTATATCTTTAAATGATGCCGGGAAATGATCGCCGCTTATGTTAGCCGAAGTTGACACAATAGGTTTTTTGAACTGTTGAATAAGTTGTTTGCTGAAAGCTTCGTGTGTAATTCTGATTCCAATGCTGTTATCTTCCTGGTTTATGACATTGGCAGCCAGATATTTAGCTCCTTCAAAAATTACAGTTACAGGTTTTTCGCTTAGTTCCATAATGTTATAAGCTACTTCAGGAACCTCTTCCACATACGATGAAAGCCTGTTTTCAGAATCGATTAATATGATCATCGATTTGCTGTCGGTACGTTTTTTTATGGTGTAAATTTTCTGAACAGCTTCTTCATTAGTGGCATCACAGCCAAGGCCCCAGATGGTATCAGTTGGGTATAAGATTATACCACCCGATCGAAGTACTTCTAAAGCTTTTTTAATATCGTCGTGCATAGATTAGCTAAAATTCCAATGTTATTTTATTCGTTTTTCTTCTACAACTCCAAATATTCAAATAACAAATGTCAAACCTGCCCGTACTTTCAGGCGAATAAATTTCAATTTTAAAATTAAACTGAGACCCCGTATTCCCGCAATGCATCATTAAGCGATGTTTTTTTGTTGGTACTTTCTTTTCGTGTACCAATAATGAGGGCGCAGGGTACATTAAAATCACCGGCATTAAATTTTTTGGTATACGACCCGGGAATTACCACCGACCTTGGAGGAATGTAGCTTTTGTATTCCACAGGTTCATTACCAGTTACATCAATAATCTTTGTTGAATTGGTTAATACAACATTTGCGCCTAAAACGGCTTCTTTACTCACATGTACGCCTTCAACGACAATACATCGCGAACCAATAAAACAATTATCTTCAATAATTACCGGGGCTGCCTGAACGGGCTCCAAAACACCGCCAATACCAACTCCTCCACTAAGATGAACATTTTTGCCAATTTGGGCACATGAGCCTACTGTTGCCCATGTATCCACCATGGTATTGCTATCAACGTGGGCACCGATATTAACATACGATGGCATCATAATAACACCGGGAGCCAGGTAAGAACCATAACGGGCAAGACCGTGAGGAACAACTCTCACTTCCTGTTCAGCATAATCTTTTTTAAGGGCTATTTTATCGTGATATTCAAACGGACCCACTTCGATAGTTTCCATTTTACTGATAGGGAAGTATAGTATAACAGCTTTTTTTATCCATTCGTTAACCTGCCATTCATCACCTTTAGGTTCGGCAACTCTTAATTTACCTTTATCTAAAAGCTCGATTATTTGGCGTATGGTATTTTGTGTGTTTTCGTCCTTTAATAATTCCCTGTTTTCCCAGGCTTTTTCAATTACTGATTGTAATTTTTCCATAATGCAAATTCTTTTAACACATTCGTTTAAAAGGTTGCAAATTTAATGAAGAATTAGAAATTTGACTATTAAATTGTGAGTTAATAAGATTTAATTGTGATAATTTATCAGCAATCGGACGGTTTACTTCAATTTAAGTACTTTTCTTATAGCTTTTAACAAATGTTCCTTTTGTACAGGTTTTGAAATATAGGCATCACAACCTTTTTCAATAATTATTTTTTCGTCATTTGCCATGGCGTAAGCCGTTTGTGCAATTACCGGTAAATCGGGATAAAGTTCCTTTAAAACGTTTAAAACGGTTATACCATCCATGTTGGGCATCTTAATATCAAGCAAAACCAAATCGGGGGGTGCCTTTTTTGCTTTATTAATGGCTTCTTTACCATCAAAAGCAAAACTAATATCTGCCCCGGTTTCATCCAGAAAGAATTTAAGTAATTTAGCATTCCTGACTTCATCTTCAATAATCAATATTTTTTTATCGGCCAGGTTTATTTCAGATTGAATTTCTGTTATTCCGGACAATTTGGGATCAGTATTTAGAGGAAGACGCAAAGGCAATTCGAACCAAAATTTTGAACCCACGTTTTCTTTTGATTCAACATGGATGCTTCCACCCATCTGACGAATTAAACTTTTTGAAATGGCAAGTCCCAAACCGGTACCGCCATAGGTTCGGTCGATAGTGGTTTCAACTTGTCTGAAGCTTTCAAAAACTGAGGTAATTTCATGCTGAGGTATACCAATGCCTGTATCTTTCACATAAAAACTTACCGAGCTTAAATTATTTATTTTACAACCGATGGTTACCGAGCCATGCTCCGTAAATTTTATTGCGTTGTCAATAAGATTTAGAAAAACCTGCTTGAAGCGTACAACATCTACTACCCATTCCAGATTTTCATCAACCGTTCTGTCAAGATATATGGGGTATAATCGCTCCTTTAAATTTGCCTTGTTAACTGCCAGGGCATAAATTTCATCAAGTACATGGTATAAATTAATAGTTTTTGGCTTAATCAGGAGCTGGCCGGCTTCAATCTTCGAAATATCAATTATATCATTTACAATAGTCAGTAAATCCTCACAGCTGTTATTAATTAATTGTCCGAATTCGGTTTTCTTTTCTTGTGATAATTCGGTATGAATCAATAGCTGGCTAAACCCAACAATGGCATTCATCGGGGTTCGAATTTCATGGCTCATGTTCGCGAGGAAGGCGGATTTCAACCTGTCACTTTCTTCTGCTTTCTCTTTTGCTGCTACTAAATCCCATTCCATCTGTTTTCTGAAAATAGCCAGGCCGTAAATATTTGATAAGGTTTTAATAGCCTCAATATGTTGATCGGTAAAACCATTAGGTGAATTTACCAAAACTATTTGTCCGGTAAAATTATCATTTATTACGCTGGGAAATGTCAGGTAATTGTAAATATGGGCTAGCGAACTTTTTCCAAGATTATCAATTACCGGTTCATCGAAATTATTGTCTACTTTATATGTTGATAACTCAAGTGGATGGCCATACAATCCTTCTTTGACATATTTTTTTCTTTGGATGAAACTAATATTATTCGATACTTTTTTACCGTTTATATAATCATCTTCATAGTAGTGGATCAGAATTTTATCACTTAGGGGATCATCATAAGCAACAAATCCGGTTTCACTATGGGTTAATTCTACACAGGCTTTAAAAATGGTCCTTACAATATTATCAACGGAAAGTGATGGTGATATAAGACCTGTGCCTGCTTTGGCGATAGTTTCATTTATTTTTGATTCAAATATTATACGTTCCTCCTGTTCATATTTTGAGGTTATATCCTGGATTATTCCCCGGCATATTTGTTTGTTGCGCTGAACTATTGTTTTTCCTATAAAATGCACAAATTTGGTTTTTTGGGTTCCGGTTTTTATCCTGAACTGCAAATCAAAATGGGAAGGAATAATGGTGTAATAATCGAATTCCGAAGCTATTTTTGAATCGTCATCGGGGTGAATAATGGTTTTTAAGAATTCGAAAAATCCGGTAGGTTCATTATATTCAATTATTGATTTCATCTCAGGTGACCAATCCATGGCCATTCCTTTTAACATATCGAATGACCAATAACCTAATTTCGCAGTTTTTTGAGCTTCTTCAAGCAGGTATTCATTTTCTTTTATTTCCTCAATAAAGGTTTTTTCTTTAGTTAGGTCTTTGATAATCAAATACATATGCTTAATATTTTCAAGCATATAGCAGCTAATAATAATATTGGTTTCCACTACTATACCATCTGGTCTTTTCAATTGCCAGTCGAGTGTATATTTTTCATTTTGATTTATCGACTCACAATAATTCCTGATTTTTTCCATAGCGTCTACTTCACTTTCATTTTCAAGTGATGAAAGTTCGGCAAAAGGTTTTCCTATCAAATCATAAGGCTGGCAATTAAGTAATTGAAGCGTTTTATTATTACAATCTTTTACAATACCGTCAACCAAAATCATTATGGCATCGTTATTTTGTTCAAAAAGGGTTTTATAACTTAACTCACTCTCTTTTATTAGCTCACAGGTATACCTTAAATGCTCATTATAGGCACGTAGTTTTTCCTCGGATAATGAAATTTGTTCATTTTTTTCTTTAATATTATTTTCATACACAATGTAATCAGTTACATCGTTTGCCAAACTGGCAACTTTATCCTTACCAGCCGGGTATACCCGGAGTTCCCAATATTTATTGGTTGCTTTTAAAAAGGCAGTCAGGGTAACTGTCTCCTGTTGTTCATAAGCTTTTATATATGCATCAATCCAATGAGATTCCAATTTTGGAAATTTCCTGCGTAAAAGTTTTCCTTTAAGCTGGTCATTTTTATATCCTATTGTTTTTTCAAAAGCTTTATTAACTTTTATAAATTCAAAATCAGTAAGGCTGGTTTCAGAGGAAGGCATAACTTTAAATAAAGCTAAAGTTTCATCCATATTATTTATGAAAAAATCGTAGGTAGCGGTTTCTACAAAATCAAGTGAATTTTCATTAATCTCAGGTTTTTCTATAATCAGATAAAGTGCAGCGGATTTGTTATCAATTTTTTTTAATGATAATTTTGATTTAATGCCGTGAATTTCTTTGGATAATTCAATTTTATTTGAGGTATCTCCTGATTTTATGTATTTAAGAATTCTGTTTTTAAGATCAGGGACATTAAATATTTCATCGTTGGTTTTATTTTTGGCCATGGGTCCTGATATTTCGTAGAATGATTTAAATTTTTCATTCCCGTACACTATATTGAAATCTTTATCGATTATATAGATGATATCGTTAAGGTCATTGTAAATATCAAAATTAGCCGGGATTGCAGCAATTTTCATGGTTGTAAATATTAACTCTTAATTCAGATTAAGAATTCGTTTAGGGCAAAAAACTTATTAATTAATTTGGGTCATTTAATTAAGTTAAAGATACAAAAGTTTTAGTTATAAAGAAATTTATTATAGTCTAACAGTGCCGATAAGATAAAATATTCAAAATATTAAGCTTCAGTTTTTTATTCGTTTATGCCATGCAACCGGTATGAAAAGTTTTACAATGTAGTGCTTATAAAATGGAAATGAAACCTGTAAATGGCTATTTTTATTTTGTGATTGGTTTATTTTTAACTAATTTAATCCGACAAAAATTTAAACCATGGAAAATATTACTACAGACATTAATTCGTATCTCATTTTCAAAATTGGAACTGAAGATTTTGCGGCTAATGCAAGTAAGGTACAGCGTATTCTGGAGCTTCAACCTATAACGACAGTTCCCAAAGCTCAGGTTTATATGAAAGGAGTTATCAATTTAATGGGAAAGGTTTTGCCCGTAATTGATGCCCGGATTAAAATGGGAATGCCCGAGAAAGAGGCTGATAACAATACATGTATTATTGTTTTGGAGATAAAAAAAGGCGGGAAGGTGGTTGAAACAGGCATTATTGTCGATGCTGTTCAGAGTGTAATTGAAATTCAGAAGGAAGAGATAAGTGATCCTCCATCGCTGGGTGTTGAGGTTAATGCCGATTTTATAAAAGGTATGGTTGAACAGGATAATAAGTTCATAATGATACTTGATGTCGACAATGTATTTTCTGTTGAGGAGGTAATTTCATTGAAAGAAGTAGCTGAAACTAATACTCCGGAAGAGTAATTTGTGTTTCCTGAAAAACTCCGGAATTTCATTGATAATTATTATTAATGGCTATTTTAAATTATTCCATAAAAAAAAGCCCCCGAATTGGCTTTCTCAGAAGGCTTTTTTTATTGGCAAGAGATATTTTTAGTATGATTTTTCTACAGTGCTGTAATATTAAACATTTTTTTTGAATTGTAAAATTTAAGTTATAAAAAAATTACATAATATAAGTTATAATCCCTTTTAGCGTTTAAATTAATAATTTTAAAATAGCTTAATGGATTTCAAATTTTTAGGAAACTTAAATTATTCCTGTATTTAGCGGCAATCCATATTCTTCAACAAGTTCAATTCCCAATCCTTCTAATTCATCCATAATGGGTACATAAATATCCGGTAACACGGGAATATAAACTCCTGAAATTGTAATTTCTTCTTCAAGAATCATTCTCACAGCACAAGCTGCAGGCAATGCTACAGTTCTGGCTATCGATGTATCACCACCGGGTTCTCCGTAATCGATTAATTTTGAAGTAATTACTTCTTTTCGTCCATCAGGATACTCTGCCTTGAATATATGTTTGAGTACTACCATATCACGCTCATTGTTGCTTAGCATCATTTTATTTATCATTAAGTCCGAAATTATTTCAAAGGCAGAGTCGGTTTTACGGTTCATTTTTAATTCGCTGAATAAACCAATAAAATCTAATGCTTTAATAATTATTCCATCCTCGCTGGTTTTTAAGAATTTTGCAGTTTGTTTTTTCAAGTTGTCAGTATTTTTCTTTTTCATTTGCATTGCCAACATTTCAGCATAAGTCATACCCGAAAAATCTTGTTCTGACTGATCAGTCAGATTCAGAATTTTTAATGCATCCATAATTTCGCACCACCCCGGATACCTTAAAGTACCTCTGAACATGGTTTCAGTTTCCGGAATATCATAAAGTTCTATATAAGGAAACGAGTCGCGGTTTGGATAAACTTCAAGCGGTTCAATGCCTTGAATAGATTGTGTGAACCTGTCCTTAAACAAATTCTTGGCATCGGTCTTAATTTTTTTACCTTTTTTAAGATAGCTTGCATCATTATTACCCGCAAGAATTACACCCTTCGGACTCCATGAGAATTTATACCGGAATGGATTATCCTTTGATATCTCAGGGGCGGGTAATGCACCGCACAAGCTGTAAAATTCGATAACCTTTCCGCCAAAACCGTGAATTGTATCAATAATCCTTTTGGCTGACATGTGATCAATCCCGGGGTCAAGTCCACATTCATTTAAAATTATAATACCAGCTTCTTTGGCTTTTTGGTCAAGGGCTTTCATTTCTGGTTTAACATACGAGGTAGTAACCATATTTTTTTTATGCGCGATGCATTTTTCAGCTACCATTACATGAAAACCATAAGGTAGTAAACTGACGACTAAATCGTGTTTTTTTATCAACTCATCCAGTGTTTTGGTGTCATTGGCTTCCCAATAAATGGCTATACCTCCTATTTTGTTGGTTATAAGCGACTGTGCCCTTTCTACTGTATTTGAGGCAACAGTTACTTCATAGCCTTTATCTAATAAAAACCGAATTATGGGTGCCGCCACCATACCCGATCCTAGTATTAATATTTTTTTCACCTGACCTAAATTAAGTTTAACATTCGGTTAGCTAAATTATAACTTACCCATTACTGACCAATTATTCGGGCCTGGTTTTATCATGTTCTTGAACAGTGCTAAATATCTCTGTTTTTAAATGTTTAGCGGTTTGGATGCATTAAAATCTTTGGCTATTTTATTTCAGCAAAATAATTTAATTCTCATTTTTGCATTTATGGTGACGCTTTTGTTTCTTCGCAAATGAATTTAATTACCATTTTATTGAAAGCAGCTGGTAATGACATACAATTTGTAGCTAAAACTTTCCAGGGATTGGAAGAGGTTTTGGCTGATGAACTCAGGGATTTAAAAGCCACAAATATTAAAATTCAAAACAGGGCAGTTTTATTTTCCGGAGATAAAGCCATGATGTACAGGGCAAACTATCATTTACGAACAGCAATAAGCATATTAAAGCCGGTTAAAGAATTTGTTGCAAATAATGAAGATCAGCTTTATAAAGAGATTGGTAAAATAGCCTGGGACGGGTTTATAGGAGTCAATGATACATTGTCGGTAACGGCTGTGACATTTGGGAAAGTGTTTACCCATTCAAAGTATGTAGCATTGAAAACAAAAGATGCTATTGTTGATCAGTTTCGTCGAAAATACGGTAAACGGCCTGATGTAAACACGCAAAATCCCGATTTAAAGATTCAGGTTCACATTGCGCAAAATAAGTGTAGCGTATTGCTTGACAGCTCGGGTGAGCCGTTATTTAAACGCGGATATAGAATCAATACGGTACAAGCACCAATAAATGAGGTTTTGGCAGCAGGTATGATTATGCTTTCAGGTTGGGATTATCAATGCGATTTATTGGATCCCATGTGTGGTTCAGGAACCTTGTTAATTGAAGCAGCCATGATGGCAAACGGTGTAGCCCCCGGGACTTATCGAAAAAAATTTGGTTTCGAAAGCTGGACTGATTTTGATGCCGATCTATTTGAGAGTATTACAGAAGAGACTCATGGCAATGAAAAATTCAATTACAAAATTATAGGTAGCGATGTTTCATCATCGGCAATAAGCATTGCCCAGAAAAATATTAAGCAGGCCTTTTTATCAAAAAAGATTGAAGTAAAGCAGAACAATTTTTTTGATATTAAATCATCAACAAAAGGCATTATAATAACAAACCCGCCTTATGGAGAGCGGTTGCAGCCCGACGATCTGAAAATATTTTATCAGAAAATTGGTGATAAACTAAAACAGGATTTTGGTGGATACACAGCATGGATAATTGGAAGCAATACCGAGGTAATGAAATTTATTGGTTTACGGCCCGATAAAAAAATTAAACTTTATAATGGGCCGCTGGAATGTTCGTTCCGAAAATTTACTATGTACGATGGAAGCAAAAAGGGGAATAATATTACCCGATAATTTAAAAATTTTGACAGAAAATTATTAACAGCTTAATATGAAGATTAAGAATTTAATGGCTCGTTTGAAACTTCATTTTTTTTTAGCATATTGCCAATATAAAATTTGAACTCAATTTAGTATTTAATTATTTTCATTAAATTGCAGCAAATTTATCAAAGGGTGATTTTATGTCAAAATACTGATAATCAACAACATAACATATATTTATTCTAGTAGTTTTTAATTAAGTAAAAAGCATCATAATGGCAAAAGTTATTGCATTAGCAAACCAAAAAGGAGGAGTAGGTAAAACTACTTCGGCTATTAATCTTGCAGCGAGTTTAGCGGTTTTAGAATATAAAGTTCTGTTAGTCGATGCAGATCCACAGGGTAATGCGTCTTCAGGGTTTGGATTCGATGTAAATAACATAAAAGTGGGACTTTATGAGTGTTTGGTTGACGATGCTGATCCATCAAATAATCTGCTTAATACGGAGATAGAAGGGCTTGAAATTTTACCATCAAATATTAACCTGGTTGGTGCTGAAATAGAGATGCTTGAATTACCAAACCGGGAAAAGATGATGAAAATGGTGCTTAATAAAGTCCGGGATAATTATGATTTTGTTCTTATTGATTGTTCACCATCATTAGGTTTAATTACAGTTAATGCACTTACTGCAGCCGATTCTGTAATTATTCCGGTGCAATGTGAATATTTTGCACTTGAAGGACTGGGTAAATTACTAAACACTATAAAAATTATTCAAAGCCGATTGAATCCTGATCTTCAAATTGAAGGATTTTTATGTACCATGTACGATTCACGACTTCGACTTTCGAACCAGGTAGTTGAAGAAGTTCGTCGTCATTTTGAGGATATGGTTTTTGAAACTCTGGTTGGTCGTAATGTCAAACTGAGTGAGGCTCCCAGCTATGGAAAACCTATCGTTTTATATGATGCAACTTCACAAGGATCTACAAATTATTTAGGTTTGGCACGAGAAGTGTTACAGAAAAATGATATGACTAAAATTGAATCTGAAAGTAAAATTGTTCAATAATAAACAAAAATAGATGTCGGCAGCTAAAAGAAATGCGTTAGGGAAAGGGCTGGGTGCCCTTATTGAAGATGCTGGACCAACGAGTCAGAGTGTGCGCAATTCATCCATCGATGAAATTGAATTAAAATATATTGAGGCCAATCCATTTCAACCCAGAACTGAATTTGATGAAGAAGCTTTAGTTGAGTTATCTCAATCAATTAAGGAAATAGGTATAATTCAACCTATTACTGTTCGCAAAATCAGTGATAAAAAATACCAGTTAATTTCCGGCGAAAGAAGATTCAAAGCCAGTCAATTGGCCGGTATGGTTTCTATACCAGCCTATGTTCGCACTGCAGACGATCAGGGAATGCTTGAAATGGCCCTGGTTGAAAATATTCAACGCGAAGATCTGGATGCTATTGAAATAGCTATCAGCTATCAAAGACTAATTGATGAATGTAAACTTACACAGGAAAGCATGAGCGACCGTGTTGGTAAAAAAAGGTCGACCGTGGCAAATTACCTGCGTTTGTTGAAACTGCCTGCTGAAATTCAATTAGGAATAAGAAAGAAACTTATATCCATGGGCCATGCCCGTGCACTCGTTAATGTTGAAGATGCTGACGATCAGCTTTATATTTTTGAACAAATTATGAATGAAGGTTTATCGGTTCGGAAAGTTGAGGAAATGGCCCGAAAGGTGAAGGAGGAGATTGTTGATGAACCTGCTGATACCAAGATTAAGCCTAAGAATAGTTCAGAATATAAGGATCTTGAAAACCATCTTTCAACCTTCTTCAATTCAAAAATAGAATTCAAACGTGGTACAAACGGTAATGGCAAAATTGTAATTCCGTTTAAATCCGATGAAGATCTTGAACGAATCCTTGCAATCTTTGACAAATCAAAATAACAGCAGGAATCAGCAAAAAAAAGCAGGACCTAATTTAATTATCCGTTTTTTTTCAGTTGTAACAGTTATCACAATTGGTCTTGGTGTGTCAAATTCATGCCAGGGGCAGTATGTATCTGATTATCGTATTCCTGATAGTACTTATCTTACAAAGCATTTGCCTAATAAAGCTACTTTTTATTCAGCCGTTTTACCAGGATTAGGTCAGATTTACAATCAGAAATACTGGAAAGTACCTCTGATTTACGGTGGTTTTGGAAGCCTTATTTATTATATAAATTATAATAATGCGGTTTATAATAAATATAAAGATGCTTATAATATCAAGTTAAGGATAGATAATGGTGAGGAGGGTTTGGTTGATAATTATTCATGGGCAACTAAAACCACTTTGCAACAAACCAAAGAGAATTGGCGACGCTATCGCGACATGTGTATTATTGGAATGGGAGTGCTTTATGTGGCACAAATTCTTGATGCCGATGTTGATGCTTACTTTTTTGATTATGACATGACCCAGGACCTTTCTCTTAGAGTTGACCCGGTAATTTTATCGAATGAGGACTGGGTTTCTACCAATAATTTGCCCTCTGCTTTGGGTCTTCGTTGCTCAATTCGTTTCTAATTCCTAATTTTGTGGCCAAAATAATATTGAATATGACTTCAAAACGATTACTGTATATAATGGTTTTTGTTGGATCGGCGTTTTTCTGCAGGGCTGAAAATCTTCCTGACGATTCAACACAAATCTCAAATTTAAAATATGAATCCAACGTCGACAGCCTGATTTCGTTATGGTATAACAGGCAAATGTCACCGGGAAACGATACTTCATTTGTTACCGATGACAACGTCGATTCACTTTATATTCCTGATTTTCCTGATTCTGTATATAAGGCAAGATTGGCCCGGTTACCCGTGGTAATTGATATGTCGTACAATAAAATTGTGCGCAATTATATACATATGTATTCGCACAAAAAGCGCGATTTGGTTGAGAATATTCTGGGGCTTTCCGATTATTATTTCCCAATTTTTGAGCAGATTCTTGATGCCAATAATATGCCGTTGGAATTAAAATATTTGCCCGTAATTGAATCAGCACTCAATCCAAATGCAGTTTCCAGGGCCGGAGCTACAGGAATGTGGCAATTTATGTATTATACAGGTAAAATGTACAAACTTGAAATTAACAGTTTTGTCGATGAGCGTCGTGACCCAATTAAGTCGACTTATGCTGCAGTTCAGTTTTTACAGGATTTATATGATATTTACCACGACTGGATTTTGGTTATTGCAGCATACAATTGCGGTCCAGGGAATGTGAATAAAGCAATACGGCGCAGTGGAGGGAAACGCGATTATTGGGATATTTATTACCGGTTACCCCGTGAAACCCGGGGATATGTACCGGCTTTTATTGCTGCCACATATATTATGAATTATTATAATGAACACAACTTAATTCCTAAACAAGCTGATTTGCCCATACATTGTGATACTGTAGTAACTACTCAACGAATTCATTTAGAGCAGATAAGCGAGGTTATGGATTTACCTTTGGATGATTTACGGAGCTTAAATCCACAATACCGTCGCGATATTATACCGGGAAAAGGAAAAGAATATGTGATCAGGTTTCCTTTTGAAGAAACTACACGCTTTATTGATTTAGAGGACTCGATAGTTGCTTATAAAGATTCAGTATATTTCAACCCCGAAGCCTTATCAAAAACACCTCAGAATATCAGTTATTTCGCTGGTCCTCCAACTGCAAATCATGTTAAGCTGGTATATACAGTAAAATCAGGTGATAACCTTGGATTTATAGCCGAGTGGTATCATGTTTCTGTTTCGAATATCAGGTACTGGAATAATTTGCGGGGTAACCGGATACGGTCTGGTCAAAAACTAACGATTTACATTCACAAATCGAAAGTTAAAAAGTATAAAAACATTAATTCAATGACTTTTGCTGAAAAGCAGGCCAGCGTTGGGAAACAGGTAAATGCGGAAGCAAAACCGGTTCAGGAAATATTAAAACAAGGTGAATATGAGTTATATACAGTAAAAAGAGGCGATACCATTTGGGATATTGCCAAACTGTTTCCGGGTGTTACTGATACCGAGATTATGCGATGGAATGGAATTAGTGATGCTTCTAAAATTTCGGTGGGTCAAAAACTTAAGATAAAAATTACGGGCTAATACTGAGGTTAATAATTTAAATCCTTCCAAAATATTTTGAGAATCATTATATTGGCACGATGCAACCACGTAAGATTCTCATATTTTTAGTTCTGTTGCTGGTTTTAACAACCGCCATTGCTATACTTTTCCCCAAAGACGGTATTGCTGTTGACGATTCATTGCGTTTGAAATTTCATTTTTCATTTTCCGATTTATTCTCCGAGGACATTAAATATGCCGATATAAATAACATATTGGCAGAAAATCAGTCCATTATAGCAAGCGATTCAATAATTACAAATAATGACGAATTGGTTGATACAGTGAGAGCCAATGTGACTGATTTAAAGGCAAAAGTACAACCTATTGAATATCCTGCCGGTGATACTTCAGTATTATTTACATTTTTTGAAAAGCTGGATAATTCACATAAAAAGCGGGTTCGAATATTACATTATGGTGATAGCCAGATTGAAGGCGACCGAATTACAGGTTATCTAAGAAACCGGTTTCAGAAACAGTTTGGCGGTAGCGGTCCAGGATTGTTACCTGCAATTCCTGGAAGTGCTGAATCATCGTCAATAAAACATACAGTATCTTCAAACTGGCAATCGCACTCGGTTTACTATAAAAAAGATACCATATTGCCTCACCGACAGTTTGGTGTTCTGGGAAGTTTCGCCAGGTTTACCAGCTACCATGATGACACTTTCAATATTAATCCGTCTATTAAAAAGGCAACTTTAGAATTTAGCAGGTCTGGTATGGCCTACTCATCAGTAAATAATTTTACGCAATGCAGGGTATTTTATGGTCATAGTAATGATAATTTTCTGGTAAAAGGATTTGTGAACGATAGTTTGGTTTGGTTTGAAGAGCTTGATACTGTACAAGATACAAAGAATTTTCAGTGGAATTTCAAACGTGCACCCCGTGATTTTATTATTGAGTTTGAAGGTGATAAAAGCCCTGATATTTATGGAATAGCTCTTGATGCACCAAGGGGCGTTGCTGTTGACAACCTGCCTTTCAGAGGAAGTTGGGGCACTGAATTTTCCAGGCTCGATTATACACAATTCAGGGGAATGGCAAAATATCTTAAAACCGGACTGGTAATTCTGGAATTTGGAGTTAATGTGGTTCCTTACCAGGTAAGAAACTATGATTTTTATGAGCATTCAATGACCAGGGAATTAAATTATTTGAAAAAGATTTTCCCTAATTCATCCTTTCTGGTGATTGGATTGTCGGATATGTCGAGACGTAAAGGCAATTATTATGAATCGTATCCCAATATTGAGAAAATAAGAAAGGCGCAAAAAAATGCTGCAAAAAATGCCAATTGTGCCTTTTGGGATTTGTACACAGCCATGGGAGGTAAAAATTCCATGCCGAGTTGGGTGTTTGCCCAGCCACCTTTGGCAGGTAAAGATTTCACACACTTTAATCGTACAGGAGGGCATATTATAGCACAAATGCTTTTTAACGCTTTAATGAAAGATTACAGCAAATATGAAACGGTGAAACAGAAAGACTTGCTCAGTGAGAAGCATTAGTTATTAATGTCAATGGAGTTCAATTTATGAAACCAGGTAAATTATTAAATTGGAAAATCGGAATGATGGAATATTGTTATGAATGCATTATAGACGGTACTATTTTTCCAATATTCCAGTATTCCAAAAAAATATAATTGCTTTATATAAAAATAGTATGCATTATCATTTTATAGCTATTGGAGGCAGTGCCATGCACAACCTGGCCATTGCCCTTCATAAAAAGGGTGAGCAAATTACAGGTTCAGACGATGAAATTTTTGAACCCTCGCGGTCGAGATTGGCAAAGTATGGATTACTACCTGACAACATAGGTTGGTCGCCCGGGAAGATAACTACTGAAATTGATGCTATTGTACTTGGAATGCATGCTAAAAGTGATAATCCTGAATTATTGAAAGCCAAGGAACTTGGTTTGCAGATATTTTCCTATCCGGAATTTTTATATAACCAGACCCAGAACAAAACCAGGGTTGTCATTGGGGGTAGCCATGGTAAAACAACTACCACGGCAATGGTAATGCATGTACTAAAATTCTGTCATAAAAAATTTGATTACATGGTTGGGGCTCAACTTGAAGGGTTCGAAACTATGGTGAATTTTTCCAATGATTCTGATATTGCTGTATTTGAGGGAGATGAATACCTTACTTCACCTATTGACCCCAGGCCAAAATTTCATTTATATAAGCCACACATTGGATTAATTACCGGAATTGCCTGGGACCATATTAATGTATTTCCAACTTTTAAAAATTACGTGGAGCAATTTGAAATATTTACAAACCAGGTTGAAGAAAATGGCAGTTTGATATACTTTGACGGTGATAAAAACCTTCAGGTAATTGTTGAAAAAATAAACAGGAATATTCAATGTGTACCCTATCATGAGCATCCTTTTACTATTGAGGATGGGAATACTTATTTGCAACTACAAAATGAAAAAATTCTTTTAAAGATATTTGGCCTGCATAATCTTCAGAATTTAAGCGGGGCAAAACTTGTTTGTACGAAACTTGGGATTGAGGAGGCGGAATTCTATAAGGCTATCCAAAGTTTTGAAGGTGCATCAAAACGATTACAATTGCTTGGAAAAAATAATAATTTGATCATATACCAGGATTTTGCACATTCGCCTTCGAAACTGGCTGCGACCATAAATGCTGTGAAAAATCAATATCCTGAAAAAGAAGTAATTGCCTGTATGGAATTGCATACTTATAGCAGCCTGAATAAGGATTTTTTACAAGAATACCGCGGTACAATGGATAAGGCAGACAAAGCGCTGGTTTTTTATAGCAATCATGCCATTGAATTAAAGCGATTGGAAAAAATATATCCTGAAAATATTGCAAAATCGTTCGATAAAAACGGCATCAAAATATTTAATGATAGAAAAAAATTAAAAAATGAATTATTTTTTATGGAATTTAAAAATTCTGTACTCTTATTGCTGAGTTCGGGTAATTTCGAAGGTTTGAATCTTTTAGAGATGAGTTCGGAATTGCTTGAAAAATGTGAGACTAAATAGTTAATTTTATTTTAATGTAAAATTTTTTCCTGATCGCAAAAGTTTGAGAATGAGTACTTAAGAGAATGAAAACAAGCAATTTATCGAAAATAAATGTTTTTTTTGATTTATAACAGCTTTTTATTTTGAAAATGTATTCAATAAGTAGTATTTTTAGCGACTGAAAAAATTGGTAATAACAAAATAATATGGAACTTAAAAAGAACCCCAAAGTAGATTTAAGACGGTACAGCGGATTATTCCTTGAAATAGGTTTCGTTCTGTCACTCGGCGTTATGTTGCTTGGTTTTAACGTTACCCAAAAGGAGAAAATAGCAGGCAACCTGGGTCAGCTTGATGATATGGTTGCTGAGGAGGAGATTATTCCTATTACCCGCCAACAGGAGGTTAAACCACCACCACCACCAGAACCACCAAAAGTTACTGAGGTTTTGAATATTGTGGAAGATGATGTTGACATTGAAGATGAATTAGAGATTGATGATACTGAAGCTGATCAGGAAACTGCAGTTGAAATTGTTGAAATCGATCAGGAAGAAGAAGTTGAAGAAACCCAGGTTTTTTATATTGTTGAAAATATGCCTGAATTCCCAGGTGGCGATGCTGCTTTAAGGAGCTACATCAATCAACATGTTGTTTATCCTGAGATTGCTAAAGAGAATGGTATTCAGGGTAGGGTATTTGTTCAGTTTGTTGTTAACCAAAAAGGGGAAGTTGAACAAGTTAAAGTTGTTCGTGGTGTTGACCCTGCTTTGGACAAGGAAGCTGTAAGGGTTATTTCCAGCTTACCTAAATGGAAACCAGGATCACAAAGGGGTAAACCAGTTAAGGTTTCCTATACAGTTCCAATTAACTTCCAGTTAAATTAGAATTATTTCAGTTTAATATACGAACCGTCTCATTTTTGAGGCGGTTTTTTGCATTGTACCATGTTGAGTTTACGTTAAAAGAATATCAACAGGCTTGTCTCTTACACCATTTGGGTATAGTTGAAGCTTTAGCGGAGACATAAGTTGCTGCGAAGGAACACTCTAAGGACAAGCACATCAAAATTTTCTTTAAGGTGTTTAACATAGAGTTGAGAATAATTGCAATATTTGCATCATAGAATGTAATTTTTATTTATTAAATGAGTCAATCGTCATTTGAAACAGGGGAAGAGCTGGTGAGGGCAGTATTGGTGGGTGTTATTAACCAGCACCAGGATGAAGCCCAGGTAAAAGAGTATCTGGATGAACTGGCATTTTTGACTGAAACTGCCGGTGCTGTTCCGGTGAAACGATTTGTGCAGAAATTGGAAACTCCAAATTCAAGAACGTTCGTCGGGACAGGTAAGATAAATGAAATTTCAAATTTTGTTGAGGAGAAGGAAATTACCCTGGTTATTTTTGACGATGAATTGACCCCTACACAGCTACGAAATATTGAAAAGCTGTTTAATGCACGGGTTCTTGACCGCACCAACCTGATTCTGGATATTTTTGCGCAGCGTGCCCGAACAGCTCATGCGAAGGTTCAGGTGGAACTGGCTCAATATCAATATCTTTTACCCAGGTTAACCAGGATGTGGACACACCTGGAAAGGCAACGTGGAGGTATTGGTTTAAGAGGTCCGGGTGAAACCGAAATTGAGACAGACCGCCGGATTATCCGTGATAAAATATCACGTTTAAAAGAACAGTTGTCGAAAATAGACAAGCAAATGGCTACGCAGCGTAAAAATCGTGGGCAAATGGTTCGGGTGGCTTTGGTAGGTTATACCAATGTGGGTAAATCAACAATTATGAATATGTTAAGCAAATCGGATGTATTTGCCGAAAACAAACTGTTCGCAACTCTTGATACGACGGTCCGTAAAGTTGTGATTGAAAATTTGCCTTTCCTGTTGAGCGATACCGTTGGGTTTATCCGTAAACTCCCGCACGATTTGGTTGAGTCGTTTAAATCGACACTTGATGAAGTTCGCGAGGCTGATATCTTGTTACATGTAGTTGATATTTCACACTCAAATTTCGAAGAGCAGATAAATATCGTTAATCAAACGCTTCATGAAATTGATTCATCCGATAAACCGACCTATATTATATTCAATAAAATTGATGCCTACACGTTTGTCGAAAAAGAGGAGGATGATTTAACTCCCTTGTCAAAAGAGAATATTTCGCTTGAGGAGTTAAAAAATTCCTGGATGGCAAAAAACAATTTGACCTGTATGTTCATTTCAGCCAAAGAGAAAACCAATATTGAAGAATTTAAGCAAATTATTTATGGAAAGATCCGTGAGATTCATGCCAAAATATATCCCTACAATAATTTTTTGTATAATGATTCATGGAAGAAAATTGCTGAAGATTAAAACCTGAGACCCTTTTGAAATGGCAAACTCTGATATTATTTGTTTTTATTACTGCATATAATTTAGCAGGGCAGAACCTGGTACCCAATGGAAGTTTTGAAGAGTTTACTGAGTGCCCGGAGGAATATGTAACAAATAAGGTATTAAATACCGTTAAATATTGGACTTCACCTAATAACGGAACTCCCGATTATTTTAATGCATGCTCATACAAATGTGGCGTACCTTACAATTGGGTTGGAAATGCCGAAGCTTTTGACGGGAAAGGTTATATGGGACTTATTGCTTGTATGAGGCAAATTGATCCTAAGCAGATTGCATATCGTGAATATATCAGAATTGAACTGCAAGACTCGCTTGCAAAGGATAAAAAGTATTATGCCGAGATGTGGGTAAGGTTAGGATTGACCAGCCTGGTTGCCTGTAATGGTTTAGGTATGTTTTTTTCAGAGTTGCCAATGAATTCTTATGAAACAATTAATTACCCGGTAAAAGCAGATATTGTTTATCCGCATAACGATATAATTTATGATAAAAATGGGTGGACCCGGATTTGTGGTGTTTACCATGCTAAAGGGAATGAAAAATACCTGATTATTGGTAACTTTTTATCGAATCAACAAATGGAGTATAGAAATTTTGATGAAAACCTGATACCGACTCCCAACATAAACCCCATGGCATATTATTATATTGATGGGGTTTTATTGGAACCTTATAATGATAGTTTGCATTATGATTGTGCAAATTTATTGGCAGAGGAACCAAAGGAATTCAATGGCGAAATTTTTCCTCATCAAAGGATGATATTGAAAAACCTGTATTTTGAAACCGATAAAGCAGTAATTCTTGAAGAATCTTATCAGGAATTGGACAGGCTGGTTTATGAATTGAAAAGGAATCCAAATTTGAAAATTTCAATTTTCGGGCACACTGATAACATAGGTACCGACGAGTATAACCAGGAACTTTCAGAACAAAGGGCCAGTGCCGTCAGGAATTATTTGCTTGAGAAAGGTATTTCACGATTTCGAATTGTAGCTAAAGGTTTTGGTAAAAGCCAACCCATTTCTGAAAACGAAACCGAGGAGGGACGACAGCTTAACCGGAGGGTGGAGATTGAAGTAAATTGACAGTAGCTTAAGTTGTTGATTGATCCTATAAAAGGAATTTAGGAATTGGAAAATTGGAAATGTTCCTTTTAAATGTTAAATTATTCCATCAATCCATTTTTTCATTATTCCAACAACAATGATTAAAAAAAACTTTAGGAACGCACTTCTAGAAAGCCAGGTAAAAATCTTTGGTCAGGTTTTTATATTCACTAGAGTACCTGTGTCGTCCGGTTGTTTCAATAATCAGGTTATGTTCTTTCAGGTTAATGTTCTGCTTGCTAAATGAAAGAAGAATTCGTTTCGGTTTTATTTCGGGTGTAGGCCAAATCCACAATTTTTTATAGCAAGTTAAGCCGATGCTTTTTGCATTCTCCAGAAAAAGGGGAAGAGCTTCGGTTGGAATTATAAGGCTAAATGAGCCATTTTCAGCAAGCAATTTATCAACTGCATTAAATAAATCTGAAACCGAAAGGCTGTCGTTGTGCCGGGCAAAATTACGAGCTTCGTTGTTGGTTTTTTGTGATTGCGTAAAATAGGGAGGATTTGATACTATTAAATCATATTTTTTGTTTGTGATCGCTGCAAATTGTTGAATACTTTTGTTACATACGATTATCCTGTTTTTCCATTTACAGGCCGATGCATTTAACTCAGCCTCACAGGCAGCATTGTTTTCCAGTTCAACTGCATCAATAATTGCATCCGATCGTTGAGCCAGCATTATGGCAATAAGCCCGGTTCCGGTACCAATATCCAGTATCTGAGCAGCTTTTTGACAATCGGCCCATGCTCCAAGCAACACACCATCGGTACCCACTTTCATGGCTGATTTTTCCTGGTGAATGGTAAATTGCTTAAACTGAAAATAATTATTTGCCATAATTAAAATCCTTATTTACGCCAAGCCCAAACAATGCATAGTCATATTTTACAGGATCAGTTTTATCAAAAGTCTGCAAGACTTGAGTTAACTCTTCAACGGCTTTCCAATCGTTTTGTTTGCGTTTTAAAATCCCTAATCCCCTGGCTATTGAACCCGAATGTATATCAAGAGGAATCATCAGGTGAGCTGGATTAATGTTTTTCCAGATGCCAAAATCTACTTCAGCAGCATCGTGCCGGATCATCCACCGCAGGAACATGTTTAGCCGTTTTGCTGATGAACCTTTAAACGGATTAGCAATGTGCTTTTGTGTCCTGTTTTCATGATTTATTGAGAAGAATACACTTCTGAAATAAATAATGGCTTCAGCTATATTTTTATTTTTAGAATAACCCCGGACAAAAACTTTTTCGAGCCCGCCATGGTTGAGATAAATATTTTGTATTGTTTTGATAAAAAAAGTGCAATCTATACCATTAAAGGTTCTGTATACAAATTGATCAAATGGTTTTAAATCATCTTGAGAGTGATTCATAATAAAATCATATGGAGCATTATCGAACCAATGCATTAACTGGTTTGCCGATTTTATAATTGACTTTCTGTTCCCCCAGGCTATAATGGCACTAAAAAAGCCTGAAATTTCAATGTCTTCCTTAGCTGAAAATTTATGAGGGATCGAAATTGGATCATTTTCAATGAAACCTAAATGGTTATATTTTGCAACCATGGAGTCAAGAAAATCTTTAAGTTGTTGCATATCTGATATTATCAGGTATTAAGAAAAAGTTAACAAATATAGAATAGTTTTACTCTGGCTTATTATTTTAATCAAAAATTTATACTTTTGGGGCATAAATAAAAGCATACAATTTCGACACTTGGAATGCATAGTATAGAATTTTTCCTTAAAGGTTTATTAGTTGGTATCGTTGTTTCTGCGCCTATGGGTCCAATAGGAGTATTGTGCGTGCAAAAAACAGTGAATAAAGGACCTGTGCTTGGGTTTTTATCAGGGCTCGGGGCCGCTACTGCCGATACTTTCTATGCTATTCTGGCTGCTTTTGGGGTAAGTTTTATCACGAATTTTTTAAGCAAAAACCAGATGATATTTCAAATAGTTGGAATTATGGTTTTGTTATTCCTGGGTTTCAGGATGATTTTTAATAATCCGGTAAAACAATATAGGTACTATCGTTCAAGTAGTAAAAAGCATGCTGCTATTCGCGATTATATCTCAGTATTCTTTTTAACTATATCAAATCCGCTGACCATTCTGTTTTTTGGAGCAGCCTTTACCATGATGGGTTTATTAGCCAATGATGACAGCGATAAGCAAAATTTACTTTTAGTGGCCGGAATTTTTGCCGGGGCAACATTATGGTGGTTATTGTTAACTTATGTGGTTAGTATTTTCAGGAAACGATTCCGGTTACGTAATATTTTTCTATTAAACCGAATAAGCGGTATTGTAATTATTGTACTTTCAATTATTGCCGTCATTAAATTTTTTCTACTGTAGAGAAATAAGGTAATATCACCATCATGATAAAAAGGCTACTTACCCGATTCAAAAAAGCTACAAAATTTCAGCGATTACTCTTTTTCCTGGGCCTTTTTGCGTTAATAAATCTCCTTCAATCCATATTTACAGCCATAAGTAAAGATGAAGCTTATTACTGGATGTTTTCAGAACACCTCGATTGGGGATTTTTTGATCATCCTCCTATGGTTGCATTAATGATTCACCTGGGTTATCTGGTTTTTCATAATGTATTGGGAGTAAGGTTATTTACCGTAATTCTTTCCGCATTAACTTATTTAAATATTTGGTTCCTTATTCCGGTTGAGCAACGCGAAAAAGAAAAATCGGAGGTGATTTTTGCCTTGTTGATTTTTGCCATGCCTATTTGTCATATTTATGGTTTTATTACTACCCCCGATGTTCCGTTATTATTTTTTGGAACACTTTATTTGTTGATATTTAAAAGGTTTATACTAAAAGGTAATCTAAAAAATGCGGTGCTACTTGGAATTGTTGCGGCTCTGCTTATGTATTCAAAGTATCACGGTGCTTTAATTATTATTTTATCGCTGATTCCTTATTATAAAGTTCTGAAAAATTTCAGGTTCTATTTAGCGGGTTTGATTGGCATTGCCTTGTTTATTCCCCACATAGTGTGGGAATATAATCACGATTTTGTTTCCATTATTTACCAGTTAAATTATCGGTCCGATAATGTTTTTGAAGTAAAGAACATATTGGATTACATCCTTAATGTTCTGTTAATTATGAATCCTTTCTTGGTGGTTTTTTTATTTTATTATTTGATAAAGAAGAAAATAGAACTGGAATACCGATCATTAAAATTTTTGTTTTGGGGGGTTTTAATCTTTTTTGGGTTCAACTCATTTAAAAATCACGTTGAGCCTCATTGGGTTGCTATTTCTGTAATTCCGGGTATTATAATGTTTCATACCATTGCCATAAACAACCTTAAAACCCAAAAAATACTGGTTAAACTGATGTATTTTACTATACCCCTGTTTTTTATACTACGCATATTGTTAATTCTTCCTCTAAATATTAATACTGAATTTCATCAGGAAGGAAGAGAATATTTTGAGAAGCTGGCCAATTTTGTAAAAGATAAAGATGTAGTTTTTCTTGATTCATACAGCAGGCCGGCAAAATATACATTTTATACAGGTAAAGATGCATTTACCAGTCGTACTATTTTTTATCACAAAACACAATACGATTTTTGGGATTATGATAAAAGATTCCATAAAAAATCTGCAATACTGCTAAAGGATGAATTCACTGAGGGCTGGTTACCGGTTGATACTACCGGAAAAATTAAAATCAGATACCGGAATGTAAATGAATTTCTGGTAATTAATAATTTAAAGATAACGATTAATAACTTCACCAAATTAAATGACGATTCAACCTATCAGGTGAATTTTGATCTCTATAATCCTTATGAATATAATATCAATTTTAAGGAATATACTAAACCCTATCAGGTTAGTGTCGTAAAGTTTTGTAAAAACGGGGATAAAACTTTTATGCCGGTTTCCTGTAATATTGGGACCATAAAATCAGGTGAAACCATAAATGCCACCGGGACCTTTAAGGCGAAAAATCTGTATTTGAAGGATCAGGTTGGAATTACCGTTGCTCCCGGCGAACTTGATGCTTTATTGTTAAGCAACAAATACAAATTTAAAACAGGCAATTATTAACTCAATGGGTTAAAAAATTGATAAATAAGATGCTATAAAAAACACTTCATTGTATCTTTTATCAATTTTACTACTTTTACGCCGTTTTTGAAAAGGATTGGTAAACAGTAAATTTTTATAACATAAAAAATCAATTTATGATAGTAGGTATTCCGAAAGAGCTTCTGCAATCAGAAGGTAGGGTAGCCGCTACACCTAAGACAGTTATCAGGCTCATAAAACAGGGGTTTGAGGTTGTTGTGGAAGCAAGCGCTGGTGACAGAGCAAACTTTACTGATAATGAATTTGTAGATGCTGGGGCCAAAATTGCAAAAACTGCATCTGAGGTTTATACTTCCTCTGAGGTTATTTTAAAAGTTCAACCTCCTACATTTGAGGAAATTGATCAAATGAAGGAAGGAACGGTAACTCTGAGTTATTTATGGCCGGCTCAAAATCAGGATTTATTAAAAAAGCTGGCCGAAAAGAAAATTAATGCCATTGCCATGGATGCTATTCCCCGTATATCACGGGCACAAAAAATGGATGTATTGTCATCCATGGCAAATATAGCTGGTTACAGAGCTGTAATTGAGGGAGCCAATTATTTTGGCCGTTTCCTTAATGGTCAGATAACTGCTGCCGGAAAAGTTGAACCGGCAAAAATTATGGTAATTGGTGCTGGTGTAGCTGGTTTGGCTTCAATTGGTGCTGCTCACTCATTAGGTGCTATTGTTAGGGCTTTTGATACCCGTTTGGAAGTTGAAGAGCAAATTCAAAGCATGGGAGCACAGTTTCTGACAGTTGATATTGAAGAAGATGGTAGTACATCGTCAGGTTATTCCAAGGTGATGAGTCAGGAATATATTGATGCTGAAATGAAACTGTTTTTGGAGCAGGCAAAAGATGTTGATATTATTATAACCACAGCGCAAATTCCGGGTCGTGAAGCACCCAAATTACTGCTTGATTATCACGTTGAAGCCATGAAGCAAGGCTCAGTAATTGTTGACCTGGCTGCTTCAACCGGTGGAAACTGTACCATGACAAAACCTAATGAAGTTTACAAAACTGAAAATGGTGTTACCATTGTGGGTAAAGTTGATCAGTTACCTTCTCAGGCCAGTCAGTTGTATGGCAATAACCTTTGTCATTTACTTGATGACATGGGAAAAGCTGAAAACTTCAAAATTGATATGGAGGACGATGTTGTTAAAAGAGCCATGGTAACTTATAATGGTGCAATTAACTGGCCTCCCGAACCCCTACCTGTTAGTCCTGCAAAACCAAAGGCTGACAAAGAGGTTGTACAATTCGACAAGGAAGAACAGGCACGTTTAAAAGCTAAAAAGAAATCGCGCTCATCGGCTATAGGTTTAGCCGTAGTTGGCTTAATAATTTTTGGATTGGGTAAATCATCACCATCAGCCTTTTTAAGCCATTTAACTGTTTTTGTACTGGCTGTATTTGTAGGATGGCAGGTAATCTGGAATGTGACTCATGCCTTACATACCCCGTTGATGGCTGTAACCAATGCTATTAGCGGAATTATAATTGTTGGAGGCTTATTACAAATGCAGGCACATTTTGACAGTATCTTATCTATACTGGCATCACTTGCTGTTTTAGTTGCGGGAATAAATATAATAGGGGGCTTTTTTGTTACCCACCGAATGTTAAAAATGTTTAGAAAATAAGGATATGATTTCATCAGGTATACAAACAGCAGCTTATATATTTGCAAGTATATTATTTATACTAAGTCTTGGCGGACTTTCATCACAGGAATCAGCCAAGCGTGGAGTTGTTTATGGTATAGTAGGTATGGCTATTGCAATACTTTCTACCGTATTAGGTTCAGAAGTTGAAGGACACATATATATAATAGTAGCACTTGCTATTGCATCTGTAATAGGTATTACAGTTGCCCGCAGGGTTGAGATGACCTCCATGCCACAGTTGGTGGCGATACTACATAGTTTTGTTGGTTTGGCAGCCGTTTTAGTAGGATTCGGTTCTTATTTCGACCCACATACACATTTACTTTCACACTCAGAACATACTATTCACCTTGTAGAGGTTTTTGTTGGAGTATTTATTGGGGCCATTACTTTTACGGGTTCTATAATTGCCTGGGGTAAACTTGAAGGCAAAATCAGGAGCAAGGCGCTGGCTTATAAAGGTCGGCATGCCGTTAATATAACTTTGGTAATTATTTCCATCATTATGGGAGTTATGTTTGTTCAGGCACCGGGTACTTCTGGTTTATTGGAACTGGGTATTATGACAGGTATTGCTTCATTTATCGGTATAATGCTGGTAATGGCAATTGGTGGAGCCGATATGCCGGTGGTGGTTTCAATGTTAAACTCATACTCAGGCTGGGCCGCTGCCGCCGCAGGTTTTATGCTGGGTAACGATTTATTGATTGTGACAGGTGCCCTGGTTGGTAGTTCAGGTGCTATTCTTTCTATCATTATGTGTGAAGCCATGAACCGCTCATTCCTATCAGTTATTTTTGGTGGCTTTGGTAATACCTCATCATCAGGTTCAAAAGAAATTGAAGGAGAAGTAACTTCGGCAACTCATGAGGAAGTTGCTGAAATGTTAAGAGAGTCAAACTCTGTTGTAATTGTGCCCGGATACGGAATGGCAGTTGCAAAAGCACAATATCCAATTCATGAACTGGTACAAAAACTAAAAGCTGACGGTAAGCTGGTACGTTTTGGTATTCACCCTGTTGCCGGTCGTTTACCAGGTCATATGAATGTACTTTTGGCTGAAGCAAGCGTACCTTATGATATTGTTCTTGAAATGGATGAAATAAATCCTGATTTACCCGAAACCGATTTAGTAATGGTTATAGGTGCCAACGATATTGTAAATCCAGCAGCATTGGAGGATGAAGGCAGCCCGATTTATGGTATGCCTGTTATCGAAGTTTGGAATGCCAAAAAAGTTATTGTTATGAAACGGTCAATGGCAGCAGGCTATGCAGGTATCGAAAATCCTTTGTTTTATAAGGAAAATGCTGACATGCTTTATGGCGACGCAAAATTCAGCGTTGAAGAGCTTAATAAAAACTATTAATTTCGGAATTTAAATATACAAAGGGGTTCTTTAAAATTCTTAAAGAACCTTTTTTTATTTGTAGGATGTTAATGTAAAACAATGTAAATTTAAAGTCACTTGATTAACTTACACAATTCTTATCCTACACATGAAAGATTTTTACATTTATTCAGGACTACTTCTACTCATTATTTCTGTAGCTGCTTTATTATTAAATTATTATTTCAGAAAATCGTACCTGGTTTATATAGTTAATTTATTGGCTATTGCCTGTGCACTTATCGGAGTATCAACTTATTACATTGCAATAAAAGGCATCGTTTATATGACTATTAGCGCACCTGTAATTCTTATTGTGATTATTGGTTTATTATTTTATTTAAGGAAACAGGTTATTGCTCCCTTGAAAATCATTACGGATACCATAGTGAATAGCTTTTCAAAAAATGACCTGACTTTTAAGCTCGATAAATCATTAATTGAAAGGCATAATGAGTTTGGTGAAATAGCCAAAGCATTGGAAAAAATGAGAAATAGTCAGGTTGAACTTTTAGGTGAAATTCAGAAGATTGCCCGGTCGGTTTCCATAGCAGCAGAAGAACAACGTGTAGGTGCCGGAGGAATGTCTGAGGGAGCTTCGGAACAAGCGGCCTCAGCTGAGGAATTATCTTCAATCATTGAGGAAATGACTTCGGGTATCCATAGTAATTCTGAAAATATGGAAACTACCTCTGCGATTTATAAAAAAGTTTCAGATGGGATTGATAAAGTAAATAAGTCTGTAGTTGACAGTACTAATTCAGTTAGTGAGATTGCGGGTAAAATAAACGTGATTAATGATATTGCATTTCAAACCAATATTCTGGCTTTAAATGCTGCGGTTGAAGCAGCCAGGGCAGGGGAGTACGGAAAAGGCTTTGCCGTGGTCGCATCAGAAGTAAGAAAATTAGCCGAGAGAAGCAAGCTTTCGTCAGATGAAATAAATCAACTGGCGGCCAGCAACGTTAATATTTCCAAATCATCGCAAAAGTTACTTACCGATTTATTACCTGAAATTAGTAAAACTACCCAACTTGTTGGTGAAGTACAGGCCGCAAGTTTGGAACAACGATCAGGAGTTGATCAGATAAATAGCGCAGTTTCGCAGTTGAACCTGCTGGCTCAGCAAAACGCTGCAACAGCTCAAGAACTGGCTTCAGGTGCTGAGATGCTCCAGGAGAATGCTGAAAAGCTAAAAAAATTTAGTTTGGATTTTAAATTATAGATTCTGGAATCTAAAAGCTTATTTTTTGTAAGAAGTAAAAGTTGAACGTTAGTTCCAACAGGCAATTAGTCAAACCAACAGTTAAGTGAAAATTTTTAAATTGTTTATTAGAAGTTTCGGACGTTTTTCCCTCCAAAAAATAGTTATTGGTTTTATTTTGTTTCTGAGTGCATTTACTGCAAAATCAAGTGATACCTGCTTTCATTGGTTTCCTAAAACAAAAATATTTCCATTATTAAGCTATGACCTGCTTGAAACGCAACCGTATTCAGGCATTTTTTATTTAAAAGCCAGAACTGTTGATTATGAAGGAGCCTATATACCCGTAAACCTGGGTTTTCAAAAGTCAATGCTTCAGTGGAGGATGTTAAATATGAATTTTGAATTATCGCTTGGAGCGGCATCTTACACACAGTTTGAAATCATCAGGTACGATGCAAATACCCTGTTGGGCGGATTGTTGAATACTGATTTCAAGGCCAGCGGGTTTCTTTATGCTTCTAAAAACAACCAAAGGTTTCGTTTGCAGTTGTTCCATGTTTCATCGCATTTGGGCGATGATTATATGTTGCGAAATCAATATTTTGAACTCAATAATAAAAAGGTGAATTACGAACAAGCTGATTTTACCTATTTATATAAAACGGAACATACTGATTATTATGTGAGTGTTGGTGAAGTAATAACCCCCTATGCTTTTCGTAAGCGATTTATGCTGGAATTTGGCATTCAATATTTATATAATCTTAATAAGAACTTTGATTTATCAATAGGGTCGGATATTAAGTTGTACCAGGAAAATCAATTCGATCCGGATATTCATTCAGGTATTGGAATTTCTGTGAAACAAAATGCGGAGAGGGCAGTTGATTTTCTTATTGATAACTATTTCGGAAAATTACCATACAGCACCCTCAACTTTGGAACAATTTATTGGATAGGAATAAGCACACGAATATATCTATAAAAAAACCACCAGTAATTACCAGTGGTTTTCAGACATATATAATATATGTTATTCGTTGTCAGCTTGTTCTTTTTCGTAAGCTTTAAGAAGTTTTTCCTGTTCATCGGCTGGCACCTGAGCATATTCTGCAAATTTCATGGTATAAGTTGCACTACCTGATGTAAGCGAACTCAAAGTAGTAGAATACTTATTCATTTCTGCCAATGGAACTTTTGCATTGATTTTCTCATAACCAGCTTCGCTGCTCATACCTGCAATCATAGCTCTTCTTCCTTGCATGTCACTCATTACATCGCCCATGTAATCAGCTGGTACTAAAACTTCAACATCATAAACGGGTTCCATAATTTTTGGACCGGCTTTTTTAAAGGCCTGGCTAAATGCATTTCTACCAGCTAATTTGAATGAAATCTCATTTGAATCAACCGGGTGCATCTTACCATCATAAATACAAACGCGTATATCACGGGCATATGAACCAGTAAGCGGACCTTCTTCCATTTTTTCCATAACACCTTTCAGAATAGCCGGATGGAAGCGGGCATCAATTGAACCGCCAACAATACAGTTTACAAAAACCAGTTTACCACCCCATGGGAGTTCATGTTCTTCCATACCTCTTACATTCATAGTGTATTCACGGCCATCAATTTTGTATGAACCCGGTTTAGGCATGTCTTCAAAATAAGGTTCAATTATCATATGAACTTCACCAAACTGCCCTGATCCACCTGATTGCTTTTTGTGACGGTAATCGGCTTGCCATGGTTTTGTAATAGTTTCACGATAAGGAATCTTTGGAGTAACAAATTCAGTCTCAATTTTATGCAGGTTGGTAATCATCCATTTCATGGTATTTAAATGGAATTCACCCTGACCATGAACAATAATCTGTTTCAGTTCTTTAGAATATTCAACAATTAAAGTGGGATCTTCTTCATGAAGCCTGTTAAGAATTTCACCCAATTTTTCATCATCCGATTCACTTTCAGCTTTTATTGCTGTACGGTATTTTGGGTCAGGGAATTTAATTTCAGGAAATGCAGGTCCAAAATCCTTATCAGATAAGGTGTGATTCGTTTTGGTTTCTTTAAGTTTAACAACGGCACCAATATCACCAGCAACCAATTCAGGTAACTTGGTCCGGTTTTTACCGGCAACAGCAAAAAGTTGTGTTAAACGTTCTTTTGAACCTCTTTTTGAATTTATCAAATCCATACCTTCAGCAACCTTACCACTCATTACTTTAAAGGTCAAAACCTCACCCAGATGCTCTTCAACGGATGTTTTAAAAACAAATAAAGCAGTTTTTCCCTTAGGATCACATACTATTAAATCGCCTTTAGTATTTGGGGTACCTGGCATATCATTTGGACTGGGGGCCACATTACCCACAAATTCCATCATCCTGCGCACGCCCATATTCTTTTTACCTGATACGCAAAAGATCGGGAACATTCCACGTTGAATAATACCTTTACGGATACCGTCACGCATTTGATCTTCATTTAATGAACCTTCTTCAAAGAATAATTCCATCAGGCTATCGTCATTTTCAGCAGCAGCTTCAACCAATGCATTATGCAATTCTTCAGCAGGTGCTTTTTGATCTTCAGGAATGTCTACTATTTCAGGTGTTCCGCCTTCAGCTTTCCACCGGTACATTTTCATTTTAAGAACATCAACAACCTCATTAAACTCGAGTCCTGCATTAATAGGGTATTGAACAACAACAGCCTTGTTCCCGTAAAGTGTTTTTAGCTCTTCAAGTACTTTTTCAAAATTGGCTTTATCCTGATCAAGCTGGTTTACAGCAATCAGCATCGGTTTATTTAATCGGGCTGCATGACGCGACAATATTTGTGTGCCTACTTCAACACCATGCGATGCATTAATAACCATTACTGCAGCATCAGTTACTGTAAGTGCTGATATCACTCCACCCACAAAATCGTCCAACCCCGGAGTGTCAATGATATTTAATTTTTTATTATTAAACTCAGCGTGCAGAACAGTTGAAAAAATTGATCTTTCTTGTTCATGCTCAATCGGATGATAGTCAGAGACAGTATTTTTACTGTCTACATCTCCCCGTCTGTTGATAACACCTCCTTCAAACATCATCGACTCGGCTAATGTAGTTTTACCCGAGCCGGCATTCCCCATGAGGGTGATATTTTTAATTTCGTTTGGCTGATATACTTTCATTATTCCTTATTTATAGTTAAACAATCGTTTGCGTTTTTTATATTTTTGCTCAAAGGCGTTCAAAATTAATAATATTTTGGTAACAAGCAAGTCTATGAAAAAATATAGAAAAATTTCTTCATTAAAATGATTTGAATGCCGATGATACAAGGATAGGTACAATCAACTTCAGTCCGTTTAAAAATGGTGGTTCAGCCCATATTATGAAGCATTCCTTTGTTATTAATTATTGTATTATGACCTGCTTTTCGAATTTTTCATACCTATATATTATATAAGGGGGTTTTTAACAAAAAAAAATATCTCCAAAATAAAAAATGATACAAATTATGTTAACCCGATATTTTTGCTTAAATATTTTTTTTCGCAGGCTTTGATTAATAATTCGAAAGTCACCGTCAGCCCTCTAAAAATGGCTTTTAAACCTAAAAATCAAAATATTTACACCGATATGTTGAATTAAAAAAAAAATATTTTACCTTTGCGAACCGATTTTGTGGAGTAAAATGTAATATAATATTTGAATATGCCAACGATATCACAATTAGTAAGAAAAGGAAGAACCGATCTTAAAAAGAAAAGTAAGGCCCCTGCATTGGATTCATGTCCGCAGAGGCGCGGAGTTTGTACCCGTGTATATACTACTACACCTAAAAAACCAAACTCTGCCATGAGGAAAGTTGCAAGGGTTCGTTTAACCAATGGTAAAGAGGTTAACTCTTATATACCTGGTGAAGGCCATAACTTGCAGGAGCACTCAATAGTATTAATCCGTGGGGGTAGGGTAAAAGACCTTCCCGGGGTACGTTATCACATTGTACGCGGTGCGTTAGATACTTCAGGTGTTGAAGGTAGAACACAGCGTCGTTCAAAATATGGTACAAAGAAACCTAAGAAATAACAGAATTTTAGATTGAATAGAGATGAGAAAATCAAAACCAAAACAGCGGATTATACTGCCAGATCCTAAATTTAACGATGTACTGGTTACCCGTTTTGTAAACGATTTAATGATTGATGGTAAAAAGAACCTTTCATATCAAATCTTTTACGATGCTTTAGAAATAGTTGGTAATAAGATGAAGGATGTAGAGCTTTCTCCACTTGAAATCTGGAAAAAAGCGCTACAAAATATTACACCACAGGTGGAAGTACGTAGTCGTAGAGTAGGGGGTGCTACTTTTCAAATTCCTCAGGAAATCAGAGAATCCAGGAAAGTTTCAATCAGTATTAAGAATATGATTTTATTTTCGAGGAAGCGCACAGGTAGAGGAATGGCTGAAAAATTAAGCGCTGAAATTATGGCTGCTTATAATGAAGAAGGTGCAGCATTCAAAAAGAAAGAAGAAACCCACCGTATGGCAGAAGCTAACAAGGCTTTTTCACATTTCAGATTCTAATCAATAATTGATATAAAGAGATAGTTTAAATAAAAATGGCAAGAGATTTAAAACTTACCAGGAACATAGGAATTATGGCTCATATTGATGCAGGTAAAACTACAACAACTGAGCGTATTCTGTTTTATACCGGCATTACCCATCGTATTGGCGAAGTTCACGATGGTGCAGCCACTATGGACTGGATGGTACAAGAGCAGGAGAGAGGTATTACCATTACCTCGGCAGCAACAACATGTTTCTGGAAATATGAGGGGGTTGATCACAAAATTAATATTATTGACACTCCCGGACACGTTGACTTCACTGTGGAAGTTGAACGTTCACTAAGAGTACTTGATGGAGCTGTCGCAGTTTATTGTGCAGTTGGTGGTGTTGAGCCCCAATCTGAAACAGTGTGGCGTCAGGCTGACAAATATAAAGTTCCCCGTATTGCATTCGTGAATAAAATGGACCGTGTTGGGGCCGATTTTTATTCCGTTGTTTCGCAAATAAGAGAACGTTTAAATGCTAACCCTATGCCAATTCAGATTCCAATTGGTTCTGAAGCTGATTTTAAAGGGGTGGTTGATTTAATCGAAAATAAGGCAATTGTTTGGTTCGAAGATGAGCAAATGGGTGCCAGGTATGAGTATGTTCCGATCCCTGACGATATGGTGGAAAGTGTTGCCGAATGGAGAGAAAAACTTATTGAATCGGTAGCAGAATTAGATGACACTTTGCTTGAACGCTATTTTGAAGATCCTGACTCAATTACTATTGATGAAATGCATGCTGTAATTCGCAAAGCAACCATTGAGCAGGTAATTGTTCCGGTTATGTGTGGTTCGGCATTTAAAAATAAAGGTGTTCAACGATTATTGGATGCAGTAGTGGCATATCTGCCTAGTCCAATTGATGTTGATGCCGTTACCGGTGTTAATCCACGAACTGATAAAGAAGAAATCCGTAAGCCGGATCCAAGCGAGCCATTTGCTGCATTAGCTTTTAAAATTGCTACCGACCCTTATGTGGGCCGTCTGGCATTTATGCGTGTTTACAGCGGTAAACTGGAAGCCGGATCACAAGTATATAATGTACGTACAGGAAAACGCGAAAGAATTTCGCGTTTATATCAAATGCACGCCAATAAACAAAATCCGATTGAAGTTATTGAAGCGGGTGATATTTGTGCAGCAGTTGGGTTTAAAGATATTCGCACAGGAGATACCTTATGTGTTGAATCACATCAGGTAACTTTGGAAAGCATGACTTTCCCTGATCCTGTTATTAGCATTGCCATTGAGCCAAAAACTCAAAAAGAAATGGAAAAATTAGATACTGCTTTATTAAAACTGGCAGAGGAGGATCCTACTTTCCAATTAAAGACCGATCAGGATTCAGGCCAGACAGTAATAAGTGGTATGGGTGAATTACACCTTGAAATATTAATTGACAGGTTAAATCGTGAATTTGGAGTTGAAGTAAACCAGGGTAAACCACAGGTTGCTTATAAAGAGGCTATTACTACTACGATTGAACATCGCGAAGTATTCAAAAAACAAAGTGGTGGACGTGGTAAATTTGCTGATATCCAGGTTAAAATTTCACCTGCCGATAAAGGTGTTGAAGGCTTACAATTCATTAACTCAATTAAAGGAGGTAATATTCCAAAAGAATATATACCATCAGTTGAGAAAGGATTTAAAGAAGCCATGAGAAATGGACCGTTAGCAGGATTTAGCGTTGACAGCCTGAAAGTGGAATTAATTGATGGTTCATTCCACGCAGTGGATTCTGATCAATTGTCATTTGAAATCGCTGGCCGTCAGGCATTTAAGAATGCCACTGCTAAAGCAAAACCAATTTTACTTGAACCGATTATGGCTGCTGAAGTAGTTACTCCCGAAGAATATATGGGTGATGTAATTGGTGACTTTAACAAGCGTCGCGGACAGGTAGAAGGTATGGAGGCAAGAGCCGGAGCACGGGTAATTAAAGCAAAAGTTCCATTGGCTGAGAAGTTTGGCTATGTTACTGTACTGAGAACATTAACATCCGGTAGAGCTACTTCAACTATGGAATTTTCACATTATGCTGAAGTACCAAAACAAATTGCGACAGAAGTTTTAAAAGAAGTTAAAGGTAGAATTGAATTATTATAACGATAGATTTAAGATATGAGCCAGAAGATCAGAATTAAATTAAAGTCTTACGATCACAATTTGGTAGATAAATCTGCTGAAAAGATTGTTAAAACTGTAAAAACTACTGGTGCCGTAGTAAGTGGTCCTATTCCATTACCAACTCACCGCAGAGTTTTTACTGTATTGCGCTCAACTTTTGTTAACAAAAAGTCGAGAGAGCAATTTGAATTATCTTCTTACAAAAGATTATTAGACATTTATAGTTCAACAGCTAAAACTATTGATGCCTTAATGAAGCTTGAACTTCCCAGTGGAGTTGAAGTAGAGATTAAAGTTTGATAAACTAAAATTATTAAAATGGCTGGATTATTAGGAAGAAAAATTGGAATGACATCGATTTTTAGTGCCGAGGGAAAAAATATTCCATGCACTGTTATCGAAGCAGGACCTTGTGTTGTTACACAAGTGAAAACCGTTGAGCAAGACGGTTACAGCGCTATCCAATTAGGTTTTGACGACAAAAAAGAAAAAAGGTCGAACAAAGCTGAAATTGGACATTATAAGAAAGCGGGCACTTTACCAAAACATAAAGTTGCCGAGTTTTCTGGGTTTAATGGAGATTACCAGTTAGGTGATGTTCTTACCGTTGAATTATTTAACGGAGATACCTGGGTTGATGTAACCGGGGTATCAAAAGGTAAAGGATTTCAGGGGGTTGTGAAACGTCATGGATTTGGTGGTGTTAATGATGCGACTCATGGTCAGCACAACAGGGGCAGGGCTCCTGGTTCGTTAGGTGCTTCATCATGGCCTTCAAGAGTATTTAAAGGAATGCGCATGGCAGGACGTACCGGAGGGGATAAAGTGACTGTGTTAAGTCTGAAAATTATGAAAGTTATTCCCGAAAGTAATTTATTATTAGTGAAAGGATCAGTACCTGGTCCAAAAGGTGGATACTTAATTATTGAGAAATAATGGAATTAGCAGTATTAAATAAGGAAGGTAAAGAAACCGGCAAAAAGGTAACATTGAATGATTCTATCTTTGCCGTGGTGCCAAGCGATCATGCCATTTATCTTGATGTTAAGCAATATCTTGCTAATCAACGTCAGGGAACACACAAATCAAAAGAGCGTGGCGAAGTAACAGGTAGTACCCGTAAAATTAAAAGACAAAAAGGAACCGGTACCGCTCGTTCAGGTGGCATTAAGTCTCCTGTTTTCAGAGGTGGAGGTCGTGTATTTGGACCAAAAGTACGTGACTACTCGTTCAAACTAAATAAAAAGCAGAAACAGCTTGCACGTAAATCAGCTTTGACTTATAAAGCTAAAGGAAATCAGATTTTAGTGGTTGAAGATTTCAATTTTGAAGCTCCAAAAACTAAAAATTACACTGAATTTTTAAATAACCTGAATATCAGTGATAAAAAGTCATTGTTGGTAACTGCCGATGCAAATAAAAATTTATATTTGTCGGCACGAAATATTAAGGGGGTTGAGGTTACAAGCGCTGAATCGTTAAATACGTATCAGATTATGAAAGCTTCATCACTTGTAATTACTGAAAATTCAGTTGGTTTACTTGAATCTATCTTAGGATAAAAGGAGGAGAAATGGAAATTTTATTGAAACCAATTATAACCGAAAAGATGACAGCTCAGACTGAAAAAATGAATCGTTATGGGTTTATTGTTGACCGCAGAGCTACAAAACCCCAGATTCGCCAGGCTGTTGAAGATCTTTATGGAGTTAAAATTAGCGCCATTAACACTATGCGTTATGGCGGAAAACTAAAGTCACGATATACTAAAACCGGTTTAGTTCAAGGTAAAACAAATGCTTATAAAAAAGCTATCATTACACTGAACGATGGCGAAGTAATCGATTTTTATAGCAATATATAGAGACAGATAAATAAAAATGGCTGCAAAAAAATTGAAACCCGTTACACCGGGTCAGCGACACAAAGTGGTAAGTAATTTCGATAAAGTTACCGCTGATACGCCTGAAAAATCATTGTTGCGTCCTATGAAGAGCTCCGGAGGTAGAAATAACTCCGGTAAAATGACAATGAGATATATAGGTGGTGGACACAAAAAACGCTATCGCGTTATTGACTTTAAAAGGGACAAAGATGGTATCCAGGGAACTGTTAAAACCATTGAATACGATCCTAACCGTAGTGCACGAATCGCACTTATTTATTATACCGATGGAGAGAAAAGATACATCCTGGCTCCGAATGGACTGGAAGTTGGACAGGTAATTATGTCAGGTAAAGGTGTAGCTCCTGAGGTGGGTAATTCTTTATTTTTGTCTGATATACCATTGGGTACTATCATCCATAATATTGAGCTGCGTCCTAATGGAGGTGGAGTTATGGCCCGTAGCGCCGGAACGTTTGCGCAATTAACTTCACGTGAAGGTAAATACGCCACTGTTAAATTGCCTTCGGGCGAAACCAGAATGGTGTTGGTTACTTGTAAAGCTACTATCGGAACCGTTGGAAACTCTGATCATGGTCTTGAGCGTTCAGGTAAAGCAGGCCGCTCACGTTGGTTAGGTGTTAGACCACGTGTACGTGGTGTTGTAATGAACCCGGTTGATCACCCAATGGGTGGTGGTGAAGGCCGCGCTTCCGGAGGTCATCCACGTTCACGTAAAGGATTACCTGCTAAAGGTTACAAAACTCGTGCTCCTAAAAAAGCATCGAACAAGTTTATTGTTGAAAGAAGGAAAAAATAAATAAGTTGATATGAGTCGTTCACTTAAAAAAGGCCCATTTATTCATTATAAATTAGAGAACAAAGTTCTCGATATGAATGAAGCAGGTAAAAAGAATGTAATTAAAACCTGGTCGAGGGCTTCGATGATATCTCCGGATTTTGTTGGGCATACCATTGCTGTTCATAACGGAAACCGTTTTATACCAGTATATATCACTGAAAATATGGTTGGACATAAACTTGGTGAATTTGCCCCGACACGTCAGTTTAGAGGTCATGGAGGTAAGAAAAAATAATAATTTTAATCTGATGTAAAATGGGTGCAAGAAAAAGAAATAAAGCCAATCAGAAAAAAGAGGAGATGAAAAGCGTAAGCTATGCAGTTCTTCGTAACTGCCCTACTTCGCCCCGTAAAATGCGCCTACTGGCTGACCTTGTACGTGGAGCTGAAGTAAATAAAGCGTTAAACATACTCCATTATAGTCCTAAAGAAGCTGCCGGAAGGCTTGAAAAGTTATTGCTTTCTGCAATAGCAAACTGGCAGCAGAAAAATGAAGGGGTTCGTATTGAAGAATCTGATTTAGTTGTGAAAGAAATTTTTGTAGATTCAGCACGTCAACTTAAACGTTTACGTCCTGCTCCACAAGGTAGAGGTCACCGTATCAGAAAGCGTTCAAACCACGTTACCTTAGTTGTAGATAGCCGTATTAGTGATAATAACGAAAATAATGCATAGATGGGACAGAAATGTAATCCAATAGGAAACAGATTAGGTATCATTAAAGGCTGGGATTCAAACTGGTTTGGTGGTAGCAACTATTCTGAGAAATTAGTTGAAGACGATAAGATAAGAAAATATCTGTATGCTCGTTTAGCTAAAGCAAGCGTTTCAAAAATTGTAATTGAACGTACGTTAAAGCTTATAACTATAACTGTTAATACTGCTCGCCCAGGTATCATTATTGGTAAAGGCGGACAGGAGGTTGACAAATTAAAAGAAGAACTTAAGAAAATTACCAAAAAGGAAGTTCAAATTAACATATTTGAAATTAAGAGACCGGAACTCGATGCTTACCTTGTTGGTACTAATGTAGCTCGTCAGCTAGAAGGTCGTATTTCTTTCCGTAGAGCTGTAAAAATGGCTATTGCTTCAACCATGAGAATGGGAGCTGAAGGCATAAAAATTCAAGTTTCAGGTCGTTTAGGTGGAGCCGAAATGGCTCGTGCTGAAATCTATAAAGATGGACGTACTCCGTTACACACCTTAAGAGCTGATATTGATTATGCTGCAGTTGAAGCATTAACCAAAGTTGGTTTAATTGGTATTAAAGTTTGGATTTGCAAAGGTGAAGTTTATGGCAAACGTGACCTTGCTCCTAACATTGCTGCCGCATCGAACCAAAAAAAGGGATTTAAAAAACGTAAGAAATAATCGTTAAAAGAAATTAAGGATGTTACAGCCAAAGAAAACTAAATTCCGCCGGATGCAAAAAGGGCGGATGAAAGGAAATGCTCAGCGCGGTAACCAGCTGGCCTTCGGTTCGTTTGGAATCAAATCGTTGGACGAAACATGGATTACCGGACGGCAGATTGAAGCGGCCCGTCAAGCTGTGACCCGTTACATGAAACGTGAAGGACAAATCTGGATTCGTATCTTCCCCGATAAGCCTATTACTAAAAAACCTGCTGAGGTACGTATGGGTAAAGGTAAAGGTGCCCCTGAAGGATTTGTGGCCCCGGTATCGCCTGGTCGGATTATTATTGAAGCAGAAGGTGTACCTTACGAAGTAGCCAAAGAAGCTCTTCGTTTAGCTGCACAGAAACTTCCGATTCAGACCAAGTTTGTGGTGAGAAGAGATTATGATATGGAATCAACAAATTAATCAGGATGAAAGTTTCGGAAATTAAAGAGTTATCAACTCAGGAAATCCAGGAGAGGATTGATGATTTTAAAAATGTTCTGCTCCGCATGCGATTAAATCATGCCGTTTCTCCACTTGATAACCCTAATAAAATTGGTGCTACCAAGAGAGATATCGCTCGTTTAATGACTGAATTGCGGATGAGACAATTAAATGAGAACAAATAATTTTGGCGATGGAAAATAAAAGAAATCTTAGAAAAGAACGCGTGGGTGTGGTTGTAAGCAATAAAATGGATAAGTCCATTATTATTGCCGTAAAACGTAAAGTTAAACACCCCATTTATGGAAAATTCGTCAATAAGACTACCAAATTACATGCGCACGATGAAGAAAACACATGCAATATTGGTGATACTGTAAGAGTGATGGAAACCAGACCTCTCAGCAAAACAAAAAGTTGGAGATTAGTTGAAATTATTGAAAGAGTTAAGTAACCATGATACAACAAGAATCAAGATTGACCGTAGCTGATAACAGTGGTGCTAAAACCGTTTTAGTTATCAATGTTTTAGGAGGCACCAGAAAACGTTATGCCTCATTGGGTGATAAAATTGTTGTCACGGTTAAAAGTGCTATTCCTGGTGGTGAAATCAAGAAAGGTACTGTAAGTAAAGCTGTTGTAGTTCGCACTAAAAAAGAAGTACGCAGGGCTGATGGCTCTTACATTCGTTTTGACGACAATGCATGTGTTTTATTAAATAATGCAGGTGAAATTCGTGGAACCCGTATTTTTGGACCAGTTGCTCGTGAACTTCGCGATAGCTATATGAAAATTGTTTCACTGGCACCTGAGGTATTATAAACTGAAAAGAAAACAGTAATGCGTAAAAAATTGCATATAAAGAAAGGTGATACCGTTGTTATTTTATCGGGTGAATCAAAAGGACAAAAAGGAAAAGTCCTTGAAGTTATGCCTGAAAAACAACGCGCTATCGTAGAGGGAGTTAATATGGTTTCAAAACATACAAAACCAAATACTGACAATCCACAGGGTGGAATTGTTAAACAGGAAGCTCCTATTCACATATCGAATATGATGATTGTGGATCCTTCTTCTGGCCAGGCTAGCCGTATAGGCCGGAGAATGAATGATAAAGGTAAATTAGTTAGGTATTCTAAAAAATCTGGAGAGGAGATTAAGTAATGTATAAGCCAACACTTAGGAAAAAGTACGAGGAAGAAGTAGTTCCAGCTTTAACTAAAGAGTTTAGTTACAAAACTCCTATGCAAGTTCCAAGATTGGAAAAAATTGTAATAAATCAAGGAGTAGGCCGTGCCATTGCTGATAAAAAGCTTATTGATGTGGCTGCTGATGAATTAACAAACATTGCCGGACAAAAAGCAATAAAAACCTTGTCGAAAAAAGATATCTCAAACTTTAAACTAAGGAGAAAAATGCCAATTGGCGTTAAGGTTACCTTAAGAAGAGAGAGAATGTATGAATTTCTGGAAAGATTAATTGTTGTTGCCCTTCCACGTATTCGTGACTTTAGAGGTATCAACAGTAAATTTGACGGAAGAGGAAATTATACATTGGGTATTGCGGAACAAATCATTTTCCCTGAAATTGATATTGACAAAATTAGCACCATCCTGGGTATGGATATTACTTTTGTAACTTCAGCTGATAATGATGAAGAAGGTTATGCTTTGCTCAGAGAATTTGGTTTACCTTTTAAAAATTTAAAAAAGAACTAGATTATGGCTAAAGAATCAATGAAAGCCCGCGAAGTAAAACGCCAGCGATTGGTTAATAAATACGCTGCTAAACGTGAGAAACTACTTGCTGAAGGGGATTACGAAGCACTTCAAAAGCTACCTAAGAATGCCTCACCTGTTCGTTTGCACAACCGTTGTAATCTTACCGGTAGACCAAAAGGGTACATGAGACAATTTGGTATCAGTAGGATTTCGTTTAGAGAGATGGCTTTAAAAGGTTTAATACCTGGAGTTAAAAAAGCAAGTTGGTAAAATTTAAAGTGTAAAGAAAATGACAGATCCAATTGCAGATTATCTTACCAGAATTCGCAATGCCCAAATGGCAAGGCATAAGGTAGTAGAGATTCCTGCTTCAAATATTAAGAAAAGTATGACCAAAATTCTGTTTGAACAAGGTTATATTTTAAATTATAAATTTGAGGACAGTAGTGTTCAGGGAACAATTAAAATAGCCCTGAAATATAATAGTGAAACAAAGCAACCCGTAATTAAAAAATTACAGCGTGTAAGTACTCCGGGTTTGCGTTTGTATAAAAGTTCAAAAGAACTGCCTCGTGTGTTGAATGGTTTGGGAATAGCCATTATTTCAACATCGGCTGGTGTGCTTACTGAAAAAGAAGCAAGGGCGAAAAACGTAGGTGGTGAAGTTTTATGTTACGTTTATTAATATTTAAGAAAAATGTCACGGATAGGAAAATTACCTGTAGCTGTACCAAAAGGAGTGACTATTACAGTTGGCGATGATAATTTGGTAACAGTAAAAGGGCCAAAAGGAGAACTACAACAAAAAGTTAATCCTGAAATTAAGGTTGAGGTTGGTGATGAAGAGATTGTATTGACCAGACCATCTGATTCAAAACAAGCAAAATCGATGCATGGTTTATACCGGGCCTTAATTAATAACATGGTTGTAGGTGTATCTGAAGGTTATACCATTGAAATGGAATTTGTAGGTGTTGGATACCGCGCTGAATCGAACGGCCAAATGCTTGAAATGAGCCTTGGTTATTCTCATAATATTATCTTCCAATTGCCTAAAGAGGTTACGGTTACTGCAAGTACCGAAAAACGTTCAAATCCAAAGGTTAAACTTGAATGTTGCGATAAACAACTTATCGGTCAGGTAGCAGCTAAAATTAGATCGTATAGAAAACCTGAGCCTAATAAAGGAAAAGGTATCAAGTTTGTGGGCGTGGAATTGCGTAGAAATGCTGGTAAATCGGCTGGTAAATAATTTTTAAAATGATTTAATTATGGCATTGGATAAAATTACAAGACGTCAGAAGATAAAAGAGAGTATCCGCTCAAAGATTAGTGGAACTGCTGACACACCACGTATGAGTGTTTTTCGTAGCAATAAGCAAATTTCAGTTCAAATTATTGATGATATTGCCGGTGCAACAATTGTTTCAGCATCATCATTAAATAAAGAAATTACTGAATTTAAAGGTAATAAAACTCAAAAAGCTGAAAAAGTTGGTGAATTAATCGCTAAACTTGCTTTAGAGAAAGGAATAAACACTGTGGTTTTCGACCGCAATGGATTTTTATTTCATGGTAGAGTAAAAGCCGTTGCTGAGGCTGCCAAAAAAGGAGGACTTAAAATTTAGAAGTTATGTCAAGTATCAGAAAAATAAAAACAACTGATTTAGAGTTAAAAGACCGCTTAGTGGCTATTAACCGTGTTACTAAAGTAACAAAAGGAGGTCGTACTTTCAGCTTTTCAGCAATTGTGGTAGTGGGTAACGAAAATGGTATCGTAGGTTACGGCCTGGGTAAAGCCAATGAAGTAACCACTGCTATTAGCAAAGGAATTGAGGATGCCAAGAAGAACCTGGTTAAGGTACCCGTAATTAATGGAACCTTACCTCACGAACAGTTATCACACTATGGTGGAGCTGATGTATTCATTGCTCCTGCATCACATGGTACCGGTGTTAAAGCTGGTGGTGCTATGCGTGCAGTGCTTGAAAGTGTTGGTGTTAAAGACTGTTTGGCAAAATCTAAAGGTTCATCTAACCCTCACAATGTGGTTAAAGCTACCATTGCTGCTTTGTTAGAATTACGTGATGCCTATAACGTTGCAAACGAACGTGGAGTGTCATTAGAAAAAGTTTTTAAAGGATAGTAAAAATTTCAGACATGGCTAAAGTACGAATTACACAAGTAAAAAGTAAGATAGGAAGTACAAAACGTCAAAAGGCAACTCTTGAGGCTTTAGGGTTACGTAAAATACGTCACAGCGTTGAGCAGGAAAGTACTCCTGAAATTATGGGAATGATAAAAAAAGTTAATCACTTAGTTTCTTTTGAAGAGATTAAATAATATTTTCAGATATGGATTTAAGTAAATTGAAACCAGCTGAAGGTTCTACCAAAGCACGTAAACGAATAGCCCGTGGAACTGGTTCGGGTCATGGTGGTACTTCAACCCGTGGTCATAAGGGACAGAAATCCCGGTCTGGTTATTCGAGAAAAATCGGTTTTGAAGGTGGTCAGATGCCTTTGCAAAGACGTGTCCCCAAATTCGGTTTTAAGAATATTAACAGAAGAGAATTTAAAGCAATTAATATTGGTGACCTGCAAAAATTAGCTGAAAAGCAGAATGTAGCCGTTATTGATATTGATATTCTTTCATCAAATGGTTTATGCGCCAAAGATGATAACGTTAAAATTCTGGGCAATGGTAAATTAACCTTAAAGCTGGAAGTTAAAGCTCATGCTTTTTCAAAATCTGCTATCGAAGCAATTGAAAAGCTGGAAGGTTCAGTAGTAACTTTGTAAATAAGTATTAATGAAGAAATTAATAGAAACCTTAAGGAATATCTGGAAGATTGAAGATTTAAAATCCCGTTTATTAAATACACTTGGGCTATTATTAATATATCGTCTTGGAACCAGAGTTGTGCTGCCTGGTATTGATCCATCGCAGCTTGCTGCTCTTAAAAGTCAAACTTCAGGTGGTGTATTAGGATTGCTTGATATGTTTTCAGGGGGTGCGTTTTCCAATGCTTCAATTTTCGCATTAGGAATTATGCCCTACATCTCAGCTTCTATCGTTATTCAACTTCTGGGTATGGCTGTACCCTATTTTCAACGGTTGCAGCGTGAAGGTGAAAGTGGACAACGCAAAATTAACCAGATTACACGGTATTTAACTGTATTAATTCTTTTATTACAGGGACCTAGTTATTTGGCGAATTTACATGCCAAACTACCCACTTCAGCCTTTGTACTGGGTGGAGCCTTTTTTACAATTTCTTCTATAGCAATATTAACGGCCGGAACCATGTTCATTATGTGGCTGGGTGAGCGTATTACCGATAAAGGTATTGGTAATGGTATTTCTTTAATCATCATGATTGGAATTATTGCACGACTCCCGTCTGCCTTATGGGTTGAACTTGTTTCACGAATCAATGAACAAGGGGGTGGTTTAGTTATGTTTTTAGTTGAAATGATTGCCTTGGCTGTCGTTGTAACATTAACTATTTTATTAATTCAGGGTACACGACGGATTCCTGTGCAGTATGCCAAGCGTATTGTTGGAAACAAACAATATGGGGGTGTTCGTCAATACATACCATTAAAGGTTAATGCATCTGGCGTTATGCCTATCATTTTTGCTCAGGCAATTATGTTTTTACCTATTGTTTTGGTAGGTTTTGCTCAAAGTGACGCAGCTACTGGGATAGCAGCAGCACTTTCTGATAATACTGGTTTCTGGTATAATTTAGTAACCGCTATTTTAATTATTCTTTTCACTTATTTCTATACAGCTATTATTATTAATCCAACTCAAATGGCTGAAGATATGAAAAAGAATGGTGGTTTTATTCCAGGTGTAAAACCAGGTCGCAAGACTGTGGAATATCTTGACTTAATTATGTCAAGAATTACACTGCCTGGCTCAATTTTCCTTGCATTTGTTGCCATCATGCCTGCTTTTGCTATGATAGCAGGTGTTGAGCGTAGCTTTGCATATTTTTACGGTGGTACATCACTTTTAATTCTGGTAGGTGTAGTTTTAGACACACTTCAACAAATTGAAAGTCACTTATTAATGAGACACTATGACGGATTAATGAAGAGTGGCCGAATTAAAGGAGGTCGTTCAGTTATTTAATCCTGTTTAGGGTTTTTTAGTTCTTTGATGTTATTTTATAAGACAGCCGAAGAGATTAATTTGATTCGGGAAAGCTGTCAACTTGTTTCGGAAACGCATGCCATGCTTAAGAAATTTATTAAGCCTGGAATTAGCACTTTGAAACTTGATAGTTTAGCTTATACCTTTATAAAAGATAATAACGCTGAACCTGCTTTTCTGAATTATAATGGTTTTCCCAATTCGTTGTGCATTTCAGTCAATGATACCATAGTGCACGGCATCCCTTCAGAATATGAGTTGCGCGAAGGAGATATCGTTTCAGTTGATTGTGGTGTACTTAAAAATTCTTTTTATGGTGATTCTTGCTTTACTTTTGCAGTTGGTGAAATTAAAAGCGAAATCGCTGAGTTTGTTCAATCGGTTAAAGAATCTTTAATAAAAGGTATTGAACAGGCTAAAGAAGGGAAGCGGATTGGTGATATCGGTAATGCCATACAAAAGTATATTTCTGGCAATGGTTTTAGTGTAGTAAGGGAGATGGTTGGACATGGTATTGGAAGACAGCTTCATGAAAATCCTGATGTTCCGAACTATGGGAGAGCTAATACAGGGATGAGACTTAAAAATGGAATGGTAATCGCTATTGAACCTATGGTTAATTTTGGAAGTCGACGATGTAAATTGTTAGACGATGGCTGGACTTTAAAAACAAAAGATGGTAATATATCGGCGCATTTTGAACATACTATTGCGATAAATGGAAATAAACCGGAGATATTATCAAATTTTGAAATTATAGAACAAGAGTATTAAATTAAAAACGTATTATGGCGAAACAGCCTTCAATTGAACAAGATGGTACCATTATCGAAGCATTGAGTAATGCCATGTTTCGTGTAGAATTGGAAAATGGGCATGTTATAACAGCTCATATCTCAGGTAAAATGAGAATGCACTATATCAAAATTTTACCAGGAGATAAAGTTAAAGTGGAAATGTCGCCTTATGATCTGACTAAGGGACGTATATCATTTAGATACAAATAAAAGAACTTAAAGAGATGAAAGTAAGAGCATCAGTAAAAAAACGTAGTTCTGATTGTAAAATCGTACGGAGAAAAGGACGTTTGTATGTGATTAACAAAAAAAATCCAAAATTTAAACAGCGTCAAGGATAATTTTATTTAACTTTGCAAACCGAAATTTTAAACATTAATTTATGGCACGATTAGTAGGTGTTGATTTACCAAAAAATAAAAGAGGCGAAGTAGGCCTTACCTATATTTTTGGTATTGGACGTAGTACTTCTCGTACAATTCTTGACAAAGCAAATATTGGATTTGATGTAAAGGTTAAGGATTGGACGGATGCAGAAATTGCAGAATTACGTCGGATATTAAATGAGCAATATAAACTGGAAGGTGAACTTCGCTCAGAAATACAATTGAACATTAAGCGATTAATGGATATTGGTTGTTACCGTGGTATTCGTCATCGTATTGGTTTACCGGTACGCGGGCAAAATACCCAGAATAATGCACGTACTCGTAAAGGTAGAAAGAAAACCGTTGCGAATAAAAAGAAAGCTACTAAATAAGGATAAGTTATTATGGCACAAAAGTCTAAAACTACAAGAAAAAGAGTCGTTAAGGTTGAAGCCAGCGGACAGGTGCACATTCATTCGTCATTCAATAATATTATTGTATCGTTTACGAATAATGATGGACAGGTTATTTCGTGGTCGTCAGCCGGTAAAAACGGATTTAGAGGGTCGAAGAAAAATACCCCTTATGCAGCGCAGGTTTCAGCAGAAGATTGCGCTAAAGTGGCATTTGATGCAGGAATGAGAAAAGCTAAAGTTTTTGTTAAAGGACCTGGTACAGGTAGAGAATCAGCTATCAGAACTATTCATAATCAAGGGATTGAAGTAGTTGAGATTGTCGATGTTACTCCACTTCCTCATAACGGTTGTAGGCCTCCCAAAAGGAGACGTGTTTAATTTTTTTTATTGATTAAAAATATTAGCAGATGGCTAGATATATTGGACCAAAAACTAAGATAGCAAGAAAATTTGGAGACCCTATTTACGGGCCTGATAAATACTTTGAAAGAAAGAATTTCCCTCCGGGACAGCATGGGATTAACAAGAAGCGCAGGAAATCATCAGAATATGGTATTCAGCTTCAGGAAAAGCAAAAAGCAAAATATACCTATGGTATTTTGGAAAAGCAATTTGCTAACATGTTCCATAAAGCTCAAAGTAGTAAAGGTATTACTGGTGAGGTTTTATTACAAATGTTAGAATCACGCTTAGACAATTTAGTGTACCGTCTTGGTATTGCACCTACCCGTGCGGCTGCCCGGCAACTTGTTTCACATAAACATATTACTGTTGACAGTGATGTTGTTAATATACCATCGTTTTCAGTAAAACCAGGACAAGTTGTAGGAGTACGCGAGAAATCAAAATCACTCGAAGTGATTACGGATGCGTTAACTCATGCAAATCACAGTAAATATCCTTGGTTAGAATGGGATGTTGATACTAAAGTTGGAAAATACCTTAATGTTCCTGAACGTAGTGAAATTCCTGAAAATATTAAGGAACAATTAATTGTAGAATTATACTCTAAGTAATTTATAAATTATGGCAATTTTAGCTTTTCAAAAGCCCGACAAAGTTATAATGCTGGAAGCGGATGACCATGTAGGAAAATTCGAATTCAGACCATTGGAGCCAGGATATGGCAACACAGTTGGTAATGCTCTTCGCAGAATACTTCTTTCATCATTGGAAGGTTTTGCAATTACTTCAGTAAAAATTGATAGTGTTGAACACGAATTTTCAAGTATACCTGGGGTCATAGAAGATGTTACTGAAATTGTGTTAAATTTAAAACAAGTTCGGTTCAAACAGCAAATTGAAGATATTGATCACGAAAAAGTTTCAATAACTATTACGGATCAGGAAGTTTTCACCGCTGGTGATATCGCTCGTTTTATAACCGGGTTTGAAGTATTAAATCCTGATTTGGTAATATGCCGGTTGGAATCTTCTGTTAAACTTCACATGGAAATAACCATTAATAAAGGTAGAGGTTACATTCCTTCAGAAGAGAATATGCCGGTTGATGCCGAGTTCGGATTAATCGCTCTTGATTCTATACATACTCCTATTCGCAATGTTAAGTACGCTGTTGAAAACTATCGGGTTGAGCAAAAAACAGACTACGAAAAGCTTGTGTTAGAGATTAAAACTGATGGTTCAGTTCATCCAAAAGATGCATTGAAAGAAGCCGCTAAAATTCTGATTTATCACTTCATGCTGTTCTCTGATGAAAAAATTACTCTTGATTCAGACGAAAAATATCAGGCGGAAGAATTTGATGAGGAAGTTTTACACATGCGTCAGCTTCTAAAAACCAAACTTGTTGATATGGATCTTTCTGTTCGTGCTTTAAATTGTTTAAAGGCGGCTGATGTGGATACCTTAGGTGATTTATGTACCTACAACAAAAATGATCTTTTAAAATTCAGAAACTTCGGTAAAAAATCGTTGACTGAACTTGAAGATTTGTTGGATTCAATGAACCTTACTTTTGGAATGGACATCAGTAAGTACAAACTTGAGAAAGAATAATTGAGATGAGACACAATAAAAGTTTTAATCATTTAGGAAGACAAGCCGCACATAGAAATGCTATGTTATCAAATATGGCGTCTTCACTAATAATTCATAAAAGAATAAATACTACTGTTGCTAAAGCAAAAGCTTTAAAAAGCTTTGTTGAGCCTTTAATCACTAAATCAAAAGTTGATTCAACTCATTCACGCAGGGTGGTATTTAGTTATTTGCAAAACAAAGAAAGCGTTTCTGAGCTGTTTCGTGAGATTGCAGTAAAAGTTGCTACTCGTCCTGGAGGATATACCCGAATTTTAAAAACGGGTACCCGTGTGGGTGACAGCGCTGAAATGTGCATAATAGAACTTGTTGATTACAACGAAACTTATACACAAGGTAAGGAATCAGCAAAAAAATCATCTTCACGCAGAAGAAGAGGTGCTAAGAAACCTACTGATAAAGCTCAGACAACTGTTCAGGATACTGTAGAAACCGAAGTTGTTGAAGAGGTTAAAACTGAGGAAAATGTTGAAGCAGCTGAAAATGCTGAAGCAACAGAAGAAAAGGTTGATGCTAAAACCGAAGAAGTTGCTGAAGAGGTACAAGAAGAACCAAAAGCAGAAGCTTCCGATGATTCATCTACTGAAGAAGAGAAAAAAGAAGAATAAAAGAAAACTTCTTAAGATATTAATAAAATGGGTGTTGTTACTGCCTAAAATCCGCAGGTCTAATTTTCTTAAAATTTTATTGTAAAATTGGGCTTGTGGATTTCGATTTAATTGATAATCTGGACTTCTTCCAATAGCACGGAAAACAAATATCACCCAT
>JBJKSB010000060.1:0-33033 GCA_046704385.1 Bacteroidales bacterium | reverse complement strand
CCCAATATGAGGCAATAGTAAATAAGCTACAATAATTAAAACAACGGTACCTCCAATAATCCAGTAGCGTTTATTTAAAATTTTGCTCAGCAAACCAGGATACCAGCTAAAACCAATACTTTTTTTACTGGCCAGCATCCTTTTGTTAGGAAATAGTTTGGTTACCAACACCGGAATGACCAAAATAGCAACCACTAATGAAGAAAGTAATGAAAACGCCACTGTCCATGCCTGATCTTTAAAAAGTTCACCGGAAGCTCCATGCATGTAAACAATAGGTAGAAACACCACAATGGTGGTTAGTGTCGATGCCGTAATAGCTCCTCCAACTTCAGCCGTACCATTTATGGCTGCCTGAATTACTGATTTGCCTTTCTCTAGATGTCGGTATATATTTTCCATTACAATAATGGCATTGTCAACCAACATCCCGGCTCCAAGGGTTAAGCCCCCTAATGTCATAATATTCAGGGTTAAACCTTTAAAATACATCAGGGTAAAAGTGGCAATTATGGATATCGGTATCGCTATGCTTATAACCAGTGTGGTACTAATTTTCCTCAGGAAAAAGAGCAAAACCAAAATAGCCAGGATAATACCCACTAAACCTGATTGTTTAACTTCGTCGATGGAAGCACTGATAAATTTTCCCTGGTTTTTTATCATTATAAATTTGTAACCCGGCAATGATTTCTGAATTTCAGCAAAACTTTTGTTGAGCTGGTCTACTGCATTTGTTGTATTATAGCCGGGTTCTTTGTAAATGGATAAACCGATACATCTTTTCCCATTTAACCTTACAATGGATTTAGGATCCTTTTTTTCTACTTTAATGGAGGCAACATCACTTAAATAAATCGGAATTTGTTTTGCCTCATTGGTTTGGGTTTGGTCGTCATAGGTTTGTTCCGTAGCAAAACCCACAATAATATGATTCAGATCGGTTGGCGAGTTAATCATGCCCAAACCCTTTATATTGTATTTTATACCCTGTTCTTCAATTGAGCCGCCTGAAACATTCTGATTGTAACTACTTATTTGTGAAGCCACAGTTGAGGGAGTCAGGCCAAATGCCTGTAATTTATAGGGATTGGTTTCAACAACCACCTCATTTATTTCTTCGCCCATTAATACCACATCGGCAATTCCATCAAGCCTGACCAATTTATTCCGCACCGTATTTTCCGCCAATTTGCGTACTTCGTTTAAATCGGTAATACTGTCGTTCATCATAGCAACAATCATTACCGGGCTCGCATTTGGGTTGTATTGCGAAATATTTAGCTCATCAATATCCTGATTCTGGGCAAACCCTTCAAGGGCTTTTTGCAGGTCAAGAAAAGCCTCATCCATATCTTTATTCCAGGTGTAGGTAACTGTTATTTGTGCCGTACCAACCTTTATAAGCGATGATACCTCAATGGCATCACTTTGTCTGATAGCCTGTGATTCAATATTTTTAACAAACAGGTTTTCAATTTCTTCAGGTGGGCGTTCCCCGGCATCAATCTCAATATATAATTTCGGATTATTTAAATTCGGAAACAGGTCGATGCCTAATTTTTTAAATGAAATAACTCCGATAAGTATTACAGCCAGGATGAACATGAGAATGGTAACCGGATATTCAATGGCAAATTGCGCTATTTTTTTCATCAATATTTTATTATAGATTGAAAGAAGGTATCATAGAATAAAACTGAAAGGCTGATTTACTTTAAAATTTTAACCTTTGCCCGGTTCGAGAGCATTTGATAACCATCAATTACAATTCTGTCCCCAACTTCAAGACCACTCAGAATTTCTGTTTCAGTATCGGTTTCAATACCTGTTTTTATTCTTTTTTCTTCGGCTGTGTTTCGCGATACAGTATAAACTATCAATCCCCGTCTGCCTTTTCTTATTATTTCAGTCGGAACTTTAATTATATTATCTTTTTGGGTAAGTACAATATCAGCATTAACAAACATCCCGGGACGAAATACCAAATTCGGATTATCAATTTCAAGAACCCCTGAAAAAGTCCGGGAATTCTCGTCAATGGCGGGTGATAGTTGCGTTACAACTCCTTTTAATGTATCTTCTTCAACATTGTAGTTGGTAATTGAAGCCTTTTGACCTTTTTTTATTGTTGTAATTTGTTTTTCAGGAAAATCAACATTAAGCAGCATTTTACTATAATCCATAATACTTAATACCGGAGTTCCTGTTGCAATTTTTACTTTTGGGGTATAATAAGGCAATTTAACAATTACTCCGTCAAAGGGAGCCCGTATATTCAGCATCTCAAGCTGTATTTGAGCACTTTCATAATCGTATTTCGAATTTATATACGAAACTTCAGCCTGTTGCATCTCGCTTTGGGTTACCCCTCCTTTTTCAAAAAGCGACTTTTGCTTTTTATAATCACTCTCCTTAATGTCGAGATCCATTTTACGGGAATTGATACGCAGATTATTTGTAAATTCAGCATCTTCAAGTTTGATAATAATTTCACCTTTCGACACTTTATCGCCCAACTGATATTTTTTGCCAGTCCGCTTATTTATTTGCAGCTCATAGTTTCCTGCTGTTTCTGTTGTTAAATCTACACTTCCAACCGGTGATACTGTGCCGGTTACCGAAAGTGTTTTTGAAATACTTCCAAGGGTAACATCAGCAAGCCTGACCGGAACGGTAATATCATCAGAACTGGTTGAATTATCGTTTCGGCATGCTGTTAGTGCCACTAAAATTAAAATAGATAATGCTATAGGTTTTTTAAGTAGTTTCATGGTAAATAATTTATGACTTGTCCTTTTTGTTTTTAGTTTTTTATATTGGTGTTTGGAACTAATGATTCTCCTTTTTCAAAATCCCATAAGGTTTGAATTTTCATGTTTAATAGTTCCAGTTTATAATCGATAATAGAATTTGTCAGGTTATTTTTTTCGGTTGAAAGCTGCTCCTGATAACGGCTTAAATCCATACTGGTCAGGTCGCCGTTTTTATATTTTTCAAGATTTAAATCGTAGGTACGTATGGCATTTTCAACACTTTTTTTAGCAATATCATTTTGGATTAAAAGGTTTTTTAAATTCCTGTATATCTGACGAATGTTGATTTCTATATCAACATATTCGTTTGCCATATCAAGTTCCGATGATTGTACACTTGCCTCAGCCGCCTTAACCCGCGCATCGCGTTCACCCCAATCGTAAATAGGCACCTGGAACGATAACGAAACTGATTCATTATCCTGCATTGATTCACTGCTAAAAACTTTGTTAATTTTTTCGTTATCACCAAATAAACCTACAGCAAGAGAAACATTGCCCCGAAATTCATTGGTAGCCTTTGCGGTAATTAAATCGAACTGGCTGTTTTCAATGGTAATTTGTGCCTGGCGGAGTTCCATTCGTTGATTTTTTGCATAGGTAATAGCATCGTTCAAGGGCACATTAATAGGTTTTATTTCAACATTGGCCAGAATCGTAATGGAATCGCTCAGCGGTATACCAACGGTTTGTTTTAATTGATCTTCGGCATTGGCCATAGCTACCTCCGCATTGTAAACCTGTGAGCGTGCATTTGCCAGGTTCAATTCTGCCTGCCAAAATTCCTCTTCAGGTGAAAGCCCGGCATCTACCTTTTTCTTTATAATTTCATAGGATGTTTTTTGATTTTCAAGCTCCTCCCGGGCAATGCTAAGACTTTGCTGTTTTTGATATAAATTATAAAAGTACTGGGTAGTTTGTTTTTCAATATTCAGTTTTTGAATGGCATAATTTAACGAGGTGTTTTCAAGGTTAAGTTCGAGTTGCTTTAAATCCATTTTTTTCTGATTGTAGGTAAAAATAGGTTGATCAACTCTTAACTGAAGGTTATTGCTAAATGCTTTCTTCGGATCGTCATTATTTATAGTACTGCTTTGCCAGCCCAGGGTATTTGATAAACTGACTGTACCATCGGTAGCAACAACAGGTTGCACAATACTAAAGGTACCGTTCGATTCTATTTTCCTGTTTGTATACCATTCCTGTGCAAAGTCATCAAAACTGCGAATGTTATTATAAGATATGGGATTAGTATTAAACGCAAATCTCGATTTCATGGCTGCACGTTGGGCAGCTAATGAAGCCTGACTCCTGGTTAAAGACAATTCAGACTTTTTAAGATTAGGACTGTTTTTAAATGCAATCTCCATCACTTTGTCGAGGGTTAAAACCTCCTGGGCATTTATTGAGAATACTATGCCTGAACATAGAAGCAGACCGAAAATTCTGTGTTTTATCATTGGTAAAATATGTTTCTTTTTATTTAATAGTTTTCACTTTTATTGTTCCTTTTAATTAGTAGCAAGTTCATAAAGTTCTGCTTAAATACTCATCGGATGACTTATTTATTAACAAGCAGCTTAGTCATCCGATGAGTTTTATGTTACTTAATGAACCTTCACCTAATTGCGTCTTTCACCTCCATTTCTTCGGTTTTGCTCATTTTCGTTGAAACTTTTTTCAGGTTTTTTTAGTTTTTCAATTTTTGCACCTTCCTGAACCCAGCGCACAGCATCAGCAATCACGCGGCGCGCCTCCGATTTATTTGACAAGGTAACCTTTGCCTTTCCAGGTGACAGGTAAAATGAACCTAAAAGATTCCACCCTGATTGTACATCTTTTAGTTCCACTTCAACTTCATCAACACCATCATCATGATAAACCGTATAAAAATATGAACCACTTTCACCAGATTGGTTATCGCGTCCTCTTCTCCTTTGGCGCTGCTCAAAAATATAAGTATAAATATCGTAATACCCTTTTTCTGGCAGTTCAGTGGTCCAGGTGGCTGTTTTATCCCCATCGCCTGAGCGAACTACCATTCCTGAATGCTCAAAAGTCCCATAAAATTGTGAATTTACTGCTTTTTTCCAGGTAGCCGGTGATTCCCAAAAATTCAATCCTATAATTTCGTTGGTATCTTTCTTATTAAAAAAGTTCTTAATTCTGTTTGTGGAATTGGGATCGTATACCGAAAATCCTTTACTGGTATTATCACAAACAAACTCTCCTTCATTTTTAAGAGTAACAGGTTTATCGATAACCCGGTTATAAGCAACCGGTTTCATTTTATTATCGGTGGTTGCCCTGTCACCTCTATCCCTCCTGATTAAATTATTCGACGGAATATTTTTTGAAATCAACGTATTGAATTGAACAAAACGAGGCATGTCATCAAAGACCATCTGTATTTCCTGCGTTTCATTTGCACCTATATAATATATGTTTTCAACAGGTTCCATTTGCATTCCAGGTCCTGGTCTACCCTGCCCCATCATGGCAGTAAACTTTACAATTCCACCCACATTACCATAATTGGTAACATTTATACGGGCTACTATAACCTGCTGATTTTTGTTAACGGTTCTAAAATACTCTATCGGGCTTGCCATATAGGCAGGTATTTCTGAAACATTGTACCAATCATTTATAAACTGGTTTAATTCGAAATTAAACCTTGATCTAATTTCGTCCGAAAATTCATTATATTGAATTGCTTTGTACCTGTTTTCATTTAGATAATTTCTTAAAAACTGTCCTAAGTCTTGATCGCCGGCTTGCTTCTGAATCCAGGCTAACAGATATTCGCCTTTTAATTTAAGCACCTTATTAACCTGTGCTTTATCTTCTTCAGTTGCTATAATTTGTTTTAAACTTTTACCATTTAACAAAATATTAGCTTTGTCAGCATCGGTAAGGCCGGCATTTTGAGCAAAAAACATTGATCGTGGATCTACTTCACCCTCATTTAGATAACTTTCGATGGCATAGTTAAGTACCGGACAAACATCAGATTGAATATAATTAACATAATTATAGTAATTTGGATAAATAGTGTAAGGATTTGCCGGAATACCTTCCTCGCGATTATTGAAGTTAAACTGCCCCGATTCATTCTTAAATACCACATTCAAAAATTCCTTTAATACATTAGCCTGCATTTCTTTAGCTACCAAACCCAAATTATTTTGTTTGTTATTGCGATCTTGTCTTCTCAGCGAATTCTTAAAATCGGCCTGCCTGACAGCAAAACCCTTTTCAGGAAAAAGCACCATTTGTGGCTGGCTATTCGCCATGGTGGCTGTCCATGAATGTTCTAAAGCTTTAAACTGTACCGGAACCTCAACCAGGGTGAAATAATGATATGGATAGGTCATTGAAAGCGGTCGCTCATAATTTTCTATAAAGTCTTTAAACAATTCAGGTAATGTGTCCCCTAATTCATTAAGGTAAGATGAAAAGTAATCGTGACCATTCATGTAAGCTATTCTAAGATTTATATCTTTTACATTAATTTCTTTTTCAATATATTTTCCTATGACCAGTGAAATTTGAGTAAGTGGTTTTTCCGGTTTAAACTCAAAGTCATTCTCTCCAAGTTTTACCCTTGGTCCCTGTGATAAAGGTAATAGTCCGGGTTTTGTTTTTACATCAAGAATAAAACGGGTAAATTCCTGTTTAAATACTGAAGGCAGTGTGGCATCATAAGGAATACCACCAATTGGATACCAAAGATCCTCGTTGGTTAGAAGGGTAAAATTGTCGGAAGAAAATCCAAACTCCTGGTTTAAACTTATTGTATTGTATGACACTGACTTATTGAACTTTTCGCTATTAGCATCCAAATAGCAATCCGATTTATCAATTTTGCCTTCATAGGTTATTTTAAGAGGAATACTATCTCCTACACCCAAAGCATCTTTCAAGGGAACAAGTACCACAAATTGATCGCGGTTAAAGTTTATTTTTTCACCATTTTGTTCCACACTTGAAATATTTAATCCGGTATTCAGGCTAAAAACCAATTGCTTAATTTCTTTTTGATTATCGTTTACAAGCCACATATCAGCTACCCCGGAAAATATATTTCCCTGATCAACCATAAGTTTATATTGGCTGACCCGGGCTGTTGGCACATTAAAATATTCAGGGCTCAACAGGGCCATCTGGCTATGTTTAGCATCCATACTTCGATTTTGATTTAAATACAACAACAGACTTGTAGCACTTAAACCTATGGCTAAAATAAAAACGGAGAGTGAAACTATCTTTGTCCCTTTGCTTTGAGGGAGTCGTTTTAATAATAATATTGATGCTGCGATAAATCCCAATCCTGCAAATACATAAATCAGACGTTGCAACAAAATCAGCCAGGGTTGTGAAAAGCCGATTATATCAGAATAAATCAGAGGTAGCTTAAATGATAAAAAATCGAATATAAAATATTCCTTTTTAGCCAGATAAAATAAGACCCCTGCAATGTAACCCAGTAAAATTAAAAAAGTAAGGGCCTGATTACGTAGCAGGCTCATCATGAAAAACGACAATCCCAACACAAAAATCAGCGATGATATGCTAATTATAAGGAGATACCAAACATAGGGCATTAAAACTAAAGTTACCGTACCCGACGATAAGGTTAAGATGGCTGTGACCAACAATATAAAAAGGTTTAGCATCATAAAAAGTGAGAAAATTCCCCAGGTTTTTCCCACCACATAATCACTATTTGACATGGGCCGGATAAACAGAACTTCAGCAGTATCAAGTTTTTTATCACGTTTAAGAAAGTCTGAAGCTAAAAATATGGCTAGAATGGACTGAACAATGTTTAGCATAAGCAAGGCATTGTAGCTAACTGCAGAAGCTAAGGCTTTAAATCCCCAATTAAACGAGCTGTTATCGAAAAGTAACGCTGCAGTTATGGCACCTATTATTAATATCGACAGTGCACTGAATATTCTGAAGAACCAACTGCGCGATAATATTTTTCGCTCGTAACGGGCTACTGTTTTTATATTTACCAACGATATCATTTCACAAACAATTAGATTAAAATTTTGGTCTCAGTAATATTGGCCGACCAATTTTCAAGCTTATGCTCCATAAAATATACATAAGCATGTTCCAAATTAGGCTCAATGGGTATTCCGTTTAGCCCGGTTAAATTGTCGGCAATTATTTCAAGCTCGTAGCCCGTACCAGACGGTATGGTAGTAATAACATTAAATTTGGCTGCCACCTGATCGAATTCTTCCTGCGAAACCAACAACTTAAACACTTTACCTTTGGCTTGCTGTACCAAATTCTCAGGAGCCCCCTGAAATACAACTTCACCTTTCCGTAAAAGTGCCATATTATTGCACGAACTGGAAATATCACCCACAATATGTGTTGATAAAATTATGGCAACATCCTGGTTACTGATTTTTGAGAGTAAGTTTCTGAATCGTATACGCTCATCGGGGTCAAGACCGGTTGTAGGCTCATCAACAATAATAATTTTGGGCTCACCGATTAATGCCTGGGCAATACCCAACCTTCGCTTCATTCCGCCTGATAATTTGTTGGCATATCGTTCGCGTACTTCGAACAACCCAACCTCCTCAAGCATCGTGTCAACAGCATCACGTCGCTTTGCCTTGTTCTTCATCCCTGAAAGGCGGGCAGAGTAATCAAGAAATTCCCATGAACGTAATTTTGGAAAAAACCTAAAATCCTGCGGTAAATATCCACTAATTGCCCTTACTTGTTTACGGTTTTTTTGCAAATCGACACCATTTACAGTAATTAATCCACTGGTAGGCTGAATTAGTGAAACCAGAATGCGCATTAATGTCGATTTCCCCGCACCATTTGGGCCAAGCAAGCCAAACATTCCATCGCCAATTTCAATATTAACTTTTTTTAATGCTTTAAAACCATTCCCATAAAGCATTGTTAAGTCCTCTATTTTTATGTTCATGTAGTTATAATATTGTATTAAAATGGTTGAATATTATTTCGACACCCCAATTTAGACTCTTTTTAAAAAATTAAATTGCGGTTACTCCACCAAATTATTAAATATTTCAATTAAATAATAATGGTAATACAAATTAAAACCACACAAAAAACCAGAATTTTGTAAGTGTTTGTATTTGAATAAAGAAGGTTTTGAATTAAATCAAAATAATACAGGCTTGCTAAAATAAAATAATTTAATTGCTATTTTCCATCTACATAATCCTGCAGATAAGAAAATTTCGGAGTAAGTTTTCCATCCCTGGCGATAGTTGCCCTTTCGATAATGCCGTCGTCGTCATTACCCAATAAGGCCGGGAAAACGCTTTTAATTAAGTCGCGTCCAAAATCACGCGAGGCATTCCTTGGAAGCTCGCCGGGCAGGTTGTCTACAGCCATTACCGTTACATTTTTAGGATTAGAAAACGGAGGCTCCTCTTTACCGGTGGCCGGATTATAATCATAAAATGGTTCCTCGATATTCGAAGGCCGCATTGTGGAATAAATTGGCCCGTTAATATCACAACTGATATCGGCAATAATGGAAATTCTGAAATCAGGGTCAGTATAGTCTTCCTTTTCAATAAACATAGGTGCATTTGGATCCCAAAAATGGCAGCCCAAATAAATATCGGTAACTTTCTGATAAGGTTTAAAAGTAGATTCGTACATTTCGGGATGAGCTATAAAATGTTGCATTTCAAAAGGAAAACCGTCAATGCGGCGAACATAATGCATGGGTTCAATCTGGCAATATACCGGTTCATCAAACTCTTGAGACAGGTATTCTTTGTAATGAACTTTCTTAATTTTTAAGGCATCCAGTGTTTCCTGTGCACCGGTTGCCACTCTTCCTCCACCAGTAATTAATATTTTAATGGGTTTAAGGGCGACTTTTCGCAATCCGGCATACATCTCATCAATGCCATAGCATTTATGGGCAGGTTTTAACTTGAAATTATTCGTGATTTCAGCCCTGGCACGCAAAGCGTTGTATGATCCCACAACCCCGGCCCAGTATCCAAAAGCCACAATTCGCATCCCGTTGGGGCGCGTCATATATTCATAATCAATAAGTGTAATATTTTTTTCAAGAATTGCTCTTAATAAATTGCGGTTATAGGGTTGTTTTTTACCGACATGCGAAAAAAACAAGTAAGTTTTATTGGGTATCAGGTAATCGATTTTTACTTCCTTTACTCCCATAAGAATGTCGCAGTTTGATATATCCTCGACAACAGGAACTTTTAAATACTCATATTCGTCGTTTTTAAAACATCGGTCGAAACCCGACTGCACCACTACTTTTGTTCCCGGAAATAATTCCTCAATAATATCAACCTGAACAGGAGTAATAGGTACCCTTTTATCGGGTGGTGTTTTGGATTCTTTTAAAATCCCCAATGTTAATTCTTTACGCATAATATGAGTATTTATAAATATGAGAGGCGCTAATTTAACAAAACCCATACTGATTCAACCGAAATTCTTATGTGATTAATAACAGGTATGTTTTAAAACGTTGGAGAACCCTTAAATGGTTCTTAGGTTTATTATATGCTAGTTAAATAAAAAATAAAAATTACGGTAGCTTATAATCAATTTAAACAGTAACTTTGCAGCCCTTTCCATTAGTTGAAAGACGTTCTTTTTGGGGTTGATTTGGTTTTGACAGCAAGATGAAATGGTATGTAAGCATGTCGGGAGTAGTGAAACTGGCCCGTAAATCCCAGGCACACACTTTTTAAATGGCGAATCTAATTACGCTCTTGCAGCATAATCGAATAATAGTAGATTAGCATAATTCTGGCTCAAGGAGCCGGAACAAGACATCTCCCGGAAGCCACTGTTCTGAGGCTCGCCGAACCGGAGGTGCTAAAAATTCGGAACTAGTCCTGTTTTTGCTCCGCAAGCGGGATGACACTTTAGGAGCTAAGGTTCAGGTCGGTGGCTTTGATCCAGCCTGTTCACGAAAATCAAGTCAGAGCTAAACATGTAGAAAGCGTATGGTTTCCTTGTTTGGACCCCGGTTCGAGTCCGGGCAGCTCCACCAGGTATTGAAACATTTTGAAATTTAAAAATTTGAAATGTTTCAAAATACTTTAATATCAATCAATTACAAAAATAAATTGTTGATTTTACTTCTTTTGTTCTCATAGTTTTTCAAGATTTGTTTCACAATTGTTTCACACAAATTTTAAACTATAAATGCTACAGCAAAACTTGTTTTAAGAAATGATTATAAAAATTCGGAAAGTAAAAATCCCGTCTATTTGCGTGTAATTTATTTAATCGTATAAAAAAAACTATACTCTAGGAATTTTTCTCCATTCCGATGATCTTCAAAAGAATGATCAGTTTATAGTAAAAAGTTATAAAAAATATATGATTCAAAAACGTGGCAATAAAGTCAATACATATGGTAAATCACTTATCTTCATTAGGACCATTCTTAATGATGCGAAAAAATATTCGATAATCACCAATAATGTTTTCGAAAAATTTGAAATTAAACAAGAACCAGGAAAAAGGCATTTCCTTTTAATTGAAAAAGCTATTAGTTTAATTGATTTTAGCATAGCTTCTCCAGAAGTACATGTTTTTAATGTCTTAAGTAAGCAGAATACAAATGATAATTTAAAAATTATATTGAAAGAGCACCTATTGATAAGTATATGGAAACAACATTTCATAGCGCAAGACACACATTTGCAACGCATTGCATATGACTAGGTATTCCACTAAAAGCCGTCTCTTTAACACTGGGTCACACAAAGGTTAGCACAACTGAAATACATACACATTTAGTGAAGGACACGCTTTTTCAAGAAATGGATAGAGCTTTTAATATTTAATTACATTAAAAATAATCACTATGAACAAAAGAAGAGAAACCATTGATCCAGAATTAATACCAATTGCTGATTATTTTACCAAACATGAATTAGCTTTACGCTTGTTAAATGCCGAACAAGCAGATGAATCTGATGAACCTTTGATGCCCTTTATTGAGCATTGTTTATACTTTTTTCATCATGCTCAAGATGTAATTGAAATTTATGAAAAAAATAACGGAAATGATTAAACGATTCAAGAATAGGTCAAACTTCAAAATGAATTAATTACATTAAAATCATAATGGATAAAAAAGATAAAACCTAAATTCTATAAATAAGTTCCTGTTTAACATGTTCATAAGCAATTCTAGGATCGTAATTGTGACCAGGTCTTAACAGTGCAACAGTATCACCTAAAAATTCAGGATTGAAAATTTTTTCATCCATATTGATAATGAATTCATTAGAGCTTGGGGGTTTATCAACTGAGAATTTCATATACTCCCTATAACATTGTAATAATAAGTTTACATCCAAGTTTGGATTTTTAAATAGAGCAATATAAAGGTCGTATAAATCGCGACCTTTATTGCGCTGATACAAAGCCCTTAATTTAGTTCCAAGCAATTCTTCAAATGTATATGAAGTAATATTACATTTTCCTGAAAACCAACTTGATTTTACTTCAAATGCTGATTGTTTTAGGTCTCCTACTGAAAAATGTTCCCTGGTGTTTGTTTCCACTTTCAACTTTAGGTTTATAACTGGTGGAAATTCAGATTCGAAGTTATAATACAGAGTAAAGTTATGAGCTTTAAGTCTTCTTCTAGGTTCACCCAGAAACTGAAGACGCTCCCTAATTCGATCCACAATTGGTCCAAACGGTGCTGCAGTTATTTGTACCAGATCAATATCTTCTGAATATCGTTGCTGTGGATTTATATACAATTTATGTAAAGCCGTTCCACCTCTAAACGCTAAATGCTGAGATAAATAGTCATCATTAAATAGCTCAACCAATGCCCTACTTATTATAAGATCCTGCTCTACTTGTTCATTGGTTTGCCATGGAACAAAATTGCTCCACTCTGTTATATATGCTTGTGGAATCATAATATTTAAAAATCAGTCTCGATAGATATATTTTCAATTATATTCCATCTGTTATTCGATGAAAATTCTTTGACTTTTCCTGATGATTTCAATGGAATTCGATATAATTTGTTCCCATTCTCAACAATTACTTTATATAAAGCCGAGGCCACCTCTTTATTTTCACAAACATATTCCAATAAATAACCTAATCGTTGAAGAACGGTGGTAGGTATATTATCCAAAAATTTAACTCCAAAATCGGCTGGTTTTATTGCTTCTGCCAGTTCAAACAATATAGTGCTAACTCTATTCAGCCCTCCTACTCTTTTCTCAAACTGTATCAAATCGGTTGCAGTTAATACAGCATTTGATACATTTATATAACCTGCTTCAGTTTTTCTTTTTTCAATAAATTGTTCCGAAATATTGTTCTTGCTTATGTAGTTTATTTTTAAACCATATTTTTGAGTTGGTCTCATGACCGGGAAATTAGTCATGATAAAAAACTCTTGTGGCTGTTGATGAGACGCTCCATGAAAAACAGCGGCATTCAAAAGAGAAACATAATATGGACGATTAAAATATTTAAAAATAGCATCAATAAATAATGATGGCGGCAATATTTTTTTTTGTGAATATTGTGGTGGTATAATAAGATAATATCCTTTATAAATTGAAGTTATTTTGCCTTTCGCTGACAGACGGCTTAGGGCTCTAGTTAAGGCAATTTGAGTGTATGCGGGTAACTCTTGTTTAGCCAATTCAATTGAAAATGAATATACCCCTTTTGACTGCAATTTCTCAATCCAATAGCTTAACTTTATTTCATTTTCATTTCTCATTTAAAGTAATATTTTGCGAAAAATACCACTTTTCGGTAATAATTGCAAAATATTTATTGTGTAATATAATTTTAAGATCTATTTTGGGTAGTATAACTATAAGTTTTACAGTGTCAAACATACTGGTGCTGGTAATTAGAAATATTGGGATATTGTAAATCACTTAATACCATTAACAATGTATTATGTCTATATTTTAAAATGTGCTATTAGCACATATTACACTGGTTGTACCAGCAATCTTGAGGAACGATTGAAAAATCACACATAAGGTAAAGTTCATTATGCCAAAGAAAAATTGCCATTTAACTTTACTGTAATCCCCTGAAATACTATCACCTAATAGTTAAATACGCTTTTTATTTCCGTAAATATTTTTACATTGTACCCAGTTTGATATAAAACCAAAAAAATGAGTCCAATAAACCTGTGACTGTAATGTTAAGGCCATTATGTATTTTATTACTGGTACTGTTAGGTACATCTCGCTTTTCACTCGGCCTGGAAATGGATAGCTTATTTGCCAAAGCAAACACAACAAATTCCACTATCGATTCAACCCATGAATACATAAAAATTTCCTGGCAAAAATTTAGTAATGGAAATTATCAGGATGCATTAGGCAATGCGCTACAATTTCTTACTTATGCAGAAAATTCAAATAAGCCTTTAAACCTTGCGCAAGCAAACATCCTGGTGGGTTCAATGTATTATTACAACCATGAAAGCTATCCTGATATATTGAGTTATTTTCATAAAGCACGTTACTACATCTATAAATTCAATATCGATTCCTTAAAGTCAAAAATTGACTATAATATCGGTGTAATTTATGTTGAGACAGCTGTAATTGATTCCGCTGTTTTCTACCTTAATAATGCGATTGAGGCAGCCAAACAAAATCAGAATTATCATATAATTTCAAGATGCTATTGTGTGCTGGCAGAACTATATATGCAGAAGAAAAGAAATTTGACTAAAGCCTTCTATTATGTAAACAAAGCTGAAAAATATGCAAAATTAACCGACGGTTATGCTGATTATGCTTTTGCAAGATTAAAAAGAGGTCTCTATTATTACAATTCAAATGATTTTATAAAAGCACTGGAATATTTTTACGATGTAAAAGATATTTACGAGAAAAATAAAGATGCGGAAAACAGAATGTATATCTATTACCTAATTGCAAGTTCAAAAGCTTGTTCCTACGACACTACAATTAAAAGTGCTTATACTGAATATTTGAGTTTGAAAGATTCTGTTTTCCACGCCAGATCATCTGAAGCAACTGCCAGGTATAAAGCCTTATACGAGACTGAAAAAAAAGAACACGAAAACAAAATTCTTCTTCAACAAAACCAGCTGAAACAGGCAGAGCTATTCCAAAGAAACATTATCATACTTGCTCTTGGAGTGTTGATACTTCTGGTTTTTTCTCTTTTGATGTGGCGGTTAAATGTCATTAATCTTAGAAAAAGGGAACAGGAACTTGAAGCGACTAAAAAATTGCAGGAGGAAAAAGAAAGGATTTCACGCGATTTGCATGATAATATTGGCTCTTCAATTAGTTTCATAAGCACAAAAACAGACTGGATTATTAAAAACAGGAAGGTCGGCAATTCGATGATTGAAGATTTAAACCAGGTAGAACATAATGCAAAAAAACTCATGGAACGCTTACGTGAAACAATATGGACGATAACCCACCATGAAATTACCAATTTTGAATTTGTTGATAAATTGAAACCTTATATTCAAAACAATTTGATAATCCCTTATCATATTAAAGATGAGCTTGAAACAGAACAGGTAATAGATGCAAAACTGGTATTGGATATTTATAGATGCTGCCAGGAAGTTATAGCAAACATCAATAAGCATAGCAATGCCAATCAGGTCTGGATCAGTTTTACAAACAATCACAATTCGAAGCTCACTATTAATATTCGTGATAATGGTACCGGTTTTTCAGAAGATGATACCCATAAAGAAGGTCACTATGGGATTCAAAATTTAAAATCGAGGTTGAATAACAAAAACGTGACCTATAAAATTCTTTCGGAGGTAGGAAATGGAACTCAGTTTATGGTTGAAATAAAATAGTATAAATGAACTATTTTAATAAGCCGTGGAATTGATAATCTTTACATTATGATATCAATAGCAATAGTTGACGATAATTATACAAATCTATCTTCCAGGAAATTGGAAATGGAACATTCCGGTAAAATAAAAATCAGTTTTACCGCCCGGAATGGTATTGAATTTCTTGATATCATGAAAAATAAGCAGAAATTTGCTTTTCCGGATATTGTACTGATGGATATCAACATGCCCGATATGGATGGTATTGAAGCCGTAAGAATTGCCAAAACGGTTTACCCGAATATTGAATTTGTTATGCTGACTGTTTTTGATGAATATGATAAAATTTTTGAAGCCATAAAAGCCGGAGCATCTGGATATTTACTGAAAGACGAAAATACAGATACATTGATTAATTACCTGGAGCAGGTAAAAGAATTTAAAACCGTTCCCATGAGTCCTTCAATAGCCCGCAAAGCCCTGAAATTGTTGTCGTCGGAATATAAGGCAGATAAAAAACTAAAAAACAAAAACTATGCTTTAAGTCCCCGCGAAATTGAAGTTTTAAAAGGATTGGTCAATGGCCTGGGATATAAAGAAATTGCTACTGAATTATTTGTCAGCCCCCACACCATCCGCAACCAGATAACCAATATTTATCAGAAACTTCATGTTTCCAGCAAAGTAGATGCTGTAAAATTAGCCTTGAAAAATAATATTATCTGATTGTTCCAATCACTTTTCTCTTTTTCAATACCTAAATTACACTAAACACAAGCTATTTGCTTGTATAACACGAATATATCGATTTAGTACAAATGCACTATTTCATAAATGGTTGTATCCAAATAATTTTATTCCTGATATTTATTCATTGAAGAATTAACTTAAAAATTATGAGTATGAAAAAGTTATTTATCCTTTGTTTCTCTGTACTTTATAGTATAGTGTTATTCGCACAAAGCGAATTACCCAAAGATTATCCTACCCTAGAAGATGTAGCTAAAAAGTGCAAAGAGAATTTTCCTAAAGAGGGCCGTTCCAGTAAAAGTGGTGGCGGTTACAGTGTGAGTTTAAAATTATTGACGGAACCCCCAAAAAAGGTTGCCCTGGTAACATTTTTTACTTTTGACCCTGGTTTAACAAAATCCTATTCCTATAAATCAGAAAGTGATATAATGACAACGTATAGTACAAAAACAAGAAAACGCGGAGCAAGCAGTGGAACAGCCTCAGCTATTGTTGATGGATTTTATTATACAAGCATCGACAAATTAATAGCTATGTTTAAAGAAAATGGGATGAACCTTCTGTTACCTGAGCAATATTTAGATACTGACGAAAAAAAAGAATTCTATAAAAACTTTGAGGTGCAACATGACGGTCTTAATGACTGGTTAAATAATCTGCAATCAGGGGGTCATGACCAAATGTTCGCCAGCCCATTCGGTTATAAGGCTTTAGACATAGAATTAGAACCTTTTGCCAATTACTCAAAATCGAAAATGCTTTCGACTATGGATTATAAAAGAGTTGTTTCCGATGGTCAGCCCATGTTTATGTCTTTCGATGACAAAAAAATGTTTCAATCGCTTGGCTATGACTTACCCACAGCTTTAGGAGTTGATGCTGTTCTTTGTGTTTATTTTACCATCTATATGCCTAAGGATACCAAAATTAAGTTACAGAATGCCAACATGATCATGCTTGGGAAAAACCCGGTTCAGGTAAATGAAGGCGATAAAAAGCCCAAGTTCTACCGTAGAGGGCTTTTATATTGCGCAACCCGGTTTCAGCCTGATGTAGCCATTTACAATTATTCAAAAAAAGATGAAAAGACACATGACCTGGATATAACAGGATTTGATAATGTGGTTCTTGGCTTAGGAACAGGAATCTGTAAGTATCTCAAAACAGGAAAGATAAAATAATTATTCAACCTGTTTTATTTACGAAATACTAATTTAAAAAAACAACTATGAATAAACGAATTTTATTAGTAACAAGTCTGTTTTTGTTTTTTGGAATAATAGGCAACAGTTATGCTAAGAAAAAACCCAGTTTGAAAGAGGCTATAATGACCCAGGATATTGATAAAATGAAAGAACTCCTGAGTCAGGGTGCCGATGCCAATGAAATAATGACCAACGAACCGGCAATTGCCTGGGCGGTTAATGTCGGAAATTGCGATATGATAAAATTACTAGTCGATAACGGGGCTAATGTTAACGATGACCGAGGCATATTTCCTGTAATATATAGCCTGGACCATGCAAAAACACCGGAAGAAATGCTTGCTGAAAATCAAAGGCTTAATGCCGTTATTTTAAAGCGATGCAAAGGAGATACGGTAAAAGCTTCGCAGTGGATGAAACATGAAGACATCAACCGATTTTCAACTGCCGAAGATAAACTGAAACTACTCCTGGAACTTGGTGCCAATCCTAATGTTTATGATCGCTCCATGGAAGATAATTTCTTTTTAGAACAGGTAAAGAAAAAAAATATATCTCTTCTGAAAATTATGCTTGCATCCGGTAAGGCAGATCTTGAATTACGATACCATCAAGGGGCACAAAAAATATTGTCGATGGTTAATGCCATTAATACAGCCGGATGGATAGACGCTTCAAATCCCGAAAATTTGAAAGCCGGATTTGATTGGGCCGCAGCTCCTTTATATAACACCCCGCTTTTATATGCTGTAAAACAAAATGATCTGGAGCTGGTAAAACTGCTGGTTGAAGGTGGCGCTAATCTCCAAAACGGTGTTAAAAAAGAGGCTACTGATGATAATGGGGCTACCATGACACACACCTTTTATTTTGAAGGCCCGTTGGATATGGCTATTCATAAAGAATACAAGGAAATAGCCGACTATCTTGTATCAAAAGGAGCTTTAAGAGATAACAATCATTAATATGTTTAAAGTGTTTGTTTGGTATGGTCCCGGCCATATCAAACAAACAACTAATAATAGCCTGGCTGTAAACTCCAATGAAAAAGATCTTTTTTATCACATCATTTATTTTAATAACCACATTACCTGGTTTTTCACAACTTTACCCTATCAATTCCATGGGAATCAGCTATGTGGAGAAATCCTATTTTTTACAGAAACCTATGGTTCCCTTTACTTTTGATGAAAATACAGGGAAATGGATTAAAAGTGATCTGGGAGAAAAATATCCGGTTACAAGCTTAAAAAATATTGAATTCGCGGATATAACATTTTCTTTTATCGATTTAATCCGATCAAAAAGTTCATACAAAAATCGAAAATACAGGTTTGGGGAACTACTCTATCTTCGATCGAGCGGCGGTGTGGGTAAAAGTTATAATATGGTTAGCCTCGATCCCAATGATTTTGTTAAAGATGAGGATGTAGAGGTTGGATTTGGGTATGGTGCTTTTTTTCTGTACCATCCTGACCCCGATATTGGTGCAGGCCTAAGCTGGAAATCTGATTATCATGGAGAAATTCTTTTAGAAAAGGAAAAGAGCAGCATCAACAATTTTTACCCAAACAATTTTTTCACGTTGATTTTACATTATAAACACCTGGGTGTGGAGTTATCTTCATCTATCAGTACTCTGCCCAGCCAGGATAAAATGGTAAAGAAAGTCAATAAATGGATCAGTGAGGATAAAAGACAAACCAACCGATCGATGTATTTTTATTCCACCTATAAAAACATTAAGGTTAAATATTTATTTGGTGAAAAATTGGTGGGTTACCTGTTTGCAGACTATACCTGGCTTGACGGGTTGCCTTTTAAAGGCATTTTGGATACCACTCAGCCTATGCTGGGCTCAAAATGGACCGAATATCCGGTGTCTGGCTTTAAACTTTATCAGTATTATACCTACAGGACCTTCAAAATTGGGCTGGGTTTTGGTTTTGGATATAAAAGAGATTAGGCTACTGAATTTGAAAATAACATAAAATAATCTGAGAATGGAATATCAATAGAACTGGCTTTCAATCGTTTTTTGTATCTTAAAGCGAATTTCAACAAGGTACCATGCAGCTTAAAAAATGGAGCTTATTATTAGCCGGACCGTTAGCATTTTTGATAATACGGTGGATTTCATTTGAAAACCTTACGCCCGAAGGACAAGCTGTACTTGCTTCCACCGCCTGGATCGCTATATGGTGGATTACCGAAGCGGTTGAAATTGAAGTTACTGCCTTGCTCCCCATTATTTTGTTTCCACTTTCAGGCGCTTTGAAAATAAAAGAAGTTACCGCATCATACGGACATCCTTTTATCTTTTTGTTTTTGGGCGGATTTATCCTGGGCCTGGCCATCGAGCGTTGGATGCTGCACAAACGAATGGCTTTTTCCATCATCAGCTTTATGGGTGATAGCCCGAAACGGGTGATATTGGGATTTATGGTTGCCACCGCCTTTTTGTCTATGTGGATATCCAATACTGCAACCGCTATCATGATGCTTCCCATGGCATTGTCGGTAGTGAGCGACCGACCTAAAAACGATACATTTTCCAAAAGGCTGTTGCTGGGAATTGCTTATTCGGCTTCTATAGGAGGAATGGCCACCTTAATAGGCACTCCGCCCAATATAATTTTTGCCGGAGTAATGAAAAACTCACTGGGCATCGAAATACCATTTGCCGAATGGATGGCGTTTGCCCTGCCCTTTGCTGTTATTTTGTTATTAATTGGCTGGATGTATCTCACCCATAAAATTCAAACCGGGAATTCAGAATTCAATTTGCGAATTAAAAAACCCGGCGCCATTACCATTCCACAAAAACGGGTTGCTATAGTATTTGCGGGAGTAGCTTTTTTATGGATTACCCGATCCTTTTTAATCAGCCGGGTTTTGCCCGGGGTAGACGATACCTTAATTGCCATACTGGGCGCCATTAGTTTGTTTATCATACCATCGGGTGAGGAGAAAAAAACGGCACTGATGAATTGGGAAACCGCTAAAAAGCTTCCCTGGGGGATACTGCTCCTTTTTGGTGCCGGACTGGCCATTGCCCGTGGATTCTCGGAAACCGATCTCACAACCTGGCTGGCCAACCAGTTTTTGGCGCTAAAATTTATTCCTGTTTTTGTGATTATACTTATGGTGGTAACCGGTATCAACTTCCTGACGGAAATAACCTCGAATACCGCCACAGCCAGCATGTTTTTACCGATTTTAATTACCCTGGCGGCCACATTTAACATTAAGCCGATTTACCTGCTAACCGGTGCAGTGCTGGCTTCGTCATGCGCCTTTATGCTGCCTGTAGCCACACCGCCTAATGCCGTAGTTTTCGGATCAGGACACCTAAGAATACGCGAAATGGCCCGCACCGGGTTTTGGATGAACCTGTTCTCGACTGCGGTAATTGCCCTTTTTGTGAGATTTGTGTTGCCTTTGTTTTGGTAATAATCGATTACCAATTCGGTGAACTTGACAATAACAAATTATAGGATTCTTTTGTGTATTTTTATCCATCCCCTGCCTACCGGCAAGGCCGGTGTTAACAGCCCGGGGTGGATGCGGAGCGAACTCGAAGCGCAACCCCGGGTTATGGTCCCTAAAGATAGATTCGTTGCAAGCAATACGTTGCCTTGAAAAGCTAAAATATCTTGCGACGAATCTGTTTAACCATATAATACCCAGTGTGTCACTCGGTATAACCTCGTTTACCCTGGGCTAAAATATGTAAGCCTTACAGGCTTATAATTCAGGCTGAAAGTCTGATATATTTCAGCCCAGGGCGAATGAAACGTAGTGGAATGGCGCCCTGGGTATATGGTATAGAAATGAAATCGGCGCAAGTAGCATGCTAAAATAAATGTGATTAACTATTCATGCGCCGAAATATTCATAAAATATTTGTGTATAATGATTATCCAGGGTTAGGGAGGATTCATTAATCCAAACCTACTGATACATCAACTGACCTTTCTGTAAAAGTTTCAATTCCTTTTTTAGTTGTTTCCGGTTGTCTTTGGTTAATTCGGCTGGGTCCAGTGTACTGAGATCAGGCTTTCCGGCATTTTCCCAGGCAGTATACCAAAAATCTGCAACCGCTTGAACAGAAAGCATCATTTGCTTTTCAACCATACCATTCATCTTCTGATTGAGAAGTGTAATATATTTGTCGGAATACATGGGCTTGTTGTATTTGTTTTTGATTACCTGTCCGGTAGAATCCTTTTGGTACATATCATCACCCAACTGTTGTCTGACCTCTTTTTCAGCCAACAGCACCGAATCAACCAAAATATGGGTATGATGAATAATTTGCCATATTTCCTGGTTAACATCTTTAATATATGCTGCTTTTTGAACCTGGTAATGATAATTGCTGCCAAACTTTTCAGGAATCAGGGACTCCCATAAAGAATGGATTCCTCTTTGACCCGTAAGCTGGCCATCGTAATTTGCTGAGGTATGTAAAGGAGTGTGAGCATCGGCAATATAATGGCCCAAATCGGCTGCTTCAATCAGTATTTCTGTTTTTCGTTTTGATTTGAACGATTTTGTCAGCTTATCCATCATATCCTGAATATACCAGGGTAACGTACCATTTTCTAATTTTTCAGCATTATATTTTTTATAGGCTTCATTATTGGTAACGGGTAATGAATCTAAAATGCCATAATTCTCCAGATTTATATAATGACGCGGACCCTCTTTTTTATCGCCGGGGTAATATCTTCGAACATCGGGCATTGATGATTCCTGGATCATAAAATCCATATGATTGTAAAAAAACGCTTGCATGGAGTCGGGCAGGTTCAGCACTGCGGCCTTGTTAATATGTTCGTGTCCGTAACGGCCCCATGATGATATAATTGGAACCATCAGTATCAGCGCTGCTAACCGCAGGAAGTTTTTGTTGAAAAAATGCTTGTATTGCATACTCCTTGATATTTTTTAAATGAAAAAAATTCTTTTAACAGAATGCAAAGATAATTTTCTATTTGAACCGGATGTTAATTTATGATTACTTCCATATAAAATTTGGATTGAAAATCATTCGGTTTTTATTTATCAGGTACAAATCAATGCAAATCAGGTTTAACCGGGAAAATAAACTTTCCGTTGAAGGCACTGAAAATAAATTTAAAATATACCCAAATCCAATTGGCGATATGGTATCCATTCAATCTATTGATATTGAGGAGCAAATATCTGAATTACTAATATTAGACCCAATGGGCAAAATTATTAATCAAACCAAGGATATAAATTCAACAAATTTTAATATACCTGCATCCAACTTTAAAGCTGGTGTATACTTCTTAATAATCAGAACCAAACAAGGCTGTTACATCCAAAAGTTTGTTAAAAGTTAAAATAACATAATGGTTATCAACCCACCATAAATTTTACATTATCACAAATATTTGGATAACTTATGAATGCGTTTTAATTTTACTTAAGCCAAGAGAATAATAATTTCAGAAAAGGAACTTTTATGTTACTTAGTTCTAAGTTAATCAAATAATCCAAAAAGAAAATCCATTATGAAACCTATTGAAATTAATTCGAAAGCTTTTGTAACTTCTCAAAATGAGAAAAAATACATTGTGCTTGCTTCGAATGAAGTGTTGGAAAATATTGAAAAAAAGAAAGATATCATTCGCAAAATCAATAAAGAAACCACCGATCCCATTGATGGATTTTGGGGAACTATAGGCCTGTCGGACGATGAAAAGATTAATTGGACCGGACATATTGAAATTTCAAATAAATTTAATGACAAGCCGGTTGGGGTAGTACAGGAAGAAATTGAGTTAATAAAAGAATGTTTTCCCAATTTGAAACTTGAAACCGATGCTATTAAAGAACGGTTTGTCTCATTTGAGCATGTCGATTTTGAATTTCCTGAAAGCTTTACTTTGGAGGAAATTCCGTCGATTCGTTTAGACATAATGTTGCAGCAGAACGAAGGTGCCGTGGTTTTTTACCAGTCGGACAGAAACTCAAAGAACAAAAAAACCGCCATTGAATATATTTTACCACAGGCAACCGATGGCAACTATACCAATGTTCGTGACAGACTTACCTACTTATTTGATATTGTTCCTCAAAAGGAAGTTGAAGAAATTACCGGTACTCCGGGCTTTTATAAATTAGGGACTACCAAAAAGCCAAAGTCTTTTATCGTTAAGGTGATAACTTTTAAACGAAACAGTGAAGATCATAGTTTTCAGAATAGCTTTATCCGGGAAACCAGCAGTCATATCATCGAAAAAGTTCACCAAGAACTGGCAAAACAAGATCAGAATAACTTAATAAAAATCGTAAAAGATCATCGTTTACTGGTGTTCGACGCTAATGCGAATGACTTTACTGATGCAACAACTACAAACATTGATCCTGCAAAGAAAACTTTGTTTTTAATGCACGGTACTTTTGGGTCAACAGAGGGATCGTTCGGAAAACTTTACGGGAAAAACAGTACCTGGTTAAAATCGCTGTTAAAAAGAGACAATCCTAAAGGGTTTGAACAAATACTCGGATTCGATCACCCTACTGTATTTTATGGTGCCGAAGGTAATATTGCTGTTTTGTTAAACCGTCTGAATGAACTAAACATAAAACCATTTGTGCATGAGGTAGATTTTATCGGAACCAGCCAGGGAGGATTGTTGGTTCAGTATTTGGCCAACCTGGCAAATTGTGAGCAGATTAAAGTAGGTAAAGCAGCGCTTATTGCTTCAGCCAACGGGGTTCAATATTTTACGATTGGAAAATACGTGGCCAAATTCTTAACCGTATTAAAATATATTTTTAAAACGACCCATATGCAAGCCCAGGCTATAATAGCATCGTTAGCGCAACATTCAGCCGAATTTTTTCTGAAACAACCCGGATGCCAGGTCATGACACCCGGCAACCCGGCCTTGTTGAATATTATGAATACCCCACCCGCCCGAAAAGATACATTATACCTGCCGATTGTTGATGATTACGATGAACAAATTATAGATGATAAAGACTGGAAAAAGCTGGTAAAAATTTTTGCTAAAATGGGTGCCAGAACGGTTGATGCTATTACCCGAAAAATTCTTGGCGAAGAAAACGACTGGGTAGTAGGCACCCGTAACCAGTATATTGTTCCGGCTAATTTTTGTGCCATTCCCGGATATAATCCTGCAAAATTCAGAGATGAAATGATACCGGCCATTCATGGTTCGTGCATAAACCATAAGGATGCCCAGGCTAAGCTCATAAAATTCTTCTTTGAAACAGATGAATTAAAAACGATCCAGGAAGCCGAAAGTGAAGACTTTTTTGATGCCCACTGCCATTTATTTGGCCGTGAAATAATAAGCGGAAGAATTCTATTGCTCCTGATCCAGGATTTTCTCAATTACAAAAAATTAAAAGACAGGAGCGATAAGCTGCCTGAGATTCCGGATATAACCAAATACGCAACAACCGAAACTACTGGTGAAACCGGGTCGGTGGCTAAAAATATTATCAAATATTTTGCGCTTAATAAAACCAGCTATCAAATGATTAATAATTTAGAGGATGAATACTACAAGCTGAAATCAAATGTTTACAGGTACATTCCACTTATGTTCGATCTTGAAATGACTTTCAGAAATAAGTATTACGATCACAATATTGATACCCAGATTTCGATCACGGAAAGTGAGTTTAAAGCAAAACTTAAAGCATTTAAAGAAGATATTGACAAACTGATAGACCGGTTTGAAAAAAACAACGAAATTATCTATTATGGTTCGTTGGTTGAAAATGAAGAAAGTGTAAAGATGTTAAAGATAATAAAAGCCTGTATTCAGCTTTTAAAAGTATCGAACCTAAACTTAAGAAAGGAAACGGTAAATGGTTATACCAAACAGCTGGATGAACTCATTGGTTTAAAGGTCAGGTATGGCAATAATATATTTCCTTTCCTGGCGGTTGATCCCCGACGCGATGGCATGGGCAAAATAATTGAAGAAAATGTTGGCAAAGGAAAAACCTTTCATGGCATTAAGCTTTATGCTCCGAATGGATACTCTCCTACTGATCCTAATTTATTTGATGATAAACAAAAGTTTGTAAACGGGAAAAGCTTATATAGTTTTTGTATTGAGAATGATATACCCGTTATGGCACATTGCTCAAACGCCGGTTTTTCAACCTTTACCATGGACCTGGAAGTATGGGGCGACATATGCCTTTACGATAGTGAAGCTAAAAAACCGGAACTTGTACATTATGAACAACCCACTAAAATTATTTTTGATTCAAGTATTATTGATGGAGGTTTTGCTGAAGCTGTAAGGGAAAGGGCTCATGTATTAAATCATCCTGAAATATGGCGCAAAGTACTTGAAAAATACTCCGGTTTAAAAATATGCCTGGCTCATTTCGGAGGCGAATCTCCTGCTTGGCGTACCAAAATAGCCGAGTTAATGAATAAATATTCAAATGTATATACCGATTTGTCCTGCATGGTAGACAAGAATCTCTTAAAAGAAATAAAAACGGAATATTTTGATACCCAGGATCCGGTAATCAAAAAAATAATGTACGGATCAGACTTCTTTTTAAATATGCTCAATAAGATTGAATTTAGTGATTATTATAAACATTTTGTAGAGCCCGGTGTATTTTCCGATCAACAAATGAAAAACATGGCCCATGATATTCCAAAGAAATTTCTTGGCATCTATTAAAACAATTATAATGTATGAAATTTGAAATAATTTCGTTATCATTGAGCTACAGCTCTTTTGGAATTAAAATAAACATTTAGAGATAAACAACACCACATAGCCTAACACCAACGTTGGCGACAATAACATGGGTAAGTTAGTTTCAAAATATTACTTTTACTAAAAAGATATCAAATTAAAATTAGTTAGGAGATGGTTGTAAATTCTTTTGTTGTAGTATCGTCACTAATGATTTTTATATTGCTTTTTTTTACAGCATTTCTATTTTATAAAGGCCGTCATATCTATTCAAATGTATTGCTCGGAATTTACCTGGCCTGTCAGATAATAGGCATTGTTAATACCAGTTTTTTCTTTTTAAAAGATTATCTTCTGCCAGATTATGTAAATCTCTACTTTACGGGCTATCCTATTATTTTTGCCTGGGTGGTTCTTTATTATTTTTTCATTAGTTCGTTAATCGATTCCCGTTTTAGGATAAAATCGTATAACTGGCTTCATTTTGTTCCCTTTTTAGTGGTTCTGTTTATAATGTCGAGATATTTTTACTTTTTTGGAGCAGATGAAAAGCTTAAACTCCTCGAACCACAATCAGGTTTTTATAAAATAATACGCGTTCTTGATGTTATATTTAGTATCCAGATAATAATTTATAATGTTATTGTAATTATAAAATATTCCGCGTATCGAAAGAGAGTTCAAAAACTGATCAACGTAAAACCTGAATATGATATGTGGATTAGGCTGGCCATCTTTACTTTTCTGGGAGCCTGTATTATATCCATTATTGTCAAATTTATAGGATACCTCAATATTTCTTTGGAATACAGTACCTTCCTCATAAGTTATGTTGCTTTCCTGTTTTTCTACTCCATACTTTTTTTTGTTACAATAACATCTCCAAACCTGGTTCAGATAAACGACAAAAAAGAGAAATACTGGTACTCAAGCCTGAGCCGTTACGAAGCTATGGAGCTTATGGCCAAACTGAACCTATTTGTTACTGAAACTCAAATCTACAGGAGATCCAAATTAACACTCAAAGAACTGGCATCCGGAATTAAAGTAAGCGAACGGCATCTTTCCCAGGCTATTAATGATATTAGAGGACAAAATTTCTTCGACTTTGTTAATTCATACCGAATTGAACATGCAAAATCTCTTTTGTCAAATAATCCAGGCAATAAACGGACTATTTTCGATATTTTTTGGGAATCAGGATTCAATTCAAAAACAACCTTCAATACTACCTTTAAGAAAATAACGGGGCAAACCCCAACTGAATATCAAAAATCTTTACCCATTGCCTGATACGGTGAATTCCACACTGATATAGATAAATTTTCATCCGCTAGTTTCAATTCTTTGCATTTAAATGGAGTACAGCCATCGGTAAACGCACTTTCAAACTCATATTTTACTGATTATCAAGTATTAATAAAAATAAATAAATTTGGTTCGGTTACATGTTCCGGGGCGATTTGGTCCTTTCGGCATCCTATTTTTGTTACCGCAATTCGCTAAAATTTATGCAAGACAAAACAGTTAATAAAAGCAAGTTATCAGAATTCATTTTGTTGATTCTTAATCATTAATAAATATGACAGCTAAAATTAAAGTATCACTAGGTCAGCTGCAGCAAACCCTTTTTATGCCCTTATGGGCCAGGGCCATGGAAACGCAAAAGAATATGCCTTTATTAATTGATAACAAAGCGGTTGAAATAATTGAATCTATTGATTATGATTTCACCGCTTTTAACCAGAATCTTGAAAATATTAACATTATTTCCTGGATATCGCGTTGTAAAACGTACGACCAGATTATAAACAAGTTTATCATCGCACACCCTAACGGAACCATTGTTAATATTGGCTGTGGAATGGATACCTATTTTGAACGAGCGATAAACAGTTCGGTAAAATGGTATGAGCTCGACCTTCCTGATGTTATAGAATTAAAACGAAAGTTCTTTATTGAAAACGATAATCGAAAGTTTATTGCCGGTTCATTTTTTAACACCCAATGGTTCGACGAAATTAATCCAAAAAATGAGATCCTCTTTATTTCATCGGGTGTGTTTTGCTATTTTGAGGAAGCATTAATTAGAGAATTTTTAATATCCCTTGTGAACCGGTTTCCTTCCTCAGAACTTCTCTTTGATGTTACCTCAGCTACAGGTTTAAAGGTTGCAAACAATATAATTATTAAAGCTGGTTTTGGTGAGGAATCGCTAATGAAATGGGCATTGAAAAACAAAGAACATATTCTTTCCTGGGACAAGCGCATAAAGCTGATTGGGGTTTATGAAACCTATAAGCAGAAAAATTTAAACCTCTCCGTCAGGAACAGGATTATAGGAGCCATTTCTGATTTTCTAAAGATTCAGTATATCCTTCATTTACAAATTGATTAAAAACTTTCACTAACTAAATAACTACAATTATGGATAGAAGATCATGTGTTAAAAGCCTTTTGGCATTTGGAGTATGCAGCGGAGCCATACCAATGCTAAGTATGGGTTCCAATTTAACTCCGTTAAAATTCCAGGAGACCAATCCGGAGGATGAGTTAAAAACAGTAAAACAAGAAAAAGAATTTATTATGAACTGGGTTCGCGATTTACTCGAAACCATGGATAAAGAGCTCGATGAACCTACACGCGTTCATTTAATTGAAGGTTGCGGTAAAGGATGTTTCAACCGGTATAAATTCAAACAGGACATAGCGGAAAAGGGGAAAGGTGATCTTGATAATCTTATTGCAGCCTACAGTGAGAATTTTGAAGTGTGGAAAGAGGGAGATACCGTTCATATTCGTTATGGAGAGGTGTCGAAACAATGTTACTGCCCCGCAGCTAAAATTCGTGAACCCCAGCCTCACGATCTGCATTGCGAATGTACCAGAATGACACATCAAACTATTTTTGAAACCGCTATGAACCGACCCTTTAAAGTTGATATAGTTGAAAGTTTACGAAGAGGTGGAAAAACCTGCCATTTTTTGGTACATGTTTAATCAAATAATTTGAAATTAAATGAATACAAAAATGACGTATGGCGGGATAGGACCAAAATTAGCTTTAATCTCGCTACCCTATTTAATTTTAACTGTTCTGATTATGCAAAAGGATCAGCAGTTTCTTAAGCTCCAGTTTCTGAATAATCTTTGGTTTTATCGTATTGGGTTGGCCTGGATTGGAATTGGCATTATTTTTTATTTGGCATCGGCAATTACATTTTTAAGAAATTTCAAAAAAGGGATTTTAATTACCCGTGGAACCTATAGTATTTGCAGGAATCCAATTTATGCTTCAATAATCGTCTTTATTATTCCAGGATTGGGATTAATCTATTATTCAGCCATGATAGGATCAATTGCTGTAGTACTCTATATAAATTTCAAAATATCCATTCATGGAGAAAACATTGTTTTGGCCAGAAATTTTGGTGAAGCATATATAAAATACAAAGAAGAAGTAAACGAAATTATACCATTCCCAAAATTCAGAATCAAACAATTTAAAAAATCGACACAACCCAAAGGTGTCTAATAATAAACAGGTTTGATTAGGTTTTTGACCATAAATTTATAAAAACAAAATGCAAGTAAGAGAGAATGTGGTTCCAGGTTCCCAAATTGGTTGTGGGGCTAATATTGTGATTCGTATTGAATTATATCGAACCATAAATGAAATACCTGTTTCAGTATGGGAACGTTTCGTAAATAGAAAAGCTGTAGGATTGGAAATTGAACATCTGAAGGCAATTGAATATTCTCACATAAATGATATTCATCCTTATTATATAATTGGGTATATTGGGATACAACCGATAGGAATAGCCTATTGCTTTTCAATATCAGTTGATCTCGCCAGAATGGCCAATATGTACCCTCCTGAAGTTATTGCTACTGTAAAAACCTGGAAGCCCGATTTCATGGATATGCATATCCTCGAGATCGGCCATATAGCTTCACTTGGAACAACAATTGAAGTTTTTCAACCATTCGTTGTTGAGTTTATTCAAGCACTTACAAATAAAATTGATGAAATTGCACAACTTGAAAATACTGAATTGATTCTTATCCGAGATATTTCGACCATTAGATACAAAGAATTTGAAATACTCGAGCGGTTTGGATACCAATCACTTCTGGGGTTTCCAATTGCACGCTTACCTCTAAGATGGAAAAACTTTGATGAATATTTGGCTGCACTCAAGGCGAAGAAAAGAAACAGTGTGCAGAAAAAAAGGACAAAATTGCAGGTGCCAGAGATAACTGTAGAAGTTATTGAAGATTATGCCCCATATTCTGAGCGTCTGGCTGAGCTGTGGACAAATGTTGCCAAACGACAGAATGGCTATCAACATGAGCGATTGACCCCGGCATATTTCGAAAAAATGTCTCTTAATCTTAAAGGTCGAAGTCATGTTATTGCCATCAAACAAAATGGTAAAATAGTTGCTTATGGGCTTAACCTTGTTGGTGATGAAGAGTTATTTGGTGTAGCAGAAGGTTTGGATTACGAAGTTCGCGATCGCTATGATTTATATGCCAACAACATTTTTGAAGGAATTCGGGTAGCTTGTGAAATGGAAAAGAAAGTATTTAATATTGGCATAACTGCTTATGATTTTAAAACCTCAATAGGGGCAGAACTCGATCCATGTATATATTTTATCAAAGCTGTTAAAAAGCCTGAATACACCAGGATATATGTTGAAATGATCCAAAAAAGCATCCCTCAGCCCGAAAATTATCATCGGGTTTTTAAAGACAGCCTAACTTTTGAAAGGGTTCAAATTAAAGATAACAAAATTATCCAAAGTACTTCAAAAATATCCCGGGATATTTTTAATAAACATATGCAATATATCCGCACTGATACTGCACATGCGGCAGATATTTACTCTTTTTGCCCTGTATTTGAAAGCGCACAGGAACCGGTAATAAAGCATAATGGCCGAGATATAATCATGTTGGGAACCAATGCGTACCTGGGATTGGCAACCCACCCCAAAATTATGAATGCAGCATGCGAAGCTATTTACGAATTTGGTACAGGGTGTTCAGGGTCCCCAATGCTGAACGGTACACTTGATCTCCACAGAAAGCTTACTTACAAATTAGCCGATTTTATGCATAAACAGGATGCTTTAATTTTTTCGACTGGTTACCAAACCAATGTAGGCGTGCTTTCTGCATTAGCTAATCGTAACGATATTATAATTATGGACGAACGGAACCACGCGAGCCTTGTTGATGGAGCTGTGTTATCACGGGCACAACTCGTTCGATATAAACATAACAGTTTAAAATCGCTTGAAACAGCGCTTAAAAAATATGCAGATAAACCTAAAATAGTAGTTACTGATTCCCTGTTTAGTATGGAAGGTACTCTAATAGATTTGCCTAATATTATACAACTTGTCAAACAGTATCACGCTCGATTAATGCTTGACGAATCACATGCAATTGGGGTAATAGGTCCCAATGGCAAAGGTGTTGCTGAGCATTATGGCTTAATAAAAGATGTAGATTTGCTTATGGGTACATTTAGCAAATCTTTTGCATCAATAGGTGGATTTGTAGCTGGCGATCGTAAAATACTTGACACATTAAAACACACTTCAAGGGCGCACATTTTCTCTGCAAGCCTTCCACCGTCTGCTATTGCTGCTGTCATAGCGGCAATGGAGATCATTGATGAAGAACCCGAACGACGTCATCAACTGCTAAAAAATGCAAAATACCTGGCTGGTGGCCTCCAAAATTTGGGTTATCATATAGATTATCATGGAAGTGCAATAATTCCAGTTTATTGTAATCATGAACTTATCGCTTTGGCTGCTTTTCAAAAATTATTGAAAGAGGGCATATTTGTAAACCCGGTTACATCTCCGGCAGTTCCAAAAAATCAGGAGATGTTGCGCATTAGTTTAATGGCTACACACACGGAGCCAATACTTTTACAAGCTTTAGATATATTTAAAAAGATAAGAACGCCAAACTGGCCACTCCGTGCTTTGAATATTTACAACAATTAATGAAGATTTATTATGATAACAGATGCACTATTTATTGAACTGGTAGAAGCTGCCTCATTGGCTTCATCTGCCGATAATATGCAACCTTGGGAGTTTCGTAAGAATCATAATTCTATTGAAGTATTCTGTGCAAAATCCCGAATGCTACCTACTGATGTTCTGGGTATGTTTGCCTGGATTAGCGTTGGCGCTGCGATCCAAAATATGGTTATATCTGCAGAATCAAAGGGATTTATTGCTGATGTTGAGTATAAAAATCCGGAAAATATCGATAATATGGCTGCATGCATTAGAATCAAACCCGGAGTAAGAGATAATTATTTGGCTAACTGGATTGACCAGCGAAATACGAATCGAAGCACATATGAATCAACACCTTTACCTGCGTCACTTATGGCTAAAATGACTCAAAGCGCAAAAGAGCTACAGGCCGGAATTCATTGGACCTCTCAAGCCTCAGATTTTGAACGTATGACTTATATGGATGCCCATTCTTCATACATTAGACTTGAACATAAACCTTTGCACGATGAACTATTTTCTATCCTGCGATTTACTCGAAAAGAGATAGAAACCACAAGATTTGGATTAGATTTTGAAAGCCTGGAAGTACCTTCCGCAGCTGTCCTG
>JBJKSB010000059.1:0-52411 GCA_046704385.1 Bacteroidales bacterium | reverse complement strand
TATCACAACTATAACTAGTAATTATACAATTCCGGAATAATTTAAAATTTCTATCGGTGATTCACCCTCCTGACCTCCCTTAAGGCCTTCCTGACGGTAGGCCTGGAGGACTTATTCCAAATTAACTTTTATAGCCAAATCGGAGCAAAATGGTTTTTAAATTACTTTCGTAGTTTTTTGCTGGCAAATCCCCCTTTGAAGGGGGTTTGGGGGATGAATTATAATTGTTTCTTCTAAATCAAATCACTGCTTACTCTTCCGATACTGCAATGGTGTTATGTCACATGCTTTTTTAAAGAATTTGGTAAAATAGCTCTGGTCGGGGAAATTCATGTAATCGGCAATTTCGGTTACGGTCATGTCGGTATGGATCAGCAGGCGTTTGGTTTCAAGAATAATTTTATCCTGTAACAACCGGGCTGATGTTTTTCCGGTTACCTGCTTTACCATTTGTGTCAGGTGGTTGGGGGTAATTGACAGCATGCCGGCATACTCGCTGATGGAAAGGTTTTTCTGATAGTTTTCCTCAATAAGCTGTAACAGATTTTTAACCAGCAAATGCCCTTTGGTGTTTTGCATAGTAACCAAATCAGTGGGATAAAGTTTTTTACAGGTTTGTAAAATTAGGTCGAGCAATGAGCGTATCATTTCTTCAGGATTTTGCTTTGCCTCAGCAATTTCTGCAATTCCGCGGGTAAATAATTGTTCCAGAAAATTCGTGTCTTTATATGATTGCAGTAAAAGTGGGGGATTATTTTGTTCCACCGAAAAAAAGAAAGGAAGTTCAAGCAGCTTATTTTTATTAACCTGGCTTAACAGGTAAAACTCAGCCGTAAATAAAAAAATGTAACCGTCAATATCGTTTGAAAGTTCCAGCCGGTGGGTTTGTCCCGGCGACATAAAAAACACGCAGGGAGGCTTTATTTCATATTTATTGCCGTCAATAATATGAAAACCCGAACCCTGCAACAGGAACAGCACCTCGTAAAAATCGTGCCGGTGGGGGTAAGCCACCTCAAAATGGCGGTTGGCATCAAACACCTCAACCTGGTACATTTTGCTGCGTTGATTGGCCGTGCTAAACTCGCCTAAACTATAAACCGGTATGTGTTTGTTGTTTGACATATTATGGTTTGAGAAGCAAAGTTGAGAATATTTTTGCTTAGGTTCAAGTATTTGGCAGTGTAGTGTCAAATATCAGTTAGCATAAATATGCAGAAGCATTTCGTAATTCAAAGTTTTGTTCCGCGGCAATGCCGGCGACTTTTATTATTAACAATGATCTGGTTTGATTCCATGCGAATTCAAATTTCTGACTACAGTATAAGGTCAAACTATGACCGCTAATATGATTAGATTTACCAAACATGCAATTTACGTTAGGCACAAGCATGAAGATAGCACTGCAACTTATGATATTTTAATAGTTGATAACTTTTTATGCAATTAAATATGAATATTCTAATAGTTAAATCAAATTTATTATATTTGCATTAACTAACTAAATATTAATAGTTAGGATGTGATTTAAAGCATAACTATTAAATTATTAATATTTAAATTAATACATAATGGATAACTGGTTGTTTTTAACTGAACAAGAAATCTTGAAAGAGATTGGTAAAAGACTAAAGAAAATAAGATTACAGCATAATCTTACTCAAAAAGAGATGAGTGAGGAAGTTGGTTTAAGTGTTTCAACAATTAGTTTGATAGAACAAGGAAAATCTACGACAACCGAAAGTTTAATAAGGATATTGTCAAGATTAAATAGAATTAAAGATTTAGAATCAGTATTTAGAGTTGGAGAAAACTTAGAACTAAAATTGAAATTTGAAAAGGCAAAATTGAAAACAGAAAGAAAGCGAGCATCAAAGAAAATTAAATAGCTATGATAGTAGAAGTAAAATTGTATAACAAAACAATAGGCTCAATAGAATGGAATGATATCAAAGGGAATTCTACTTTCCAATATAGCAATAATTTTATAAATAGGACGATAGAGCCATCTCCAATAGTAATGCCAACACAAGAAAGAATTTTTGAGACTAATCGGGACCATATTAACTTTCACAACTTGCCATATCTCCTATCAGACTCAATGCCAGATGACTTTGGGAATATGATGATGAAAGAATGGCTTAGGCAAAAGAATCTCTCAATTAACGACATAAATCCCGTCGACAGGTTAACCTATGTAGGGAGAAGAGGTATGGGCGCATTAGAATATGAGCCTATTAACCATAAGGAAAACACCAATTACAACATAGACGTTTCGGAGTTACTGGAAGTAGCAAAAAAAGTATTGGAGGGTAAAGAAGAAACAACGTATAGTGATTTAGATAAAGAAAGTTTATCAGACATTTTAAGAATTGGAACTTCTGTTGGGGGAGCTCGTGCAAAAGCTTTGGTTGCAATAAAAACAGACTCTAATAATAAGATTATAGAAATTAGACCAGGAGATATTATTCAACCAGAAGGCTATTCATATTGGCTGCTAAAAATTGATGGCGCTAATGAAAAGACACTTGGAGAAAGTGCTGGCTTGGGTAAAATCGAATTTGCATATTATAAGTTAGCAAAAGTTGCTGGTATTGAGATGTCTGAAAGTTATTTGTATGAAGAAAACAATAGATTTCATTTTCTGACCAAACGTTTTGACCGAACTGAAAGTGGCGAAAAAATTCATATGCAAACTTTAGGGGCATTAGCCGGGATTGATTATAAAGTCCAAAAAGCAAGTAGTTATGAAACTTTATTTAGAGTAATGAAAATGCTTCAACTTTCTTACATTCAATTTGAACAACAATACAGAAGAGCTCTTTTTAATGTAATTGCAAGAAATCATGATGACCATGTAAAAAATTTCTCTTTTCTAATGAACAAAGAAGGAAAATGGCAAATATCACCAGCTTATGATATTACATACCAATATAAAGATGGTGGAACATGGACAAATGTTCACCAATCATCTATAAATGGCAAATTTGACAAATTTTCAAAAGATGATTAGTTGAGTCTGGGTAAGACTTTTGGTATAAAAAAAGCGAATCAGATTTTAGAAGAAGTTATTGCCGCAGTGGAACTCTGGACTAAAATAGCGACGGAAATAGACATCCCCAAAGATGATATTGAAAGAATTAATGGTAATTTGAGAATTAATGATTTTAAATAAAAAAATGCCAATGCCTAACTACAAATAAAGCCAAATAATTTACAAACAATAATCCCTGTGGGAATCGGATAAACAGAAATGCTTTTTTTATTGATATTCAATGCTATAAGAATATAATTGCTTTGAAAAACCCGGGCTGGGTATTGTATTCAGGTTTTTTTTTACCGTTTCATCAATAAAAATTAATACTTAGGTTTGTTCCATCAAAATAATAAAAAAATGAAACATTTAAATAATATAGTCATTCTCGTGGTACTGGTCGTTAAAGGTTCAGTTTCAGAAGGGCTATAGTTGTTTTTTAAGATATTTTACTAAAGGCTCTTCACACTTATGAAGAGCCTTTTTTAATAAAAATATTATCGGGGTTTGCCCCGATGGCCGCTGTTTCTCTCCTGATTCAGGGGAGATCCCGACGAATGACGGGAGAGAGGTTCTTTAATAGTTAATGATGCAAAAATTTTTAACAATGAATTACAAAATACCATTACGAAGCAATACAACAAAACTCGGGGCCAAAATGGCCGGAGCACGTGCCTTATGGCGTGCCAACGGCATGAAGGAAGATCAGTTTAAAGCCCCGGTTATTGCCGTGGTAAACTCTTTCACACAGTTTGTACCTGGCCATGTTCACTTAAAAGATATTGGTCAGGAAGTAAAACAGATTATTGAGGCCGAAGGATGTTTTGCCCCGGAATTTAATACCATTGCTATTGATGATGGTATTGCCATGGGTCATGACGGCATGCTATATTCTTTGCCCTCGCGCGAAGTAATTGCTGACAGCGTGGAATATATGTGTAATGCCCACAAAGCTGATGCAATGATTTGCATCAGCAACTGCGACAAAATTACCCCGGGAATGTTAATGGCAGCTATGCGACTGAATATTCCGGCCATTTTTGTTTCAGGCGGCCCAATGGAAGCCGGAGTTTATGACGGGAAAAAATACGATTTGATCGATGCCATAGTTTTGGGTGCCGATGAAAAAACCCCGGAGAAAATGTTGACCGGAGTTGAACGCAACGCCTGTCCAACCTGCGGCTCCTGTTCAGGTATGTTCACAGCTAATTCCATGAATTGTTTGAACGAAGCCCTTGGTTTGGCTTTGCCGGGAAACGGAACTATTGTAGCCACACATTCGAACCGTACAGAATTATTTAAAAAGGCAGCCAAACAAATTGTTAAAAACACCTATGCATATTATCGCGATGGTGACACATCCGTTTTACCCAGAAGTATTGCCAGCAAAGCAGCATTCGAGAATTCAATGACCCTGGATATTGCTATGGGCGGATCGACCAATACCGTGCTTCACCTGTTGGCTGTTGCTCATGAAGCTGAAGTTAGCTTTACCATGAAAGAGATGGATGCCCTATCACGCAAAGTGCCTTGTATCTGCAAAGTAGCTCCCAACAGCAGTTACCATATTGAAGATGTTAACCGTGCCGGCGGTATAATGGGAATTATGGGAGAGTTGTCCCGGTCTGGTTTAGTAGACAATTCAGTAAAACGTGCCGATGGAAATACATTAAAAGAAGCTATTGAGAAATTTGATTTAACGCTTGATACCCACACAAAGGAAGCTTATGAAGTTTATTCATCAGCTCCGGCACATAGTGGACTAAATCTGACTATGGGTTCACAAAGTTCCCGGTTTAAAACCCTTGATCTCGACCGCGAAAAAGGATGTATCAGAAGCATTGATCATGCTTACACTAAAGATGGTGGTTTGGCTGTGCTTTTCGGGAATATTGCTGAAAACGGATGTATCGTAAAGACAGCCGGCGTTGATGAATCCATATGGAAATTCTCCGGTCCTGCAAAAGTTTTCGATTCACAGGAAGCTTCGGTTACCGGAATTTTGGATGGTACAGTAAAAGCCGGTGATGTTGTGGTAATCCGGTACGAAGGTCCCAAAGGTGGTCCGGGAATGCAGGAAATGTTGTATCCTACATCCTACCTTAAATCGCGCGGACTGGGGAAAGCCTGTGCCCTGATAACCGACGGACGTTTTTCAGGCGGAACATCAGGTCTTTCTATTGGCCATGCATCGCCTGAGGCTGCGGCTAAAGGCGCTATTGCTCTTGTTAAAGATGGAGATATTATTGAAATAGATATTCCAAACCGATCGATTGATTTACAGGTCAGCGAAAAAGAGCTGGAAGAACGTCGAGTCAGTGAGTTGGCAAAAGGCGACAAAGCCTATACTCCCGACCGCGACCGAAAAGTCTCAAAGGCATTAAGACAATATGCTTATTTCGTTAGCTCGGCAGATAAGGGAGCCGTGAGAGAGATCTAAATAAATTAAAAAAACCGATCGGAACTTCAAACTCTTTTGTTGTCCGGCATGTTATAAAAAAATCAATTCGTATGGAAACACAAACCATTGAAGAAAAAAAAGTAAATACAGGTGAAACTATGAAAGTTACAGGATCAGACGCTTTGCTTTTGTCGTTAATTGATGAAGGTACTACAACCATCTTTGGCTATCCGGGTGGGGCCATTATGCCCATTTACGACAAATTACTCGATTATAAAGGTAAATTAAAGCATATTTTAACCCGTCACGAGCAGGGTGCTATTCATGCTGCCCAGGGATTTGCACGGGTAACCGGCCGGCCGGGCGTATGCTTTGCCACTTCTGGCCCGGGTGCAACAAATTTAATTACCGGAATTGCCGATGCCTATATGGACTCAACCCCGCTGGTATGTATTACCGGGCAGGTTTTTTCAAACCTGTTGGGAACTGACGGTTTTCAGGAGACTGATGTAGTTGGTGTTACTATGCCGGTTACCAAATGGAATTTCCAAATCACTAAATGTGAAGAAATTCCTGAGGCCATTGCAAAAGCTTTTTACATTGCCTGTTCAGGGCGTCCGGGTCCGGTTGTTATCGATATTACCAAGGATGCGATGATTAACACTTTCGATTATCAATATAAAAAATGCAATTATATCCGCAGTTATATTCCGGAGCCAAAGGTTAAACACGATCAGGTTGAAAAGGCTGCGAAAATTATTAATGAAGCAAAAAAACCATTTGCCTTGATTGGTCAGGGTGTTATTTTAGGAAATGCAGAAAAAGAATTGTTAGACTTTCTTAACAAAGCGGGTATTCCGGCGGCTTCAACCTTGCTGGGACTTTCTGCTCTTCCGGTCGACCATCCGCTGTATACAGGTATGTTGGGTATGCACGGCAATGCAGGTCCTAATCTTATGACCAACCAGTGTGATGTGTTGATAGGCATAGGTATGCGCTTTGACGATCGTGTTACCGGCGTAGTAAGTAAATACGCCAAACAGGCTAAGATTATACATTTTGAAATTGATAAAGCCGAGGTTAATAAAATTGTGCAGGTTGATGCCCCGGTATTGGGTAATGTTAAAGAGTCGCTGGCGCAGATTATTGATTATATACTTCCGAATTCGCATACTGAATGGTTGTCTGAATTTAAAGCGGCTGATAAAATTGAGTACGAAAGAGTAATTAAACCGGAACTTTTCCCTACCGAAGGAAAAATTAATATGGGTGAGGTTATTGAGGTTTTAAACCAGGTAACCCATGGTGATGCAACTATTGTTACCGATGTAGGTCAGCAACAAATGATAGCTTCCCGTTATTATAAGTTTAAAAATACCCGGGGTTTGGTTACTTCTGGTGGCTTGGGAACCATGGGTTTTGGATTACCGGCGGCTATGGGGGCACAGTTTGGTTTACCTGGTAAAACTGTAATTTCCATCTCGGGTGATGGTGGTTTTCAGATGACTCTTCAGGAATTGGGAACCATTGCTTACAATAGGCTTCCGTTAAAGATGATTATTCTGAACAATAATTATCTTGGAATGGTACGACAATGGCAGGAACTATTCTTTGATGAGCGTTATTCCAATACGCCAATAAGCAGCCCTGATTTTGTTACACTGGCATCGGCATACAAAATAAAAGGCGAGGTTATAAAAGACCGGTCTGACCTGAAAGATGCCATTAAAAGATTGTACGAATCAGAGGAAGCTTACCTTCTTGAAATTAAAGTAGCTGCAAAAGGTAATGTATTCCCAATGGTGGCATCGGGCAAAGCAGTTGACGAATTAATTTACGGAGACGAGAAACAGTAATCAGTAATTTTAAAATCGACAAAAATGAATCAGGAATTCACTTTAACCATATTTTCCGAAAATAGTATTGGTTTATTAAACCGAATCACTATAATTTTCACAAGACGAAAAATCAATATTGAAAGTTTAACGGTCTCAGAATCGGCTATAAAAGGGGTATTTAAATTCACCATCGTAGTATATTGCGAGGAACGTATGGCCTCACATTTAGTAAAACAAATCGAGAAGCAAATTGACGTTATCAGGGCTTTTTACCTGACTCCTGATGAAATTCTGCATCAGGAAATTGCCATGTATAAAATTGAAACGGCAGCATTGCTTGAGACCAACCTGATTGAAGGTATTATCAGGAAGTACAACGCCCGTATTCTGGAACTTACCAAGGAGTATACTGTGATAGAAAAAACCGGGCATAAAGCTGAAACACAGGAGCTTTTTGAGCAATTGCAACCTTATGGTGTGCTTCAGTTTGTACGTTCAGGCAGGGTGGCAATAACACGTTTAAAGAAAGAGCTTTTAAGCAGTTATTTGGCAAACATGGAACAGGAACACAGAAATCCTGCAGCAGTTTAATAAACCTGAGTTAATCGAAAATCAGATAAGGAAAAATTGAATCACTTGAACTTTATTATTTTATACATAAAGTTCAAGTGATTATTTTTTATAAAGAGAGTAATGTTTATTGAACGCGATTAATTCTTTACAATAGCATTTGACAATGCCGTTAGTGAGCTGCTGAATTTTAGTCCGAAGGCTTCAGCATTTGTTTCGCTCAGTTCAAATTTCAGTTTATCGTCCCGAACCACAAAATTTATCATGGAACCATTTTTGGTGGCACCTTCTGTCTCAGTGATAATCAGGGAATTTTTGCCTCCAAGTTTTTGTTTAACCAGGTCGGCATTTTTTGAGAAGTTTGATTGGCTGGAAAAATAAAGGATTTGGCAATTGGTAATTTCATCAACTTTGTTGAATTCTTTAACAACAATATTCTGAAAACCGAATTTTTTACCAACAGTTTGTGCCTGTAAATTACTCACAATATTGTTCTCACGGACCACCCCAATAACAAAATCACCTTGCTTTGATGCATCGGGCCAGCCAATATACCTGATAAAGTTCAGTGTAAACATGGCCTTGTATTTTGCTACCGCCGCATCTTGCGCAAATGATGCAGTAGAAATAGCCAAAAACATTAGGAAAAGTGCTTTTTTCATCGCTTTTGTGAATTTAGATTTGTATACCCCTTTTTTTATGCAATATAGAAAATATGGTTTAATCAGCAACATGATATTGATAATCAAATAAGTTGACCAAAACGATACTACAAACTGACTAAGGTTATAATTTTAAGTAATATGAATTGTTAACCCCCTATAATCGGTATAAAGATAATAGAATTCTGCCAAAATCAAACAGGTTTCATAAATTGAAGGTATATTTGCTGCAAAATTTAAAAGGATGGCACAGTCGAATTTTATTGATTATGTTAAGATTTTTGTGAGAAGTGGCAAAGGTGGTGGAGGGTCAACCCACATGCGACGTGAAAAATACATTCCTAAAGGAGGACCTGATGGTGGCGATGGAGGCCGGGGTGGACATATTATTCTCAAAGGTAATGATCAGCTTTGGACGCTACTCCACCTGAAATATAAAAAACATATTTTTGCAAGGGATGGCGGTTATGGTGGTGATGCTCTGAAAACCGGTGCCGATGGTGATGATGTGATCATAGAAGTTCCCCTGGGTACTGTGGCCAAGAATCCGGATACATTTGAAGACATACTGGAGATTACCGGGAATGGACAGGAAGCCATTTTAATGAAAGGGGGACGTGGTGGTTTAGGTAATAACCATTTTAAAACAGCCACGAATCAAACACCACGATATGCGCAACCGGGTGAGGATTGTGAAGAAGGTTGGCGAATTCTTGAATTGAAGTTACTTGCCGATGTCGGATTGGTTGGTTTCCCGAACGCAGGTAAATCTACCTTGCTTTCTGTGGTTTCAGCAGCCAGGCCGAAAATAGCCGATTATGCTTTTACCACATTGGTGCCAAACCTTGGAATTGTTTCATATCGCGACAACAAATCGTTTGTTATGGCTGATATTCCGGGAATTATAGAAGGTGCTCATGAGGGAAAAGGATTGGGATTAAGATTCCTCCGCCATATTGAACGAAACTCCATGTTATTATTTCTCATACCCGCTGACAGTGATGATATAAAGAAGGAATATAATGTTTTGGTTAATGAACTTAAACTTTATAATCCTGAATTATTAGATAAAAAGAGGGTACTTGCTATTTCAAAATCCGATTTACTTGATAATGAGCTGAAACTGGAATTGGAGAATGACCTGCCTGATATTCCGTATGTCTTTATTTCATCGGTTGCAAATTTAGGTATAAGCGAGTTGAAAGACTATATTTGGGATGCACTAAATCAGTAATTTTTAAGTGTTGATTAACGGGCTCGAAAATGTTGATCACAAGCTGTTTTTTATTATAAACAGCCATTTTAATCCCTTTTGGGACTCCGTTATGTGGTATGTAAGCCTGCGATGGACCTGGATTCCGCTTTACCTGATCTTGTTTTATTTTATCGTAAAAAAAGACAAAAAACACTTTTGGATAACCCTTTTATGCATAGCATTACTGATTACATTATCCGATCAAATATCTGTACGGTTGTTTAAGGAATTGTTTTTAAGATACCGGCCAAGCCACAATTTATTGATTAAAAACCAGGTTCATCTGGTGAATAATTATTCGGGAAGTTTATATGGTTTTGTTTCATCGCATGCAGCAAATTCAGCAGCATTATCTGTTTTTTTGTCGTTGTTTTTTAAGAAACGATGGGTGCTGTTTGTTTTGGGGTTTTGGTGTCTGTTAATCTGTTACAGCAGAGTATACCTGGGAGTTCACTACCCAGCTGATGTAATTGGGGGAGGAATATTGGGAATGATTTTAGGGATTCTGATTTTTAAAATGCACAGAATACTGAAACAGAAGATATAATACACTACCCGGTCTCCCTTTAAAAATCTCATAGCGATTAAATTGCCTTTTTTGAAAAAATGAAAGAATATATTATTCCACCTTTCCATTTTTCCAATTTATCATGCTTCTGAAACAACGGTTAACAAAAAACCCGATTATTCTCCTGCTATTTTGCTATCTCCCTTATTTTTCCAATAAAAGAAAGAATATGTTCCGATTGCTTTATAAGCGTATTCTTTTGCGATTCAAGCTTTTCACTTTTATCCTTAATCTCACTCGATTTTTGTTCAAGCTCATAATTAATATAGAAATGACAATTTTCTATTTTATTCAGGTTGTTATGAATTGCTTCAGCCATATGTTCACAGGTATGGTAACCGCAGCTGGCGCAATTTAAATGGTCTTCAGGCTTATATTTATGAAGGGCAAGGTATATTTGTTCTTTCTGTTCTTCGGTTGGTATTTCAATTCTTGAAGTAAAAACTTCATGACGATTAATATAGGTTCTTTCATAAAGCGGGCCATCCCAATATTTATCAATTACTAATCGAAGATTATTAAGGTTTTTTTCCTTGTTGTCAGCAGTTTTATAATGCAACTGCATCTCCTGTTTTCTTTTGCTGATATAATATTCCAATTCATCGGGAGGAGTTTTCTGTCGGGTTGTACCGGTTCCGCCATTGCATCCGTTTTCACAGTTAAGGCAATCAATAAGCAGAGGGTTCCTGCCTTGTTCAATTTGTTCAGGCAAACTGTCAAGGTACTCGTAAATAGTATGGGGACCTTCAATTTTTCGTGTTAATTCTCTTATTCCGGGAACTTCTCGTTCAGCAGTACTTAACAAACCTCCCGGACTGGAAAAAAGCACGGCTCTTTCTGCTTTATCATTATCAAATTCAATAATTGGATAGTCTTTTAAATCGATTTGGTTAATCTCAAAATAATTTTCAAAACTGCGCATAGTTACGTTATAATCAGCAACCCCGGTTTCATCAAATTCTCGTTTTTTAGCAAGACAAGGTGAAACCACTATCATTTTATGATCGCTATACTGAGGATAAAATTTTTTAATCATTTTGGCTGTATGAAGCATCGGACTGTCAGCCGGGGCCAGGTAAGGCAATAGTTCGGGTCGGTATACTTCAATATAGGTTACAATGGCCGGGCAAGGTTGAGCAATAACTGTTTTAGGATTGTTTTTTTGAATGTGGTTTATGTAAGATTTAACCGTTAATTCAGCCCCAAAACTTACGTCAAAAATGGCTGAAATACCCAAAGATTTTAGCCAACCATTAAAATGTAAATGTTTTTCAGGAAACTGTGAAGCTATTGCCGGAGCCACAATAGCAACAATTTTTTCTTTGCCCTCAACAATATTCATAAAATTATCAAAATCATCAACAGGAATTCGGGCATCGTGTGTGCAGGCTTTTAAGCATTCTCCGCAACCAATACATAAATCGTTGTTAATTTTTACATGTTCGCCACTTCCATCATTAGCAAATTTTGTTGAACAGGCAACAATACATTGATGACAGTTAACACATTTTTCTTCATCAACTTTCAATATCTCCGGTAAATTCATGGGGTGAAAAATTTATTCAGTAAATTTATATTATGAACCTAAAAAACAGCAGTTTAAAACTTTACTAAATCACTTAATCGGTATCCTTTATTTGATTTATTTGATTACGTATTTCCTCTTCTTCAATACTAATTTCATCGAGAATTTTAGTCAGCTGTTCTTCTTTAGCCTGCATTTTTTTAATCAGTTCCTGATAATTATTTTCTTTACGCAACATTTCTTCCTGGGTGGCTTGCAATTCTTCCATATTCTGCCGCATCTCTTCTTCCTGAGCGGCCATTTCTTCGCTCTTTTGCCGCGAATCGGCTAAAAGGGTGGCCGTTTTTTCATTAACTTTGATTGAAGTTATAAACGAGGCTATAGTTTCGCCAATTTTTTCAATAAATTCAATCTGATAATCAGTAAATTCATTAAACGAAATTAATTCTATTATTCCGTTTACTTTATCCTCAAGTTTAACCGGTACAATCAATACGGTTTTTGGATTAGCTTCTCCAAGGCCCGATGTGATTTTCACATAATTGTCAGGCACATCTTTCAAATAAATGGTTTTTTCCTCGAAAGCTACTCGTCCAACCAATCCTTCACCCATTCGGATTTGCTTATTTATTAATTTATCACGTCCGTATGCAATGGCCGATATTAATTCAAAACAGGGATCAGCTTCATTATCATCATTTAAAACAAACATGGCTCCCTGGTTGGCTTTTACATAATCAATCAAATTACTCATAACTTTATAGCTTAAATCGTTGAGGTTACTTCCTGATTGTCGGATAATATCCCCGAATTTTGCTATTCCATTGGCCGACCAGGCTCTTATTTCATCTTCTTTTCTTCTTTTTTCCTCTTCGGTTCGGGCGGTACTTAAACTGTTTCGCATTGCCAGCAATGAATTGCCCAGCACATCATTCTCACTCATTGGAGTAAATTCGGTGTCAAATTTTCCTTCGCCTATTTCTTTTGAAAAATGAGAGGTTTTAACCAATGAGCGTGTTAAATTATTTAATGAATGCTGAATACTTCCAAATTCATCTTCAAGTCTGATTTCGAGCAGGCCAGGTTGTTCCCCTTTGCCCAATTGGTTTACATGATTCAGAATTTTGTTTACCGGTCGGGTTATAAGTTTTGAGATATAAAAGGTGAGGAAAATCGCAAAGGCCATACCGAACAAGGTAAAGAAAACATACAGCCTGAAGGTTCTTCCCATTAACTGACTTCTTTGTTTATCCATTTCGAGGGTGAGAACCCTCACCCGGTCCTTACCTTTGTCAAGGTTTGTTATAATATCTAATCCAATACGGGTAGTTTTTTTGCTGAAATCGTTGTACTTTGAATTTATGGTTGCTAGTTCCGACTGTACAGCTTCCTGTTTTGCACTGTCAGCTTCAGCAGCCGATTTTTTCTGAAGTAATTGAAACTGACGGTTCTTTAGCTTTTCGGTTTCAGAAAATGCAGGTAAAAAAGTGTTATTATAACCAGCGCGTATAGAATTATTTAAGTTTATAATACTTGTTGCCATTGTATCGGTATATAAATTTCGGTGTTCTGAAAACTCATTTTCTATTTTTTGCAGCTGGTCATTAAAAAATTGAACCTGAAATTTATGTTCGCCCCACCAATAATTAAATTCGTTTTTGTCTTGGGCTCCCACCAGTTCTGTAAATATATGCATCTCAGAACGAAGAAAATATTTCCCCTCAAAGTAGGCATCCGACAACTTGATACTTGACATGGTATGCTGTTGATTCCTGGTCAACGATTTTTGAATCACCAATGAAATCAGTCCAAGTATTAATATTAACGAGGCTAATATTAAAAAACTTGAGTATAACTTGACACGTATTGATAATTTACCTAGCAGATTTTTCATGAGTCAATTTTTAATGCAGACAAATTAATATTTATTTGTTTCATTAACAAAGGTTTTTTATCTGTTTAAAAATTATAAAACCGAATAGTTTTTAAAGACTTATAACATAATCTGAGTCTGGGTTCAGCACAAAAATGAAAAGCGTAATAGCTTTCATGATACTGGTATTTTTTAACCAATTTATCATAAAATACAAATAGTTTTATGCGCAGATAAAACCGGATAATAAAATATTAATTACAGGTAGTTTTTATATTTACTTTTTAATTATTAATAGAATGAAATTCAGGATTATCATTTCCACGGTTTTGTTTTTTGGGATTGTTTTTGAGTTAAAAGCCCAGGATTTAAAGTATCCCCGTCAGGTATTAAATACACTGGCATCGACAAAAATGCAGGGTAGAGGATATGTACATAAAGGTGATTTAAAGGCGGCCCGGTTTATTGCTGATGAGCTAAAAAGAGACAGTATTCCAGCCATTAATGGATCATATTTTCAGCCATTTTCGTTCCCCATGAATACTTTTCCAGGGAAAATGAGCCTTAGCCTTGATGGCCAAAAGCTAAAAGCCGGTTACGATTTTGTTCTGGCTCCCGAAAGCAAAAGAAAAAAAGGTACGTTTCCCTTGGTGTATCTGACTGAAGCTGCCGATACGGTGGATACTGTTCTTGATAGTATTTGTAATGTCGATTATTCAGGTAAGTTTGTGGTAGCTGATTTTCCGAAGAGAAAAATCCAAAGGGAAAACCCCTTTCATGCCTCCGGTGTAATACTTCCCGGCGACAAAATTTACTGGTGGGCATCTACCGGGCATGAAGAAAAGGAAACAACACTTTTAATGGTGACCGATTCTATAATGCAGAATAATCCCCAAACGATTTCCGTCAATTTTGATTCCTATTTTTATAGGGAATACCTTACCCAAAATGTCTTAGGGTTTATTGAGGGCAGCGACGAACCCGATTCTGTAATTGTTTTTAGCGCTCATTACGATCACCTGGGTATTATGGGTAAAGGAAACATTTTCAGGGGAGCTAATGATAATGCCAGTGGAACAACCATGGTATTATGGCTGACAAAATATTTTTCTGATCCGGCTAATCGTCCCAAATGTTCCGTTGCTTTTTTGTTTTTTGGTGGGGAGGAAAGCGGTTTGTTGGGTTCGGCCTATTTTGCAGAAAATCCGCTTTTCCCTCTGGATAAAATAAAGGCACTCATCAACCTCGATATGGTTGGTACCGGTAGTGAAGGAATTACCATTGTTAATGGCAAGAAAAACCCCAGGATAGTTGAGGCGTTTAAGGAAATTAATGAAAATCAATCCTTTTTTTCAGACATCAAAATAAGAGGAGAAGCCTGTAACAGTGACCACTGTTTTTTCGATAAAAAAGGAGTTCCGGCTGTTTTTATTTATACGCAGGGAAAAGAATTCCAGGAGTATCATAACTTGGATGACAAGCCCGAAAAGCTTCCTTTAACCAAATTTAATGAACTGCATAAGATGTTAATTCAGTTTGCCGAAACATATTAATCGTAATTCTGCCAAATGATTGCTTTTAAAGAAACTTTGGGCAAAGCACAATAAATCATAGAATTTATTTATTTTTGCGCCAACATTGGTCCTATAGTTCAATGGATAGAATATCAGATTCCGGTTCTGACGATCTGGGTTCGACTCCCGGTAGGATCACTCTTAGTAATTGAAAGCCAGGACATTGTGTTCTGGCTTTGGTGTTTTGCAACGAAATTCGCAACGGTAATTTTATTTTTATGATTTAATTTTAGTTAAAATTTTATTTCCAATTATTGTGCTAATATTCTTGGCAATATCAATAATTGAATTCAGAAAGCATAAAAGAAATGAATTTAAGAATCTAAATTCTGCTCTGATACAGTACCAACATCAAATTGGAAATAAGATGAAGGAGAAAGTCTTCATTGATATCCAGAATCATGTAATATCCTTAGAAAATACTTATGACATAGAAATTATATTAAATGAATATTTTCTACTCAATAAATCTAGAATGAGTTCTGAAAATAAAATGGAATATGAAGCACTTTGCTTTTGGGCACGAGTATATGATAAACATCCATCTCGTTTTTTAAATTACTAAAAACAGATTTAGATGAAGATAGAATAAAAGAGTCTTATTTATTAGCATTTAAAAGTGTTATCACGAGCAAAAATGTGAACAGTGAGGATTACAAAAAAGAAATAATTTTAGCTAAAATTTTAGAATTTGGAATTTTCTGTTTGAAAAATGAAGATATAAATAATTTTTGGCGGTGGGGGCCATTTTATGCCAGAATTAAACATAGAACTTTTGCATCAACATTCAAAAAAGTAAACATCCCGTATTGGATGGATGAGGTGAAAAAGCATATTGATAAATTGCCTTCTAATTTCATATCGGAATCTGAATTATTTGATAATCCTTTTAAGATTTATGATGATAAGTTTAGCAAAGAAAAAGTGTATGAGGCGGCTAATTCTATTTATAATTTTTTTGATGAAACCAAATACAAAAACGGAATTATACAATGTAAGAAATATTTAGAAAAACCTTCAGAATCGAAAAAGTCCCCAGAAATCCAAGCACTTATCAAAAAAATAGATGTTTGGCTGAGTTTCAGTGATTAACTGTCCAATTTAAATGCTTCATCAAATCTTGATTTGCATCAAGTAAATAAAATCTCACCCAATTAGAATTATTATCACCAACTGATTTCTGCTGATTTCTACTTGCCTGGTTATCAGTCGGATAAATGTAGTACTATTGCATTCATGAAATTTCATACCAATCGAATATTAATTTTAAAAATGGAATTAAAAAAAAGTAATCTGGATGAATATCTAACCGTGAATATAGTTGCCGAAAAACTACACATTAGTCGAGGCACGGTATATAACCTCATGAAAAAAGGAAAGCTTAAAAAAACCGATATAACAGATGATGTTACCAGGCTGAAAGCTTCCCAGGTTCAGGAATATATGGATTCCAGGACAAAATAATAAGCCGCAAAATGAAGAATCTGCCTTTTTCACAAATAACGTCATTTAAGATGTGACGCGAAAGGTATCTGCAAAATGCCAATAATCAAATGAATTCTTAGTCTCTTTTTTAAAGCTTTAAAAGAAATAAAGAACAAGATTGTCTAATGGGCTGAATATCAAGGCTACCTATGTATCAACGGGATACAATATTAGTATCAAGCGGATATTTAATAAATAAAATTTTTAATAGAATAATGATACTTTAAATTTCACACCATGAATTACACGAAATTAAATGAGTTTCCAGAACATAAAAACAACCCATTCATTGATGAAACATTCGATGAGATTAATAAGCATATTAAAAAAAAGAAAGTCTTTGTAAAAGGAAATAAATCTATAATAAATCATATAGTAGTGTTGTGTTAGTTTAAAATTGACGGATAAAGCCTTTTAAGCTTTATCCGGGCATGATCGTTCGTAAACTGCCAGTTTATTTTAGCAGTCTTGTTATTCCTGTGGTTCACCCATGCTTCCACTTCCGATTTTATTTTTTCCATTGTTGAGATATGACGGTTTAAACATTGCCCATTAAGTACATGCAACTCGATTTCGGCCATGTTTAACCAGCTGCCATGCTTTGGTGTGAAAACAAATTCAAACCTGTCCCGAAGCCGTTTGGCTTCTTCAGGGACAAACGTTTCATAAAAAGCCGAAGCGTCATGTGTTTTGAAGTTGTCCATGACAAGCCTTATTTTCTTTGCCGTTGGGTACATTTCATCAGCTATGCGTTTCATAAATTTTGCCCAGTCTTTTTTTGTTTTGTACCCGGTAACCTCAACTAATCTTTTTCCTTTCAACGGTTCATTTGCCATGAAAATGTTGACCATCCCATGCCTGATGTATTCATAATCCAACCGGGCTTCTTGTCCTGGCCTAGCAGGGGTCGATGCCACTTCCTCTATCAACTGCTTGGGCGATTCATCCATACATACGACCGGGAAATCTTCGTTGTATGATAGCTTGTATATATCTAAAACGTGTTCCATATTGGCCACAAATTCACTGCTTTGTTTCGGCGGGATAACCCATCCCTTTACTTTCCAAGGCTTAAGTTCGTTTTTTTTAGGACTTCGCCAACTGTAACATGGGAGATGTAATCAACATAGTTCAGCTCGACCATTTTGTCGGCCAACAGTCTGAGCGACCATTTTGAAAACCCTTCGGGAGGGTCACTGCAACAAAGTGTTACCAGTTTTGCTTCAAGGTCGCCATCCACTTTTTTGGTGTAGTTCTGTGGAGAAGCCCTTCGCTCCAATACACTGTCAAACCCTTCTTCAATGAACTTTTTTTTAACCCGGTCAATCGTCCGTTCCCCTACCCGCAATACCTTGCAGATATCTGAGTTCTTGATGTCGGTATTGGTCGAGAACTCGCCTTTGTCACAATTTAATAAAATATACGCTGCCCGATAGGCTTGTGAGGTATGTTTACCTTTGCTTATTACTTTGTTGAGTTCTTCTACCTCATGTTGGCTGAGCTTTATTGTGTACAGTACCATGGTTTTTTTGATAAAGTCACACAAATAAACCGGCACAATCAAATTAACTTAACAATAGTTAACTAATTAATTAAAAAAGCTATTCTATTCAATTTGAACAGCTTTTTTTACTAATTTCATTTTATGAAAAAACTCTTCTTACTATTATTTGTATTGAGATTTATTCCAGTATTTTCACAAAATATAGGTATTAACTTTACTGCTTATAATTATCGAATTCAATCGGTACTGGATACTTATAATAAAGATACCAGGCCGTATATGATTGATCATCATGTAGACAAACACGGTGGGAGAACCTGGACGTGGCAAACGGGTGTTAGTTACACAACAAAACATATTGGTCGATTTTCAATCGAAAGTGGTTTACAATTATCAAAGACCCAACTTCAATATGAATTAGGCAAGTACTGGAGCGACACTGTATGGGGATTTGTAGGCAATGTAAGCGAATACCTTAGCACTGAAAATTATACTAACTATCAATTGTCTGTTCCTCTTTATTTAAAGTACAATATAATTTATAATTTGTATCTAATTGGAGGTATATCAAATAATTTCATCATTTACCAAACTTGTACTACAACTACTCCTTGGAAAAAAGTAAACCGGTATCAAGGATTTTATCATATAGCTGTAAGTTACCGTATATATAATTTTGAAATTTCTGCTGGTACCGAACGTGTATTCACAAAATTTAATAAAACAGATTACAATTATCGATCAACAGCATACCCGGGAGTTGCTTATATGGAATATGTAAAACCGTATTCATGTTCACTAACATACTACATCCCATTAAAGAAAAAGCCAGAACCAGAAATTCATACTGAACCTGTAATCATACCATAAAATTTATAACATATTATTTTAAAATAGACCAACGCTAACCAATTAAAAACATATAAAACAAGAGCAAATCTATTAACTTTAGAATCAAAATTTTTTGAATGCACCCGAATTGTATTGACCAATGCAGAATTACATGCTGAGATTTAACCCCTGATTTCCAAAATCGGAATGGACGGGACAAGAATTGCGGTAGGGTGGTCTGTTTTCAACAAAGCAGTGGAAAGTTCTGACAAGAAGGCATAGGATGAGATTGAAAAAAGTCTTTCATCCAATGCTTACATAGAATACTTTGAAAATTTCTGGGGATTATTTAAAAGGCGCTGTGACCTCCCTGTGATTTTTTTCAAAAAGAATCCGGACCTTTTGATAAAATTGGGAGTAAAAGGAAGCTTTCTAACCAAATACAACGAAATTTTTGATTCAGGCCGTCAATTTTATAGCGGGATTCAATAACATGCAGTCATTCAGGAAAAATAAATACATTGTAAAATTACGCCTGAAATAGTAACAGAATGTCTGGACAAATTAAAGAAAGTGAAATCATTATGAGCATCTTATTATAAATAAGCAGATGAAGCACAGGATGCCGCGGTTCAAAAAAACATAGACATACTTAAACTTAAAGAATGGATGGAAGAATTTGATATTATAGCAAAGATTGCATTATATGGCAATCCCCAGTTATTAGAGGTGCTGGGAATTTTCGTTCGAAGCTTGCCAACGCTATTTAAGGCACATTGCCAAAGCCCCGTCATACATCCCAACGGAGTGCTTTGGCAAAGAGCCTTCAATCGCCCTCGCACAAATTAAATTCAGTTTTTCAATTAATCTTTTTTGAATTCAAATAAAGCCCAGCCTGTAACCCGTAATAAACGCAATGCTGCAAACCGGTAATACCAAACGGTTCACGTACTTTTTAGCCCCGCCGAAAATAAATTTACTCACATATATTTTTAAGGTGTTCGTGAGTAAATTAGTTTCGACGGTTTGGAAAAAACAGTAAATTGGACTCAATAAATTTATTTCGGCTATGAAGCAAAACGGTAAGACACGAGCAATTAATACGCACTGCGCTTATTACCAACGTTACGAGTCAAGTTTGGGAAGCCAACCCACAATAGCATATTTGCAAATCGCACAGGCTAACCCTCAAACCAAAATTTGCAAAAAAGCTATTTCCCCAACCCACAAAAGAAGCATATATTTGTACAATGACTGAAACAGCAATAAATATCGAACTCTACAAATCCTTGTTCAAAGGTAGAACTGATATTTACGCTGTAAGATGGTCAAAGGATGGGAAAAGTGGTTATATGCCGGCTTATAAAGTTGATTGGACAGATTTTAATAAACACAAAGCTCAGGGAGGAACATTCAAAGACTATAAAAATAAGGAATTCCTTCTCTTTGAAGACAAGGCAATTGAAACACATTTATCAGGAAACGAAACTTATGGTATCTATCCACTTTTAGAAGACAATACTTCCTTTTTTATTGCAGTAGATTTTGATAAGCAAAACTGGCAGGAAACAATCCTGAAACTTCACAAAACTTGTGAGGACTGTAATTTTCCATCGTATATCGAGCGGTCTCGGTCTGGTAACGGTGGGCATTTATGGGTATTTTTCGAACAGGCATTTCCTGCTGAACAAAGCCGGAAAATTATGTTCGAATTGTTGCGGCATTCAAATATTATTTCGCATTTTGAAAAAGAACCAAGTTTCGACCGATTGTTTCCAAATCAGGATTATCATTCGGGTAAAGGAATGGGAAACTTGATTGCACTTCCATTGCAAGGTAAAACAGTTGAGAAGGGCAACTCATGTTTCATTAATCCAGAGACATTTGAATCTTATGCTGACCAATGGGAATATCTTAATAAAATTAAAAAGGTTCCAGTTCAAAAACTTAAAGAACTTTATGAAGCATTTTTTAATATAAAACCACAGGAAGTTTTTGTTTCATCATCGCAAAACAATAAAACCAGTTATCAGCTTGAGATTGAAATTAGCAATCAAATTTATTTGAAACGTACTCAGCTTAGTCAAAAGTTGATTGTTTTTTTGCGAGAGCAATTAAACTTCTATAATTCGGATTATCTGGCGAAAAAGAATTTAGGTAAAAGTGTTTTTAATACAGAAAAGTTCTTCAAACTAATTGAAGAATCACAAAATGAAGTAATGATTCCCCGTGGATTTTCAGCAAGTTTAGTGCAATTCTGCAATAAAGAGGCTATTCCATACAAAATAATTGATAAAAGAGAGAAAAGGGAACCTGTTGATTTCGATTCAAATATTGATTTGTTAGACCATCAGGAGATTGCCCTTGAAAAAGTTCGGGAAAAAGATTTTGGTGTAATTGTTTCACCGCCAGGTTCAGGAAAAACTGTAATCGGTCTTGAAATTATTTCAGAGAAGCGACAACCTGCATTAATAATTGTCCATCGCAAACAGTTGTTTGACCAATGGATTGAGCGTATTCAGGATTTTCTTAAAATTCCCAAAAAAGACATTGGACAAATCGGAAATCAGAAAATAAAAATTGGCAAACATATTACCATTGCCATGATTCAATCACTATCAAGGATAAATGATTATTCTCAAATATCAAATGCATTTGGGACAATAATAATAGATGAGTGCCATCATATTCCTGCAAAATCATTTAGAGAAGCTATTGTATACTTTAATGCTTTTTACCTGTACGGTTTAACCGCTACTCCAAAACGAAAAAATAATGACCAAAAATTAATATTCGTATATATCGGAAATATTCTTCACCAAGTGAACCAAACAGATTATTTGGCGGAAAAAAATATAAAGACTGAAATCAATATCAAGGAAACTGAACTTTATGCACCTTTTGATTATAAAATTGATAAGTATGAAACTATTTCACGAATTCTTGTTCATGATACGCAGAGAAACTCATTGATATTAAAGGATATTGAAGAAAATGCAATTCGTTTTAAAACCATATTGATTTTATCCGAACGGAAAGCCCATGTTGATATTTTGAATTTGTACCTGAAAGACAAGTATGAAACAATTACAATTCATGGAGAGGATTCAGAAAGCTCACGAAAAAGTAAAATTGAACAAATCAAACAAGGTCATTTTAAAATTGTAATTTCAACTGGTCAATATTTTGGAGAAGGCATTGATATTAGCAATCTGGAATGCCTGTTTATTGTGTATCCTTTCGCATTTGAAGGCAAACTAATTCAATATATCGGTCGGATTCAACGTTCCGAAAAGCGACCAGTAATATTTGATTATCGGGATACAAAAATTGATTATTTTGAAAAAATGTTTAAGCAGCGTAATCGGTATTATAAGAAACTATTGAAATAATTATGGCAGAAAGTCAAAACATAGAATGGAAAGAAAATTGGAGAGATGAATATCTCAAGTGGATTTGCGGTTTTGCAAATGCACAAGGTGGTAAAATATACATCGGCAAAAACGACAAAGGAGAGATTGTTGGAATTGATAACGTAAAAAAACTACTTGAAGATATTCCAAATAAAGTACGGGATATTCTTGGCATTCTGGTAGATGTAAATCTGCATAAATCAGAAAACAAAGACTTTCTTGAAATTATTGTAGAGCCACAACCTTTCCCCGTAAACTACAAAGGGCAATATCATTACAGAAGCGGAAGCACCAAGCAGGAATTAAAAGGCACAGCGTTAGACAAATTCATGCTTGAAAAGAAAGGAAAAAAATGGGATGGTGTTCCTGTTCCAAATGTTTCAGTTGAGGATTTAAAAAATGAAACATTTGAGTTTTTCAAAAAAAGAGCAACAAGCAGTAAAAGAATTGACGAAAGCATTTTAACCGAAAGAAACATCAGTATTCTTGAAAATCTAAAATTAATTGAGAAACCATATCTAAAACGAGCATCGATATTACTTTTTCATCCTGACCCTGAAAAATATTTTACAGGAGCATTTATAAAAATAGGTTATTTTCAGACAGATACAGAACTGATATTTCAAGATGAAGTAAAAGGGAATTTATTTGAACAAGTAGAAAAAACAATTGAAATTCTTTTTACGAAATACATTAAAGCGATTATTTCGTATGAAGGAATACACAGGATTGAAACTTTCGAATATCCTAAAGATGCAGTTCGTGAAGCGATTTTAAATGCACTTACTCATAAAGATTACTCAATGGGAGTTCCAATTCAAATAAGTGTTTATGAAGACAAGCTTATGATATGGAATTATGGACAGTTACCAGAAGATTGGACAGTCGAAAATTTAATGCAAAAGCATTCCTCAATTCCTTATAACCCTGATATTGCAAATGCATTTTTTAGAGCAGGACACGTTGAATCATGGGGACGCGGAACAATTAAAATTATTGAACAATGTAAAGAATATGGTTTGCAAAAACCTGAATTTGAGAATAATGGAAAAGATTTCTGGGTGATTTTCAGAAAGGATATTTATAATGAAACTTCATTAAAGAAACTTGGCATAAATGAGCGACAAATTAAGGCTGTTTTATACACTAAGAAAAATGGTAAAATAACAAACTCTATTTATCAAGAAGTCTGCGATGTTTCAAAAGCTACAGCAACTCGTGATTTAAAGGAACTATTAGAGGATAAAAAACTATTAGAGAGAATTGGTGATGTTGGAAAAGGAACAGCATATAAATTAATTGGCTCATAAATGGCTCAATTGGCTCATATAAGCATCAAAACAGGTTCAAATGACTCATTTGAGAAAGAAAAGGTGACTTGTCCTGATATAGGTGGATACGTGGGAGATAAACGGACACAAGAACAAACCACTACTGCCACAGCATGTTATACGCCAATGCGGTGTCATTAGCGGCTTTCAGCGTCGGTAGCCGTCTGGACTAAGCGCTGTTAAAAGCATTTCATGGCAACAAACATTCTAACAAAAAATGCTTCAGTGGGCACTTTTAACTTTTGTTTTCAAATAATTATCGTAAAATTGCAAGTAATAAACGATGGTAGTCGGTCGGACTGGCAATTTTAACAGCTTTCTGCAAGCGGTAGAAGGCAGTAGTAATCAAGACCGCACTGCGCATACATAATCGTTAAGCGGCATAAAAAAGAAGAACCAAACAGCAAATTAACCTTGACATTTGAACTAATGAAAAATGAATAAACTTACATTTTATAATACATTAAGCAGAATCTTATTTTTAATACTTACACCGGTATTATTTAGAGTTCTAAATTTTGCATTTATTTGGCACTCAATTTATTGGGGTGTTATAACATTTGTTGTATTAATTTGGATGGGGTTTATCTTGATTTCTCCTTTATTTGGTCGAATTGGTTGTGGTTGGCTTTGTTTTATGGGTACGGTGCAAGACTTGAATTTCAATAACTCAATAATTAAAATGAAACAAAAAAAGCCAATCATCTGGTTACGATTTGTTTTGCCTATTATGTTTTTAGCTTCATCATTAACCTTCTTAATTTTGCACTTTAGAAATGGAACAGTTGAAAGTATTAGATTTATTCCAAATTTCTTCGGGACAGATTTAACAAGGCATTATCAGCATATCTGGTTATATGATACTTTTGGTGCATTATTACTAGGAATATTATTGGAAAAGCGTTGGGCTTGTAAAAACTTATGTTTTATGGGTTCAATGTGTGCAGTAGGTGCTAGTTATTCAAGATTATTACCGGTTGTAAATATTGATGAATGCACTAATTGTAAGAAATGTGAGGATGTTTGTTTAGTTAATATTCCAATAACAGATTATATTACTTCAAAAAAGGGTTTGGTAACAAACTCAGAATGTTTGTTATGTGGAAAGTGCACAGAAATATGTAAGAAAGAAGCTATTTCAATAAAGTTTGTGTGGAATAGAAAAGAATATCTACCGAATTAAAGGATTTCACAAAATGAAAAAAGCAATAATTTTACTATATTTCATACTTCCATTAAAAATATTTGCTCAATATTCATTAACAGTTGAAATATCAGAATTATCTAATAATGATGGGCAAATACTTTTACAACTTTATGATGAAAATCAAAATAAAGTCAAAGGCAAATATGGTAAGATTGAAAATAAGAAATGTATCATAGTTATTGAAAATTTGAAAGAAGGTAACTATGCATTCAAATACTTCCATGATGAAAACAAAAATGATAAGTTAGATTCAAATTGGATTGCTTTGCCAGTTGAAGGTTATGGTTTTTCAAACAATGCAACAGGTACTTTTGGTCCACCATCTTTTGATAAATGGATATTTGAATTAAAATCGAATAAAAAAATGTTATGCAAACCAAAATATTGAAAAACGCCGCTTAACATCGTGTATAACGCCTATGCTGTATCGCAATGTTTTCAAGCTTCAGCGCATTTGTGGGCAAAACTGCAAAAAGTATTTCATGGCAGCAATAAATACATCTGTACAGGATTTTAAAAATTGTTGCAAACGAAAAGAAAAAAAACGCACAAAATTGAATCCAATCATTCATTTTTTTTTCGTCCGCAAGTCATTTTTTAGAAAGTGCCGTGCAAATCGCCTGCAAATGAAATAAAAAAGGCATCCAAGAAAACCTTGAATGCCTTTGTGGGCCCAGCTGGGCTCGAACCAGCGACCCTCTGATTATGTGTCTGATAATTGCAATTAGAGACACCTAGAATTCTTATGAAACCATTGCCATTTTATCAAAAAATTCTTGCATTTTAATTGCATGTTCTTCAGGTTTAACTTTTATATACTTTAAAAAAGATTCTTCTGTTTTATGACCAGTAATTTGCATTATTGAGATATGAGGTAACCCGGCTTTATATAGGTTTGAAGCAAAAGACCTTCTTGCAGTATGACTTGCCACCCTTTCCCATTTTTCAAATGTTTTGGTAATAAGGTTACCTCCTTTTGTCATTGTTTTCGTTACTGTTTCAATTATGCCGGCTTTTTGGCATGCAAGTTTTATGTATTTATTAAACTTTTGGTTGGAAATTTTATTAGGAAGTTCATATTTGTATTTTTCTAAAATTTCTTTAGTGTGTAGATGTAAGGGTATTGTTACATTTATTCCTGTTTTTCTTGTTTTAATCTCAATAGAATTTCCCTTAACCTTGTCTTTAGTTAGTGAAGTCAAGTCTGAAAAGCGTAATCCTGTCCAGCATCCTACAATGAACAAATCCCGCACTCTTTCCAAGTAAGGTGTTTTTGATAAATCAAACTTGTATAACTGATCCAGCTCTTCCGTATTTAAATATATATTTTCGCTTTCTTCGGAAGGTTTAATAAATCCACTTAAATCTATGCTATAACCTTTTAAATTTGCATCATTAAGAAATACCTTTAAGATAGCGATATGTTTGCCAATTGTATTCACTGCATAATCCATTTCAAAAGTTAAAAACTCAAAAAATTCTTCATAAAAATCTATATTTACTTGGTTTAAAAGAAGAACCGGGTTATAAATTTTTATAAACTCTTTAAGCCGTTTATAAGTAGTTACATATTTTTTCTTAGTTGTTTTTTCGAGTATTTTACCAGTCTTTTTTATAACTTTTTTATCTAATTTATCCATGTAATTATTAATAAAGTCAATGAAGTGTTCCTCTTTTTTGTTTTCATCAATTTTGGGTACGAAAAATAAATCAATTTGATCTCTTAACCATTGCGTACTAATTAAATCTTTTTTATAAATGGTATTAAAGCGATTTAATAAGTGAGTTTCTAAATCAAGCAAGTCATTATTAATTGTTGATCCTGTAATATGGGATCGTTCAGCTTCTTTAAATTGTTCCGATTTAACTTTTTGTGCTTTATGGTTCCATTTATTGAATTCAATTTGAAATGGAGTTGTCGCGTAGTAAACCTTGCTTCCAACTGTAAACCGAATCCTGATAGCGACCTTTGGATTCTTCTTTGTTGATGTTGTCCGCACATAATAAAGTATTGCTGCCATAATTTTTTTATTTCAAATATGTAAAAAACATGCAACATTATTCGCAACGATTTATTTGCATGTATTTGAATACAAGTGTACCATTGTGAAATGGACAAAGAACTGAAACCTTTAAAAATTAGTATATACAAGTTTATGTGCGTCTACAGGAGTTTAAATATAAGTAGCCCCGGTAGGATCACACAAAAACATTAAAAGGGGCTTGTTTTTAGAAATTAAAAACAGCCCCTTTTGGCTTTATATTGAATTGAAGTTTGGTTAACTATTTAAATGACCATGTAAACCGATTTGTATTAATGAATAATAATTTTTTGGGTTATAGTTTGGATTCCATCTTCAACACGAATAAAGTAAACTCCTTTATTTTCAATGGCTGCTTTCGAATCTGGTAAATCAAATCTGCCGGTCTGTATGCAGGTTCCTAAAACATCAAAAATGCTATAGTTTAAGGGAGCTTTAAAGTTATTTAGTTTCACATGGATTATTCCGTTTGAGGGATTGGGATAAACCGATACAGAATTGTCCGGTAACAATTCATGTACACTACCAAAATCATGGTTGTAAAATATCCTGAGGTCATCAATCATCCAGCCATCCATATTCTCGGCAATGCTGTCGCTGTAAAAATTAAAACGTACTATTAAATTTTCACCCAGCGAGGCCGATTTGGTAACCTGGTCCATAACCCAGTAAAACTCAGTATAAGTCCATTCAGGGTTCTCCCCGGAAAAACCGGGCTCGCCATTGGCCAGGGTGTCATTTTGCGTGTAAAGATTATAATTCGGAAAATACAGAAATGCAGGCGAGAACATAAAGGTCCCGGAAGTATCCTGAATAATATTATACCACGATTGTCCACTGTCATAACTCACTGTAATAAATCCGCCGTCTTTATGTTCGGGAGTCTGAATTTTATAATAAAATCCAATTCCCAGGTTGGGCCATTCATAATGGTTGGGCACGTCGTAATTCTGAAAATCGAATACCAGGTCAAAATAGCTGAGGTTATTCACCGGATATGAGTTCAGGGTGTCGGTAACAATGGCATTGGGAGCCGACAGGGCAGTAGTGAAGTTAGTTTTAGCCGGGCTCCCGATTTGCCATATGTTAGTGGTAGGAGTTCCTTGCCGGAAATAAACACTTTCCGACGTAAAATTGATGAGCTCAACTACGGTTGTATCATTCGATTCTACCGTAGTTGAATAACTCACCAGGTTAAGCAGAGTAAAACAGAGTAGTAGTAGCTTTTTCATTAATTAAAAACTATTGTATAACCATTTTATGCACTTCACTTTTATTATGTATATCAATAATTTTAATAAAATATATTCCTTCAGTCATATTTCCGATTCTTAAATACCGGTCGGTTGAGTTTAATACTTTTTGCCCGCTTATGTTATACAGATCTGCATTTTTAAAATTGTCACCTTCAATGATAAAATAGGTGTCGTTTTTTAAAATTTTAAATACATCGTTTTTAGGTTTCATTATTGCGGTGGAACTTTGTGAGGGATCCTGAAAAACCGTAAGGTATTGTGTAAATAGTCCGGGGCTCGATATTTCAATTTGGGTTTCACGGGTTACCCATTCATAATTTTCATTAGCAAAGGCCTGAACCTGATAGTTTCCCTCACCTGAGGATATATTCAAATTGAGCCAATCCGCATCGCACGATATATTCCAGCTTGAATTTGATATTAAATTAAATGTTAACTCATTATCCCATGCCCGAAGCCATGCATATCGCTTTGGAATTTTCAAATATTTTACCTGTTCAGCGCTTCGACGGACAGTAGTCCCGTTATTGCCCCATAAATATCCATTGTTGTCGTAATTCATTTTGCCCGAAAAATTCTCAAATGATGCCACGGGACTGGAATTTTTGCCATCAAAACGAACAATTTTATCCCCTTCGTTCAGCAACAGCAAATTATTTACCGGATCGAACCCGATACCTGATATATTACTTGCCGGATCAGTGTCAGTAAAATAACCAGACCATTCGTTCCCGTTATAGCTATACAGACCATTCGTGGTACCCAGCCATAGAACATTGTCTAAATCCAGTTTCATGGTAAGAATGTACACACTGTCACCTAACGGAGGCTGTAATGTATCCCAGTACTCCCCGTTAAACATTGATATTGAATTTTCCTGGCTGAAACCTGATACCCAGACATTGGCCTGGTTATCTGTTTCAATATATGATAAAGTAGTTAATGGTAGTCCGTCTTCGGTGCTGTAATTTATCCATAAATACCTGTAAAATGTTGATATGCCACCCATAGTGGCGCACCATACATTGTTTTCCCCATCAATTGAAATATCATTAATGGTATTGTTAATTAGACCATCGGTAGTGGTATACTGGGTCCATTCGCCCGATTTGTATCTCCAGACTCCATCGAGCGTTCCGGCCCAAATGGTTCCCTGGGCATCTTCTTTTATAACCGTACAATAGGTGTTTTTTATAACATCATTCAAAATATCATCTGATGAGTCAAGGCTGTCGATTACCGTGGTCCCTACATAGGTAGATAACCACATACGGTTTTGAGAATCAAAAAACTGCGTGGCAAAATATGTGCCCGGGATTTTAGCATCAGAAAGATAGTTGGTGATTTTTGCAGCAGAGTACGCTGATACACCTGTACCGGAACAGGCCCATATTTTGCCGCTTTTATCCGCAGTTAAAGTGCTATAACTATTGTTATAAAATCCTTTTAAATAATTGATGTTTTCCCAGGTGGAATCGTTTAGATAGGAAATTCCTTTTGAACCGGAACAAACCCATACTTTATCCCCGGAGCCGATATAAATATCCTCAATATCACGAAGTTGCGGATACTCAGCCTTAGGCCAAACTTTCCAGGAATAGCCATCGAATTTTCCAATTCCAAAATCGGTTGACGATACCCACTTATTGCCTTTTTGATCAATGGCTACTGACACATTTGAATTTTGTCCCGTAAGGTTATTAATGGGAAAAACTTCCCAGGTTGTTCCGTCGTATTTTACAAGCCCCTGGTTATCGCATGTAAGCCAAATAGTATCTTTCTGACAAACCATATCTTTAACATGAGTTGAAATATCGACTGTGGGTGTATAAGCCGACCATATTGTGTCTTTATATTCAAATAATTTACCACTCCCAACAGCCCAGGTATTGCCTTTGTTATCGACAGCAATAGCTGTAATTAACGGTTGTTCGCCATTTAAATTATCCCATATTTGCCAGCCGTTTCCATTGTATAAACCCACAGAACCACTTTGAGTGGATGTCCAGATATTATTTTTAGCATCAATGGCAAGAGCAAGTGTCGAATTATCGCCTTTGGTTTTAAACTGACATTTAATTATATTGAATGTATCGTTGGTAATTTTAATCAGGTCGGTACTTCCCGAAATGATGACTGATCCTGTATTATCGGTAACTGCATTCACTGAATTAAAGCTGGCAACAGTTCCGGCTTTTTTATATTCAACCAACTGGCAACGAGCCTGTGTTGAAATGAATAGTATTAATGATACAGTAACCAACAGTTTCATAATTATTGAAATCATTTTTGATTCTATAATTAATACAATCATAGTTTTAAAAACACCCATAATTTTTTTATTTGTTTGTAAATAAAACCGAACCGTACAATGCCGGCCGGGTATAGTCATTAAACAAAAAATCCTGTTCGTCGTCAGTGCTCCAGCCTAATACAGTACCTAAATCGGCAAAATCATCCACATCGGTACAGTTTATTTTCAGGCCAATATATGTGCCGGGTTCAATAAAAAAGTTTTTTAAATCGTATTCTACAGGATTGCCTTCCCAAACATCAATGGCAATTTCAAAATAATACCTGTCGTCGAGTTTTTTAACTTTAAAAGTCGTATTCGATGCGTTTGCCACATCACCGTAAAAGGTACCATTTGTGTTGAATATCCATTGAAAGGTTCTTCCTTTATTTAATAAATCAAGGCTGATATCCAGATGGTCGTTTATGGCTTGGTTTTCAATACATACATCATCAATTATTTCGGCAGCTATAAATATTTTGGTAGGACGAAACCGACTCCACGCTATTTTAATTTCAGGATAATAATCGCTGTACGAAATTTTATTCCTGGTTTGTATCGGATTTTGCGGAATTAATTTATCAAAGCCATCCCACTCCGACAAATCACCATCAATTTCAATGGAATCAATTATATGAGCCGTATAATTATATGATGGATTAAATTCGAGCGTCCTATCCGGGAACAAGGCAGGTAACAAGTAGTGGGTTAAAAATTCCGGGAGTTTATCTTTTGATGCATTTTTATCAGCAGTTATAAGAATCATGGTGTTTATTTCTTTCATAATCCAGATATTTTGTGAGGAACCATTGATGTTCACCACGCTGGTATTATAAAGCCGGGGGGTAGTGGTACTGGGATTCATTACGCGGCAGTAATACCCCTGATGATATTCGTACGACATATACATCCAGGGCTTAAAAGTTTCGTTTACCCAATAATTGGATATTAATTGTTTTGTACCCCAGGCACCGTTATTCATGTACAGTAATCCTATTTTAGCAAAATCACGTGTGTTTAACCAGAGTCCTTTGCTGAAACCATCGGTGTAAACCCGGCCAAGCGAATCTTTTTCCCATAACCAATTGGTAATGTCTAAAGGCTTAAACAAGTACTCTGAAGCAAAGCTATCTACCGGAATTGCGCAGGCTTTTTTCATAATTTTTCCCATTAAAAAAGCCATTCCTGCATCATTGGAATATTCTTCGCCCGGGTTTGAATTCATATCGGAATTTAAAATAGCAGCATATGCCGTATCAAGGTCTCGCCAGGCAACTCCTGAATTAATTCCGGCCGATTGCGATAAAAGGTGGTGCAAATGAATTTTCTCTTTATCTGATTTATCTGATATATCGGGGATATCCTGGAAGAAATTAAGTACCGGTTCATCCTGGGTTTTTATTAGGCCTTTGTCAATGGCAATACCCATCAGGCCCGACGTAATAAACGGCGTGGCGGTGTACAATGGAACCAGCATATCCTGAGTGGCACCATTATAATATTTCTCAAAAACACATTTATTGTCTTTAAAAACCATGATGCTTTCTATGGGGCCGTATTTACCTGAATTGATAAAATATTCCATTTCGTTAATCAAATCCTGATTTATTGGAGTACTGGCATCGGGTTCGAAGCTTATGGAGTTATCGGTGGGTTTAATTTCGTCAGGATTGCAAGCTGTGAAAAGGGAAAAAAGTAGTAGTAACGGAGCCAATCTGCTCCATGCATAAACTTTTTTCAACCAATTCACACAGGCTTTAATCATTGTTTTTTTGAGTTAATATCAATACTTAAAAAAATATTAAATAACCTGCCAAGCGAGTACTGGTTTTTTAGTTCCAGAACAGGGTCTCCTGCTACTGAGTTGTTCCAGGTATAATATTTACTTATTACATTTTTGGTATCAAATACATTTTGAACAACCATTCCGACTGTACCGTTTATCTTTCCTCTCATTTTAATATCGTACGATACCGAAATATCCATATTAAAATATACGGGCAACCGGTTCTCAGTATTCATTTCCCAGTTTATAGGATGTTCAAGGTTGAGTTCGTTGGCATCGAAATAACTATGGTATGGATACTGATTAGGGTAAGGTTTTCCGCTTACCAGGTAAATTATGTTTCCAACATTCCAGTTATAGTAACTAAGGTAGTTCATCGATTTGAGTTCATGAGTGTGGTCGTACGACGGGATAAATGAATTTCCGTTGTTCATATATGGAAAAAGAAATCTTGTTTCACTATAGTGATAGCTGATAAAACCGGTATAAATACCTTTATTTTTCAGCAATATTAGTTCCAACCCTTTTGAATTACCACCTCCGCTAAAAATATCAATTTCATCATTGCCGCTCATAATTACCTCGCGATTTTTAATCCAGTCGATATACAGGCTTCGTTTTTGCCGATCGGAATTATCGATATACGCAATCTGCATTTGCGATGGGATAATCAAATGCAATTTGGAATAAGTTTTATAATAAACGGTGGCATGTAAACTTAGCATTTTAGTATCGAAGTTCAATCCGCCAAGCCAGTGAATAGCTTGCGACGGAGCAAGATTATTCTGTGAATAAATCCACGAACCGGTTGGTCCAATTGATGAAAGGTTATAGGCTACTACTGATGGAGTCCGGTGAATGTATTGATGGTAAATTCCCCACGCAAATGTGGCCGAAAAAAATTCTTTAAATTTTGATCTCACACTGAGACGGGGATCCAAATCAAAACCTTCCAGATCAGAAATTTTGTTGGATCGTAACCCGATATTTACTTCAATTTTTTCAATGGGTTTAAATTTTAACTCTGAAAATGCAGTTAATTTATTAATAGTTGATTGGTTGGTAAAGTTGCTTTCTGAAATGGTGTCTGTCAGGTCGAACCGGGTTAATCCGGTTTCTATTTTGGTATCTTCAACACCTAACAACCAGTTAAGATGTTGGTTAATATGGTATTTGGTATTTAAAAAAAGTTCTGTTTGCAATACAGAATTTTTATTTATAAAATCATTCATTACAAAGTTGTCTTCTGCATAGCGAAATCCTGTATTGTTTTCAAATTTTGAGATCATGGTACCAAGAGTGCTTTCTATTTTCGGAGTCCATTTTCTGTAATAAGTTGCATTAACTCCCATAGTATTCCATTTTTCTGATCGGTTCCCGCTTCTGTAATTTATAGTATCTGCGTTATTTCGGATGTCAATTTGGTCGTAACTATATAAAAAGGTAAGATTTATAGTGTCCTTTTTTGAAATAACGTAATTAATTTTTGTTGTAAAATCGCTGAAATTCGAAAAATCAACTTTGTAATCGGTATCAGCCAGGCCTTGTGCATAAAATCCGGTACCATATTTTCCGGTATATTTAACCTGGTCGTAAAAGTTAAAATAGGAGTAATCATCACGGATCAACAAGTTTTTCGAGGAGCCAAACACATCAAAACTTTTATTAAAAGTGGTGTACAGGTTGAGTTTCCTGGTAACCGGCAGATTTAAATATCCCCTTACGGTATACAGGTTGGCCGAAGCCCCTCCATTAACACCGGAACTGTTCCCTTTCCGGCCTTTAATATTTAATACACCCGATAACCTGTCGCCAAATTGGGATGAGAAACCCCCGCTGTGTAAAGCAATTCCTTCAGAACAATTGGCATTTAAAAGTCCATTAAAGCCCATTAAATGCTGCGTGTGGTAAATGGGAATTTTGTCGAACATAATTAAGGTTTGGTCCGATGAGCCGCCCCGGAGGTTAATACCCATCGGATCGTCAGGTATAATATTTACACCCGGCGCTAAACGTATATTCTGGACAATATCGCCCTGATCCATGGTAGGAGTTGTTTTTAACCGTAATGGGTCGAATACCACAACCGAAGCTTTATTTATTGTAGCATTGGTATGTATGGCCGGTTTGCGGATAATAATGGCATCGAGCTCAATATTTTTAGGATTAAGTTTTATGATTTGAACATCAAGGTTTTCATTTCGGCTTAAATCGGCCAACAGCGAATCGGCCTGGTACCCAACATATAGAATATTTAACTGGTATTTATCAGCCGAGAGATTATTAATAGAGAAATAACCATCGTGATTGGTGACTGTGCCGGTTCCGGTTCCTTTTATCGCAATGGTTGCATAAGGTAGCGGTTCGTTGGTAATAGAATCATAAATATAGCCCCGGATACTTGAGCTCTTTATATTTTTTAATTCGTGTGTTGCAACTATATTCTCTGATTTTGTATCGTAGATAATAATTTGTTTGTTTACCCTTTTCCATTGCAATGAGGTACCCGTCAATAAATTATTCAGGGCTTGTTCTCCGGAGCAGTTCTGGCAGTCGGCATTTACGGTTATGGTGTCGGTTTGTTTATTTACATACAAAACCGGCATGTTGTATTTATTTATCAGGAAATTTAGCGCCTCAGGCAAGGCTTTATTTTTGAAGCTATAGTTTATGGTATCGGTTGTTGATGCAGCCCTGATTTGGCAAACAAGAAATATATATATTAAAAAAGTTAATAAAACTGAACGCTTAATATATAACATATTTATCCTGTTCTATCTTATAATTTTGATGGATAAGGGTACAAAGTATTTTTATAATTTCTTCAGGATCAGAGCTATCAAGTGTTCCGGTAATAATTTTGGTACTAATAGAGTCCTCCCGGATGTCAATTTTTATATTGTAGGAGGACTCTAAAGCAGAGCATATTTCAGCTATTGTATTATTTTGGAAGCTAAGTTTACCATATATCCAACCCGGGTAATTATCTAAAAGTATTTTTTGTGGTTGTTCCGGTTTTGAGTTTTTTGTACAGTTTGATAAAAATCCCTTAGGTACCCGAATTTTATGGTCTAAATCCTTGATGTTGCAAAAATCTACAATACCCTCGTTTACAGCCAGTTCAACTTTTGCAGGGCGCGCATTCACATTGAATTTAGTACCTACAACTGTAATTTGAGCAACTTTCGTACTTATTACAAACGGATGTTTTGCTTTGGTAACCTTAAAATAGGCTTCACCGGTGAGTTCAACGTTACGGGACCATTTGTTGAACATTGCTTTAACCACCAGTTCACTGTTTTTATTTAGGGTTACCTCTGATCCATCGGGTAATTCAACAATTTTAGTATCCGATAAGGTTTGATACACATTGGTTTTAAAACCTAAAATGTAAATAAGTGCCCCACTGGCCAACAAAATAAGAATTGAAGCAGCCAATTTTCGAACAAAGCTTACATGCATTAATTTATTTTTCGGTTTATTTACGGTTAAACGTTGTTCAATACGTTCCCATTCCAATGCTTTATCAGGGGGCTTTATGGGTTTACGTTTTCCTGAAATATTCCAAATACGCTCCAGATCTTCTAATTCCTGCAACCCGGAAGATTCACCAGAAGCATATTTATCTTTTAAGCGCTTAAAAAAAGATTCCATTTCAGTTTTACTTTATATTAATACAAACGAGTAGTTAAAAACTCCTATAGTTTTTTTTATTTTTTTTCTGATAATTTTTAATCCTTCAAAAAGTTGGTTTTCAACGGTTTTTTTGGAAATGGATAATTCTTCAGCAATATCTGAATTACTTTTTCCCTCAAAACGGCTCATAATAAAAATGGTTTGACATTTGGCCGGTAAATATTTCGCTATTATCTCGTCAATTTGTTGTTGTAACTGATTTGCCTCCATTTGTTCACTTACATGTGCATAGGCATTGCTACCCTCATTTTTTATTATATTATGATGCCTGTTCAACATTTGTGTACGTTTAAAATGGTTGGTAGTAAGGTTTGAGGCTATAGTGATTAACCAAAAATATAATGACTTTGTATTATCGATATTTTCGCGATTGTCCCAACATTTTATAAATGTTTCCTGTGCTAAATCACGGGCTATTTCATAATCTTTTGTTTTAAAGTAAATATTGTTGAAAACCGAATCGTAAAATTCATCGAAAATAATTTTAAAAGCATCCTTATCGGAATTTTTGAGTTTTTGAATTACTTCAGTACTTAATTGGTTGTGCATATTATTATGCTTTGAAGAATTGAAGGCTAAATGTATAAAAAAATTATATAGCAATACAGTGGAGGTGGAATTTTGAAGCATAATTTGGTTAACCTTTTGCTAACCCTACCGTTAACCTTTTGCTAACTTTTAAGCCTCAACCCCCGATAACAATAGTCGTAACCTTAAAAAAGCATGGTTATGAGTTTCGATATTAAAACGGTTTTTACTTTATTTTTTATAGCAGACATTGCCATAGGGGCATTCTTGTCGTTATACCGGATACTCATAAACATTAATGCACGATGGTTTAATTTATATATATTGGGCAAATTTTTGCAGGCAGTTTCTATTTTATTTTATGCTATTATAAGAGACGATGTTCCTTACTCCGCAAGTATTCTGGCCGGGAATATTCCTGCTATTTTTGGTATCTCGCTTGAAACTTATTCATTTACGATTTTCGGGAACCAACGAATAAAAAACAAAATATGGCTTTTTTTATCAGTGGCTGGTATCGGGGCATTAATATTTGCACTTAATATTTATAATTCGTTACATATCAGAGTTATTCTGGTGTTTGTGACCTATTCGTCTCTTTTTGTATTATCAGCTATTATCATGGTTCGTACAAAACCACTTACCAAGCTAAAAGCTTCAACCGGAGGGCTACTGTTTTTAATTGCATTATTTGGAATATACCGATGTTTGGATGCAATAATTATAGGCGATCAAATTCAGTTATTTTATAATCGGGCATCTGAAATAGCTTCATTTTTAGTGTATTTTCTGGTTAGCTATGTTTTAACCATCAATTTTATTTTTCTTTTTAAAGAAGAGGATGAAAAACATTTAAAAATGCTTTCCGATATAGTTGAACAAAATCCGGCATCCATTATGGTCACTAATCTTGAAGGTAATTTAGAGTATGTAAATAAAGCTTTTTGTGATACAACGGGTCATAGTATTAATGAAGCAATAGGTCAAAATCCCAGAATTCTGCAATCGGGTTTGGTAAAGAGAGAAATTTATAAGGAATTATGGGATAAGTTGACTCATGGGAAAACCTGGCATGGCGAATTTATTAATAAAACCAAAGAGGGAGAGCTGTTTTATGAGGATGCTTTTATTGCGCCAACTTTTAATAATAATGGAACAACTGTAAATTATTTTGGTATTAAGCACAATATAACCGATAAGAAAAAAGCAGAAAATGCATTACGGTTAAGCGAAGAGAATCTGTTAAAAGCACAATCTATCGCAAAAATCGGACACTGGAGTCTTGATATTTTGCATAATAAATTTGTTTGGTCCGACGAGGTTTATAAGATCTATGAAATAAATAAAGATGAATTTACACCAGCCTATAAGGATTTTATTGAATTTATACATCCTGAGGATAAAGAACGGGTTGACACGGCTTTTAAGGAATCTATAGCTAACAAAAGCAAATTTGAAGTTACGCATAAGATTTTACTGAGAAATGGTAAAATAAAATATGTACACGAACAGTGCGATACAAATTATACCGAAAAAGGAATCCCGGTTAACTCAATAGGAACGGTTCAGGATGTAACAGAAAAAGAGGAAGCTCATCATATTATCATGGAGAATGAGCAGGCTCTTGACCGGTACTTTAGAGCAAACCCAATCCCGGTTGCCGTACTCGATTTTGAAACCACCCGATATGTAAAAGTAAATGAGGCTTATACGGAGATTATTAACCTGCCTGCAGAAGAAATAATGGGGAAAACTCCCGCCGATTTAAGTATTATTACTGAAGAGCGTTTATTGGAACTGAAAAAGATTCTTAAAAATATAGGGAAAGTTGAACATGCAAGGGGAACTATAACCAGTTCAGACGGGAAAATTTATGATGTGGTAACCTATGCCGAGCTGGTGGAAACCCGGGGGCGGAAAATGGTTTATACCACATCGGTTGATTTAACAGAATTGAATGTGGCCAAAAAGCAACTTGAAATTTCGAACAAAAAGCTGGTTGAAGCACTTGATGATAAAAATGTGCTGTTAAAAGAAGTCCATCACAGGGTAAAAAATAATCTGCAAACTATAGGCAGTCTGCTTTTTAAACAACAACGCATTACCAATGAAAAGGAAGTAAAACTGGTACTCCAGGACAGCATCAATCGAATAACATCCATAGCATTAATTAACGAACAGATTTACCGGAGCGAAAATTTTAGGGAGATTGACCTTAGCAAGCAAATTCATGATATTGTTCAGCACTTATTGGTTGCTTACCAACAGCCTGATAAAAAGATACTTGTTGCGGAAAAACTTGAGAAAGTCATGTTATCTATTGAAAAGGCTTTGCCATGTTCATTAATTGTAAATGAAATTATTAGCAATTCATTAAAGCATGGCTTTTTACACCAAACCAACGGGAACATCCATATTGAGTTGAAAAATTTGAACGATTCAACCGTTCTTTTAAAAATTACTGATGATGGTGTTGGACTGCCTGAAGGGTTTTCCCATGCATCAACAGATTCATTAGGTATGTTTATCATATTTAATTTATCAAAACGCCAATTGTTTGGTGATTTAGATATTATATCGAACAACGGAACGCAATTCACCATTAAATTTGAAAAGTGATGAATACAAACATTTTAGTTATTGAGGATAATGTTATAGCGCTTGATGAACTTGAATATCGATTGAGTCAAATGGGCTATAATGTAGCGACAGCGGTAAATTACACAGAGGCCGTTGAAAAAGCCAAGGGGTTTGGGCCCGATATTATTTTAAGTGATATAAACCTGGGCGAAGGCAGAGATGGAATTGATACGGTTAATGAAATACAGAAACAACAACCTGTTCCGGTTATTTATCTTACTGCCTACGATGATAATGAAACACTTAAGCGTGCTCAATTTACTGAGCCTTACGCTTATATTATAAAACCGGTTAAAGAAAGAGAATTGCGAATTGCAGTGGATATAGCCATAAATAAAAATAAAACCGAAAAAGAACTTCATGAATTGAATTCGGTTAAAAATATACTCTTTTCAGTTTTGGGTCATGATTTATCAAGCCCTTTTGCATCTATTTACGGATTGTCAAAAGTGTTGAAAGAGAGAATTGAGGAGTTTAGTATGGATGAACTTAAGCGATATATTGATTTAATTTATGAAAGCTCGTACCAGGGCGTAAATTTAACACATAATCTTATAAACTGGTCGCACTCACAATTGAATGGAGTTGTAGCAAATAAAAGCACGATAAATCTTTTTTATTTTATGGAACAGACCCTTCAAAAGCATGAAGAGGTTTTCGAGAAAAAAAACATTTCAGTTTTTAACTTAATTGACACTAACCATGAGGTAATTATGGACGAAAATATCATGGAACTTGTAGTTAGAAATTTGTTGTCGAATGCGGCAAAATTTACACCTAATAATGGTAAAATCAATATTATAAGTGATGATGATCCTGAAAACCACCAAGTGGTGGTTTCAATCATCGATAACGGAATAGGAATGTCACAGGAGCAGGTTCAAAAACTCTTTATTCTTGAACATAAATCGTCGTTACCCGGCACAAATAACGAAAAAGGTAATGGTTTGGGACTTATTTTGTGTAAAGAATTTATTGAAAAACATGGCGATAAAATATGGGTTGAAAGTAAAAAAGATAAAGGGAGTACTTTTAGTTTTACCTTACAAAGGGCTAAAAAAAACAACTACTTTGAAGGATTGTCTGTTAAGTATTAGTGTCAACATCAATGAGGCGTTATATGGTTTGACACATCTGTTAAATCATTTTTTGAAAAATGGAATAGTGGAAAAAAGGGATTATTACCATGTTACATAATTCCAACTTTCCAATTTCGAATTCAGACTACTACTCGTAATTCAACTGGCTTTATTGACCGAACGCTGCTTACAAATTACTCTTTAAAATCATCTTTAAGCCTTTTCTTAAGCTCTTTATAGTCTTTTGTAACCTCGCAGGGCGTATTATATATCATAACTTTTTCAAGAGGTAACTCAGAAATACCTGTGGGCAGCATTTTTACATTGGTACGGCTCATGTCGAAATGTAACAGGTTTTTCATCCTGATAATGGTGTAAGGAATGCTATCCAGATTGCGGTTACCACTAAAGCTTAAATACCTCATATCAGTCAAATTACCCAAACTGTCGGAAATGGTGGTCAGTTTATTTGAAACGCTAAGTCTTTTTAATTTATCCAGATCTTCAATCTCAGAAGGGATTTCCGGGATACTGGTACGTGTAAGTACTAAAAATTCAAGATTGGTACAGGTTAGCAAAGGCGTAATATCGTCGATCTTTTTATTTCCACTCAGATCTAAATCGCTCAAATGAGTCAATTTGTTGAGATTAACATTTTGCAAGGGGCCAATGTCATTGTTGTTTACGTTGAGTACCTCAAGGTTTTCCAGTGCACTTAAATCGGGCAAGGCACTGACATTACCATCGCTTATATCGAGTGTGGTTAGTTTATTCAAACTTAGTATTTGTTCCGGAAAGGGGCCAAATAGTTTCACTCTTAACTCACGCAGGGTGTGATTATTTGAAATTCCTGCAGAAAAATCGATAGCTTTTTCATTTTTAGGTAATATGGTAAGCTCAAAAAGATTCAGGTTTGCTATTTCAGCCGGGAATGAATCCAGATCGAAAAAATACAGTTTAAGCGCTTTCAGGTTCTTTAACCGTCCAATATGCCTGATATCTTCAGCTGTAAAACCATTGCAATACATATCGAGCGAATATACATCCTGTGGCTTTTTCAGAGCCGCATAAATATTATCAAAATAATGGTCGCGGGTAAATACTTTGACATTCCGGTATTCTCTCCATTCGTCCCATGTCATGGAGTTTTTTTTGTAAATGGTAGTATCGAACTGTTCATATACCCTGAATTTCAGGTTTTTTGATACTTTAAACCGGGTAATTTTATTTATTATTGAATCGGTAACCGACATATCGGCATTTTGCCTGCTTACAAATTCCGGGGATTGCTCCTGCGTGTAGGTAAGACTGTAAAAGCCCTCGGTTTTTAGCGGAATGGTATGAGTCCTTATCAGTTTTTTTTCTCCGGGAGGTAACGTAATAATGGTACTATCGGGAAATTTGTGGTCGAAAGCTCCGTTCATTGGTAAAACCTCAATTGCTTTATAGTTAGCGCTTAATTCCCAGGTTTCATTAAATGAATCCCACGAAGGGCCCAATGAATTAAAATAGGTCAGTGAATCTGCTGAAGTGTTCAACAGATAAATCTCTACATTTATTTCCTGTGGAACATAATATGGCTCATCTTCGGCAATTTTTATTTCAAGTTCCTGACCATAAAGCAAAGCCGAATTTAATAATATAAATAGGAGAAAGAGTTTTTTCATTTACCTTATAAAATATTAGTATTACAATCCCTAAAGTTAGAGGATCAAAATACTTTCCCAAAATTTAGCCCGTATTATTCATCATATTTTGTTATGATGAATAATTGGGGTTAGTTCAAAGAATCCTTTTAAAAGGCATTTTAAATCCGGACAAGTTTAATAACAGATTTTATCATACCTACTTAGCTGGCAATTGATTAAAAGAAAATTATACATTTGCAGCCATTTTAAAAATTAAACGAAAAGGTTATGCATATCGACTTAATTCAAATTGTATCGGCATTTATAGTTTTGTTTGCGGTTATTGATATACTGGGTTCAGTCCCGATTATAATCGATTTAAAAAATAAAAGTGGTGAAATTAATGCATTGCAGGCCACGGTGGTCTCCTTTGTAATTTTAGTTTCGTTTTTGTTCGTAGGCGAAGCTTTATTGGGTTTATTTGGGGTGGATATAAAATCGTTTGCTGTGGCTGGTTCATTTGTGTTGCTTTTTCTTGCACTTGAAATGATTTTAGGGCGTGATATTTTTAAATACGATATGCCGGGCGGAGCTTCCATTGTACCTATCGCTTTTCCATTGATTGCCGGGGCGGGATCGTTTACCACCATACTCGCAATCAGGGCTGAGTATCATACCATAAATATAATTATTGCGCTGTTTTTGAATATTGTGTTCGTTTATTTTGTACTAAGATCGACCCATGTAATTGAAAAAATAGTTGGAAAGGCTGGTATTTACATCATGAAAAAATTCTTTGGAATTATATTGTTGGCCATAGCTGTAAAACTTTTTATCTCGAATTTTACGGTACTCGTGGCGCAGTTTATACCCATGTTTAAGCAATAAACTGGCTGGGCAAGGCTAATTTTGAAAATTACTTATTGCGATTCACTATTGTTCGGGAAAAATGTTCCAAATAGACTAAACTGCAGATATTAAAAACAACGATACTTAGATTCTGGTATTTACAATTTGGGCTAAAGCCCATTTTATTTCCGGGCTTAAGTTACCCCTGGCTTAAGCCAGGGGCTATTAAACCTCTGCTAATATTGGGCTTTAGCCCAACCCAATTAACTTTAACCGGACAACAATGATTGCGATTAGTAAAATCCATTAAGACATTCGAAATGTTAAATAACCTTGATATTAGTAAAAATCAGGATACAAAAGATATTTTTTTCTTATAACCTTAAATTTATCAAGATCGGCCTGCCACGACTGCCTGATTTGTAGTTCACTTAATCCTTCTTCAATTTGTTGTTGAAGAATGGAGTTACCTGCTAACCGATAAAAAAACGAATTGAAAAACTTTACTTTTTTGTTTAAGTCATGATAGGCTTTTAACAAATACTGAAGGTCAATTTTTCTTTTAGCGACGATTGCTTCAAGGGGCAATGCTGACAAATCATAACCATGACAAATTTCACCCTTATAAAGTGGTTTGGTAGCGCCAGGTTTACTTTCAGGTTTAAATTCGAATTTACCCTTTTTTAACTGAGGATGGCCATAAACCTGGAAAGGGGAATTGGTTCCACGGCCCACACTTACCACAGTGCCTTCAAAAAGTCCCAACGAGGGATAAAGTAGAACGGCTTTAATATTGGTTAAGTTTGGTGAAGGTTTTACCGGTAATTTATACAAAGTATTGTGTGTGTAATTTTTACAGGGAATTACCGAGATATTGCATGTAATACCATTGGGTAACCAGTGTTCACCATTAATCATGAGTGCATATTCGCCAATGGTCATTCCATATACTATGGGTACAGTATGCATCCCCACAAACGATCGGGCCGCGGTATCCAAAACAGGGCCATCCACAAAATATCCATTCGGATTTGGTCTGTCGAATACCATCATCGGAATATGATTTTCAGCACAAGCCTCCATAACATAATGAAGCGTAGATATATAGGTGAAAAACCTAACGCCAACATCCTGGATATCAAATAAAACAAAATCAATTTTGTCTAAATCGGCCAGCGTTGGTTTTTTGTGTTTACCGTAAAGTGAAATAATCGGCAAACCGGTTTTACTGTCAACGGAATTATTTATTTGGGCTCCGGCATCGGCGGTTCCCCGGAAACCATGTTCCGGACAAAACACTTTTGAAATATGTATCCCCAGTGAAAGCAATGTGTCGGCCAGGTGAGTATTACCAACCAGGGAACTTTGATTGGCCACCAGGGCAACAGTTTTATCCTGAAGTAAGGGCAGGTAGCTTTCTATTTGTTCGGCTCCGGATATTATGTCAGTTGAAAAACGGAGTTGGCCAAAGCCGGAAAAACTAAAAGCACAAAAAACAGTTAAGAGAAAAAATTTATGTTTACCAGACATTTAAATTAATAATTTGCTTACCTCAGCATGTTAATCGGTGCAATTTAAATAAATATTACCGAAGCTTAAACCTTATATTATACTTTGATTCCGGATAACTGGTTTTTGCCTGGTAAAATAAAAATTCAGCAGTATCAGTTTTAATATATTCCATTGAAGCCCCTAAATGTTCATTCTCCCAAGGGTTACCATAGTCGTTTATAAAAACCGGGTTATTAGCATGAGCGGTGAAGGTTTTACCCTGATCGGTTGAAATATAAACGCCCCATTGTATATCGTCAACATTTCCTTTTTGGCGCTTGTAGCAATCCCGCTTAATATATCGGCATAAAATATTTTCATTCCATCCTTTGGCACCGGTAATTACCAGAAATATTGAATCGTTACTTTGGGTAACATAAACCGGTTCTGAAGTATAATCTGCACTTCGCCATCCATAGTGATCTTCAATAACAGGATTACTACCGGATTTTTGCCAGTGTATCAGGTCGTTTGATACAGCCAATCCTACATTTTCGATTCCCGTAGGGCTTTGGCCATCATAAAACATTAAATATAAATTGTGGAACTTCAGTATTTTAGCATAAGAACTCGACTGGGCATCCCATCTTGATTGTCCTCCAGGAGCCAATGCCAGAGTCGGAGACAAAACAAGATTTGTATCTTCCAGGTTATATTTGGCCGTGACTCCAATCGATCTTTTACCATCTACTCCCCAGGAATCAAAAAAGATATACCATAAATTGTTTATTCGGATTACCTCGGAAATTAATGCTGAACCGTCTTTTTCTCCTGTTAAATTATAGCCTGCCCAGTCCAGGTCTTTAAAATATGTAGCATCAATAAAGTGTTTTTGAGTTAAAGGTTCCCAATCAATTAAATTCAACGATTTAGCCAGGAAACTGTAATTGGCTCCATCGTATGAATTTACAATCATTACCCAATACCCCGCCTTGCTGTCATATACGATATTACTAAAACCTGTACTGTTTGTGGGGAAACTTTTCCACCACCAGGTATTGATGCAATTTTTATCACCAAAATTTTTAAAACCATTGGGATGTGCATTAAGGAAAATAATCTCATCTCCCACATTTGGTTTACCGGCACCTCTTATAAGCCGGCCGGTTACTATCTGATTCTGATTTTTATTAATGGTACTAACAAGTAGTAAATTTTCAACACCTGCATTATAGTAATTTGTATGTTTGCCCCAGCCCATATACCATGATCCCGACATTAATTTTTCTGGTAGTTTTTGATCTAAACTAATTTTGTTGTTCTCAATGGAAGCTATACGGTAATGTTTTCCCTCAATGGAATTATCAGCCTTTGTATTACTGATGATACAGGCATCATGTAAAATAAAATTGAATGAAACTGACTGCTTTTTGCATCCTGTAAAGGAAACCATGATGGCTATTAACAAACAGATTTGAAAATTCTGTTTTAAAAGAAAAGTATGCTCATCCCAATACCTTGTGTTATAGTTGCGTTTTGATTTCATTGGCCAGCTTTTCTGAAAGTTTTATTGCCGATGTGCCAAATAAATGACTGCCGTCGTAACTTTTATATTCCGAAAAATTAAAAGGTACCCATGTGGCCCCAGCCTCCTGAACTGCCCTGGCAACCCTGTTTTCATCATAATGGCCCACCTGTTCTTCTAACTCCTTCATTTGAATAGTGGTAGGCGGCCTGAAACAAATCACTTTAATTCCTTCTTTTGTCCATTTTCTTATTTGTCGGGTAATTACATCAAGTTGATGGTAATCAACCAGTGCATGCTTATAATCATTACGATAATAAGGGATGGCGTAGGTTGTATCAGGGCTGGGAGTAGAGGTTTCAGCCCATCCGTTTTTATGATATAACTGAACCATATCGTACCATTGCTCATGGTGTCCGGTAATTAAATTCTTAATGATAACCGGACTTACCGGAGCAAAATAATTGGCTACACCGGCAAAATATAATAATTCCATTTGCTTCTCACGCGGAGTTGTAATTAATGATAAATAGTGTTTATTATCAAAACTTATTTCGTGCAAGGTTAAGGCTGTAACTGCGAGAACCATTACCTTGTTTTTTTTTGAATTATTTAATTTTGATTCAGCAACTTTAAACATCTGGGGATTTAAGCCTCCATTTGAAAAACCAAAATTCAGGGATTTATAACCGGGCAAAATACTATCAAATACTTCGGTAGATATTCCGTTTACAACCCTTGAATCGCCCATAATTATAATATCATATTTAGGTTTGGCAAGGGCTTTTTGCATATAAAATCTATCTCGCAGGTATCGTTTGGGATTTTTGGGAAAGATGGACCCAGCTATCCATAAAAATAAAGCGGCGCTTAATAGTGTAATGGATATTTTAACTCTGTTCCTCATCAATCAAAATTGGTTAGCGTTTTCAAATTAAAACTGGAAATAAATAAACTCAGCGCCATTTCCCCTGAAAAATACAATAACGGCAATTAGTAATCCGTAAAAAACAGCTTCAACCACACTAAATGATGGCTTGGTATAAGGCCAGAACCGGTCAATTTTTAAAGCAACGGTTATTTCCCTGAAAACCATAATACCCAAATATACCCATAAATTAAGATTAAAGACATGGGCATGAGTAAAATGGAATGAATACATTACCTTAAGAATTTTTACCGCCTGGTTGAAACTGTTGGCTCTGAAAAATACCCAGCCGGTCCACGAAACGATTACTACCAGCAGCACGGACCCGACGCGGCCAAATGTATTTAAGAAGCTAATTTTTTGCAAAGATTTAAACACCGGCCCAAATAGCTTTTTTAAAACCCGTTCGAGTGATAAAAACAGCGCATGCCAGGCACCCCAGATTACATAAGTCCAGTTTGCACCATGCCATAATCCTGAAAGCAGCATGGTTATCCACATATTAACATCGCTGCGGAATTTTCCGTTACGGTTGCCGCCCAGCGAAATGTAAACATAATCGCGAAACCAGCTCGACAAAGAAATATGCCAGCGTTGCCAAAAATTCTTCAATGAGTTTGCCAGGTACGGATGATTAAAGTTTATGGGGATTTCGAGCCCCATCCATTTTCCCAAACCCCGTGCTATATCGGTATAACCGCTAAAATCGCAATATATCTGAAAAGCAAAAGCAGCAATTACCCCCCACCAATAATTACTTGAGTTAACCACGTCGGCTTTACTAAAAGCTGAAACCACCAACGGAGCCAGGTTGTCGGCAATTACCATCTTTTTAAAATACCCTTTGATGATAAGTTTTGCCCCTTCCCAGTATTCTTCTTTATTCTTTAATGGATTTACCAGTTGGGGTATTATACTTTGAGCCCGCACAATAGGTCCGGCCACTAATTGGGGGAACATCGACAGATAGGCAAAAAACAGCCAGATATTCTTTGTGGGTTTTATTTCCTTGCGATACACATCGAGTGTATAACTCATCGACTGAAAGGTGTAGAAGCTAATACCAACCGGCGTAATCAAAAAGAAATTTGGGATGGCATCCAGAAAATCGACATGTATTCCTGCCAGGGCCATAAGTTTACTGAGGTTCTGGGCGAAAAACCCAGAATACTTAAATATTGAAAGTGACAGTAAATTCCCGGTAATGGAAAAAATAAGCCACAATTTTCGCCGGTTTGGGTGGCGGGTCATGAAAAGGGCTGCACCATAATCAATAAGCCCGCTGATAATTATCAGGAAAAGAAACCGCCAGTCCCACCAGCCGTAGAAAAACATTGAGGCCAGTGTAATCCAGATTAAACGGATTTGTGTATGCTTTTTAACCACCGCCCACAGTGAGAAAAAAACCAGGGCGAAAAAGATAAAAATCAACGAGTTAAAAAGCATGGTTTCCTAAAACAGTTTTAATTACGTGCTAAGGTAATTGTAATGCGGACAATTATTTTACGCGCATTAATCCGAATAATTTAAACATATAATTGGGCAATGGTCTTTCTCCTCTTTTTGTTAAATCGAGATACCAGCCAATTTTTTTCAGTAAGGGGATTTTATGGGTTTCAACGAATTCAATCAAGGTACCTTCAGGAGCCTGAATATAGGCAAAATTGCCGGCAGCTTCACCCATATCGAAAGTATCCATTGCTTTGGCGCTGTCAACGGTAAACGGGAATCCTTTTTCTTTAACTTCTTCGCGGAGTTCGTCCATTCCATTAATGTCAAAACATAAATGTATAAAACCCGGGTCGCCCCATATACGGCCTTCAAATACATCGCGGGGGTTGCGGTCGGTAACCTGAACCAGTTCAATACAGGTTGGTCCCAGCACCGGACTAAATGCACCGTTCCGTTTTTCCGAATGTTTTAAAAGCATTCTTCGATACGTGTTGTCGCAACCCGGTACGCCTGCCCAGTCATCAAATTAATCGGTAACATCGTAAATAATGGTGTCATAATTTAATATATCGCGGTAAACTTTCAGGCTTGCATCCATATCGGTAACCCCGATTACTACGCCAAAAACACCGCCGGTTTCTGATTGTGTCTTTTGGTATTTATAAGTGTCGTTTACAATTTCCCAGACATTTCCATAAAGGTCTTTTACATAAAAATGCTCGTTACCTGACGGATCTTTATCAATTTGGGTAAGTATTTCGATGCCCCACTTAGTAAACTGGCTGTATGTTTTGTGTACATTTAGAGAGCGAAGTTTTCCGATACAAATTCCTAAATCGCCAATTTGTATTTCAAATTTTGGGGATTCGGGTGTTTTTCCGGTATGTTGCCATATTTCGAATCCGCCCCCGCCAATCATATTTAAAGCCAGGATGGCATGCCTCGAACGGGGCTGGCCATCGGTATGAGGCAACATTAATTCGGCCATGGCGGCTTCTTCAAACATTTTGATATCCATACCAAAGTTGGTGCGATACCATTTAAAAGCATCCTGTACATCGGTAACCCCTACTCCCAGTTGTTGTATTCCATTAATTCGTTTTGCCATGATATTTCTTTTTTCCACTAATTACACGAATTTTCACTAATTTTTTCTTCCACTGAAATAATTCAAACTCAATTAATTCCTCCAATGAACATCCAAAGGTTACATCGGGTTAAGTTTCCTCACAATCTTTGCGTGAATTCCCGGTAAATATTTTTTAATTTTTAAAATGATTAGCTCACCGGCTCCTACAGGTATTTCGCGTTTATCTTTTCGCAGACCTTTTAATATTTGTTGGGCCGCCTTTTCAGGACTAATACCATTTGCCTGTCCGGCATCCATTTTACCATGTTCACTGCCATCTTTTTCAATGGCAAATTTTGAAATATTGGTTTGAATTCGCCCTCCAATTAATACTGAAACCCGAATATTCTTTTTGTAATTTTCAGCCAGTATGGTTTCAAAAAAACCATGTAATGCATGCTTTGATGCTGAATATGCTGACCTGTATGGAAACCCGAATTTTCCCACAAGGCTTGATACGGCAGCCAGCTGGCCGCCCCCATTTTCAATCATACTGGGTAATACAGCTTTGGTCAGGGCAACAACTCCAAAAAAATTTATCTCCATAATTTTCCGGTCGTTCTCAATGGGTGTATCCACAACTAACGAACGCTGGCTAATTCCGGCAAATTGATATAATCCTGATATTTTTTCGCCATCATCCAAAACCTTTTTAGCAGTATTAAAAATTCCTTCGGTATCCGACATATCAAGCACTTCAACCCGGGCAGTACTGCCCAGTTTAGTGATTTTTCCGGCTGTAATTTTCAGGCCCTCAGCATCGCGGTCACTAATAATCAGATGAGTGTTATAACGAGCCAGTGCCACTGATACTGCCTTACCCATGCCCGAGGCGGCTCCTGTAATCCAAAAAGTTTTACCTGTAAAATCCATATAACTAATTACTATTCAAAAAAGAACCCACGAAAATAGTAAAATTAATTATATACATTGCATTGAACTTTATGCGAAAGGCATTGAAGGTAATGCGAACAACATTGAACCATTTGCGAAAGACATTGAACTTAGTGCGGAACACATTGAACTTAGTACGGAACACATTGATGGTAATGCGAACAACATTGAACATAATGCAAACAACATTGACAGTAATACGTATTATGTTGCATGTACCGCGAAGGCTGCTGACATTTTGCGCAAGGCCCTGTATTTAATGCGGACTGGTCTGACAAACCCAAGTACGCCATTGACGTATCGAATTGCCTGTATGCCGATGCCAATTACCCTTCTGTCAGGACTGCGGACCGTTCTGATACACCCAATCACCTTTCTGTCGGGACTGCGGACCAATCTGACATACCCAATTACCTTTCTGTCGGGACTGCGGACCAATCTGATAAACCTAATTACTCCTTTGTCGGGATTGCGAACCGGTCTGATATACCCAATTACCCAATTGATGTATCGAATTGACTGTTTGAAAAGTTTCAGGAACGATAAATTGATCTCATTTTCAATTTTAAAGTTTAAATTCAATACTCTACATTTGAAAAAAATTTGAATGAAAGCCTTAAACCGATATATAAATAATACTTCAGCTTTTCAGTTTATTCAACTCTTAAGGTTTGCTACCTTGTTTTTAATAGGAGTGGTGTTTACCCGACATTATAAAAAAGCAGATATTGGAGAATATGAGGCTTTGTTATTTGCAGCGAGTGCGGTGAGTTATTTTTGGTTAAGGGGAATTTTACAGTCTTTTTTGTCTTTGGTAAAGGCCCCCAATGGAAGCTCAAAAAATTCCGATTATTTTAACACGTTTTTGTTGTTGATACTGTTTAGCGGCATCACTGTTTTATTTCTGGTTCTATTCAGAAATTCGATTAGTAACCTGTTAACACACAATGTTTCTTACCCGTATTTTAATCTGCTACTGGCTTTCATTTTTTTAAATACGCCCAGCTTTTTAATTGAGCATATTTTTTTGACCCGGAACCAACCCAAAGCTATTATTATTTATGCTGTAATTTCATATGGTTTGCAGTTTGCCGCTTTAATTATTCCCCCTTTAATAGGGTTTCCCATAAAATATTCCATCAATGCCTTGATAGCGGTCAATGCGATTCGGTTTTTATTTTTGATAGGCATATTAATCAAATATTCTGGGTTCAAAATATCGACACCTTTTATTAAAGAATTTCTTTACCTGGCCTTTCCACTTATTGGGAGTGCTTTGCTGAGTGGGTCGGGGCAATATATCGACGGAATAATTGTAACACACTTTTTTGACGCTTCAACTTTTGCTGTTTTCCGATACGGGGCACGCGAATTGCCTTTGGTCATTATAATGGCAAGTGCCTTAAGTAATTCCATGATTCCATATTTTAATGGCAATACATTAAACGAGGCATTGGTAAAACTTAAGAAAGATGCAACAGGTTTAATGCACCTGTTATTTCCGGTAACCATTATTACTTTACTGGTCAGCAACTGGATTTTTCAATTTTTGTTTACACCGGAATTCTCTTATAGTGCTAAAATTTTTAACCTCTATCTTTTAATAGTAATACCCAGGCTACTTTTTCCCCAGACTATTTTCATCGGGCTTAAAAAAACGGGAGTTCTGCTTTGGGTTTCCTTAACAGAGATAACACTAAACATCACCCTCAGTTTAATTTTTGTCCGGTTTCTGGGCTTGTGGGGCATTGCATTCGCCACCTTGATTGCCAATTTATTTGAGCGATGGTGCCTGATAATACTGGTAAAATCAAAAATCGGGATTTCGTTAAGTAAATACCTGTCCTTAAAATGGTATGTTTTATACTCATTAGCGACCCTGGTAGTTTATCTGGCTGTCGATTTTGTGGTTTATAAATAAATTATTAATGTTTCATCCCCCTGACCCCCTTTGAAGGCATAGCCCCCGAAATCAAGTTCGGGACAGGCTGTCAAGTTAAGATATAAGTTGCTTAAAATGTGCAATATATGCACGCGCTATAATGATGAGTCAGTGAATTTCGTCGCAATAAAATGTACTATTCCAATTAAATTTTACTACTTGCGACGATTTTTCCTGGCCAG